>CAWEFS010000016.1:0-164251 GCA_963808375.1 uncultured Actinomycetota bacterium | reverse complement strand
ACGGCCGAACAGCGGTGCCGATTCCGCCGGATCGGTGACGACCGAAAGGTTCAGGCCGAACCCACGGCCGACCCAGAACGGCGCGCCGAGGAAGTGGTGACGCTTGTGCTCGTCGGTCAGCCGGTCGGTGCGCATGAGTCGGACCGACTCGGCGGACAGCACCTGCACGCCGTTGCGCGTCCCGCCGCGCAGCAGCATTTCGATGAAACGCAGGTAATCGTCAGCGGTCGACCACAGCCCACCGCCGGCATTGCAGAAGGACGGCGGTTTGACGCGGGGCGGCCCGAGCACATCGTGTCGCAGCCGGTCGTCGTCGTCGAGACGGTACATGGTTGCTGCGCGGCGGCCAGTTTGCGGCGAGAGGTGAAACCCGGTGTCGGACATTTTTAACGGCTGCAGAATCCGTTCGTCGAGCACCTGGTGAAACGGCTTGCCTTCGATCCGGGACAGCAGGACGCCGAGCACGTCGATGGCATGGCTGTAGGTCACCCGGAGACCGGGCTGGTGTACCAGCGGTATCTCGGCCAGCGCCGCCATCCAGGCGTCCGGGCCCTGCCTGAACGGCAGCCGGTAATACGCCTGGGCGATCGGGCCGTCAACGCTGAACGCGTAAGCCAGCCCGGTGGTATGAACCATCAGATCCTCGACCAGAATCGCGCGCTGCAGCGGCTCAGTGCGTTGCAGCGGAGCCCGCGGATCCTGCAGCACCCGCACCCCGGCGAGTTCGGGCAGCCAGCGCTCGATCGGGTCCGTCAACGCCAAGGACCCCTTGTCGACCAGGCTCATCGCGGCAGCGACGGTCAGCGGCTTGGTCATCGAGGCGATGCGGAACACCGTGTCGCGGCTCATCGGCACACCGGCTTCGACGTCGCGGTAGCCGATCTCGTTGACCTGCAGCACTTCTCCGCGCCGCCACACCAGCGTCACCGCTCCGGCCAGCAAACCGGCGTCGCAGGCCGCACGGATCGACGCCTGATTATCGTCGAGATTCACCCGGTCGAGGTTAACGTGTGACCGTCGCGGCTCCGGGCCGTGCTTCGCGGGTAGGGTTCGACGCCGCGCCGCACGACGTCCACCAGCATCCGTCAGTGCCCCGGTGCTAAGCTGCCGAGCAGCCGACATCCTTTAACGATCCGTCCCGTGAGGCGGAGAAGGAGGTCAGGATCCTTATGGGCGCTGCAGGTGACACCAGACTGGGCAGCGAGTCCAGGGAATTGATGTCGGCGGCCGACGTGAGCCGCACCATTTCCCGCATCGCGCACCAGATCATCGAAAAAACCGCGCTCGACAGCGAGGACGCCTGGCGGGTCGTGCTGCTGGGCATACCCACCCGCGGGGTGACGCTGGCGAAGAGGTTGGCGGCGAACATCGCCGAGTTTTCCGGCGTCGCGGTCCCTTGCGGCGCCCTGGACATCACCCTGTACCGCGACGATCTGATGCTGCAACCGCCGCGACCGTTGGCGGAGACCAAAATTCCGGCCGGTGGTATCGACGACGCGCTGGTCATCCTCGTCGACGACGTTCTCTACTCCGGGCGCTCGGTGCGCTCGGCGCTGGACGCGCTACGGGATGTCGGCCGGCCACGGATCGTGCAGTTTGCGGTGCTGGTCGACCGCGGCCATCGGGAGTTGCCGCTGCGTGCCGACTACGTCGGCAAGAATGTCCCCACCTCCCGTAGCGAAAGCGTGCATGTGCTGCTCACCGAGCAGGACGGCCGCGACGCGGTGGTGATCTCCCGGTGACGCGCCACCTGCTGGCCGCCGGTGACCTCAGCCGCGACGAGGCCACCGCAATCCTCGACGACGCCGACCGGTTCGCTCAGGCGCTGGTGGGCCGCGAGGTCCGCAAGCTGCCGACGCTGCGGGGCCGCACCGTCGTCACGATGTTCTACGAAAACTCCACCCGCACCCGGGTGTCGTTCGAGGTCGCGGGCAAGTGGATGAGCGCCGACGTGATCAACGTCAGCGCGACCGGATCGTCGGTGGCCAAGGGGGAGTCGCTGCGCGACACCGCGCTGACGCTGCGGGCGGCCGGCGCCGACGCGCTGATCATCCGGCACCCGGCATCGGGTGCTGCGCATCGCCTGGCCGACTGGACTTCTTCCTCCAGCGGTCAGCACTCGACTAGCCCGGCGGTGATCAACGCCGGTGACGGCACCCATGAGCACCCGACGCAGGCGCTGCTGGATGCCTTGACCATCCGGCAACGCCTCGGCGGCATCGACGGCCGGCGCATCGTGATCGTCGGCGACATTCTGCACAGCCGGGTCGCCCGCTCGAATGTCATGCTGCTGCACACACTGGGCGCCGAGGTGGTGCTGGTGGCGCCTCCGACGCTGCTGCCGGTCGGGGTGGCCAGCTGGCCGGTCACCGTGTCGCACGACTTCGACGCCGAACTGCCCGCCGCCGACGCGGTACTGATGCTGCGGGTGCAGGCCGAGCGGATGACCGGCGGCTTCTTCCCGTCGGCGCGGGAATACTCGGTGCTCTACGGCCTCTCCGCCCGGCGCCAAGCGATGTTGCCCGGTCACGCCGCAGTGCTGCACCCCGGCCCGATGCTGCGCGGCATGGAAATCTCCTCAGCGGTCGCCGACTCGTCGCAATCGGCTGTGCTACAACAGGTTTCCAACGGCGTGCACGTCCGGATGGCGGTGCTGTTCCACGTGCTCATCGGGACGGCGGCCGGCGAGAAAGAGGTTGTGGCGTGAGCGTGCTGATCCGCGGTGTGCGGCTCTACGGCGAAGGTGACCGGGTCGACGTGCTAGTCGACGGCCCGGATTACGACGGCCAGATCGTGCAAATCGGCGCGCGGCTGGCGGAATCCGGAGGACTCCAGAACGACATTGACGTCATCGACGCGACCGGACACGTGCTGCTGCCCGGCCTGGTCGATCTGCACACCCATTTGCGCGAGCCCGGCCGCGAATACGCCGAGGACATCGAAACCGGCTCGGCCGCAGCGGCGCTCGGCGGCTACACCGCGGTGTTCGCCATGCCCAACACCACCCCGGTGGCGGACAGCCCGGTGGTCACCGACCACGTCTGGCACCGCGGTCAGCGGGTGGGACTGGTCGACGTGCACCCAGTGGGTGCGGTCACGGTCGGGCTGGCCGGCACCGAGCTCACCGAAATGGGCATGATGGCGGCCGGCGCGGCGGGGGTGCGGATGTTCTCCGACGACGGCAACTGTGTGTACGACCCGCTGGTGATGCGCCGTGCCCTGGAGTACGCCACCGGGCTGGGCGTGCTGATCGCCCAGCACGCCGAAGAACCCAGGTTGACCGCCGGTGCCGTCGCACACGAGGGACCCAACGCCGCAAGGCTGGGCCTGGCCGGCTGGCCGCGGGCCGCCGAGGAGTCGATCGTCGCGCGCGACGCACTGCTTGCCCGCGACGCCGGTGCGCGCGTCCACATCTGTCACGCCTCCACGGCCGGCACCGTCGAAATCTTGAGATGGGCGAAGGCGCAGGGCATTTCGATCACCGCTGAGGTCACCCCTCATCACCTGTTGCTCGATGACAGCAGGCTGGCCGGCTATGACGGGGTCAACCGGGTCAACCCGCCGCTGCGGGAGGCCGCCGACGCCGCAGCGCTGCGCCAAGCCCTTGCCGAAGGTGTCATCGACTGCGTGGCAACCGATCACGCCCCGCACGCCGAGCACGAGAAGTGCGTCGAGTTCGCCGCCGCGCGGCCCGGCATGCTCGGGCTGCAGACCGCCCTGTCGGTGGTGGCAAAAACCATGGTCAAGCCCGGCTTGCTGACTTGGCGCGACGTTGCGGCGGTGATGAGTGAAAAGCCCGCGCGCATCGCCGGGCTGTCCGACCAGGGCCGCCCGCTGGAAGTGGGGGAGCCGGCCAACTTGACCGTGATCGACCCCGACGGCACCTGGACGGTGGCCGGGTCCGAGTTGGTCAGCCGGTCGGCCAACACTCCCTACGAGTCGATGACCTTGCCTGTCACGGTGACCGCGACGCTGCTACGCGGCAAGGTCACCGCGCGGGACGGGAAGAGCCCGGCATGAACCGCGGCGGCGACGATGCAGAGCGAAGCGATGAGGAGGAGCGGCGCATAAACCCCGCCGGCGACGATGCAGAGCGGCGCGATGAGGAGGAGCGGCGCATAAACCCCGCCGGCGACGATGAACAGGACAGTGCGATCGGGCAAAGCAGGGAAGAGCGGCGCATGAACCGCGCCGGCGACGATGAACAGGACAGTGCGATCGGGCAAAGCAGGGAGGAGCGGCGCGCATGAACTCCGCCACCTGGGTCGCGTCGTTGATCGTCGCCGCGGTGCTCGTGCTGCTAATCGCGTTCGTGATTCAGTTGATGATGCGTGGCTGGCGGCGCCGCGGGCAGCGGCAGGCGGCACTGATCGGTGATTTGCCCGCGGTGCCCGAGCGGGTGGGGGCCGCGATCGTCGCACCAACCCGGGGCACCTACGTCGGCTGCACACTGGTGCCCAGCTGGCATGACCGCGTCGCCGTCGGCGACCTCGGGTACCGCAGCAAGGCGCTGCTGACCCGTTATCCCGAGGGGATACTGGTGCAACGCTCGACGGCCAACTCAATCTGGATACCCCAGGAGTCGATCACCGCGATCCGCGCCGAACGCAGGATGCTCGGCAGAGCCACCAACCAGAGCGGGATCCTGGTGATCCGGTGGCAGCTGCCGTCCGGCGCCGAGATCGACACCGGGTTTCGCGGCGAGGACCGCGCGACATACGAACGCTGGTTGGCGAAGCCGAGCGATGAGGAGGAGCGGCGCACATGACCGCCGGCGACGATGCAGAGCGAAGCGATGAGGAGGAGCGGCGCACATGACCGCCCAAGGGAAAGCCATGCTGGTCCTCGAGGACGGCCGGGTCTTCACCGGCCGGCCGTTCGGGGCGATCGGCCAGGCTTTGGGTGAAGCGGTGTTCTCCACCGGCATGTCGGGGTATCAGGAGACGCTGACCGATCCGAGCTATCACCGCCAGATCGTGGTGGCCACCGCGCCGCAGATCGGCAACACCGGCTGGAACAACGAGGATGCCGAAAGCCGGGGCGACAAGATCTGGGTCGCCGGGTATGCGGTGCGCGACCCGTCGCCGCGGGCGTCGAATTGGCGGGCCACCGGCACCTTGGAAGACGAACTGGTGCGCCAGCACATCGTCGGGATTGCCGGCATCGACACCCGCGCGGTGGTGCGGCATCTGCGCAGCCGCGGCTCGATGAAGGCCGGGGTGTTCTCCGGTGCCGCGCTCGCCGGGCCGGACGACCTGGTGACCCGGGTCCGTGACCAGCAGCCGATGCTGGGCGCTGACCTGGCCGGGGAGGTGACCACCCCCGGCGGCTACCTCGTCGAACCGGAAGGGCCGCAACGGTTCACGGTGGCGGCCATCGATCTGGGCATCAAGACCAACACGCCGCGCAACTTCGCCCGTCGCGGGGTCCGCAGCCATGTGCTGCCGTCGTCGGCGACGTTCGAGCAGATCAGCGAACTCAACCCGGACGGTGTGTTCCTGTCCAACGGCCCGGGCGACCCGGCCACCGCCGAGCACATCGTGGCGGTCACCCGTGACGTGCTCGACGCCGGAATCCCGTTGTTCGGCATCTGCTTCGGCAATCAGATCCTGGGCCGTGCGCTGGGCCTGTCGACCTACAAGATGGTGTTCGGACATCGCGGCATCAACGTCCCGGTCATCGACCACGCGACCGGACGGGTCGCGGTCACCGCGCAGAACCACGGCTTCGCGCTGGAAGGTGAGGCGGGCCAGCGCTTCGATACGCCGTTCGGGCCGGCCGTCGTCAGCCACACCTGCGCCAACGACGGCGTCGTCGAAGGCGTCAAACTTGTGGACGGCAAGGCGTTCTCGGTGCAGTACCACCCGGAGGCCGCCGGCGGCCCGCACGACGCCGAGTATCTGTTCGACCAATTCATCGACGTGATGCAAGGGGAGGGCAGCTAGTGCCGCGCCGCACCGACTTGCGCCACATCCTGGTGATCGGCTCGGGGCCGATCGTCATCGGGCAGGCGGCCGAGTTCGACTACTCCGGCACGCAGGCCTGCCGGGTGCTGCGCGCCGAGGGCCTGCAGGTCAGCCTGATCAACTCCAACCCGGCGACCATCATGACCGACCCGGAGTATGCCGACTTCACCTATGTCGAGCCGATCACCGCGGCGTTCGTCGAGCGGGTGATCGCCCAGCAGGCGCAGCTGGGCAACAAGATCGACGCGCTGCTGGCCACGTTGGGCGGGCAGACCGCGCTGAACACCGCGGTCGCGCTGTACGAGAACGGAGCTTTGGAGCGCTACGGCGTGGAGTTGATCGGCGCGGACTTCGACGCCATCCAGCGCGGCGAAGACCGCCAGCGGTTCAAAGACATCGTCGCCAAGGTCGGCGGCGAATCCGCCCGCAGCCGAGTCTGTTTCACCATGGACGAGGTCCGCGAAACGGTCGACGAGCTGGGTCTGCCGGTCGTCGTCCGGCCCTCGTTCACCATGGGCGGGCTGGGCTCGGGCATGGCGGCCAGCGCTGAGGAGGTCGACCGGATGGCCGGCGCCGGGCTGGCGGCCTCGCCGAGCGCCAATGTGCTGATCGAGGAATCGATCTTCGGCTGGAAGGAATACGAGCTCGAGCTGATGCGCGACGGCCACGACAACGTGGTGGTGGTGTGCTCGATCGAGAACGTCGACCCGATGGGTGTGCACACCGGCGATTCGGTCACCGTCGCACCGGCCATGACGCTGACCGACCGCGAATACCAGCGGATGCGCGATCTGGCGATAGCGATCCTGCGTGAAGTTGGAGTGGACACCGGCGGCTGCAACATCCAATTCGCGGTCGATCCGCGCGACGGGCGGCTGATCGTGGTCGAGATGAACCCGCGGGTGTCGCGGTCCAGCGCCCTGGCGTCGAAAGCCACCGGCTTTCCCATCGCCAAGATCGCCGCCAAGCTCGCCATCGGCTACACCCTCGACGAGATCCTCAACGACATCACCAAGGAAACCCCGGCCTGCTTCGAACCCACCCTGGACTACGTCGTGGTCAAGGCGCCGCGATTCGCCTTCGAGAAGTTCCCCGGCGCCGACCCGACCCTGACCACCACCATGAAATCCGTCGGTGAAGCAATGTCGCTGGGCCGCAACTTCATCGAGGCGCTCGGCAAAGTGATGCGGTCGCTGGAAACCAGCCGAGCCGGATTCTGGACCAAACCGGATCCCGACGGTGATGTCGACACCGCACTGAACCGGCTGCGCCACCCGTCCGAAGGCCGGCTCTACGACATCGAACTGGCGCTGCGGTTGGGCGCATCGGTCGAAGAGGTGTCGCTGGCCTCCGGCGTGGACCCGTGGTTCGTCGCGCAGATCAGCCAACTCGCCGAGTTGCGCGCCGAGCTGTTGGGCGCCGCGGTGCTCGACGGCGACCTGCTGCGGCGGGCCAAACACAGCGGGCTGTCCGACGGCCAAATCGCCGCGTTGCGACCTGAATTCGCCGGCGAGGACGGTGTGCGGTCGCTGCGCAGGCGGCTCGGCATTCACCCGGTGTACAAGACGGTGGACACCTGCGCCGCCGAGTTCGAAGCCAGGACGCCCTACCACTACAGCAGCTACGAGCTCGACCCGGCCGCCGAAACCGAGGTGGCCCCGCAAATCGAGAAGCCTAAAGTGCTGATCCTGGGCTCGGGCCCGAACCGGATCGGCCAGGGCATCGAATTCGATTACAGCTGTGTGCATGCGGCGACGACGCTGTCGCAGGCCGGTTTCGAGACCGTGATGGTCAACTGCAACCCCGAGACGGTGTCCACCGACTACGACACCGCCGACCGGCTCTACTTCGAGCCGTTGACGTTCGAAGACGTCCTGGAGGTTTTTCACTCCGAATCGCAGTCCGGAGCAGGCGGCGCCGAGGGTACCGGAGTCGTGGGAGTAATCGTCCAACTGGGCGGACAGACCCCGCTGGGGCTGGCACAGCGACTGGCCGACGCCGGAGTGCCGATCGTGGGTACTCCGCCGGAGGCTATCGATCTGGCCGAAGACCGCGGCGCCTTCGGCGACGTGCTGACCACGGCGGGTTTGCCCGCGCCGCGCTACGGCACCGCCACGACCTTCGATCAGGCCCGCCGCATCGCCGCCGACATCGGCTATCCGGTGCTGGTGCGGCCGTCCTACGTGCTCGGCGGCCGGGGCATGGAGATTGTCTACGACGACGAGACGCTGCGGGGCTACATCACCCGCGCCACCGAACTTTCGCCCGAGCACCCGGTGCTGGTGGACCGCTTCCTGGAGGATGCGATCGAGATCGACGTCGACGCTTTGTGCGACGGCAGTGAGGTCTACATCGGCGGGATCATGGAGCACATCGAGGAAGCCGGCATCCATTCCGGCGACTCGGCGTGCGCGCTGCCGCCGGTCACGCTGGGCCGCACGGACATCGACAAGGTGCGGCAGGCCACGGAGGCCATCGCGCACGGCATCGGCGTCGTGGGGCTGCTCAACGTGCAGTTCGCGCTCAAAGACGACGTCTTGTATGTGCTCGAAGCGAACCCGCGAGCCAGTCGCACGGTGCCGTTCGTGTCCAAGGCCACGGCAATACCGCTGGCCAAGGCGTGCGCCCGGATCATGCTGGGCGCCACCATCGCGGCGCTGCGCGACGAGGGCATCCTGGCGCCCGTCGGAGACGGCGGCACCGCCGCGACGTACGCCCCGATCGCGGTCAAGGAAGCGGTGTTGCCGTTCAACCGGTTCCGGAGGGCCGACGGCTCGGGCGTCGACTCGCTGCTGGGTCCGGAGATGAAATCCACCGGCGAGGTCATGGGCATCGACCGCGACTTCGGCAGCGCTTTCGCCAAAAGCCAGACCGCCGCCTACGGCTCGCTGCCCGCGGAGGGCACCGTGTTCGTGTCGGTCGCCAACCGTGACAAGCGGTCACTGGTGTTTCCGGTGAAGCGTCTTGCCGACCTCGGCTTTCGGGTGCTGGCCACCGAGGGCACCGCTGAGATGCTGCGGCGTAACGGTATTCCATGTGAAGTGGTCCGCAAGCATTTCGAGGAGCCGAGTCCGGACCGCCCGGCGCTGTCGGCGGTCGAGGCGATCCGCGCCGGGGAGGTGGACATGGTCATCAACACTCCGTACGGCAACTACGGCCCACGCATCGACGGCTACGAAATCCGTTCGGCAGCGGTGTCGATGAACATTCCCTGCGTGACCACTGTGCAGGGCGCGTCGGCCGCCGTGCAGGGCATCGAAGCCGGCATCCGCGGCGACATCGGGGTGCGGTCGTTGCAGGAGCTGCACACCGCGCTGAGCAGCAGGGATCGTTAGCGATGCCCGGGTTCGGCGCCCGGCTGCGGGACGCAGTGACCCGCCGGGGACCGCTTTGCCTGGGCATTGACCCGCATCCCGAGCTGCTGCGCGCCTGGGATCTGCCCACCACAGCAGACGGTCTGGCGGCGTTCTGCGACAGATGTGTCGAGGCGTACGCCGGCTTTGCCGTCGTCAAACCGCAGGTCGCGTTCTTCGAGATGTACGGCGCCGCCGGGTACGCGGTACTCGAACGCACAATCGCCGCGTTGCGGGAGGTGGGCGTGCTGGTGCTGGCCGACGCCAAGCGCGGTGACATCGGGTCGACCATGGCGGCATACGCCACGGCCTGGGCGGGTGACTCGCCGCTGGCCGTCGACGCCGTCACCGCCGCACCGTATCTGGGCTTCGGCTCACTGCGGCCGCTGATTGAGGCCGCCGCGGCCACCGACCGGGGCGTGTTCGTGCTCGCGGCCACCTCCAACCCCGAGGGCGCGAACGTGCAGCGCGCCAGCGCCGACGGCGGCCGTACGGTGGCTCAGCTGATCGTCGACCAGGCGGCGGTGATCAACCGGACCGAAGGACAGTCGGTGAATCCAGGGGAGCCCGGATCCGTCGGGGTGGTGGTTGGGGCCACGGTGTTCAAGCCGCCCGACCTCAGTCGGCTCGGCGGGCCGATACTGGTGCCGGGCATCGGGGTGCAGGGCGGCCGCCCGGAGTCGCTGCGGCAGCTGGGGGCACCCCCGGAAGCGTTGCTACCGGCCGTGGCGCGCGAGGTGCTGCGGGCCGGGCCGCAGGTGGCTGCGCTGCGGGCGGCAGGACAGCGGATCCTCGACGCCGTCGCGGCGGTGGTCGACGAGCTGACTTGATGGTTGGTTGACCGACACAACACGATGCCGGGCCACTTCGTGGTGACCCGGCATCGAGGGCATGTCGCTAGCCGACGGCTAGCCCACTGTGCTTGGCTTGCTTTTCGGCTGCTTTGCCGATCTCCTTTTTCTGGTGGTGCGTCGGTTTGATCTTCGAGCTGGCCGAATGCACATCGGTAGTCGAGTGCGGCGAAGTTGTCGTCGCTGCGGGGGCGGCGTTTGCCGTGGCGATTCCAGCACCGAAGAATCCGGCCAAACCCACGCCTAGCGCGAGCAAAGACACGCGAAGCAGACTTTTTGCGGTCATAGTTTTTACACCCATCCTTTTCCGAATCATTTCGGCGGTCATCCTGACAATTCGAAAGGTATCGGTCGAGTTTATCGGGTTAGTAAGGTGTGCTTTAGAGTTTGCTGTGGAAAATTCAGTGCAAATTTTCGCAGCACAAGTAAGTTATATCGCTGGGGGCGACCGCATCGTTACGCAGGACGGTTTCTGGTCGGAACAGTCGCTTGACCGAGCGGGTTCGGTCAGCGCCTGGGCAGTCGAAGTGACGCCGCCGTTGGCCAGTCGTCCCTGGCATCGTCGCCGACGCTGCGCTGCAGAGCGGTAGGTCTGGCACAGCCGCGCGCACCGATCCCGACTGCGGCAACTGGCGCCAAGGGTCGACGAACTTCGGCCGAGAGTGGGACGATCGTACTGTGACCAAACAGACTCGAGGATCCGAGAAGAAGTCCGACGTCGCCACCCGTCCACACGTCGTCGTCCTGTTCGGGGCCACCGGCGACCTCGCCCGGCGGAAGCTGATTCCCGGGCTCTTTCATCTGTCGTTGTCGAAGCTGGCGCCTGATCTGCGCATCGTCGGCACCTCCCTGGAGGACCTGGAAGACGAGGATTTTCAGAAGCTGGCCGCCGACGCCTGTGAGGAGTTCTCCCGTCATGAGGTGCCCGAGGACGAACTCAAGGAGTGGGTGAAGAACCTGCGGTATGTGCCGCAGGGCAGCGGAGCGGGTGAATTGTCCGCGACCGTCAACGACCAGGCCGCGAACCTGGAAGGTGACGTGCGACTGCTGCACTATCTGAGCGTTCCGCCCGATGCCGTGATCCCGGTGGTCGAGACTTTGCGGGAAGCGGGACTGGCCAAGAACGCCGCGGTGGTGATGGAAAAACCGTTCGGCACTGATCTGGACAGCGCCGTCGACTTGAACGCCTCGATTCACGAGACGTTCGACGAGTCGCAGATCTTTCGCATCGACCACTTCCTGGGTAAGGAGGCCGCGCAGAACATCCTCGCCTTCCGCTTCGCGAACGGCCTGTTCGAACCGATCTGGAACCGGACGTTCATCGACCACGTTCAGATCGACGTCCCCGAAAAGCTGACTCTGGAGGGCCGCGCGAAGTTCTACGAGCCGATCGGAGCCTTCAAGGACATGGTGGTGACTCACCTGTTCCAGATTCTCGGCTTCGTTGCCATGGAGCCGCCCACCGAATTGGCGTCGCGTGGGATCAGCGCCGAGAAGAACAAGGTGTTCAGCTCGATGGTGCCGCTGGACCCGAGCAACGTGGTGCGCGGTCAGTACCGCGGATACCGCGAAGAGCCCGGTGTGTCCGCGGAGTCCGACGCTGACACCTTTGTGGCGCTCAAGTGCGAGATAGACAACTGGCGTTGGGCGGGGGTGCCGTTTTACCTGCGCACCGGCAAATGCATGGCCGAGGGACAGCGGATCATCTCGATCGCGTTCCGGGAGCCACCCAAGAGCATGTTCCCCAGCGGGTCCGGCGTCGGAGGGCAAGGCCCCGACCACCTCACCTTCGACCTCGCCGACGAATTCAAGGTGTCGTTGTCCTTCTACGGCAAACGCCCAGGACCGGGCATGAAACTCGACAAGCACAGCCTGCAGTTCGGGCTGGCCGAGACCGACACGGTAACCGAGGTCCTGGAAGGTTACGAGCGGCTCATTCTGGACGCGATGCGCGGCGACCACACGCTCTACACCACGTCGGACGGCATTGAACGGCTCTGGGAGGTCTCGGAGCCGCTGCTCGCCGATCCGCCGCCGGTGCGTGCCTACGACATCGGGTCCTGGGGGCCCAACGCCGTCCACCAACTGATCGCGCCCAGCGCCTGGCGGCTGCCGTTTGACCGGGCTTGGCGCGGTAAATGATGCGCCGGGGCCGCTGACACCAGAACCGGCGCCCGGTCCGAACCCGCGACACGCGCGACACCGGTGTGATCTACCGCATTCTTGCCTGGGGCAGCCGTCCGACCCGTGGCCGGCCTGGCTCGCTGCACTGACCGGTTCGCCGGCCGGGATAAAAGGCCAGCTAGGCGCGCCAATCGAGGGCCATTTCGGCTCGCTCGCGCGGCCTCGTGATTTCCCGGCGTGCTCACTGAGGAAAAAAGCGGCGCGGCCCGCCCGTCGGGCCGTACGCTGGGCGTTTATAGCCCGAAGCAGGGGGCCGGGTTAGATTTCGTCAGACAGCGTCGGTACGGTCGTCTGCGCTGGCTGGACTACCCGGCTGAGAAAAGTAAAGTTCGATGGCTATCGATGATGATGACGATGAGACGGAGGAATCGTGGCCCTTCCCCAGTTGACCGACGAGCAGCGCGCCGCCGCGTTGGAGAAGGCTGCTGCCGCACGTCGAGCGCGAGCTGAGCTCAAGGATCGGCTGAAGCGCGGCGGCACCAACCTCAACCAGGTGCTCAAGGACGCCGAGACCGACGAGGTGCTGGGCAAGATGAAGGTGTCCGCACTACTCGAAGCATTGCCGAAGGTCGGCAAGGTCAAGGCCCAGGAAATCATGACCGAACTCGAGATCGCCCCGACCCGCCGCCTGCGCGGTCTCGGCGATCGGCAGCGCAAGGCACTGCTGGAGAAGTTCGGTTCCGCCTAGCCCTGGCCAAGCGCCGGGCACCCCGGTTGGCGAGCCTTCCGGCTTGCCCGAATCCGCGGGCCGCATAGTGGTGCTGTCCGGTCCGTCGGCGGTGGGTAAATCGACGGTGGTGCGCTGCCTGCGGGAACGGGTTCCTCACCTGCATTTCAGCGTTTCGGCCACTACCCGGGCGCCAAGGCCGGGTGAGGTCGACGGCGTCGACTATTACTTCGTCACCGCTGAGCGTTTCGACCAGCTGATTGAGCAGGGTGAGCTGCTGGAGTGGGCGGAAATTCACGGCGGGCTGCACCGTTCTGGCACGCCGGCCGCGCCGATCCGGGAAGCCACCGCCCACGGCCACCCGGTCCTCATCGAAGTAGACCTGGCCGGCGCCAGGGCGGTCAAAGCCGCGCTGCCCGAGGCGATCACCGTGTTTCTGGCGCCGCCGAATTGGGCGGCGTTGGAGGCCCGGCTGATCGGTCGCGCGACCGAGACACCGGAGGTCATCGAGCGCCGTTTGGCGACGGCCCGCGCCGAGCTGGCCGCGCAAAGCGACTTCGATGAAGTCGTGGTGAATCGCCGATTGGAGACGGCGTGCGCCGAATTGGTATCCTTGCTGGTGGGAACCGCGCCGGACACCGCGTGATCGGGCGGTAAAGAGTCGCCCGCCGCGTCTTTCAACCGTGCTTAGCACTACACCGCCAGGAGATCGTATTACGTGAGTACTTCAGCATCCGATGCCGCTTTGACCGCCGTGCCTGCCGTCGACCAGTTCGACCCGGCGTCGGGCGGCATCGGCGCCTACGACACGCCGCTGGGCATCACCAATCCGCCGATCGACGAGCTGCTGGACCGTGTGTCGAGCAAGTATGCCCTGGTCATCTACGCGGCAAAGCGTGCGCGGCAGATCAACGACTACTACAACCAACTCGGCGAGGGCATTCTCGAATACGTCGGCCCGCTGGTCGAGCCGGGCCTGCAGGAGAAGCCGCTGTCGATCGCGCTGCGCGAGATCCACTCCGATCTTCTCGAACACACCGAAGGCGAGTAGACGGCGGCAGGGGCCGGCGATGGGCCGTTCGGGCGAAGAGCAGAAGTGATGGACCGCAGACGGATCATCGTCGGCGTTTCTGGCGGCATCGCCGCCTATAAGGCCTGCACCGTCGTTCGCCAGCTCACCGAGGCCGGTCATCAAGTGCGGGTGATCCCCACGGAATCGGCGCTGCGATTCGTCGGGGCCGCCACCTTCGAAGCGCTCTCCGGTCAACCGGTACGCACCGGTGTCTTCGAGGACGTGCCCGACGTCCCGCACGTCCACCTCGGCCAGCAAGCGGACCTGGTTGTCGTCGCACCGGCCACTGCGGATCTGCTGGCCCGCGCCGTCGCGGGGCGAGCCGACGATCTACTGACCGCGACACTGCTGACCGCGCGATGTCCGGTGTTGTTCGCGCCGGCGATGCACACCGAGATGTGGTTGCACCCGGCGACCGTCGACAACGTCGCCACGCTGCGCCGTCGCGGTGCGGTGGTGCTGGAGCCGGCATCCGGTCGGCTGACCGGCGCGGACAGCGGAGCCGGCCGGCTGCCCGAAGCCGAGGAGATCACCACGTTGGCCCAGTTACTGCTGGAGCGCCACGACGCCCTGCCCTACGACCTGGCCGGCTGCAGACTGCTGGTCACCGCAGGTGGTACCCGTGAACCCATCGACCCGGTGCGCTTCATCGGCAACCGCAGCTCCGGCAAGCAGGGGTATGCGGTGGCGAGGGTGGCGGCGCAGCGTGGTGCCGACGTCACGCTGATCGCCGGGCATACCGCCGGGCTCGCCGATCCGGCCGGGGTCGACGTCGTGCACGTCAGCTCCGCGCAGCAGCTCGCCGACGCGGTGTCCAAGCACGCGCCCGGCGCGCATGTGCTGGTGATGGCTGCCGCGGTGGCAGACTTCCGCCCGGCGCACGTCGCCGTGGCCAAGATCAAAAAGGGTTTGACTGACGACACTGTGCCGCCGGCCATCGACTTGGTGCGCAACGACGACGTGCTGGCCGGCGCGGCGCGCGCCCGCGCCGACGGGCAGCTGCCCAACATGCGGGCCATCGTCGGGTTCGCCGCCGAGACCGGCGACACGGAAGGCGACGTGCTGTTCCACGCCCGAGCCAAGTTGCGCCGCAAAGGCTGCGATCTGCTGGTCGTCAACGCCGTCGGCGAGGGCAGGGCCTTCGAAGTCGACAGCAACGACGGTTGGCTGCTGGCCGCCGACGGCACCGAGGCGGCGCTGCAGCACGGCTCGAAGACGTTGATGGCCAGCCGGATCGTGGACGCAATCGCCACCTTCCTGCACGGCGGCGGCGGATAGCACGCTCACGGCGACGCGGGCTCCTGGTAGGTCATGGTGCGGTCAAAGTTGCAACGGGACCCGGGGAGCCGGTTGGATCAGACAGCGCGACGATATAATTTGTCTAACTAACGATTTGTGCAGGGCGGAAAGGATGACGGCGTGAGCGAGAACGGTCGGCTGTTCACCAGCGAGTCGGTGACCGAAGGACACCCCGACAAGATCTGCGACGCGATCAGCGACTCGGTGCTCGACGCGCTGCTGGCCGACGACCCGCGTTCCCGGGTCGCGGTCGAGACACTGGTCACCACCGGGCAGGTGCACGTCGTCGGGGAGGTGACCACGAGCGCCAAGGAGGCGTTCGCCGACATCACCCGGACCGTGCGCGAGCGGATCCTTGAGATCGGCTACGACTCTTCGGAGAAGGGCTTCGACGGCGCGTCGGCCGGGGTCAACATCGGCATCGGTTCCCAGTCGCCCGACATCGCGCAGGGCGTCGACACCGCGCACGAGGCCCGCGTCGAAGGCGCCGCCGATCCGCTGGACACACAAGGCGCCGGCGACCAGGGCCTGATGTTCGGCTACGCGATCAACGACACCCCAGAACTGATGCCACTGCCGATTGCGCTGGCTCACCGGCTGGCCCGGCGGCTGACCGAGGTGCGCAAGGGCGGTGTGCTGCCCTATCTGCGCCCCGACGGCAAGACGCAGGTGACTATCGCCTACGAAGACAACGTGCCGCGACAGCTGGACACCGTGGTCATCTCCACTCAGCACGCCGCCGACGTCGACCTGGAGGAGCTGCTCGTTCCCGACATCCGGGAGAAGGTGGTCAACACCGTTCTCGACGACCTGTCCCACAAGACGCTGGACACGTCGTCGGTGCGGCTGTTGATCAATCCGACCGGCAAATTCGTCGTCGGCGGACCGATGGGTGACGCCGGCCTGACCGGACGAAAGATCATCGTCGACACGTACGGCGGCTGGGCCCGCCACGGCGGCGGCGCGTTCTCCGGCAAGGACCCGTCGAAGGTGGACCGGTCTGCGGCGTACGCGATGCGCTGGGTCGCCAAGAACATCGTCGCCGCGGGCTTGGCCGAGCGGGTCGAGGTGCAGGTGGCGTACGCCATCGGCAAGGCCGCCCCGGTCGGTCTGTTCGTCGAGACGTTCGGCACCGCGACCGTGGACCCGGTCAAGATCGAAAAGATCGTGCCCGAGGTATTCGATCTGCGGCCCGGCGCGATCATCCGCGACCTGGACCTGCTGCGCCCGATCTACGCACAGACCGCGGCGTACGGGCACTTCGGCCGGACCGACATCGAGCTGCCCTGGGAGCAGCTCAACAAGGTCGAGGATCTCCGGCGCGCCATTTAGCCGGCCGCGGGCTACCCGTACAGCGCCGCCTTGAGCGCCGCCAGGCCGCGGTCGCGTGCCTCGGCGGCGGCCGGGATGATCAGTGCGAAACTGACGTAGCCGTGCACCAGGGTCGGCTCGCTGGTCAGTTCCACGGGCACTCCGGCGGCGTGCAGCAACTCGGCGTAGTGCGCGCCGTCGTCGTGCAGCGGATCGTGTTCGGCGGTGCCGATGAATGCCGGCGGCAGACCGGTGAGATCCGCGGCGTTGGCCGGGGCGAACGTCGCCGGCAATGCTTTGGGGTCGCTGGCGTCGATGCCCGGCAGATACCACCCCAGAAACGCGTCGATGACTTCGCGGTTGAGCACCGGGGCGTCGGCGTTCTCGGTGAACGAGGGCAGCGACAGGTCGCCGGTGATCGTCGGGTACCACAGCAGCTGAAATCGCAGTGCGGGGCCGTCGTTCTGCTGAGCCAGCTGCGCGACGACCGCGGCCAGGTTGCCGCCCGCCGAGTCACCGGCAACGGCGATCCGGTCCGGGTCACCGCCCAGCTCGGCGGCATGCTCACCGACCCACTGCAGCGCGGCCCAGCAGTCGTCCACTGCGGCGGGAAACGGGTGCTCGGGGGCCAGCCGGTAGTCGACCGATACCAAGATGGCGTCCGCGCCGACGGCGTGGGCGCGCGCGACCGGGTCGTGGGTGTCCAGATCACCGAGGGCGAAGCCGCCGCCGTGGTAGAAGACGATCACCGGCAGCGGCTCGCCGGAGGCGTGCGGCCAATAGACACGGACCGGAATGTCAGGTCCGTCAGCGCGGCTGATCTTCCGTTCCTCGATCCGCAGATCCGGCAGCATCTTTGGCGGCACCTTGAACTGGCGCAGCCGGGCCCGCGCCAGCTCCACGCCGTCGGACGCGCTGAAGGTCATCGGAAAAGCGTCGAGAATCGCTTTCAGCGTGGGGTCGATCTCCGGTCGGGCGGTGGTCGCGTCGGTCATTCAGTCACCGTACTGATCCGCTACCTCAGCCCGGCGCGCAACGCGGCCAGCCCCCGGTGCAGAGCGTCGGTGGCTGCCGGCACCACCCCGGCGTAGCCGACGTAGCCGTGCACCAGCGTCTCGGCGTTGTGCACCTCGACAGGAACCCCGGCGGCCGCGAGCAGCTCACCGTAGCGCACGCCGTCGTCGCGCAGCGGGTCGTGGCCGGCGACGGCGATGTAGGCCGGCGGCAGTCCGGCCAGGTTCTCTGCGCGGCCGGGAGCCATGCCCACCGGAGGGTCGGACAGATCGATCTCGCCTGCGTACCAACGGGAAAACGCGGCGATCGCCTTGCGGTCGAGCACGAGCGCCGAGGCGTTCTCGGTGAACGACGGCAACGTCGTATCCCACATGGTGGACGGGTACCACAGCAATTGGAACGCGATCGGCGGTCCCGCGTTGTCGCGGGCACGCTGCGCGATCACCGCGGCGATGGTGCCGCCCGCCGAGTCACCGGCCACTGCCAGCCGGGTGCCGTCGGCGCCGAGTTCACCGGCGTGCTCGGCGACCCATTTCGTTGCCGCCCACGCGTCGTCGATGGCGGCGGGATAAGGGTGTTCGGGTGCCAGCCGGTAGTCGACGGAGACCACCACCGCACCGGCGCCGACGGCGTGCTGGCGGGCGGTTCCGTCGTGGGTGTCCAGGTCGCCGACGACGAAGCCGCCGCCGTGGAAGAACAGCAGCACCGGCGGTGGGGTAGCCGGGCCGGATTCCTGCGGCGGCCAGTAGATCCGGACCGCAATCGGGCCGGCCGGCCCGTCGATGGTGCGGTCCTCGACGCGCAGTTCGGGGTGCACTGGCCGGCGCGGCAGATCGCGCAACCGTTGCCGCGCAGCGGCGACGCCGTCGGAAAGGGACAACTGGAAGGGAACCGACTGCAGTACCTTCATCAGGATGGCGTCGACGGCACGGCCGGTGTTGTCCAAGCTGGGCATGGGGACACCGTACGCATCGCGGGTGGTGACCGGTGCCTGGGCGGTGACCGGACTCTTCGGTCGTGATTGGCCAGGCGCGTCGGTGGTGTCTGCTAAACCCCCACAGTGAGCACAAGCACCCGTCAACTTGCCGACCTGGAGCCCATCGCGCGGGTGCTGCCGATGCTCTCGGTGCCCCACCTCGACCGCGAATTCGACTACCTGGTGGCCGCTGAACAATCCGACGACGCCCAGCCCGGGGTGCGGGTTCGCGTGCGTTTTCACGGGCGACTGGTCGACGGGTTTGTGCTGGAGCGTCGTGCGGACACCGACCACGCCGGCAAGCTGGGCTGGCTGGAACGGGTGGTCTCCGCCGAACCGGTGTTGACTCCCGACGTTCGCCGCCTGGTCGAGGCGGTGGCGGCGCGCTACGCCGGCACCCGCGCGGATGTCCTCCGGCTGGCGGTGCCACCCCGGCACGCCCGGGTCGAACGTGAGACGGCCGGCTCGCCGTCTGGACCTGTGGTCGGCACCGTCGACCCGGCCGGGTGGCAGGTCTATGGTCGCGGCCACCAGTTCCTGGCGGCCCTGGCCGAGTCGCGCGCCGCCCGCGCGGTGTGGCAGGCGCTGCCGGGGGAGCGGTGGGCGGACCGCTTTGCAGAGGCCGCGGCGCAGATGATCCGGGCCCGCCGCGCGGTGCTGGCGGTGGTGCCTGATCAACGGGACGTGGACCTGCTGTCGCGGGCGGCGGCGACCCTCATCGACGACACGGCTGTGGTGGCGCTGTCGGCGAATCTGGGTCCGGCCGCGCGGTATCGGCGCTGGCTGGCGGCGTTGCGGGGCAGCGCGCGGCTGGTCATCGGCACCCGAAGCGCGGTTTTCGCCCCGGTGACCGGTCTGGGCCTGGTGATGGTGTGGGACGACGGTGACGACAGCCTGGCCGAGCCGCGCGCGCCGTACCCGCACGCCCGTGAGGTGGCGATGCTGCGGGCTCACCAGCTGCGGTGCGCGGCGCTGATCGGGGGATACGCCCGGACCGCCGAAGCCCAGGCACTGGTGCGCAGCGACTGGGCGCACGACGTGATCGCGACCCGCGCGGTGGTGCGCGCCCGCAGTCCGCGGGTGGTCGCGCTGGACGACGGCGGATACGCCGAGGAACGCGATCCCGCGGCGCGGACCGCGCGGCTGCCCTCGGTCGCACTGCGCGCCGCCCGCACCGCGCTGGCAGCCGGGGCGCCGGTGCTGGTGCAGGTACCGCGGCGTGGCTATGTGCCGTCACTGGCCTGCGGCCGGTGCCGATTGATCGCCCGATGCCGGCACTGCACGGGTCCGTTGTCGTTGCCGGACCGCGTGGAATCGGGGGCCGGCGCCGTCTGCCGGTGGTGCGGACGCGGCGAGCCGGTGGTGCGGTGTGCGCGGTGCGGGTCCGAGGCGGTGCGCGCCGTCGTGGTCGGTGCCCGCCGGACCGCCGAAGAACTGGGCCGCGCTTTTCCCGGGACGACGGTGGTGACGTCGGCCGGCGACTCGGTGGTGCCGGAAGTCGGTGACCAACCCGCGCTGGTGGTGGCCACTCCGGGGGCCGAGCCCGCAGCGGTAGCTGGTTACGGGGCGGCACTACTGCTGGACAGCTGGGCGTTGCTGGGCCGGCAAGACCTGCGGGCCGCCGAGGACACCCTGCGGCGCTGGCTGGCCGCCGCGGCGCTGGTACGCAGCCGAGGTGACGGCGGTGTGGTCGCGGTCGTCGCCGAAGCGGCGATTCCCACGGTGCAATCGCTGATCCGCTGGGACCCGGTCGGGCACGCGGAGGCCGAACTGGCGGCCCGCGCCGAGGTCGGTCTGCCGCCCAGTGTCCACATCGCCGCGATCGACGGAGTCGCGGATGCGGTCGCCCAACTGCTCGAGGTGGCCGAACTTCCCGACGGTGCCGACCTACTGGGTCCGGTGCAGCTGCCGTTGGGGGTGCGCCGTCCGCCCGGCCTGTCCGCCGACCTGCCGGTCAGCCGGATGCTGGTGCGGGTGCCGCGCGGGCAAGGCGGGGCGCTGGCCGCTGGACTGCGCCGGGCCGTACGGGTGCTCAGCGCGCGGCAGACCCACCAACCGGTGCGGGTTCAGGTCGATCCGCTGCACGTCGGGTGAGGCCGGCTCACCGCTTACGCGCGGTGACCAGCAGGTACCCCCACTCCATCATCCCGTCGACCCAATACTGGCCGGCCAGCGAAACCAGCTCATGGTCCAGCGCCCGGGCCAGCACAGCGTTGTCACCGATGTTGCGGTAGGCGTCGATCGTCGGACCGTAGTGCTGCTTGAAATATTCGTGGCAGGCTTCCGGGCTCTCGAAACGATCCACTGGGAGCGTGCGCCGCTGCGTCTGCGTCACACTCACCCCGCTGCCGAGCAGCCCGTGCACGTAGCTGCCGCGACCCCACAGCGCTGCCGGCGGAGTCCCCGGTGCCACGGTCGGTCGGTACGGCCGGATCGCGGCAAGCATCCGGCCGAAGAAACCGTCCGGTGTCCAACTGATCACGCCGATTCTCCCGCCCGGTCGACATACCCGCACGAGCTCGTCGGCTGCGCGCTGGTGATGCGGCGCGAACATCACCCCGATCGCGGAGATGACCGCGTCGAATTCGTTGTCGGCGAAGGGCAGTTGTTCGGCGTTGGCTTCCCGCCAGTCGAGCGATACCCCATGCTTCGCGGCGCGTTGCCGCGAGCGCTGTAACAACTCGGGAGTCAGGTCACTGGAGACGACGGAGGCGCCGGTCTTGGCAGCCGGAATCGAAATGTTGCCCGAGCCGGCGGCAACGTCCAGCACGCGGTCACCTGATCCCATCCCCACGGCATCGATCAGCACCGGACCCAACGGCGCCATGACTTCTTCGGCCATCCGGGCATAATCACCGAGCGCCCACACTTCCTGCTGGCCGTCGACCGTGGTGGAGTTGGCCGTAACGGTATTCATCGAGACCTCCTGGTATGAAGCGTGCGGTAATGGGCGTCGACCGATGCCTTTAGCAACAGTAGCTAACTGCAATAGTTGCATGCTATGACAATAGGTGCCTGTTAGGCTTCTGGGCAGCGGCTGTGAACGGAAGAAGATTTTCCCGCTTGACAAGAGGAGCGAACGTTGTCAACCGACAGCGCGACGAGTTCCGAGGAGTCGGTAGATGCGATCACCGATGCGTTGTTGACCGCGTCACGGCTATTGGTCGCCGTCTCGGCCCGGTCGATCGCCGTGGTGGACGACACCATCACGATTCCGCAATTCCGAACCCTGGTGATCTTGTCCAACCGTGGCTCGGTGAACCTCGCCACCCTGGCCGGCCTACTGGATGTAAAGCCGTCGGCGGCCGGCCGGATGGTCGACCGGCTCGTGGGCGCCGGGCTGATCGACCGACTGCCGCATCCGAAGTCGCGGCGTGAGCTGCTGGCGACCCTGACGCCGCGCGGTCGCAAAGTGGTGCGACAGGTGACCGCGCAACGCCGCCGCGAGATCGCGCGCATCGTCGAGCAGATGCCGCCGTCGGAACGCCACGGCCTCGTGCGCGCCTTGACCGCGTTCACGGCCGCCGGCGGCGAGCCGGCCGCCGGGCTGGACGGCGAGGTCTAGGCCGGTGCCGTGGACGGCGCCGCGCTCCTGCCTTCCCGGCTCAGCTTCCTAGACTGTGCCGGTGCGTCTCGTCTTCGCCGGCACCCCCGAACCCGCGCTGCCCGCGCTGCGCCGGCTCATCGACTCGCCCCGCCACGACGTGCTCGCGGTGCTCACCCGACCAGACGCGGCCGGCGGGCGACGCGCCAAGCCGCAACCTTCACCGGTGGCCCGACTGGCCCTTGACAGCGGTATACCGGTGCTGCGGCCGTCGCGGCCCAATGCCGCCGAATTCGTCGCCGAACTGTCGGAACTAGGTCCCGAGTGCTGTGCGGTGGTGGCCTACGGTGCGCTGCTGGGCGAGGGCCTGCTGGCGGTGCCCGCCCACGGCTGGGTCAACCTGCACTTCTCATTGCTGCCGGCCTGGCGCGGTGCGGCTCCGGTGCAGGCTGCCATTGCCGCCGGGGACACGGTGACCGGCGCATCCACTTTTCAGATCGAACCCAGCCTGGACTCCGGGCCGGTCTACGGCGTTGTCACCGAGCCGATCCGGCCCACTGACACCGCCGGGTCGCTACTGAGCCGGCTAGCGGTGTCGGGAGCTGCACTGCTGGAAGCCACCCTCGACGGCATCGCCGATGGTGCGCTGACACCGGTGCCTCAACCGTCGGACGGGGTCAGCCTCGCTCCCAAAGTCACCATCGACGACGCGCGGGTGCGCTGGAATCTGCCCGCGCCCATTGTCGACCGGCGCATCCGCGCGGTGACGCCCAATCCCGGTGCCTGGACGTTGATCGGCGACCTGCGGATCAAAGTCGGCCCGGTCCGCATCGGCGGCGACACGCAGAACGCTCCAGACGCTTTGCCACCGGGCGCCATTTACGTCGACCGCCGTGACATTTGGGTCGGCACCGGCACCGAGCCGGTGCGCCTGGACCAAATCCAGGCGCCCGGCAAGAAGCTGATGAACGCCGCCGACTGGGCCCGCGGCGCCCGGCTGGATCCGGCGGCGTGCGCGACATGACGGCGGACCACGGCAAGCCGCACCGCAGAAGGCCGTCTGGGGCCGGTGCGCCCAGACAAGTAAGGCCACCCCGGCAATCCCGCCGCAAGCCGCTGGACCCGGCCCGCCGCGCCGCGTTCGACGTGCTACGGGCGGTCACCGAACGCGACGCCTACCCGAACCTGGCGCTGCCCGCACTGCTGCGCGAGCGCGGAATCACCGGACGCGACGCGGCATTCGCGACCGAACTCACTTACGGGACCTGCCGCGTGCGCGGCTTGCTCGACGCGGTGATCAGTGCGGCCGCCGGCCGCGCCCCAGAGGCCATCAACCCGGTGCTGCTGGATCTACTGCGGCTCGGCAGCTATCAACTGCTGCGAACCCGCGTCGAAGCGCACGCAGCGGTGTCGACCACCGTCGAGCAGGCAGGAGTCGAATTCGACTCAGCGCGAGCCGGGTTCGTCAATGGGGTGCTGCGCACGATCAGCGCGCGCGACGAGCGCTCCTGGGTGCAGGAGCTGGCGCCGGACCCCGCGGTGGATCCGGTCGGGCACACCGCGTTCGTGCACGCCCACCCACGCTGGATCGCCCAGGCGTTCGCCGATGCGCTGGGCGCTGCCGCCGGTGAGCTGGATGCCGTGCTGGCCAGCGACGACGAGCGGCCCCAGGTGCACCTGGCAGCGCGCCCCGGTGTGCTGAGTGCCGCGGACCTCGCCGAGGCAGTGCAGGGCACCGTCGGCCGGTACTCGCCGTACGCGGTGTATCTGCCGGCCGGTGACCCGGCGGAGCTCGCGGCGCTGCGCGAAGGCCGGGCGCTGGTGCAGGACGAAGGCAGCCAGTTGGTGGCCCGGGCGCTGACGCTGGCACCGGTCGTCGACGACGCCGGCCGGTGGCTGGATCTGTGCGCGGGCCCGGGCGGCAAGACCGCGCTGCTGGCCGCACTCGGGGTCGAGGCCGGGGCCCGGGTCACCGCAGTGGAGCCCTCGCAGCACCGGGCCGACCTGGTGGCGCACAACACTGGCGGGCTGCCCGTCGAGGTGCTCCGCGCTGACGGTCGAGACACCGGCCTGGAACCGCAATTCGACCGGGTGCTGGTCGACGTGCCTTGCACCGGTCTCGGCGCGTTGCGTCGCCGACCCGAATCCCGTTGGCGCCGTAGATCGTCCGATCTGCCGGCGCTGACCGCGTTGCAGCGGGAACTGCTGGCTGCCGCCATCGCACTGACCCGTCCCGGCGGTGTGGTGCTCTATGCGACCTGTTCGCCGCATTTGGCCGAGACGGTCGGAGTGGTCGCTGACGCGCTGCGCCGACGCCCGGTGCGCGCGCTGGACACCCGGCCGCTGTTCGAGCCCATCACCGACCTCGGTGACGGGCCGTACGTCCAGCTCTGGCCGCACCGGCACGGCACCGACGCCATGTTCGCCGCGGCCCTCGTTCGACAGCCCGGCTAGTCTTTAGCCATGTCAGGCAACATCAATCGGCCGTTGATAGCTCCGTCGCTCCTGGCCGCCGACTTCGCCCGGCTGGCCGATGAGGCCGCCGCCGTGGAAGGCGCCGACTGGCTGCACGTCGATGTGATGGACGGTCACTTCGTGCCCAATCTCACGATCGGCCTGCCGGTGGTGGAAGCGCTGCTGAAGACCACCGACATCCCGATGGATTGTCATCTGATGATCGAAGACCCCGATCGTTGGGCACCGCCGTATGCCGAGGCCGGCGCCTACAACGTCACCATCCACGCCGAGGCCACCGACAATCCCGTGGGTGTCGCCCGCGACATCCGGGCCGCCGGCGCCAAGGCTGGGCTGAGCGTCAAACCGAAGACGCCGATCGAGCCCTACCTGGACATCGTCCAAGACTTCGACACGCTGCTGATCATGTCGGTGGAGCCGGGATTCGGCGGTCAGGAGTTCATCCCGGACGTGTTGGACAAGGTCCGCGCGCTGCGTAAAAAGGTGGACTCAGGCGGGCTGAGCATCGTGGTGGAGATCGACGGGGGCATCAACGACGACACCATCGAGCAGGCCGCCGAGGCCGGCGTGGATTGCTTCGTCGCCGGATCGGCCGTCTACAGCGCCGATGACCCGGCCAAAGCGGTCGAGGCGTTGCGGCGACAGGCCGGCGCCGCGTCCGCGCATCTGCGCACATGAGCCGCGCCGGCGACGATGCTGCCGGCTCGGCCTGCGTTCACGCCGGGATCGAGGAGTGGCGCCGATGAGCCGCGCCGGCGACGATGCTGCCGGCTCGGCCTGCGTTCGAGCCGGGATCGAGGAGCGGCGCAAATGAGCGCTGCGGCGACGAGCTACGACGCCGCCATGCGACTCGCCGTCGAGCACGCCGAGCTGGTCAAGGGCAGCACCTATCCGAATCCGCCGGTCGGCGCAGTCATCTTGGACCGCGACGGCCAGGTGGCCGGCGCCGGCGGGACGGAACCGGCGGGCAGCGCCCACGCCGAGGTGGTGGCATTGCGGCGCGCCGGTGGGCTGGCGGCGGGCGGCGCGGCGGTGATCACCCTGGAACCGTGCAACCACCACGGCAAGACCCCGCCGTGTGTGGACGCCCTGCTGGACTCGGGCGTGGCGACGGTGGTGTACGCCGTCGGTGATCCCAACCCGACCGCGGCCGGCGGTGCCGCCCGGCTGGCCAAAGCCGGTGTGCACGTCATCGAAGGTGTGGAAGCCGACCTGGTGACCACCGGAACGTTGCGCGAGTGGCTGCACAAGCAGCAGACCGGGCTGCCGCACGTCACGTGGAAGTACGCCACCAGCATCGACGGGCGCAGCGCGGCGGCCGACGGCTCCAGCCAGTGGATCACCAGCGAAGCAGCGCGGGCCGACCTGCATCGTCGGCGCACCGCGGCCGACGCCATCGTCGTCGGCACCGGCACGGTGCTCGCCGACGACCCGGCGCTGACCGCACGGCTGGCCGACGGCAGCCTGGCGGACCGGCAGCCGCTGCGCGTGGTGGTCGGCAAACGCGACGTTCCCGGCGAAGCCAATGTGCTCAACGACGACTCACGCACCATGGTCATCCGCACGCACGATCCCGAGGAGGTGCTGAAAGCGCTGGCGGATCGCACCGACATCCTGCTGGAGGGCGGGCCCACCCTGGCCGGTGCGTTCCTGCGGGCCGGCGCAATCGACCGCATCCTGGCTTACGTCGCGCCCATTCTGCTGGGCGGTCCGATCA
Source organism: uncultured Actinomycetota bacterium (assembly GCA_963808375.1). GTDB lineage: Bacteria > Actinomycetota > Actinomycetes > Mycobacteriales > Mycobacteriaceae > Mycobacterium. Next base: position 137,822 of record CAWEFS010000016.1, on the reverse strand, counting down.
GCGCGGTCGACGACGTCGGGGTGCCGAGCATTGCACGGGCGCTGCGCTGGCGGTTCGACGGGACGGAGCGGGTCGGTCCCGATCTGCTGCTGAGCCTGGTGCCGCGCTGAGCGTCACACCCTGGGCTCGAGCGGCTCGCGCTCGACGACGACCGGCTCCTCGGCGTGCACGTCGCGACTGGACAGCAGCAACCCGAGCACTGCGCCCACCACGCAGACGACCGCGGTTGCGGTGAAGATTCCGCCGTACATTTCGGCGAAGGCCCGCCGGTACAGGTCGGCCACTGCCAACGCCTTCTCCAGAGGGCTGGAGTTAGCCGGGACGCGCGCCGACAACTTCGCGGCGATTCTCGGCAGCTGGAAGAACCCCCAGGCGCTCAGCGAGGCCACCCCGATCAGCATGCCGGTGTTGCGGGCCACCACCACCGCCGCCGAGGCGATGCCGTGCTGCGCTGAAGGAACCACCCGCAGGCTGGCCGATGTCAACGGCCCGATGACCAAACCCAGCCCCAGGCCGGCGATCGCCAGGTCGGTGTCGAGCACCGGCAGCGAGACCAAGCCCAAGATGTTGTGTTTCGCGCTCAACAAGTCCAGCGACCACTTCGAGATCAGCCAGTAGGCGAACCCAGCGATCAACAGCCCGACGAAGGCGACCGCCCGGTCGCCGACCTTGGTGGCGATCCAGCCGCCCGCCACGGCCCCGATCGGTAGCGCGATCAGGAAGCGCAGCAACAGAATCGCCGCGGCATCTTGCTCCTTGCCGAGCACGCCCTGCGCGAACAGCTCCACGTCGACCAGCGTCACCATCAGCGCCGCACCAGCACACAGCGACGCACCGAGCGCCGCCAGGAACGGCCGGAAGTGCACACCGGCGGGCTCGATCAGCTTGGTGCGCGCGAATCGTTCCCACAGCGCGAAGACGACGGCCGCCACGCCCGCAGCGATCAGCAGCGGCGGGCCGTAACTGGGCAGCGCGTGCTGGCCGTCCGGAGTCGGGTTGTACAGGCCGATCACCGCCAAACCCAGCGTCACCGCCAGCAACAATCCGCCGACGAGGTCGATCTTCTCCGGATCGGCGCTACGGTCACGCCCGGGCAGGCTGAACTGGATCATCACCATCGCGGCCAGCGCCAGCGGCACGTTGATCCAGAACACGTCCTGCCAGCGGCTGGTCAGCCACACGATGAAGATCCCGTAGAGCGGGCCGAGCACGCTGCCCAGCTCCTGCGCCGCACCGATCCCGCCGAGCACTCCGGCGCGGTTACGCTGCGCCCACAGGTCGGCGCCGAGCGCGAGGGTGACCGGCAGCAGCGCACCGCTCGCAACGCCTTGGACGGTCCGGCCGACGACCAGGACGTTCAGGTCGGTGGACATCGCGGTGATCACCGAACCGACCAGGAAGGTGGCCAGGCTGACTTGCAACAGCAGTTTGCGGCCGAACCGGTCGGAGGCCCGGCCGAGCAGCGGCATCGCCGCGATGTAGCCGAGCAGGTACCAGGTGACGATCGGGGTGATGCGCTGCAACTGGTTGAGCGGGATGCCGACGGTGGTGATGATGTCGCGCATGATCGTGACCACGACATAGGTGTCGAGGGCGCCGAGCAGTACCGCGAGGCTGCCTGCACTGATCGCGACTCCGCGGCCGGTGCGCATCGTTGTCATTCGCTCACCGGGGGCTTGCTCACCTGGACTGGCGCGTTCCAGTTCGACAGCGTCATCTGAATGGAGTTGCCGGCGCTCTGGTCCAGCTTGGCCTGCACCAACTGGTGGTCACCGGTCTCCTGTATCCAGACGGTGGCCGGCAGCGGCTGCGTCGCCTTCAATTGTTCTGCGAGCTTGTTGATCGCATCGGCGGGCACTTTTCCGGAGATCCGGATCGTGTTCTGGCCATTGAGGCTTTCGCGGCCCTCGGCTTTCGGGTCGGTGAAGTTCGCCAAGATGTTGGCCAGGCCGGTGTCCGGGTTCAGGATCGACGAGGGGTCGTAAATGTCGGCGGCCGGACCGAAGTCGCTCCACTTGTTCGGGGTCAGTGCCGCGTACAGGATCGTGTCGAACACCACGAAGTCAGCGTCGATGTCCGAGCCTGCGAACGTGATTTTGGCGCTGCCCTTGGCCGCCGTGCCGGGGGCGGTGATCAGGTCGCCGGTCAGCGTCTTGATCGGCAGCCCTTGAATCTTGCCTGTCGTCGCCAATACCAGGTGCACGCTCTTGACGGCCTTGGTGCTCTGGCTGGACTGCTTGAGCAGCGTGGCGGCATCAGGCAGCGGCCCGCTGCTCTTCTTCGATGACGAAGAGCAGGCACCGACCAGTGCGGTGGCGATGGTCAAGGCGGCGAGTACGGCCATTAGTCGGCACACTCTCTGGAGGGTCTGCATACCCCGCATCGTAGAGGGTGGCTTTAAGTGCAGCCTGAAGCGCCGACCCCCGAGTCGGGGCGCTGCGGTGGCGGGTTCTCCGCCGGGACTGGCCTAACCTGGGGTGATGTTCACCGGAATCGTCGAGGAGTTGGGCCAGGTGGTCGGCAGGGATGACCTGGGCGATTCGGCCCGCTTCACCATCCACGGAGAGGTTGTCACCTCTGATGCCAGGCACGGCGACTCGATCGCGGTCAATGGCGTCTGCCTGACCGTCGTCGAGGTATTGCCCGACGGCCGGTTCACCGCCGATGTGATGGGTGAGACGTTGAACCGGTCGAGCCTGCGGGTGCTGCAAACGGGCAGCCGGGTGAACCTCGAGCGTGCCGCCGCGGTCAACAGCCGGCTCGGGGGGCACATCGTGCAGGGGCATGTGGACGGCACCGGCGAGGTGCTGGCCCGCACGCCGTCGCAGCACTGGGAGGTGGTGCGGGTGTCGTTGCCGCACGGGCTGGCCCGTTACGTCGTCGAAAAAGGCTCGATCACCGTCGACGGTGTCTCGTTGACTGTCTCCGGCCTGGGCCGGGATTCTCAGGACTGGTTCGAGGTGTCGCTGATCCCGACTACCACGGATCTGACGACCCTGGGTCGGGCGGCGACGGGCACACCGGTCAACCTGGAGGTCGACGTTATCGCCAAGTATGTTGAGCGGCTACTCGGTGCAGCCGCTGGAACTTCAGCGCCGACCTAGCAAATACCGGCTTCAGCCCGCTGCGCGGTTGCCGTCGGGTCCCTGCACAGGTCCCTTGGGCGCCGGCGCGGCGGGCGCAAAAGGCGGCGGCAGCGGTTGCGGGTTCTGGCAGTACATGTCCCGGGGGGTGTTCGGCGGGCAGGGAAACTGTGGGAAGGGCCCGGCGTGGGCGCCGACACCGGCAAGCCCCAATCCGACGGTCAAGATCGCTGAGGCTGCCGCGCAGCGTGCGGAATTGCGCATACTGACTATTATCGCTGAGCCAGCCGCCGCCAGCAGGCGGGATTGTGGTGCACTTCACACGCATGTCGTCGCGCCGAGGCATCTTCAGTCGTTGATGCCGACGACGGGCTGACGAACTGGATTCTGTGTTCAGCAGTGGCAATAACGACGCACGGCTCGTGGTTCATACTGGATGCAACGCCTGAGGGCTTCAGGTGGGATCTTTTGACAGGGTGGCGCCGATGACGAGGTTGGACTCGGTCGAACGCGCGATTGCCGACATCGCCGCCGGCAAGGCCGTCGTCGTCATCGACGACGAGGACCGGGAGAACGAGGGCGACCTTATCTTCGCCGCCGAAAAGGCGACGCCCGAGCTGGTGGCGTTCATGGTGCGCTACACGTCGGGATATCTTTGCGTGCCGCTGGACGGCGGCGTTTGCGACCGGCTGGGCCTGCTGCCGATGTACGCGGTCAATCAGGACAAGCATGGCACCGCCTACACCGTGACTGTCGACGCCAAATTCGGCATCGGCACCGGCATTTCGGCGTCGGACCGCGCGACCACCATGCGCCTGTTGTCTGACCCCACCACGGTTGCCGATGACTTCACTAGACCCGGGCACGTGGTGCCTCTGCGCGCCAAGGACGGTGGTGTGCTGCGCCGGCCCGGCCATACCGAAGCCGCGGTCGACTTGGCGCGGCTGGCGGGTTTGCAGCCCGCCGGTGCGATCTGCGAAATCGTCAGTCAAAAGGACGAGGGCGCGATGGCGCAGACTGACGAGCTGCGGGTGTTCGCCGACGATCACAACCTGGCGCTGATCTCCATCGCCGACATGATCGACTACCGGCGTAAGCACGAAAAGCACATCAAGCGGATTGCCGAAGCCCGTATCCCCACTCGGCACGGCCCCTTTCGCGCCGTCGGCTACAGCAGCATCTATGAAGATGTCGAGCACGTGGCGCTGGTGCGCGGCGAGATCGCCGGACCCCACTGCGACGGCGACGACGTGCTGGTGCGCGTGCACTCAGAGTGCCTGACCGGAGACGTGTTCGGCTCGCGCCGCTGCGACTGCGGGCCCCAGCTCGACGCAGCGATGGCGATGGTCGCGCGGGAAGGGCGCGGTGTGGTGCTCTACATGCGAGGCCACGAGGGCCGCGGCATCGGTCTGATGCACAAATTGCAGGCCTACCAGTTGCAAGACGCGGGTGCCGACACTGTCGATGCCAATTTGCGGCTGGGTTTGCCCGCCGATGCCCGGGATTACGGGATCGGCGCCCAGATCCTGGTCGACCTCGGCGTGCGTTCGATGCGCCTGCTGACCAACAACCCTGCTAAAAGAGTGGGGCTCGACGGTTACGGGTTGCATATCCTCGAGCGGGTGCCGCTGCCGGTTCGCGTCAACGCCGAGAACATCCGCTATCTGATGACCAAACGTGACCGCATGGGCCACGACCTGATGGGTTTGGACGACTACCACGAATCCGCGCATTTACCAGGCGAATTCGGCGGGGCTCTATGATTTCTGAGCGGCCCGCGTGAGTCCTGCCGCCGGTGTGCCGGATGTGCCGGCGCTCGACGCCTCCGAGGTGCGCCTGGCAATAGTCGCCAGCACCTGGCACGCCGAAATCTGTGCGGCGCTGCTGCGTTCGGCGGTCAAGACCGCAGCCGAGTGGGGCATTGATGACCCGACGGTTGTGCGCGTACTCGGTGCGATCGAGATACCGGTGATGGCCCAGGAACTGGCGCGAAGCCACGACGCCGTCGTCACGTTGGGAGTGGTTATTCGTGGCGCCACACCGCATTTCGACTATGTCTGTGATGCGGTGACGCAAGGCCTGACCCGGGTGTCGCTGGATGAGTCGACCCCGGTCGCCAACGGGGTGTTGACCACCAACACCGAGGAGCAGGCGCTGGAACGGGCCGGCTTGCCGACCTCGGCCGAGGACAAAGGTGCGCAAGCCACGGCAGCCGCTTTGAGCGCCGCGTTGACCCTGCGCGAACTGCGCACGAAGCCGTGACCGCGGCACCCGACTGGGACCTGCAGGTGCGTCCGCGTGTGACGCCGTACTTCGCCTACGGCGCCGCGTTCGTCATCGCCACGGCCCTTGTCGCCGTCGGCTTCCTGCTCAAGAACGAGACCAGCGGTGTGGTCTTCCAAACCGCTGATCAGGTGGCCATGGCTGGGCTGGGATTCGTCATCGCGGGATGCGTGCTGCTGTTGGCGCGGCCGCGCCTGCGGGTCGGTGCCGCCGGCCTCTCGGTGCGGAATTTCCTGAGCTACCGGTTGATTCCCTGGTCCGATGTGGTGGGCGTGTCGTTCCCAATCGGCGCGCGATGGGCGCGCATCGATCTGCCCGGCGATGAATACATTCCGTTGATGGCAATCCAGGCCGTCGACAAAGAGCGCGCCGTGGACGCGATGGCGGCGCTGCGGAAGTTGACGGTGCGTTACACGGCAGATCTTTAGCCACGTTCTGAGGGCTCGCCGCCGTCACCTCGTTGATCCGGTCCGGCCCCTCGAACGCAGGCCGTGCTGTGGATAACCGACCTGCCAGAAAGTTTAAGTCAGTACAGCAGTGTATATTCGAATATATGTTCGAGCACTGGTACGCTTCGCGCCCGACGAAGGAATCGGCGGCCCTGCTTGAGCGAATAAGTGACGCGGGGCGGGCGGAGGCCCAAGCCGCTGCCCAGCGCTTGGTGGATATCGGCGAATTGTTCGTCTTGCGCTGCCGCGACTCGGGGGAGCGGCAGGATTGGGCTATGGACACCTGGGAGGCGGTCGCCGCCCAGGTCGCCGCCGCCCTGCGGTGCAGCATGGCAATGGGTTCCAGCTATCTACGGTATGCGATGGCGATGCGAAACCGGTTGCCGCAACTGGGAAAGGCGTTTCAGGCCGGCGACATCGACTACCGCGCCTTCCAAACCGTCGTGTATCGCACCGACCTCATCACCGATGCGGACGCACTTCGCCAGGTGGACGCCCGACTGGCGGCGCTGCTGTCGCGTTACCCGTCGATCACACGTGGCCGGCTCGCCGCCGCGGTCGACCAGGTGGTGGCCAGCCTCGACCGGGACGCGGTGCGCCGGGCCGCCGAAGCCACCAGAGGCCGGTTCGTTGAGATTCACCTTGACGAGTCGGGCATGGCGGACTTAGCGGGGACTGTGCTGTCGGTCGCCGGCAAAGCTCTTGACGCCAGGCTTGACGAGCTGGCCGGCACTGTATGCGATGCTGATCCGCGCACGCGAGACCAGCGCCGCGCTGACGCGCTGAGCGCGATGGCAGCGGGTGCCGACCGGCTTGCCTGCAGCTGTGGAGCCGCCGACTGTGGCTCTTCGGCGGCGGTGCCAGGAAGCAATGTCATCATCCACGTTGTCGCCGAAGAGGCGAGTGTTGCCGGGACCGGTACGTCGCCGGGCGTTCTGGTCGGCGCCGAGGGACTCATTCCCGCCGACATGGTCGCCCAACTGGCGGAATCCGCCCGACTCCAGTCGTTGAGCTTGCCGGATGACGAAGCCGAGCCTCGATACCAGCCATCGGCGAAGCTGGCCGACTTCATTCGCTGTCGGGATTTGACCTGCCGGGCGCCGGGTTGCGACCACCCGGCCGTTGGTTGCGACCTCGATCACACCGTCGCCTACAGCCAGGGCGGGCGTACCCACCCATCCAACCTGAAGTGTTTATGCCGAAAACATCATCTGCTTAAAACTTTTTGGGGCTGGAGCGATAAACAGCTGCCAGACGGGACAGTGATCTGGAATCTTCCGGACGGACAGACGTATGTGACCACTCCCGGCAGCGCGCTGTTGTTCCCTTGCTTGTGCGCGCCTACCGGCAACTTGCCGCGCCCCACCGGGCCGCGCCATGACAGCTGCAGTGGCCGGATCGCCATGATGCCAAAGAGGCGGCGGACTCGCGCTCAGGAACGAACGCAAAAAATCAAAGCTGAACGCAACCGCAATCGGGACGATCGATTGGCCGGGCGGCGGGCCGACCGTTACGGTTGCGCGCCGATGCAGCGGGACTGCGAAGAGTCACCCCCGTTCTGATACCGGTCCGCGGACTCACTCCAATCGGCTCCTTCTCGCGCCGCCGCCCAGCGCGCATCGTCGCCGGACTAGCCTGGAATCCGTGCCGGATCCTGCTACTTATCGCCCCGCACCCGGGTCCATCCCGGTCGAGCCGGGCGTCTACCGCTTCAGTGATCAGCACGGACGAGTGATCTACGTCGGGAAGGCGAAAAGCCTGCGCAGCAGGCTGACGTCCTACTTCGCCGACATGGCGAGCCTGCACCCGCGCACCCGCCAGATGGTGACCACCGCCGCCAAAGTCGAGTGGACGGTGGTCAACACCGAGGTCGAAGCGCTGCAACTGGAATACAACTGGATCAAGGAGTTCGACCCGCGGTTCAACGTCCGCTACCGCGACGACAAGTCCTATCCGGTGCTGGCGGTCACCCTCAACGAGGAGTTCCCGCGGCTGATGGTCTACCGGGGCCCGCGGCGCAAGGGGGTGCGGTATTTCGGGCCGTACTCGCACGCCTGGGCGATCCGCGAAACCCTGGATCTGTTGACTCGTGTCTTTCCCGCGCGCACCTGCTCGGCCGGGGTGTTCAAGCGGCACAAGCAGATCGACCGTCCTTGCCTGCTCGGCTACATCGATAAGTGCTCGGCGCCCTGCGTCGGGCGGGTCAGCGCCGAACGGCACCGCGAAATCGTGCTGGATTTCTGCGACTTCCTGTCCGGCAAGACCGACCGGTTCGGCCGCGAACTCGAACACCGAATGAACGCCGCGGCCGAGAAGCTCGACTTCGAGCGGGCTGCGCGGCTCCGTGACGACCTGGGCGCACTCAAACGGGCGATGGAGAAGCAGGCGGTGGTGTTCGGTGACGGTACCGACGCCGACGTGGTGGCTTTCGCCGACGACGAGCTGGAAGCGGCGGTGCAAGTCTTTCACGTCCGCGGCGGCCGGGTGCGCGGCCAGCGGGGCTGGATCGTCGAAAAGTCGGCCGAAGCTGGGGATTCCGGCGAGGAGCAGTTGGTCGAGCAGTTCCTGACGCAGTTCTACGGCGAGCAGGCAGAGCTCGGCTCACAATCCGCCCAAGCCGCCGACGAATCGGCCAACCCGGTGCCCCGGGAGGTGCTGGTTCCCTGCCTGCCGTCCAACGCCGACGAGATCGCCAGCTGGCTGGCCAGTCTGCGCGGCTCTCGGGTTCGACTGCGGGTGCCCCGCCGCGGTGACAAACGCGCACTGGCCGATACCGTGCAGCGAAACGCCAAAGGCGCTCTGCAGCAACACAAGCTGAAGCGTGCCGGTGACTTCACCGCCAGAACCGCTGCGCTGCAGAGCATTCAGGACGCGTTGGGGTTGGCGGATGCGCCACTGCGGATAGAGTGCGTCGACATCAGCCACGTTCAGGGCACCGACGTGGTCGGTTCGCTGGTGGTTTTCGAGGATGGTCTGCCGCGCAAGTCCGATTACCGTCACTTCGCGATTCGGGAAGCCGCCGGCGGCGGCCGCTCCGACGACGTCGCATCGATCGCCGAGGTGACGAAACGCCGCTTCGCGCGGCACCTGCAGGACCGGCAGGACCCCAATATGCTTGCGCCGGAGGGCCGGTCCCGCAAATTCGCCTATCCGCCGAATCTGTATGTCGTCGACGGCGGTGCGCCGCAGGTCAACGCGGCCAGCGCGGTACTCGAAGAGCTCGGCGTCACCGACGTCGCGGTGATCGGCCTGGCGAAACGGCTCGAAGAGGTCTGGGTGCCGTCCGAACCAGATCCGGTGATCATGCCGCGCAACAGTGAAGGCCTTTACCTGCTGCAACGGATTCGCGACGAGGCGCACCGGTTCGCGATCAGCTATCACCGCAGCAAACGATCCAAGCGCATGACGGCCTCTGCGCTGGACGCGGTGCCCGGCCTCGGCGAGCACCGGCGTAAGGCGCTGGTCACCCACTTCGGCTCGGTGGCCCGCCTGAAAGAGGCAACGGTGGACGAGATCACCGCGGTGCCCGGTATCGGCGTCGCCACCGCGCGGGCGGTCGTGGCGGCACTTCATAAAGACACCAACGGCTCCAGCGTCATCGACAATGAGGACCAGTTGGCTGACCGGGCACTGGGATGATGGACCAGAACATGGACGCGGAGAACCTGACTGAGCCGGGAGGGCAAGCCGTGCAGGCCGGCACGACGGACCATCCCCCGGAGAACGCAAGCGGTCCGGCGGAGTCCGACATCGACGTTGTCCTGGTGACCGGGCTTTCCGGTGCCGGCCGCGGCACCGCCGCCAAGGTGCTCGAGGACCTCGGGTGGTATGTGGCCGACAATCTGCCGCCACAGCTGATCACCCGAATGGTCGACTTGGGGCTGGCAGCCGGCTCCCGCATCACGCAATTGGCGGTGGTCATGGACGTCAGGTCGCGGGGCTTCACCGGCGACCTCGACTGGGTGCGTACTGACCTGGCCACCCGCAACATCACGCCGCGGGTGCTTTTCCTGGAGGCCTCTGATGACATGCTGGTGCGCCGCTACGAGCAGAACCGGCGCAGCCACCCCCTGCAGGGCGGGCAGACGTTAGCCGAAGGCATCGCCAGTGAACGCGAGATGTTGGCGTCGGTTCGCGCGACGGCCGACCTGATCATCGATACGTCGACGCTGTCGGTGCGTGCATTGCGGGAAAGCATCGAGCGCGCCTTCGGCGCCGAAACCGCCGCGCACATCAGCGTCACCGTGGAATCGTTCGGCTTCAAGTACGGCCTGCCGATGGACGCCGACATGGTAATGGACGTGCGATTCCTGCCCAATCCGCACTGGGTCGACGAACTGCGGCCCCACACCGGCCAGCATCCGGCGGTTCGCGACTACGTGCTTGGCCAGACCGGCGCGGCGGAGTTCCTCCAGACATACCTTCGATTGCTGTCGCTGGTCGTCGAAGGCTACCGCCGGGAGGGTAAGCGTTACATGACTGTCGCCATCGGCTGCACCGGTGGTAAGCATCGCAGCGTCGCGATCGCCGAGGCGCTGGCGCAGCTGATGCAGTCCCACGGTGCCGAGGCGCAACTGTCCGCGCGGGTGCTGCACCGGGACCTGGGCCGCGAATGAGTCCGGGTAACAATCCCAGCATCGTGGCCCTCGGCGGCGGACACGGTCTCTACGCGACGCTGTCGGCGGCCCGGCGATTGACCCCGCACGTCACCGCCGTGGTCACCGTCGCCGACGACGGCGGGTCGTCGGGCCGGCTGCGCACCGAACTCGACATCGTGCCGCCTGGCGATCTGCGAATGGCGCTGGCGGCGTTGGCTTCCGACAGCCCACACGGTCGGCTGTGGGCGACCATCCTGCAGCATCGTTTCCACGGCAGCGGGGCGCTGGCGGGGCACCCGATCGGCAACCTCTTGCTGGCCGGCCTCAACGAGGTGCTGGCCGACCCCGTCGCCGCGCTCGACGAGCTGGCCCGCGTGCTGGGAGTCAAAGGCAGGGTGCTGCCGATGTGCCCGATCGCGCTGCAGATCGAAGCCGACGTCTCTGGCCTGGAAACCGATCCGCGGATGTTCCGGCTGATCCGCGGCCAGGTGGCGATCGCGACGACGCCCGGGAAGGTGCGGCGGGTGCGCTTGCTGCCGGCCAGTCCTCCGGCGACCCGGCAGGCAGTCGACGCAATCATGGCCGCCGACCTTGTGGTGCTCGGTCCCGGATCGTGGTTCACCAGCGTCATCCCGCACGTGCTGGTGCCCGGCCTGGCCGCCGCGCTGCAGGCGACCACCGCCCGGCGTGCGCTGGTGCTCAACCTGGTAGCCGAGCCGGGGGAGACGGCCGGATTCTCGGTGGAACGCCACCTGCATGTGCTGGCACAGCATGCGCCCGGCTTCACCGTCGACGACGTGATAATCGACGCCGAGCGCGTCCCGAGTGAGCAGGAATGCGATCAACTGCGACGCACCGCGACGCTGCTGAATTCGCAGGTTCAATTTGCCGACGTCTCCAGACCTGGTACACCTTTACATGACCCGGGAAAGCTCGCAGCGGCGCTGGGAAGGGTTGTGACGGGGGACAGCGGACCAGCGGCGGCTCCGGTGACGGCACCGATGGTGATTGAAAGCGAACCGCAACAAGCCGGCGCGGATGGCGCGGGTCATGGCGGACCGAGAGGTGACGACGCGTGGCGATGACAGCCGAGGTCAAAGACGAGTTGAGTCGCCTGGTGGTGACTTCGGTCAGTGCTCGGCGTGCCGAGGTCACCTCCCTGCTGCGCTTCGCCGGCGGCCTCCAGATCGTCGCCGGCCGTGTAGTCGTCGAGGCCGAGGTGGATCTGGGCAGTATCGCCCGTCGGTTGCGCAGGGACATCTTCGAGCTCTACGGATACAACGCCGTCGTGCATGTCCTGTCCGCCAGCGGTATCCGCAAACAGACCCGTTATGTGCTGCGGGTAGCCAACGACGGCGAGGCGCTGGCCCGGCAGACCGGTCTGCTGGACCTGCGTGGCCGCCCGGTGCGCGGACTGCCCGCTCAGGTGGTCGGCGGAAGTGTCACGGACGCCGAAGCCGCATGGCGTGGCGCGTTTCTCGCGCACGGCTCGTTGACCGAGCCGGGGCGCTCGTCGGCCCTGGAGGTCAGCTGCCCCGGCCCCGAGGCCGCGCTGGCGCTGGTCGGTGCCGCTCGTCGACTCGGGGTCAGCGCGAAGGCCCGTGAAGTGCGTGGTGCCGACCGGGTGGTGGTGCGCGACGGCGAAGCGATCGGTGCGTTGCTGACCCGGATGGGCGCTCAGGACACCCGGCTGGTGTGGGAGGAGCGCCGGATGCGCCGCGAGGTGCGGGCGACGGCGAACCGGTTGGCCAATTTCGACGACGCTAACCTGCGGCGGTCGGCGCGCGCTGCGGTGGCCGCAGCCGCACGAGTGGAGCGCGCGCTGGAAATCCTCGGCGACACCGTACCCGACCATCTGTCCGCGGCCGGCAAGCTGCGCGTCGAGCACCGCCAGGCCTCGCTGGAGGAGTTGGGTCGGCTCGCTGATCCGCCGATGACGAAAGACGCTGTGGCCGGGCGTATTCGGCGACTGTTGTCGATGGCCGACCGAAAGGCGAAAGTGGACGGCATCCCGGACACCGAATCGGCGGTGACACCGGACCTGCTCGAGGACGCCTGAATCAAAGCTAGTTGACGCGGACGTGCGCGCGGACCGTCGACTCGGCGACGAAGCTGGACGTTTCGCTGGCCAATCTGTCGCATCGGCGATTTCGACCAGGTCAGCGAATAGTCGCAGTGGAATGCCCGCGGTGCGACCGGCGCGGCAATCGGGTGTCAATTCGCTTCGTGACTCGGGCGAGAAGCCTTTTATACTTCCTGGCGGGGTCGAATTCGAATGAGCAACGACTTGGGAGGTGCGTTGCAAATTTCACCGCTTCAGAAGTGGTGGCGGCAATCCGATCAATTCGATTGGATCACTCAATTTCTGAGCCGGCGCGGAATGTTGCGTTCGGCGCGACACACCATGGCGATGGTCGCCGGGTCATCGGCGCTTGTTCCTCTGACAGTTTTCGCCACCGAAAGGCGGCCCTCGCCCGGCGCCTTCATTGTTGTTGCGTCAGCCGTGATTTTCACTGTCGGCATGACGGCGTTCTGGCTCACCCGCTGGCCGACGCGGTGGCAGTCGGAAGTCACCGTCATTGCGGGCACGGTGCTGATCGCGGTGTGGAGCCTGACCCAGCCGACAGCGACGGCTGCGGCGGTGGCCTGCATGGCCACTGCTGTCACAGGCGGATACATCGCCTTCTTCCACAGTGCGAAATTGCTGCTGTTCAACTTCTTGGTAGCGCTCGGCATCGCCGTGTCCGGGTCGTTGCGACTGGCGCATGACTCCGACGCGGGCACCGCGGTGGCGGCATTCTGGCTGATCTGGTTCCTGAACTTGTCGGTGCCGTTGTCCATCCGCGGAATGTCGCGGGCCATGGGGTCCTATGCGGTGCGCTCCGAGGCCGATCCGCTCACCAAGCTGCTCAATCGGCGCGCCTTCATCGATGCGATCAACCGTCAATTGGCAGCTCTTCACACAGAAAATCTGAACTTGACGCTGTTGATGGTCGACCTGGACGACTTCAAGCGCGTGAATGACACGCATGGACACCCCGCAGGCGACCGCGTGCTGCTGGCGGTGGCTGATCTGCTGCGCCGGCACAGCCCGCCGACCGCGGACATCTGCCGCGCCGGCGGGGAAGAGTTTCTCATCGCCATGATCACAACCCGGCCATTCGACGTGGCGCCGCTGGCCGCCCGACTGTGCGCCGCGGTCGCGGAGCTGCCGCTGGACGTCACCGCCAGCATCGGGACGACCAGCGCCACGTTGAGCGCGCTCGACGGGTCGGCATCGGTGGTCGAGCAGCTCATCGCAGCCGCCGACCAAGGGATGTACTTGGCCAAACGCAACGGCGGGAACCGGACGCAGCACGTTTAGCAGGACCGCTCAGGCCGGTGTCGCGGAGTACTCAGGCGTCCAACGCACCGCCGCGATGCGCTTGCTGAGCTCTTCGTCGCCTCGCTGCGGCGCCACTTGGTCCGCGACGGCTTGAACTGCGACAGCGTGGGCGATGCGCAGAGCGACGTCAGGAACTTCTGGCCACGCCGGCAACAACGGCTGGTCCGAGTCGGTGACAGCGGGTGATGCCTCGCCCAGGGTCGCGGCGGCGACTCGCATCATCTCGTCGGTGACCCTCCTCGCCTGTGCGGCGGTGACCGCCAGCCCGATCGCAGGAAAAATGTAGACGTTATTGCACTGCGCTACCGCCACTTCCACGCCGTTGCGGCGCAGCGGGGCAAACGGTGAGCCGGTAGCGATGAGAGCACGGCCGTCGGTCCAGTGATCCAGCTCGGCGGGGTGCGCCTCGGCTCGGCTCGTCGGATTGGACAGCGGGAAAATGATCGGTCGCTGATTCTTAGCGGCCAGCTCGCGCACGATGTCCTCGGTGAAGGCACCCGCGGCGGTGGACAGGCCAAGCAGCACACCGGCACCCACATGGTGCACGACGTCGGCCAGCTGGGCCGGCCCGGTCAGTTCCCAGTCCGTCACACGTTCGACGGGTTGAGCGAATTCGCGTTGCGCCTCGGACAGGTCGGTGCGGTCATCGGTGAGCAGCCCCGATACGTCGACCACCCATATCCGTTCGGTCGCGGCCCGTTCAGTCAACCCCTCGGTCACCATCTCACGACGAATCATGTCCAGGACGCCGATACCGGCCGAGCCTGCGCCGAGCATGATTACCTGCTGCTCGGACAGCGGGCGCCCGGCCACTTTCGCCGCGCCGTGCAGTGCGCCGAGGGTGACAGCGGCGGTGCCCTGAATGTCGTCGTTGAAAGTGAGTAGTCGGTCGCGGTAGCGGGCAAGGATCGGCGAGGCATGAGCTGTGGCGAAGTCCTCCCACTGCAGCAACACGTTGGGCAGCTCCTGGCACACCGTGGTGACGAATTCGTCAATGAACGCGTAATAGTCGTCGTCGGAGATACGCCGGTGGCGCCAACCCAGGTACTGCGGGTCGTCGAGAAGTTCGACGTTGTCGGTGCCGACGTCGAGCACGATGGGCAGGGTGCGCGCCGGGTCGATGCCGCCGATGAGGGTGTAGAGCGACAGCTTGCCGATCGGAATGCCCATCCCGCCGATGCCTTGATCACCCAGACCCAGGATGCGCTGGCCGTCGGTCACCACGATCACGTCGACCTCGGGTTGGGTGCGGTTCTGCAGCACCTCGTGCAGCCGGTCCCGGTCGGGGTAGGAGACGAAAAGCCCGCGCGGTCGCCGGTAGATTTCGCTGAACCGCTGGCAGGCCTCACCGACCGTCGGGGTGTAGACGATCGGCATCGTCTCCGGCATGTGGTCGCGCAGCACCCGGTAGAACAGAACTTCGTTGCGGTCCTGCAGTGCGCGCAAATATATGTGTCTATCCAATTCGTCCCGGCGAGTGCAGAACTCGTGCCAGCAGTGTTCGGCTTGCTCGGCAAGCGTCTTTACCGCGGCGGGCAGCAGGCCCAGCAGGCCGAATCTGCGCCGCTCATCCTCGGTGAAGGCGGTGCCTTTGGTCGTCAACGCGTCGAACAACCGGGCTTGCCCCCGTCTCTGGTCAGGCATTCCGCACCTTTCCCTGTGCAACGGTCATGACCTGTGCCCGCTTCGAGCCGGTTACCCGTACTCCGCAGCATCGACTCGGACGACGTGCACCATGTTTCGTCGCGAATCAACATGCCTTCGAGCGTGCGGTTCCGTACCGTACGGTGATGGCAGCTTTCTCCGCCGTGACGGGGAAGGGCACGCAATCCCGTGCCCTTCATCGAAAGGCTGAGTTGTGAAGCGGAAGTCCTTGACTCGTTTTGTCTTTCGCAACTGGATAGTGCTGGTCGGGGCGGTCGTCCTCGGAGTTGCCGCTTTCGCCGTCTACCGGTTACACGGCAGTTTCGGCGCTCACAACAACACTTCGACGGCCAATGACAACTCGAGTCAAATCGTCCCGTTCAACCCGAAAAAAGTCGTCCTGGAGGTGTTCGGCACTCCCGGTGCGGTAGCAACGATCAACTACCTGGACGTCAATGCTCAGCCGCAGCGAGTCGACAATGCCACCCTGCCGTGGTCATACACGATCACGTCAACCGATCCTGCCGTCGTCGGAAATGTCGTCGCGCAGGGCAACGGCGACTCCCTCGGCTGCCGCATCATCGTCAACGGTGTGGTGAAAGATGAAAGGTCTTTCCACGAATTGAACGCCTACACCTACTGCCTGGACAAATCCGGATGAGCGACCGCCATGTCCGGCGCCCGCGGATACCGCAGGCCATCCGCTGGCTATCGGTGCCGATCCTGCTGTTCTGGCTGGCTGTGGCTGCGCTGTCCAACGTCTTCGTGCCGCAGTTAGAGAAGGTGGCAGAAGTCCAGAACGTAGCGCTGAGCTCACCCGATGCGCCGTCGCTGAAGGCGATCAAACACATCGGCCGGGTTTTCCACGAATTCGACACCGACAGTTCGGCGATGATCCTGCTGGAGGGCGACAAGCCGCTGGGCGCGGACGCACACCGGTTCTACGACACCCTGATCCGCAAGCTGGAGCAGGACAAGAAACACGTGCAGTACGTGCAGGACTTCTGGGGCGACACGCTCACCGCCGCAGGCTCGCAAAGCACCGACGGCAAGGCCGCGTATGTGCAGCTGTTCCTCAACGGGAATCAGGGCGGTGCGTTGGCGAACGAATCCGTCGATGCTGTCCGAGATCTGGTTGACCACACCAAGCCACCGCCCGGCGTCAAGGCGTACCTCACCGGCGCCGCGCCGCTGATCGCCGACCAGTTCACCATCGGCAGCAAAGGTGCGGCGAAGGTCACCGGCCTGACCGTACTGGTCATCGCGATCATGTTGCTCGTCGTCTACCGTTCACTGGTCACCATGTTTTTAGTGCTGGTGACGGTGCTCATCGAGCTGGCCGCGGCTCGCGGATTCGTCGCATTCCTGGCGTACCACGGGGTGATCAGCCTTTCGACGTACTCGACGAACATCCTCACGCTGTTGGTCATCGCCGCCGGAACCGATTACGCGATTTTCTTGGTCGGTCGCTATCAAGAGGCGCGGCAGGCCGAGGAGGGCCGAGAAGACGCGTATTTCACCATGTATCACGGAACAGCCCACGTCGTTTTAGGCTCAGGTCTCACCGTTGCCAGCGCGGTGTTCTGTTTGACGCTCACCCGGACGCCGTATTTCCAGAGCTTCGGCGTCCCCGCAGGACTGGGTGTCGTTGTTGCGCTGATCGCCGCGCTCACCCTGGGCCCCGCCGTCATCGCGCTGGCAAGTGCGGTCGGTTTCTTCGACCCCAGGTTCAAGGCGAAGACGTCAGGGTGGCGGCGGATCGGCACCGCCGTCGCGCGCTGGCCCGGACCCATCCTGGTGGTGTCCGGCGGGATCGCGCTCATCGGTTTGCTTGCGCTACCGGGCTACAAGACCAGTTACGACATGCGTCCCTACATGCCTGCCAGCGTTCCGGCCAACGTCGGATACGACGCGGCGGAGCGACACTTTTCCCGGTCAAGGTTGGAACCCGAACTGCTGATGATCGAGACCGATCACGACATGCGAAATCCGACCGACATGCTCATCTTGGACAAGGTGGCGAAAGCCGTCGCGCATCTACCCGGAATCGCGATGGTGCAAGGCATCACCCGGCCGTTAGGGACGCCGATCAACCACAGCTCGATCCCATTTCAGATCAGTACGCAAAGTGCCAGCCAGATCGAGAATCTGAATTACCAGGAAGACCGCGCACGCGACTTGCTGCGGCAGGCCGGCGAGCTGGACAAAGTCATCCACATCCTGCAGCAGCAGTACGGGCTGCAACAGCAGCTCGCGGCCGCCACGCACGACGAAAGTCAGAAATTCCACGAGACGCTGGCCATCATCACCGACCTGCGAGACAAGATAGCCAACTTCGACGACTTCTTCCGGCCGATCCGCAGTTACTTCTACTGGGAGAAGCATTGCTACGACATTCCGGTTTGCTACGCCCTGAGATCCGTCGAGGACGCCCTGGACGGTGTCGACCAGTTGAGCGAAAAGTTCGAAGACCTCACAGCAAGCTTGGACAAACTGGACGCCCTTCAGCCGCAACTCGTCGCGCTGATTCCCCCGCAGATCCAAAGCCAGCAGACCAATCGCGACTTGGCGCTATCCAACTACGCCACCACATTCGGGATCAACCGCCAGACGGCGGACGCCATCGAAAACGCAACTGCACTGGGGCAGGCTTTCGATGCTTCGAAAAACGACGACTTCTTCTATCTGCCGCCGGAGGTGTTCGGCAACCCCGACTTCATTCGCGGGCTCAAACTGTTCCTTTCCCCTGACGGCAAAGCCGCCCGCATGATCGTCACCCATGAAGGAGATCCCGCCACCCCGGAAGGCATCTCTCACATCGATCCGATCAAGAAAGCGGCGCACGAGGCTGTGAAGAACACGCCGTCGGCGGGTGCCAAATTCTTTCTCGGCGGCACCGCCGCGGCCTACAAGGACATTCAAGACATGTCCAAGTACGACCTGATGATCGCCGGCATAGCGTCGCTGAGTTTGATTCTGCTGATCATGATGATCATCACGCGAAGCCTGATCGCGGCGATCGTCATCGTGGGCACGGTGGCGTTGTCGTTGGGCGCGTCCTTCGGACTTTCCGTGCTTGTCTGGCAGGACATTCTCGGTATCCAGCTCTACTGGGTGGTGCTGGCGCTGGCCATCATGCTGCTGCTGGCGGTGGGATCCGATTACAACCTGCTGCTCATCTCACGGTTCAAGGAAGAAATCGGCGCCGGGTTGAAGACGGGCCTCATCCGCGCAATGGCCGGCTCCGGCTCCGTCGTGACATCGGCCGGTTTGGTGTTCGCTTTCACGATGGCCTCGTTCGTGTTCGGCGATCTACGTGTTCTCGGGCAGATCGGCACCACTATCAGCCTCGGCCTGCTGTTCGACACCTTGATCGTGCGTTCGTTCATGACCCCGTCGATCGCCTCGCTGCTCGGACCGTGGTTCTGGTGGCCGCAGCGGGTGCGACCCCGCCCGGCCAGCGCGATGCTGCGGCCCTACGGACCCCGCCCGGCGGTTCGGCAGCTGCTGTTGTGGGATGACGATGAAGACGTTGCGGCGACCGCCGAATCATGAGTAGGCGCTGGCGCGGTCGGTCTGTGTAATCCACGTCACAATCAAGCGCTAAGGTGCCACAAACGCCCGAACCCGTCGGCGGAGGGAATGACAGACCACCATGGGATTCACCACACCGGAGCTGCCGGACGTCGACCTGGACACCTGGGTTAGCCTGCCCCGCGCCACCCGCCTGCAAGTCGTCACCCGCCACTGGGTCGAGCATGGATTCGGCACCCCGTACGGGGTGTATCTGCTCTATCTGGTCAAGATGGCGCTGTACGTCGCCATACCGGCGTTCGTGATCTCGCTGACGCCCGGCCTAAGCGGGTTCCGGCACATCGGGCAGTGGTGGACGCAGCCGATCGTCTATCAGAAGGCGGTCGTCTTCTCGCTGCTGTTCGAGGTGCTCGGCTTGGGCTGCGGCTCGGGACCGTTGACCGGGCGGTTCATGCCGCCGGTGGGCGGATTCTTGTATTGGTTGCGTCCCGGCACAATTCGGCTACCGCCGTGGCCCGGCAAGGTGCCTCTTACCGGCGGCGACACCCGCACCGTCATCGACGTCGCCCTCTACGCCGCCGTGCTGATCTCCGCCGTGTGGGCACTGTTCGCGCCGGGACAGGGCGGCCCCGTCACCGGTGCCGGGGACGTCGGCCTGATCGACCCGGCCTTGGTGATACCGATCATCGTCTCGCTGGTTTTGCTGGGCCTGCGCGATAAGACGGTGTTTTTGGCTGCTCGCGCCGAGCACTACTGGCTGAAACTGTTCGTGTTCTTCTTCCCGTTCATCGACCAGATCGCCGCCTTCAAAATCGTCATGCTCGCGCTGTGGTGGGGCGCGGCGACCTCCAAACTCAACCATCACTTCCCATACGTCGTCGCGGTGATGACGAGTAACAATGCGCTGCTGCGGCCCAAGGCCTTCAATTGGCTCAAGCGCAGGCTCTACCTCGACCCGGTCAACGACTTGCGTCCTTCAGTTCTGCCGACGCTGATGGCGCATGTGGGCGGTACCACGGCGGAATTCATCGTGCCGGCGGTTCTGGTATTCGTCGCTGACGGTCATCCGTGGCGGTGGTTCCTCATCGCCTTCATGGTGATCTTCCACCTCAACATCATTTCCAACCTCCCGATGGGAGTCCCGCTGGAGTGGAACGTCTTCTTCCTCTTTTCGCTGTTCTTCTTGTTCGGTCACTACACCACGATCACCGTCACCGATCTCCATTCACCGCTGCTGCTGATTCTTCTGATCGTTGCGCTCGCGGTTGTTCCGATCGTGGGGAACATGTTCCCGCAGCAGATTTCGTTCCTGCCCGCAATGCGGTACTACGCCGGGAACTGGGCCTCCAGTATCTGGTGCTTCCGCGCGGGCGCCGAGGACAAGATTGATGCCAACGTCGTCAAAAGCGCGGCCATAACCATCAAGCAACTGGTCAAGCTCTACGACCGGGGCACCGCCGAGTTCATGTCCGACAAGGGCGCGGCGTTTCGCGCGATGCACCTGCACGGTCGGGCGCTGAACGGCTTACTGCCGCGCGCTTTGGGAGCCAACGAAGCCGACTACCGCACACGGGAAGGCGAATTCGTCGCCGGGCCACTGGTCGGCTGGAACTTCGGCGAAGGCCACTTGCACAACGAGCAGCTGCTGGAAGCGTTGCAGCGGCGCTGCCACTTCGACGAGGGCGACGTTCGGGTGGTCGTGCTCGAGGGCCAGCCCATCCAAACCCAAAGCCAGTGGTATCGCATCATCGACGCCGCGGCCGGGGTGATCGAAGAAGGCTATGTCAGAGTCGAGGACATGCTGCGCCGCCAGCCCTGGCCCGAGCCGGGAGATAAGTTCCCCATCCACCCGACCCGACGCAGAAGCGACATCGCGCGGCAGTGACGCGCGCCGGCGACAACAGGCCCCGAGCGATGAGGTGGGGGCACCTCCCGCTTGCGGGGGATGAGCGGCGCAGTGACTAAAGCGGTTGTCGTCGGCGCCGGTCCTAACGGTCTGGCCGGCGCCATCCAGCTGGCCCGCAACGGCGTCGACGTCCAGGTACTCGAGGCTTGCGACACCGTGGGGGGAGGCGCGCGGTCCGGTGAGCTGACCCTGCCCGGGGTCATCCACGACTACTGCTCGGCGTTTCACCCGATGGCCGTCGGCTCGCCGCTATGGCAGGAGGTCGACCTCGAGCGCCACGGACTGACATGGCGCTGGCACGAGATCGACTGCGCGCACCCGCTTGACGACGGCACCGCCGGCCTGCTGTACCGGTCGCTCGGCCAGACCGCGGCCGGGCTCGGATCCGATGGGCGGCGCTGGCGCTGGGCCTTGGGCGACTTGGCGGGCGGGTTCGACGATCTGGCGGCCGATCTGCTGCGGCCGGTGCTCAACGTTCCGCGGCACCCGGTCCGGCTGGCGACCTTCGGGCCGCGAGCGGTGCTGCCGGCCACCGTGATGGCGCGCTGGTTTCGCACCGAGCAGGCGCGCGCCCTGTTCGGCGGCACTGCCGCGCACGTCTACACCCGGCTGGACCGCCCGCTGACGGCGTCGCTCGGATTGATGATCCTGGCCAGCGGGCACCGCTTCGGCTGGCCTGTCGCACAAGGCGGATCCGGGGTGATCACCGCGGCCGCAGCCGCTGCGCTGCGTGAGTTGGGCGGCGCGATCAGCACCGGAATCCGCGTGGCCAGCCGTGCCGACATCCCCGACGCCGACATCGTGCTGCTCGACCTCAGCCCGGCCGGGGCACTGAGGCTGTACGGCGACGTGATGCCCGCCCGCATCAAACGGTCTTACCAGCGCTACCGCGAAGGGTCCTCGGCGTTCAAGGTCGACTTCGCGATCGAAGGCCACATTCCCTGGACCAACCGGGACTGCGGGCGTGCCGGCACTGTCCACCTCAGCGGCACCTTCGCCGAGACCGCTGCCGTCGAACGCCAACGCGCGCGGGGCCGAATGCCGCAGCGCCCCTTCGTCTTGCTGGGCCAGCAGTACCTGGCCGACCCGTCCCGATCGGCGGGCAACGTCAATCCGGTCTACGCCTACGCGCACGTGCCTTTCGGCCACACCGGAGATGCGACGCCGGCCCTGGTGGCTCAGATCGAGCGGTTCGCGCCGGGGTTTCGCGACCGCATCATCGCCACGGCCACCACCACAACCGCCGAACTGGAGCGGGGCAACGCCAACTATGTCGGCGGCGACATCATCGGCGGGGCCAACGACGGGTTGCAGGTGCTGTTCCGGCCACGGCTGGCGGTCGACCCGTACTTCACCGGCGTGCCCGGGGTCTATTTATGCTCGCAGTCCACCCCGCCCGGTGCCGGTGTACACGGGCTGTGCGGCTACCACGCCGCCCGATCGGCGCTGCGCCGGCTGCACAAAGGGCTCAGCTGAGCAGTTCTCGAGCTCGCGAAGTGCAATCGGGACGCACCCAGCCCATGACCTCCGGAGCGGTCAAGGGTGTCGCTAGACCCCCAACGCCCGCGCGTGACGGTTCGCCACGCAGGCTGCGCGGAGTCGTTCCCGCACTATTAGGCTGGCGGGCAGTTCCACGCAACGAAGGAGACACTTGTGACGGTCCGGGTAGGCGTTAACGGCTTCGGTCGAATCGGCCGCAACTTCTTCCGGGCGCTTGCCGCCCAGAAAGCCCAGGGCACCAGCACCGACATCGAGATTGTCGCGGTCAACGACCTGACCGACAACGCGACATTGGCGCATTTGCTGAAATTCGATTCAATTCTGGGCCGGCTGCCCGAAGACGTCAGCCTCGAAGGCGACGACACCATCGTGATCGGCACCACCAAACTCAAGTCGTTCGCCATCAAAGAGGGGCCCGCCGCACTGCCTTGGGGCGACCTGGGCGTCGACGTCGTGGTGGAATCCACCGGCATCTTCACCAACGCCGCCAAGGCCAAGGGCCACCTGGACGCCGGCGCCAAGAAGGTGATCATCTCCGCACCGGCCACCGACCCGGACATCACGATCGTCCTCGGCGTCAACGACGACCAGTACGACGGCAGCCAGAACATCATCTCCAACGCGTCGTGCACCACGAACTGCCTTGCGCCACTGGCCAAAGTGATCAACGACGAGTTCGGCATCGTCAAGGGTCTGATGACCACCATCCACGCCTACACCCAGGACCAGAACCTGCAGGACGGGCCGCACAAAGACCTGCGACGCGCCCGCGCCGCCGGGCTGAACATCGTGCCGACCTCCACCGGTGCGGCCAAGGCGATCGGCCTGGTGCTGCCGGAGCTGAAGGGCAAGCTCGACGGCTACGCCCTGCGGGTGCCGATCCCTACCGGTTCGGTCACCGACCTGACCGCTGATCTGTCGAAAGCCGCCGGCGTCGAGGAGATCAACGCCGCGTTCAAGGCCGCCGCGGAGGGCAAGCTCAAGGGCATTCTGAAGTACTACGACGCCCCGATCGTGTCCAGCGACATCGTCACCGACCCGCACAGCTCGATCTTCGACGCCGGGCTGACCAAGGTCATCGACAACCAGGCCAAGGTGGTGTCCTGGTATGACAACGAGTGGGGCTATTCCAATCGACTGGTCGACCTGGTCGCGCTGGTCGGCAAGTCGCTGTAAGCCGTGACGCGGTCTTCTCTCCCCAGCCTTCCCGACCTGCTGGCTGAGGGCGTCTCGGGTCGCGGTGTGCTGGTGCGCTCCGATTTGAACGTGCCGCTGAGCGACGGGACCATCACCGACCCCGGCCGCATCACTGCGTCGGTGCCCACGCTGAAGGCATTGGCTGACGCCGGTGCGAAAGTAGTGGTCACGGCTCATCTGGGCCGGCCGAAAGGCGGCCCGGACCCGAAGCTGTCGCTGGCGCCGGTCGCCGCGGCGCTCGGGGAGCAGCTGGGTAGGCACGTGCAACTGGCTCGAGATGTGGTCGGCGCCGATGCGCTGGCCCGCGCCGAGGGGCTGACCGACGGAGATGTCCTGCTGTTGGAGAACATCCGCTTCGACGCCCGGGAAACCAGCAAAGACGACGCCGAACGGCTGGCGCTGGCCAAACAGCTCGCCGAACTTGTTGGGGACCATGGTGCTTTCGTCTCCGACGGGTTCGGTGTCGTGCACCGCAAGCAGGCTTCGGTCTCCGATATCGCCACCTTGCTGCCGCACTACGCCGGCACGCTGGTCGCCGACGAGGTGCGAGTGCTAGAGCAGCTGACCAGCTCGACTCAACGGCCCTACGCCGTGGTGCTCGGCGGGTCGAAGGTGTCGGACAAGCTGGGCGTCATCGAACAGCTGGCCACCAAGGCCGACAGCATCATCATCGGTGGCGGGATGTGCTTTACTTTCCTTGCGGCGCAGGGCTATTCGGTCGGAAAGTCGCTGCTCCAAGAGGAGATGATCGACACCTGCCGCGAGCTGCTGGAGACGTACGGCGACGTGCTCAGACTGCCCGTCGACATCGTAGTGGCCGACGAGTTCGCCGCCGACTCGCCGGCGCAAACCGTCGATGTCAACGTGATTCCGGACGACAAGATCGGCCTGGACATCGGGCCGGGTTCGGTGTCGCGGTTCACCAAGCTGCTGGCCAACGCCGGGACCATCTTCTGGAACGGCCCGATGGGGGTGTTCGAGTTCCCGGCCTTCGCGGCAGGCACCCGAGGTGTCGCCGAAGCGATCGTCGCGGCGACCGGCAAAGGGGCGTTCAGCGTGGTCGGCGGCGGCGATTCGGCGGCCGCGGTGCGCGCGCTGCACCTGCCTGAGGACGGATTCTCACACATCTCCACCGGCGGCGGCGCATCGCTGGAATTCTTGGAAGGCAAGACGCTGCCGGGCTTGGAGGTGTTGAGTGGCAGTGGCCAGCAACGGAGCAAAGGAGACTCGTGAGCCGCAAGCCGCTGATAGCCGGCAACTGGAAGATGAATCTCAACCACTTTGAAGCGATCGCGCTGGTCCAGAAGATTGCGTTCTCGCTGCCGGACAAGTACTTCGACAAAGTCGACGTCACCGTCATCCCGCCGTTCACCGACCTGCGCAGCGTGCAGACGCTGGTTGACGGCGACAAGCTGCGGTTGACCTATGGCGCACAGGACCTTTCCCCACACGACTCCGGCGCCTACACCGGTGACATCAGCGGCGCCTTCCTGGCCAAGCTGGGGTGCAGTTACGTCGTCGTCGGCCACTCCGAGCGGCGCACCCACCACGACGAAGACGACGCGCTGGTGGCTGCGAAGGCGGCCGCCGCGCTCAAGCACGGGCTGACGCCGATCATTTGCATCGGTGAGCACCTCGAGGTCCGCGAGGCCGGTGACCACGTGGCGCACAACGTGGAACAACTGCGGGGGTCGTTGGACGGACTGTCCGCCGAACAGATCAGCATTGTCGTCATCGCCTACGAGCCGGTCTGGGCGATCGGCACCGGACGAGTGGCCGGCGCCGCTGACGCGCAGGAGGTCTGTGCGGCCATCCGCGAGGAATTGAAGGCGTTGGCGTCGGCGCAGGTCGCTGAGAATGTCCGGGTGCTCTACGGCGGCTCGGTGAACGCCAAGAACATCGGTGAGATCATCGCGGAACCTGATATCGACGGCGCCTTGGTCGGCGGGGCATCCTTGGACGGCGAGCAGTTTGCGACGCTGTCGGCCATCGCGGCCGGCGGTCCGCTGCCGTAGCCGTGACAAGTGATGCAACCACGACGCTGGCGGCGCAGAAGTTCGTCTCGCTGACCACGTTCAAGAAAAGCGGCGCCGCCGTCGCGACGCCGCTGTGGATCGGTGACGACGGCGGTCAGCTGTTCTTCTGGACGCCTGCCGACAGCTTCAAGGTCAAGCGGATCCGCAACAACCCCCGGGTGACGCTGGTCCCGTGCAGCCGGTTCGGCACGCCGCACGACGGCACTGCCGTGATCGAGGGCACCGCCGAGGTGGTCGACGACGCAGCCACCGTCGACCGGTTGACCGGGCTGATCCGGCGCAAGTATGGGGTGGAGTTCGTCATCGTGACGTTCGTCGAACGTGTGCTCGCCCGGGGACGTCAGCCGCGGGTCATCCTGCGCATCACGCTGTGAGCAGGCGGCGCGGCGGCCGCTGCTGCCAACGCCAGTTGTCACGTTCCGTCCAGCGGCCGGTAGGGTGTCGGCCATGGAGTTGACCCTGCAGATCATCCTGGTGACCACCAGTGTGCTGGTGGTGCTGCTGGTGCTGCTGCACCGCGCGAAGGGCGGTGGTCTGTCGACCCTTTTCGGCGGCGGTGTGCAGTCCAGCCTGTCCGGGTCGACGGTGGTGGAGAAGAACCTCGACCGGTTGACACTGTTCGTGACCGGAATCTGGCTGGTGTCCATCATCGGCATGGCGCTGCTCATCAAATACCGCTGATCGGCGCGGCTCCGCTGCAGTGACCTGAACCCGCACGCCGAGCGCCCCAGCGGCCGCGCCGCGATACTGGGACGCATGGTTGAGGTTTCCGAGATCGGGCTCGAACCGATCGGCGCGGTACACCGCACCCGGCTGGGCCGTGAGGCCACCGAGCCGATGCGCGAAGACATCCGCCTGCTCGGTGCCATTCTCGGCGACACCGTGCGCGAGCAGAACGGTGACGCCATCTTCGAGCTGGTCGAACGTGCTCGCGTGGAGTCGTTCCGGGTGCGCCGCTCGGAGATCGACCGGGCCGAATTGGTCAACATGTTCTCCGGCATCGACGTCACACAAGCCGTCCCCGTCATCCGGGCGTTCAGCCACTTCGCGCTGCTGGCGAACGTCGCCGAAGACATTCACCGCGAGCGGCGCCGGGCCATCCACGTCGCGGCAGGAGAGCCGCCACAGAACAGCAGCCTGGCCGCCACCTACCGCAAACTCGACGCCGCTGACCTGGACGGGGCCGCCGTGGCCGAGGCGCTCGCCGATGCGCTGGTGTCGCCGGTGATCACCGCCCACCCGACGGAAACCCGCCGCCGATCGGTATTCGTCACCCAGCACCGGATCACCGAATTGATGCGGCTGCGGTCCGACGGGGCCAGCACAACCGAAGACGGCCGCGACGTCGAACTGGAGCTGCGCCGCCAGGTGTTGATGCTGTGGCAAACCGCGCTGATCCGGCTGTCCCGCCTGCAGATCTCCGACGAAGTTGAAGTCGGGTTGCGCTACTACCCGGCCGCCTTCTTCGACGTCATCCCGAAAGTCAACGCCGAAGTGCGGCGGGCGCTGCGGGTGCGGTGGCCGGACGCCGATCTGCTGGCCGAGCCGATCGTGCGGCCCGGCTCCTGGATCGGCGGCGACCGTGACGGCAATCCCAACGTCACCGCCGAAGTGGTCGGGCTGGCCACCGGCAGCGCGGCCTACGCCGCGCTGGCGCACTACTTCACCGAATTGACGGCGCTGGAGCAGGAACTGTCGATGTCGTCGCGGCTGGTCGGAGTGACCCGCGAGCTTGCCGCTCTCGCGGAGCACTGTGACGACCCCAAGCGTGCCGACGAACCCTACCGCCGGGCGCTGCGGGTGATCCGGGCCCGGCTGACCGCGACTTCGGCCGAGATACTGGACCGTCAACCCGCGCAGCAACTCGATCTCGGGTTTCCGCGCTACGCCACACCGGCGGAGCTGCGCGACGACCTGGACACAGTAGACACCTCGCTGCGCGCGCACGGCAGCACGCTGCTTGCCGACGACCGGCTGGCGTTGCTGCGCGAAGCAGTGCACACATTCGGCTTCCACCTCACCGGCCTGGACATGCGGCAGAACTCCGACGTGCACGAGGAGGTGGTTCGTGACCTGCTCGCGTGGGCGGGTGTGCACCCGGACTACCTGTCGCTGTCCGAGGACGAACGGGTCACCCTGCTGGTCGGTGAACTGGGCACCCGCCGTCCTCTGATCGGCGGCCGCGCCGGCGTCTCGGAGCTGGCGCAAGCAGAGATCGGTGTGCTCGCGGCTGCGGCCAGGGCGGTCAAGACCTACGGCACCCGGGCCGTGCCCAACTACGTGATCTCGATGTGCCGTTCGGTGTCGGATGTGCTGGAAGCCGCCATCCTGCTCAAGGAAGTCGGGCTGCTCGATGCGTCCGGCGCCGAGCCGTACTGCCCGGTGGGCATCGTGCCGCTGTTCGAGACGATCGACGATCTGCGCAACGGTGCCGCGACGCTGGAGGCCGCGCTGGACCTTCCGCTGTATCGGGCGATCGTGCGCGCCCGCGGCGAGAACCAGGAGGTAATGCTCGGCTACTCCGACTCCAACAAGGATGGCGGCTACCTGGCGGCCAACTGGGCGTTGTACCGGGCCGAACTGGACCTGGTGGAGGCCGCCCGCAAAACCGGGATCCGGTTGCGGCTGTTCCACGGTCGCGGCGGCACCGTCGGTCGCGGTGGCGGACCCAGCTACGACGCGATACTGGCTCAGCCGCCGGGAGCGGTGAACGGCTCGCTGCGGCTGACCGAGCAGGGCGAGGTGATTGCCGCCAAATACGCCGAGCCGCGAATCGCCCGCCGCAATCTGGAGACATTGGTCGCCGCCACATTGGAGGCCACTCTGCTCGACGTCGAGGGACTCGGTGATGCGGCGGCGCCGGCCTACCAGGTGCTCGACGACCTGGCGGCGCGGGCACGCCGCGCCTACGCCGAATTAGTACATGAGACACCGGGTTTCGTAGACTACTTCCTGGCGTCGACCCCGGTCAGCGAGATCGGCGCGATGAATATCGGCAGCCGGCCCAGCTCCCGGAAACCCACCTCGTCGATTACTGACCTGCGGGCCATCCCCTGGGTGCTGGCCTGGAGTCAGTCGCGGGTCATGCTGCCCGGCTGGTACGGCACCGGCTCGGCGTTTGAAGAGTGGATCGGCGCAGGCCCGGAGCCGGAGGCTGTTCGGCTGCAGACCCTGCATGACCTGTATCAGCGGTGGCCTTTTTTCCGGACGGTGCTGTCGAACATGGCGCAGGTGCTGGCGAAGTCGGATCTGGGGCTGGCCGCCCGCTACGCCGAGCTGGTGCCCGACGAGTCGTTGCGCCGCAGGGTATTCGACAAGATCGCCGCGGAGCACGAGCGGACCATCGCCATGCACAAGCGCATCACCGGTCAGGATGATCTGCTCGCCGACAACCCGGCGCTGGCGCGTGCGGTGTTCAACCGCTTCCCATACCTGGAGCCGTTGAATCACTTGCAGGTGGAATTGCTGCGGCGCTACCGCTCCGGTGACGACCACGAGCTGGTGCAGCGCGGAATTCTGCTCACCATGAACGGGTTGGCCAGCGCCCTGCGCAACAGCGGCTGACTAGTGATCGTTGGGGGGCGGATTGCGTTTGACGGTGGCCAGTTCGGTCAGACCGCTGACGGTCAGCGCGGGTATCAGGAACCGGTTGGCGATGATGAGGTCGATGCGGTCGGCGTGGCTGAACAAGGCGTTGATGGCGCCGCTGTAGAGGTACTCCACCTCGGACAAGTCGACCGTGATTTCCCCGCCACTGCTGGCAGCGTCGTTGAGGGCGCGAGCGAAGATTCTGATGTTGCTCAGATCGATCTCCCCGCTCGCGATCACCACGAGCTTGCCGTCGTTGCTGCGGTCGGTGTCGACGGTGAGAGGCGTTGCCATCAGCTGATCCTCGCGTGCAGGTGAACCGTAGTGCCAGCGTCGGCCGGGTCGATGGTGACGTTGTGCATGAGCGCCCGCATGAGGGTGATACCCCGACCGCGATATCTCTTATTGCCCGGTTCCGGTGTCTTCCACGAACCGTGGTCGGTGACGGTCAGTTGCAGCCGGTCGACCAGCGTCGTCGCGCACAGGTTGACGACACCTTCAGAACCGTCGCGGTGACCGTGCTCGATGGCGTTGGTGACTGCCTCGCCGGCGGCGATCAGCACGTTCAGATTCTGGTCCGGATCGACACCGGCGCGGGCCAGCCAGCTGCGCAATGCCTCACGCGCGTCGGCCAAATGGCCGGCATCGGCGGGAATGTCGACCTCCAACGGGGCGGGCTGCCGGTAGAGCAGCAGCGCGACGTCGTCTTGGTAGCCGCCGGTCGGTGCCAGCCGGACCATGATCTGGCTGGCCAGATCGTCGAGCGCCGATTCGCGGCCATCCTGCACGAGGTCGGCCGCGCGGGCGATGCCTTGATCCAGCGGGTCGCGACGACGTTCTACCAGGCCGTCGGTGTACAGCAGCAGGGTGGCTCGGGGCGGCATGGTGATCCGGGCCTCGGAGCGCGCCCATCCCGGACGAACACCCAGCGGCAGCGTGCGTCCTTCCTCGAGCATCTGCGTGGTGCGGTCGGCGTGCACCAGGATCGGTGGCGGGTGACCGGCCCTGGAGTAGATGAGTTCGCCGGTGTCCGTATTGAGTACCGCGCAGAACGCGGTGGTGCACTTGGCGCCGGGCAGGCGTGCGGCGAAGCGGTCCAGACCGGCGAGCGCGGCGCCCGGACTGTGGTTCTCGAACAACAGTGCCCGGCAGGCGCTGCGCAGTTGCCCCATCACCGTCGCCGCGGTCAGCCCGTGGCCGACGCAGTCACCGACAATCAGCGCGACGCGGCTGTCGTCCAGCGCGACCACGTCATACCAGTCGCCACCGACCTGCAGCGGTCGGGTGGCCGGCTGGTAGCGGACGGCGAAACCGATCGGCAGCTGCGCCGGGCCGAGGATGGCGTGTTGGAGCGCCAGGGCGGTCTCGCGTTGCTGGTCATGCCGGTGCACGCGCTGCAGACCCTGACCGAGTCGACCGGCCAACACCGTCAGCAAGGTCTGGTCCTCCGGAGTGAACAACCGGTGCTCGGCCAATTCGATCAGCACGACCAGCACGCCCAGCGGATGCTGCAGTGCGACGCCCGCCGTGCCGAGTTCTTCGGCGTGCACCGTGAGCAGGTCACCGTCGCGCAGCTTGCTGATCAGCTCCCGAGTGTCCGACGGCAAGTCCTCCCATTCTGCGGGCCGACCGGCTGACAGCACGACCGGTGCGCCGAGTGCCGCGCTCGGGTTGACGGTGTCGGCGGGGAAAGTGACGGCCAAGACGTGCCGGGCCCGCCAGACTCGGCGTAACTCGTCGGCTGCGGCGCGCAGCGCGTCGTCGACTGTATCGGCCTGCGCGAGTTGCTGGTGCAGCTCGGCGAGCGCAGTCTGCCGCTGCACGTTGTAGTGCTCGGCAGTGACGTCGCGGAGGGTGCCGACCATGACACGGCGGCCGGTATCCGGGTCGTCGGCGTGGTTGAAGTTGAAGGTGACCCAGAGGCGGCGGCCGTCGCGGTGGGTGGCCGGAACGGTGTAGGTGCCGTGCGTTGCGTTGATCAGCCCCGCGAACGCTTCCTCGACCTCCCGGTGGGCTTCGGGCTCGGCGTCGGCGTTGGGCCACCACGGGTGTTCAGGTTGGTACGGCAAACCTTCGGGGCCGTAGCCGAGGATGTCGGCGAACGCGGCGTTGATCTCGATGACCGCGCCGTGCTCGTCGCAGACGAAGAATGCCTCCTGCAGCGAGTCGACCAGGGCGGTGCGCCACCGGGCGTGGTGGCTGCGCAGGCGGGCCAGTTCAATGTTGGCGCGCACCCTCGCCAGCAGTTCGGCGGCGGCGAACGGCTTGACCAGGTAGTCGTCGGCGCCGGCCTCCAAGCCTTCGATGGAAGCTTCCTGACCGGCCCGGGCCGACAGCAGCAGCACCGGCACGGCCGCGGTGCGCGGGTCCGTGCGCAGCGCCGCGATCAGCGCCAGGCCGTCCAGTCGCGGCATCATCACGTCACTGATCACCAGGTCATGGCCGTCAGCGCGGGCCGCCTCGAGCGCCTCCCGGCCATCGGTGACCGCGTTGACTCGATAGCCGGCCCCGGTGAGTATGCGGGTGAGGTACTCGCGCATGTCGGCGTTGTCGTCAGCGACCAGTACATGAGCCGGTACATCGAAGTGCCCCGCTTCGACGGCCGGGGTCAGCTCGGGGCCCGAGTCGCCGGGGAGCCACTGCAGGGCCTCCTGCACGAAGGGGTCCGCGACTTTGGGTGTCACCCGCGCGCTGCCGCCGGGGGCGACCGCATCGGCAGGCAGGTGCGCGGCACCGAACGGCAGGCAGATGCGGAAAGTGGTGCCCGCGCCGTCGGTGCTGTCAGCGGTGATAGTGCCGCCGTGCAGGCCAACCAGTTCTTTGACCAGAGCCAGCCCGATTCCGCTGCCTTCGTGGGAGCGTGCGCGGACCACTTCGATGCGGTGGAAACGCTCGAACAGCCGCGGTATCTCTGCGGCGGGCACGCCGATCCCGGTGTCGGTGATCGTGACCACCGCAGCACCGTCCGAGCGCCCCACCCGAACGGTGATCGACCCGTCGAAGGTGAACTTCAACGCGTTGGACAGCAGGTTGAGCACCACCTTCTCCCACATGTCGCGGTCCAGGTACACCGGTTGGTCCAGCGACGGACAATCCACGATGTAGATCAGGCCGGCCCGTTCCACGGCCGAGCGGAAGACGCTGGCGAGCTCGCCGGTCACCGCCGCGAGGTCGACCGGCTCGTAGCGGGCCGTCATGCGGCCGGCTTCGATGCGGGAGAAGTCGAGCAGCGTGTTGACCAGCTTTGCGAGCCGTAAGCCATTGCGGTGCACGGTCTCCAGCTCGAGTCGTATGCGCTCGTCGATGTCCGACGGGCGGCCGAGCAGCTCGGCCACCGGACCCTGCATCAGCGTCAGCGGCGTGCGGAATTCGTGACTGATGTTGGAGAAGAACGCCGTTTTGGCCCGGTCCAGTTCGGCGAGCTCCTCGGCCCGGCGCTGTTGGGTCTCGAAACTGCGTGCGCTGCCGATCGCCGCCGCCACGTAGCCCGCGACCAACTGCACGAACGCCCGATAATCGTCATCGAGTATCCGGTAGCGGTTGAGCGCGGCGACGAGGAAGCCGTAGGGCGGGCCGCCCTGCGGCAGCAGCGGCAAGACCAGCGCCTGCGTGGGCGGCTCGGCCCAATCCCCGGTCGGCAGCTCCGGGTAGGCATCGCCCTGCAGATCGACCAGGGCCGGGTCTGCCTGTACCGGATCATCCAACGGCCAGACGCCCGGTTTGTCGATGCTCAGCACCGCCGGGGCGGCGGGATGGCCGGCGGCGATACCGCTGGCGGCCGCCAGTCGAGCGGCGCCCTGCCCGTCGACGAGGTAGGTCAGGCTGAACGGTAGGTCGCGCAGATTGTGACTGAGCTGGCGGGCAGAGAAGGCCAGCGCCTGCTCCTCGGTGCGGCTGACAGTCGGGTCGGAACCCAGGTCGCGCAGCGTCGCCATCCGCCGCTCACCGATCACCTTCTCGGTGTCCTCGCTGACTACACACAGCATTCCGACAACCTGGCCGTGGTTATCGCGCAGCGGACTGTAGGAGAAGGTGTGGTAGGTCTCCTCCAGATAACCAGACCGCTCCACGAAAAGCAGCAGCGCGGTATCCCAGGTGGCCTCTCCGGTCGACAGCACACGGTCGATCCGCGGACCGATGTCCTGCCAGATCTCCGCCCATACCTCGCGAGCCGGACGACCCAGTGCCCATGGGTATTTGCGTCCCAGGGTGTCGCGGCGGTAGGCGGCGTTGCAGAAGAACGTCAACTCCGGGCCCCAGGCCATCCACATGGAGAATCGGGATGACAACAGGATGTCGACCGCGGTCTGCAGGCTCTGCGGCCACCCGGCCGGCGGGCCCAGGGGAGTGGCGGCCCAGTCGACTTTCGCTAGATGCCGCGCCAGCTCCGGGTCCCCTCCGAAGATTGCGGCCTCGGCGGCAGTCAGCGGCCGGCCCTGAGACTCCGGAGCGCCCACCGAGTCCCCTCTCGTCAAAGCCGACCCTGCGCCAGACGCCGTTATCCCGCCCCGGGCTCTCGAGACCGCCACCGGATTCGATGACCGATACCAAAGCGCTGCCAGGTCATGCCACTTCGGACACTACCGCAGGCTGACCAGCCACATAATGCTGAAGAGTCTGAATGAGCTGTGCGCTATCTAGCGCTCCGGTTCCGCACAGCGTTCACCATTTGGCGCAGCGCATGCTCGGTCACCGACAACGGGGACATGATGGTTTCGCCGACGCCGACCATGTTCTCGATGCGCTGCACGATCGCCTCGACCGGTTCGACTACCGAGATCAGCCGCCTGGCCAGTTCGTCCAGATTGCCCAGTGTCCCTTCGAGATGGTCCAGACCGCCCTCCAAGCGTTCGACGGTGCTGTTTAGGCGCGACAGCGAATTGTTCAGCTCGTTCATCGTGTCGCCGAGTCCATTCAGCACGTCTTCCAGCTGGCCCACCGTCAAATCGGCGTTCATCGCCGCCTGCGCGAGGGTCTTGATCCGTTTGCGTTCGTGGCCCGGACCGCCGCTTCTGTCTGCCATGACCCTCAATACTGCCCTGCAGCCGGCGTCGTCGACTGCGAAACGACTAGTTCGAGGCGGTGGCTACAGCTTGGCCGCGGCCTCGGCGTCGAGCAGCCACACGGTCTTCTCGCGCCCGACTGCTCCACCCGCCGGCACGTCGACCGGGTCGGCGCCATTGATCGCGGCTGCCACCGCCTCTGCTTTGCCCGAACCCGACACCAGCAGCCACACCTCGCGGGAGTTCTGAACAGCCGGCAGTGTGAGGGTGATCCGTCGCGGCGGCGGCTTGGGGGAGTCCTCGACACCGACCACCAGCCTGGCGGTTTCCCGTACCGCCGGAGTGCCGGGGAACAACGAGTTGATGTGGCCTTCCGGCCCGACACCCAGCAGGTGGACGTCGAAAGCGGGCGCCGTTTCGCCTCCTTCGGCGTAGGCAGCAAGAACCTGCTCGTACGCCAACGCCGCGGCGGTGAGGTCATCGTCGAACTCGCCGTCACTGGCGGCGATGGGATGCACGTTGCTCGCCGGGATGTCGACATGGTCGATCAGGGCTTCCCGTGCCTGTTTCTCGTTGCGCTCGTCGTCGTCTTCGGGGACGTAGCGCTCGTCGCCCCAAAACAGGTGAACCTTCGACCAGTCGACCTGCTGCCCGTGCGCGGCGAGTTGACGAAGCACTCCGTTGCCGTTGCCACCGCCGGTCAGCACGATCAGTGCGCGGCCCTTGGCCGTCACCGCCGCGCCGATGGCAGCGATCAGCCGCTCGCTGGCCGCGGCGACCAGCGCTTCACTGTCGGAATATCTTTCGATCGCTGAGTCCATCAGCGCCGCTCCTCCTCATCGCTTCGCTTTGCATCGTCGCCGGCGCGGCTCATCTGCGCCGCTCCTCAGCATCGCTTCGCTCTGCATCGTCGCCGGCGCGGCTCACGCGTACTCCACCCGGTTGATGCCTTCCAGCGCCTCGAAATAAATGACATCCGGATCCAACCGCCGCAAATCCTCAGCGAGGCATTCGCGAGTTCCTCTGCGCGGCAGGGGGACACGGGCGTCAGGACGCGCGGTTCGGCTGAGTGTCGCGGTGACGCCCTGCTGGGGACGGCTCAGCGCGACCGTCTCGCTGTTTCGCACCAGTTCGACCTTCAGGTCGCCGAACACCCGGCGCACCGGCCCGTCGATCCGGCTGGCCAGCCAGCCCGCCAGGACGTCCAACGCAGGCTCAGCCTTCAACCCGGAGATGACCGCCGATTTGATCGGCTCGTGCGGAGCCTGATCCAGCGCCGAAGTGAGCAGCGCCCGCCAGTAGGTGATGCGACTCCACGCCAGGTCTGTGTCGCCGGGCGTGTAGCCGGACTGCCTGCCTTTGATCGCCGACAACGGGTCGGCATCGTTGGTCGCATCAGTGATTCGCCGAATTGCCAACTGCCCCAACGGGTCGTGGGCAGGAACTGCCGGTGCGCCGTCGGGCCACCAAGTGACCACCGGGATGTCCGGCAACAGGAAGGGTACGACGACGCTGCCGGCGTGCTCGGCCAGCGGGCCCGTCAGCCGCAAGATCACGACCTCACCGGTCGCAGTGTCGCCGCCCGCGCGCACCTGAGCGTCCAACCGCGCTTCGGCGGCGTCCGGATCACACCGCATCACCACGATGATCCGGCTGGGGTGCTCGTGGCTGGCCGCATTCGCCGCGTCGACGGACTCTTCGGCCACCGCTTCGGTGTCAGTGGCGATAACCAGTGTCAGCACCCGGCCCAACGTCACCGCGCCGGTCTTCTCCCGCAGTTCGTCGAGCTTCTTGTTGACCGCGGTGGTGGAGGTGTCAGGCATATCGACTATCACGCGCCGCTCCTCCTCATCGCCTTTGGCTCTGCATCGTCGCCGGCGTCACGGCCGCCGCCATTCCCGGCCGGTACGGCGCAGCATTTCGAACGACGACGCAGGACCCCACGTGCCCGCCTCGTACGGGTCGGGCTTGCCGTGTGCCGCCCAGAAGTCCAACGCCGGATCCAGAATGTCCCAAGCTAATTCGACTTCGTCGTTGACCGGGAACAACGACGGCTCGCCGAGCAACACATCGAGGATCAGCCGCTCGTACGCCTCCGGGGAGTCCTCGGCGAACGCCGAGCCGTACGAGAAGTCCATGTTGACGTCACGCACTTCCATGGCGCTGCCTGGAACCTTCGAGCCGAATCGCAGCGTCACACCCTCGTCGGGCTGCACCCGGATCACCAACCCGTTGGCGCCCAACTCGTCGGTCATGGTGGCGTCGAACGGCAGATGCGGGGCCCGCTTGAAGACCAGAGCGATCTCGGTCACCCGGCGGCCCAGCCGTTTTCCGGTGCGCAGATAGAACGGAACCCCGGCCCAGCGGCGGGTGTGCACCTCCAGCGTGATCGCGGCGTAGGTCTCGGTGGTTGACTCCCGGGAAAAGCCTTCCTCGTCGAGCAGCCCCACCACGTGCTCCCCGCCCTGCCAGCCGGCGGCGTACTGCCCGCGACTAGTGGTCTCCTGCAACGGCTGCGCGAGCTGCGTCGCCGACAGCACCTTGATCTTCTCGGCCTGCAACTGCGCGGGCTGAAAACTCACCGGCTCCTCCATCGCGGTGAGCGCCAGCAGCTGCATGAGGTGGTTCTGGATCACGTCGCGGGCCGCGCCGATGCCGTCGTAGTAGCCGGCCCGGCCGCCTAACCCGATGTCTTCAGCCATCGTGATCTGCACGTGGTCGACGTAATGCGCGTTCCAGATCGGGTCGAACAACTGGTTGGCGAACCGCAACGCCAAGATGTTCTGCACCGTCTCCTTGCCCAGGTAGTGGTCGATGCGGAACACCGACTGCTCCGGGAACACACTGTTGACGATCTCGTTGAGGTCACGTGCGCTGTCCAGGTCGTGGCCGAACGGCTTCTCGATGACCACCCGGCTCCACCGGTCGTCTTCCGGACGGGCCAGCCCGGATTTGTTCAGCTGCTCACAGACGTCCGGGAACGACTTCGGCGGGATCGCCAGGTAGAAAGCGTGGTTTCCGCCGGTGCCGCGTTCGGCGTCCAGCTTCTCCAGGGTCTCGGCCAGTCGGCCGAATGCGGCGTCGTCGTCGAAACTGCCCGGCACGAAGCGAAATCCCTCGGCCAGCCGATCCCAGACGACTTGCCGGAACGGCGTGCGGGAGTGTTCCTTGACGGCGTCATGCACCACCTTGGCGAAGTCCTCGTGGTCCCAGTCCCGGCGGGCGAACCCGACCAGACCGAAGGTCGGCGGCAACAGGCCCCGGTTGGCCAGGTCGTAAATGGCCGGCATCACCTTCTTGCGTGCCAGATCGCCGGTGACGCCGAAGATCACCAACCCGCAGGGCCCGGGAATGCGGGGCAGCCGCTTGTCCCGCTTGTCCCGCAGCGGGTTCTGCCACTGCCCGGCGCCGGAGTCTTTGGCGGTCCCGGTGCCGGGGCGCGTCATTTGCCGTTCGAGTCGAGCTGAGACTGGGTCTCCTCGAGCAGTTCCTTCCAAGAATCCTCGAACTTCTCCACGCCTTCGTTCTCCAGCACCAGGTATACGTCGGTCACATCGATTCCGACCGATTCGAGTTTGTCGAACAGCTCCTGCGCCTCGCCGCCTTTACCGCTCACCTGGTCACCGTTGATTTCGCCGTGGTCGGCGACCGCGTCGAGGGTTTTCTCCGGCATGGTGTTCACCGTGTTGGGCGCCACTAGATCGGTGACGTAGAGGGTGTCGGAATAGTCCTCGTTCTTCACACCGGTCGAGGCCCACAACGGCCGCTGGGTCCGCGCGCCGTGTTTCTTGAGCTCCTCGAACTCCCCGCCGCCCTCGAAGATTTCCTGGTAGGCGGCGTAAGCCAGCCGGGCGTTGGCCACCGCGGCCTTGCCGCGCAGTTTCAGTGCTTCCTCCGAGCCGATCTTCTCCAGTCGCTTGTCGACTTCGGTGTCGACGCGGGAGACGAAGAACGACGCCACCGAGTGGATCTTGGACAGGTCGTGACCGGCTTCCTTGGCTTTTGCCAGGCCCTTTAGGTATGCGTCCATCACCGCGCGGTACCGCTCGACGGAGAAGATCAGGGTGACATTGACCGAAATACCTTCCGCCAGCGTCGCGGTGATAGCCGGGATGCCTTCTTCGGTTGCCGGAATCTTGATGAACAGGTTTGGGCGGTCGACGGTCTTCCACAGATCGATGGCCTGCTGCTCGGTCTGCTCTTCGTCGTGTGCCACGCGCGGGTCGACCTCGATCGACACCCGACCGTCCACGCCGTCGGAGGCCTCCCATACCGACTTGAACACATCACACGCCGCGCGCACGTCGTCGGTGGTGACGGTGCGCACGGTCGCGTCGACGTCGGCGCCGCGTTCGGCCAGCTCAGCAATCTGGTCGTCGTAGGAGTCGCTGTCCGACAGCGCTTTCTGGAAGATGCTCGGGTTGCTGGTGACACCGACCACCGACTTGGTGTCGATGAGTTCCTGCAGGTTTCCGGACTTGATCCGGTCCCGCGACAGGTCGTCGAGCCATACGGATACGCCTTCGGCGCTGAGCGCCGCGAGGTTGGGATTCTGAGCCATAATGTCAATTCCTTATCTTGTGCTACAGCAGTAGTTGTGGGTCATACAGCGTCAGTTGTCCAGCGCTCGTTCGGCGGCCGCGACCACGGCTTCGTGGGTGAAGCCGAACTCTTTGAACAGCGTCTTGTAGTCCGCGGATTCGCCGTAGTGCTCGATCGACACGACCTCGCCGCAGTCGCCTACGAGCTTGTGCCAGCTCTGCGCCACACCCGCTTCGACGGCCACCCGCGCCGAGACTGTCGGCGGCAGTACGCTGTTTCGGTAGTCCTCGGGCTGCGACTCGAACCACTCGACGCAGGGCATCGACACCACCCGCGCGGTGACGTCTTTCTCCGCCAACGCCTTCTGCGCGGCGACGGCGATCTGCAACTCGGAACCAGTGCCAATAAGCACCACATCCGGTTGATCGCCGCCGCCATCGCCCAGGACGTAGCCGCCGCGGGCAACCCCGTCGAGGCTGGTGCCCTCCAGCACCGGGACACCCTGCCGGGTCAGGCAGAGCCCGACCGGTCCGCTGCCGTTGCCGCGGGCCAGGATCGTGCGCCAGGCGTACGCAGTCTCGTTGGCATCGCCCGGGCGCACCACCGAAAGGTTGGGAATGGCGCGCAGCGCTGCCAGATGCTCAATCGGTTGGTGGGTCGGGCCGTCCTCGCCCAGACCGATCGAATCGTGCGTCCACACGTAGATGGTGTCGATGTCCATCAGCGACGCCAACCGGACAGACGGACGCATGTAGTCAGAGAACTGCAGGAACGTGCCGCCGAATGCGCGGGTCGGGCCGTGCAGCACGATGCCGGACAGGATCGCGCCCATCGCGTGCTCGCGGACACCGAAGTGCAGTATCCGGCCGTACCAGTCGACGGAGGTGTACTTCTTCGTCGAAATAGACGGCGGCCCGAAGGAAGCAGCGCCCTCGATGTCGGTGCTGTTGCTCCCGCCCAGGTCGGCCGACCCGCCCCAGAGCTCCGGAAGCTTCGCCCCGAGCGCGCCGAGCACTTTGCCCGATGCCTTACGGGTGGCCAGGTCGTCGTCGCCAGGTTCCCAGTGCGGAAGGTCGTCATCCCAGCCGTCGGGCAGCTCTTCGGCGATCAACCGGTCCAGCAGCGCCTTACGCTCGGGTTCGCGCTGCGCCCAGGCGTCGAACTCCGGTTGCCAGGTTTCATGGTCTTCTTTCCCGCGGTCCACCAGCTTGCGGGTATGGGCCAGCACCTCATCACTGACCTGGAACGTCTTGTCCGGGTCGAAGCCAAGGATCTTCTTGATTTCGGCGACCTCATCGTCGCCGAGGGCCGAGCCGTGCGCGTCGCCGGTGTTCATCTTGTTCGGCGCCGGCCAGCCGATGATCGTGCGCAGCTCGATGAACGACGGGCGGTCGGTCACCGCCTTGGCGTTCTCGATGGCCTCCTCAATGGCGCTCACGTTCTCGCCGCCCTCTATTTCCTGCACGTGCCAGCCGTAGGCGCGGTATCGCGCGGCGGTGTCCTCACCCAGAGCGATGTCGGTGTCGTCCTCGATCGAGATCCGGTTGTGGTCGTAAAACACGATGAGGTTGCCCAGCTGCTGAACGGCGGCCAACGACGAGGCCTCTGACGTCACGCCTTCTTCGATGTCGCCGTCGGAGGCGATGACGTAGATGAAGTGGTCGAACGGGCTGGTCCCCGGTGCGGCGTCGGGATCGAACAGTCCACGCTCATACCGGGACGCCATCGCCATGCCGACCGAGGACGCCAGGCCCTGTCCGAGCGGGCCGGTAGTGATCTCCACGCCCTTGGTGTGCCGGAACTCCGGGTGTCCGGGCGTCTTCGATTTCCAGGTGCGGTAAGCCTCAAGGTCTGACAGTTCGAGGCCGAAGCCGCCCAGGTACAGCTGAATGTAAAGGGTCAGGCTGCTGTGCCCGGCCGACAGCACGAACCGGTCGCGACCCAGCCAGGCGGTGTCGCTGGGATCATGGCGCATGGTCCGCTGGAACAAGGTGTAGGCCAGCGGCGCGAGGCTCATCGCCGTTCCGGGATGACCGTTGCCGACCTTCTGAACGGCGTCAGCGGCGAGCACCCGGATGGTGTCGACCACCTTGGAGTCGATCTCCGACCAGTCGTCGGGGCGGTGCGCTTGGGTCAGTGCGGAAATGTCTTTATCTTCAAGTGCGGTCACGAGCTCAGTCCTCACGTCGACAGGCCGGTCCAACTCCACCCTAGTGCGGGAGCCCTCAGGTGGCTGGCGAACAAGTTTCGGCGTACCACGTTCCGGCGTCGCCAAAACTGCAACTTCACTCAAGTTGCCAGGTTATTGCCGAGGAATTCCGGTAAATCGACCCTACGATTCGGCTGCAGCGGCCGCCCGGTCTACCATCGTGTGTAGTAGAAGCTGCGCGCTGCTGCGATTCCGAGGAGATTCTTGCGTGAGCGTTCGCGGGCGCGTCGCGCCGAGCCCCAGTGGTGGCCCCACAAGTGGGGCCATCCCGCAGAAGCTGCTCGCGTATCTGGCGTTGACCAAGCCGCGGGTTATCGAGTTGCTGTTGGTCACCGCCATTCCGGCGATGCTGCTGGCTCACCGCGGCATGGTTCACCCGCTGCTGATCCTCAACACGTTGATCGGCGGCATGCTGGCCGCAGCCGGCGCGAACACCCTCAACTGTGTAGCCGATGCCGACATCGACAAGTTGATGCAGCGGACGGCCCGCCGGCCGCTGGCGCGCGCGGCCGTACCGAACCGGCACGCCCTAATCTTCGGGGTCGCGCTGAGTGTCGGTTCGTTCTGCTGGCTGTGGTGGACCACCAATTTGTTGTCGGGACTGCTGGCCGCCGCCACGATCGCCTTCTACGTCTTCGTCTACACGCTGGTGCTCAAGCGCCGTACGTCGCAAAACGTCGTCTGGGGCGGGGCGGCGGGTTGTATGCCGGTGATGATCGGCTGGTCGGCGGTCACCGGCGGCATCAGCTGGCCGGCGTTGGCGATGTTCGCGATCATCTTTTTCTGGACGCCACCGCACACCTGGGCGCTGGCCATGCGCTACAAGGACGACTACAAAGCGGCCGGCGTGCCGATGCTGCCTGCCGTGGCGACCGAACGCCAGGTGACCAAACAGATTCTGATCTACACCTGGCTGACGGTGCTGGCCACACTGGCGCTGGGCCTGGCAGCGGGTTGGCTCTACGCGTCAGTCGCGGCGCTGGCCGGAACGTGGTTCCTGGCGATGGCGCAACAGCTCTACGCCGGAGTGCGCCGCGGCGAACCGGTCAAACCGCTGCGGCTTTTCCTGCAGTCCAACAACTACCTGGCGGTGTTGTTCTGTGCGCTGGCCGTCGACTCGGCGATGGCGCTGCCGACACTCGGTTGAGACGGCCGGTGCAGATACCCCCTACCCCCGCGATGTATTTCGCTGCCTGGGTAATTAGTCCAAGATAATCGCCGTATCGATATTTACTGACGCTTGATCCTCGGGGGGAGTCATGACTTCGCGAGTAGCCGTTGGAGGGTACCCGTGACCGCGCCGGTATGGATTGCCTTCCCACCCGAGGTGCATTCGGCGTTGTTGTCGAGCGGTCCGGGGCCGGCCGCGTTACTGGCGGCCGCTGGGGCGTGGAATTCGCTGAGTTCGGCGTACGCGGCGGTCGCCGAGCAACTGAGCACGTTGCTGGCGGCGGTGCAAGCCGGTGCGTGGGAAGGCCCGAGCGCGGAGCGGTATGTGGCCGCCAATGTGCCATATCTGGCCTGGCTGATGCAGGCCAGCGGCGACAGCGCGGCAGCGGCAGCGACGCACGAGACCGTGGCAGGCGCCTACACATCGGCGTTGGCGGCCATGCCGACACTGGGCGAACTGGCCGCCAATCACGCCATCCACGGGGCATTGGTGGCCACGAATTTTCTCGGCATCAACACGATTCCGATCGCGCTCAATGAGGCCGATTACGCGCGGATGTGGGCTCAGGCGGCCACCACGATGACCACCTATCAAACGGTTTCCAGTGCCGCGGTGGCGTCGACGCCGCAGACCACCGCGGCGCCGCAGATCGTTAATTCTTCCGCCCAAGGTGTCCAAACCGGCCAGGACACCACCGGTGCCGCATACGGCGGCCAGGGCAACGCTGACCAGGGGGTACTCCCGATCGTCGACAACGACGCCGGTAATCCGTACGACCCGTCCTGGTATGTCAACCGCTTGACCGAAGTCCCGCAGACCCTACTCAGGGACCTCGAGATGTTCCCGTCAAACCCGGCGCAGGCGTTAACACAGCTGGAAAGCGACATCCCGGGCCTCATCGCCGACGAGATCGGCCACCTGAGCGAATTCATCAACGCGTTCCAACCGGAACTGATCGCGACAGCACTGCTGTCACCGCTGCTAGGCACCCCCATGTTCGCGGTGGGTGGGTTCGCGGGTGCGGCCGGGCTGGCTGGGCTGGCCCACCCGGCCGCGGTGCCTGCGGAGGTGACGGTGCCCGCTCCGTCCGCGGCACTGCCGAACGCCGGACTGGCCCCGACACCCGCCGCGGCGGCCGCGGCTCCCGCGCCGACGGCACCGGCGCCCACTCCCGCGCCCACAGTGAGCACCGTCGCCAATGCCGCGCCATCCTCGGCCCCGCCGCCGGCGCCGACGCCGCCCCCCGCCGGACCGCAATTTTTCCCGCCCTATGCGGTGGGGCTTGCCCGGCTCGGGCTGGGCACTGGAATGGGCGACAGCGCCAGCTCCAGCGCGAAACGGAAAGCGCGGGAGCCCGGTGCCGCCGCAGCGGCCGCAGCGGCAGCGCCCGAGCAGGCGCGGGCGCGGCGGCGCCGACGAGCGGGATTGCACGGACGCGGCCACGAATACATGAATATGAACGTTGAAGTCGACCCGGAATGGGACGCGCCGCCAGACAAGGAGCCGGTCGCGGCGACAGCAGCGTCTGAAAAGGGTGC
Organism: uncultured Actinomycetota bacterium; assembly: GCA_963808375.1. Classification (GTDB taxonomy): domain Bacteria; phylum Actinomycetota; class Actinomycetes; order Mycobacteriales; family Mycobacteriaceae; genus Mycobacterium. The sequence goes on along the minus strand of CAWEFS010000016.1, from coordinate 94,156 downwards.
CGGGGACCTGGGATTCGCCGGCACAGTGCGCAAGAAGACAGTCGGAGAGGCGGCAGGCTTGACGAGGGTCGGCGGTGATGAGTTCGGCGGAGGCCCGACGATGCCGATGATGCCGGGGAGCTGGGCTCCGGATCAGGCCGGTGCGGCCCAGAACGGGAGAGAACACGGCTGACGCTGCAACCTATTTCACCACGACGCTTGGGGAAGGGGTCACCGTCGAGTCCTCGCTAGCGTGGTTGCTTCAACCGATTACGGTGCAGACCTTCCTCGATGACTTCTGGGGGACTACGCACTGCCACATCAAGAGAGCCTGCGCGGGCTATTTCGATGTGCTGCTGCCCGGGTCATCGGCGGTTGAGGACCTGTTGAACTCTTTTCGGCTCGAGCCATCATTGGTGCGCCTGGTACGCCGGGACGAAAAGAAGATCTCTTACCGACTTGCCGACGACAGCCTCGATGTCGTCCGGATGCGCGAGGGCTTCGCCGATGGCTACACGATCGTCCTCGACGGGGTTGAGCGCTGCGTGCGCCCCATTGGGTCGATGGCCCATTCCATCGAGGCGGAGCTGAACTTCGCGACACAAGTCAACGGCTATCTCACACCTGCAGAATCCCAAGGCTTCACCTCGCACTACGACGACCACGACGTATTGATCCTGCAGATTCAGGGATCGAAACTCTGGCATCTGTACGACGTTGAACTGCCACCTCACGAGATGCGGCGTCGGGAAGCCGTTGATCCGGCGGGCCTGCCGTTGCCCAGCGACCTGCGCCTGGAGGCCGGCGACGTGCTGTATGTGCCGCGCGGCCAAGTTCACGCCGCTGAGGCGACCTCGGAACCTTCCCTGCACATGACCGTCGGAATTCACGCTCCCACCGTGCTGACGCTCATCGATAAGGCGCTCGACGCGCTGAGTTTCCGCGATGACCGCGTCGACGCTCGGCTGCCGCCACGGCATCTCGACGACGCGGACATCCGCGGGACCCTGAGCAGCCTTGTGCGCGACGTAGCCAAAGCGCTGGAGGAAACAAGCGTCGTCGACGAAGGTCTCGACGCCCTGGAGGAGGTCTTGGTCCGGCGCGGCCGATGCCCACCGGTGGGACACGGACTTTCCAACGTGGGTGGGATAGATCAACAAACAGTGGTGAAGAAGTACGAACCGCTGTACTCGCGGGTGGCGACCTTCGCCGGCGGCGTCGCCCTCAAGTTCGCCCAACTCGCTATCAAGGCCGGCCCCGACCACGAAGCCGCGATGCGGTACCTCGCCAGGAGCGCCGCGCCGTTTCGGATCGGCGATCTGCCCGGGCTGACCGCGTCCCAGCAGACAGAGTTGGCGCGAACGCTGCTGGTGAGCGGATTCCTGGTGCGACTGCCCGACGATTGATGTGACAGAAGTGAATCTTCCCGCGCCCCCGCCGCTCACCCGATGAAGCTCGCCGACCTCGCCCGCTGGACCCCCGTCAGGTTCGATTTCTCGGGCCCCGCCCCGGCGATCGACTGGGCCGATCTCTCGGCGGAGCGCTTCGTCGATCCGTTCTTCGCCCAGACCGTCGACCGCTGGGCGTCCGGCCCGCGGGCTCGGCCGCTGGTGCGGACCGGTTTCGAAGCGCTCGCCGCTCTCGACGGCGAGCCGTCGCTCGAGCCGGCGGGCATGATTTTTCACCTCTCTCGGTGTGGATCCACGCTGGTTTCTCGACTGCTCGGCACACTGCCCGGTGTCGTCGTGCTCGCCGAGCCGCCGCCGCTCAACGCGCTGCTCGGGCTCGATCCCGATCGATTCGACGACGCCGTGCTGGCCACTGTGGTGCGGCTTGCGGTGCGGGCGCTCGGCCGGCGTCGGCACGGTGACGAACGGTGGCTGGTGCTCAAGTGCTCGAGCTGGAACATCCGCCGCCGCGCCGTGCTGGCCGCCGCCTTCCCCGAAACACCGTGGATCTGGCTTCAGCGCGATCCGTTGCGGGTTCTGGCATCGCTGCTCGCCGAGCCACCGGGGTGGCTCACGCTCGAAGCGTCGCCCCGTCGGGTGGCGCGGCGTTTCGGCCTTGATCCGGCCGCGGTGCCGGGCATGCCGCGAACCGAGTTCGTCGCACGCGCGCTCGGCGCGATGCTCGAAGCGGCCGCAAGCGATGCGGATCGGCGCCTTCTCATCGACTATGCCGGTCTGCCCGCCGCGGTCTGGCAGCACGTGGTCCCGCATTTCGGGCTCCAGACCGATGCCCCGGCAATCCAACGGATGGTGGAAGAGTCTCTGTTTTATGCTAAGGACGCAGTACCTCGGGTGTTTGCCGGAGACGCCCCGGAGCGCCGCCCGATCACCGACGAGATGCGAGAGGCCGCCCAGCGCTTCGCGGAGCCGGGCTATCGCGCGCTCGCGTCGATGGCATAGCGCCGGTGGCCGTCCCCAGATACCCCATACCCCCGCGCTGTATTTCGCTGGTGAGCAAATTAGTCCAAGATATCGCCGTGTTGACGTTCACTGCAGGTCGTCATGGGGGGTGCAGGTCATGACTTTGCGAGTCGTTCCCGAAGCTTTAGCCGCGGCCAGCGCGGCGATAGAGGAGCTGGCGGCTCAGTTGGCGGCCGCGCATGCCGGTGCCGTGCCCCTGATCACCGCGGTGGTGCCGCCCGCCGCCGATCCGGTGTCGTTGCAGGCCGCGGCCGGGTTCAGCGCTCACGGTGGCCGGCACGCCGCGGTGGCAGCTCAAGGTGTGGACGCGCTGAGCCGCTCTGGTGTCGGCGTGGCTGACTCGGGTGCCAGCTACACCGCCGGCGACACGAAGGCGGCGATGGCGTACCTGGTTGCCGGCAAGTTATGACGGTGACTGTTTCGGGAAGGAGTCTTCATGAGTATGTTGGATGCCCATATTCCGCAGCTGGTGGCCTCGCAGTCGGCGTTTTCGGCCAAGGCGGCGTTGATGCGGTCGACGATCGGTCAGGCTGAGCAGGAGGCGTTGTCGGCGCAGGCTTTTCATTTGGGGGATGCTTCGGCGGCGTTTCAGGCGGCGCATGCGCGGTTTGTGGAGGTGGCGGCCAAGGTCAATGCGCTGCTGGACATCGCCCAAGCCAACCTCGGTGATGCCGCCGCCACTTATGTGGCTGCCGATTCGGCTGCGGCGTCGACGTACACCGGGTTCTGAGCCGACCTTGAACGGAAGGATTGTCTGATGTCGCAGATCATGTACAACTACCCGGCGATGTTGGCGCACGCGGCCGATATGTCCGGTTATGCGGGCACGCTGCAGAGTTTGGGGACTGATATCGCCACGGAGCAGGCGGCATTGCAGAACGCTTGGCAGGGCGACACCGGGATGAGTTATCAGGTGTGGCAGGCGCAGTGGAATCAGGCGATGAGCGACCTGGTGCGCGCTTATCAGGCGATGGCCGGCACGCATGAGAACAACACCCTGTCGATGCTTGCCCGCGACGCGGCTGAAGGCACTAAATGGGGCGGCTAGCCGGCCTTTTCTCAGCTCGCTGACCCGTAGGGCCAGTCCGGGGGTCGGCGGCCATCGACCGTAACGACGGCTCGCGCAAACTGCCGGCGCCGACTAGCGGGGAACCCGTTCGACCAGCAGGGGTGTCGAGGTGGTGGACTGATCTGCTCACATCGCCGGCAAAGCCGCACTGACAGCGGCTCAGCCTCGCTAGACTGCGGCGACGCTAAAGGTGGGCGAGGGGTTGGCTGAGGGTCCGGATTATTCTCGCGGCGGTGGCAACAGCCGCGTCGTCGATTCATCTGTCGTGCGCCCAAGCTGCGCAGCGTTGATACCACGCCGCGTCGCGATAGCTGAACCGGCGGCAAAAACACCGCGGGCGAACCTCGCGCTGATCTGCGCCATCTTCTTCTGTTCGGGTATCCCCGCGCTGATTTACCAGCTTGTCTGGCAGCGCTCGCTGTTCACGATTTACGGCATCAACGTCGAAAGCGTCACGGTGGTCGTCACGGCCTTCATGCTCGGGCTGGGCATCGGGAGCTTCGCAGGCGGTCGACTGTCGCGGCTGCGCCTACCTCTGCTGGGCGTGTTCGCCGCCGTCGAGCTTGGTATCGGTGTCTTTGGCTACTTCTCGCTGGGTTTGTTTCACGCTGTGGGCGAGTTGACCCTTCGATTGAACGCGCCGCTGACGGCGCTGTTCACCTTCCTCCTCGTGCTTGTTCCCACGCTGTTGATGGGCGCCACCATGCCCCTTCTGACGGCGCATCTCGTTAAGCACTCGGGAAACGTGGGGCGCAGCGTCGGACTACTGTACTTCGTCAATACGCTTGGCAGCGCCTTTGCCTGTTTCATCGTTGCGTCCTTTCTGATGCGCCTCTTCGGACAGCAGGGCGCTATCACGTTTGCCTGTGGCATCAATCTGGTCGTCGGTGGCGGCGCCCTGCTCGCGCAGATGAATTCGCCCGTGGCCGACATTCAGCGTCCGGCGCGGCCGGCGCAGTTCAGAACGCGCGGCTTCTGGTTTGCGCTGCTGCTCTCGGCGCTCTGCGGCTACATCGCGCTGAGCTATGAAATCCTGTGGTATCGCGTTTACTCGTTTTCATCGGGAGGCGCCGCGCAGGCCTTCGCGCTATTGCTGGGCTGCTACCTGTTGGGCATTGCGCTCGGCTCGCTCGGCAGTCGGCGCTTCTGCCGGGAATCGGCGGCGGCAAAGCAGGTGGCGTCGCTCTCCGGCTTCGTATTGTTTGCCAACCTCGCCAGCTACCTGCTGGTGCCCGCAGCGGCGCTGATCGGCTGCGCGCTGCACTGGGGATTTTCATTCCCGCTGGTGGCGGGTGCCGCGGGCTTGCTGGGCGCGACGTTCCCGCTGATCTGCCATATTGCCATTGCGCCGGACGCCCGCGCGGGCGAGGGATTGAGCTACCTGTACCTCGCCAACATCGTGGGATCGGCGCTGGGCAGCCTGATTACGGGTTTTGTACTGATGGACCATTGGAGCCTGGGCGGCATTGCGCTTTTTCTTGCGCTGCTCGGCATTGCGCTTTCGCTCGTGCTGCTGCTGGCCGCCAATCACAGGACGCGGGAGAAAAATCTGTTGAGCTCGCGCGCCGCGGCCATCGCCCTGACGGGCGCGGCAATCGTAAGCCTGCAGCCTCGGCTTTTCGAGGGTGTCTATGAGCGGCTCTACTTCAAGGAGCATTATGCGGGGCAGCGCTTTGCGCACTTGGAGGAAAACAAGAGCGGCGTAGTCAGCGTCACGCAGGACGGGCAGATTCAGGGCGGCGGCGTCTACGACGGCGCTTTCTCCACTGACCTCGTAAACGACCGCAACATGATTGTCCGTGCCTACGCCCTGAGCCTGCTGCACAAGTCGCCCCGCGAAGTGCTGATGGTCGGGCTTTCGTCTGGTTCCTGGGCGCAGGTGATCGCCAACCATCCCCAGCTTGACAAGTTAACCGCAGTCGAAATCAATCCGGCCTACCTGAAGGTGATTCCGCATTACCCTGACGAGGCCGGCGTGCTGAAGAACCCTAAGGTCACGACTGTCATTGATGACGGCCGGCGCTGGCTTGCCCGCAACCCCGAGCGCAAGTTCGACTTCATCGTGATGAACACCACCTTCAATTGGCGCGCACACGCCACGAATCTGCTTTCGACGGAGTTCCTGAAACTTGTCCGCGGCCACCTCAAGCCGGATGGCGTATTTTTCTACAACACGACTGGGTCAGACCGAGCGCAGCGCACGGGCGCGCTCGAATTTCCATATGCTCTGCGCTTCATCAATTTCATGGCCGTCAGCGATTCTCCAATTGCGTTCGACCGCCGGCGCTGGGAGCGGGTATTGCGGGAGTATCGCATCGAAGGCAGGCCCGTCTTCGACCTTGCCGACTCAAAGCAGCGAACGCGCCTCGACGAAGTTCTGGCTTTAGCCGACTCGCTCTCGGCCGGCTATGGCCCGGCCAAGCAAACCGGCATGAACCTGGAAACCCGCGAGGGCATCCTGGCTCGCACCGAGGGTGTGCCGACGATCACCGACGACAACATGGGCACCGAATGGGGCCGGCGCTAACGCGAGACTGGATCAGTTCGAGACGCTCGAGATCATGGCGTCAAGACAATCGAGCCGACCGTTTGACGCCCTTGCAAGTCACGGTGCGCCTGGGCAGCATCCGCCAGCGAATAGTGTTCGCTTACCGTCACTTTCACCGCTCGGGCCGCGACAGCATCGAACAGCTCGCCTGCCCGCCAATCGAATTCGTCGGGCGTCCGGGTGAAATCACCCAACTTCGGCCGGGTCAGGTACACCGAACCGGCGGCGTTGAGCCGCTGCGGATCGAAGGGCGGCACCGGTCCACTGGCCGCCCCGAACAACGCCAATGTTCCGCGCACGGCCAAGCTCGCCAGGCTGGCGTCGAATGTGCTGGCTCCAACGCCGTCGTACACGGCGGCCACACCTTCGCCGTCGGTGATCTCGCGGATTCTCGCGCCGAATGCCGCCGCGTCGTCACCCGGGTAGTCGAGCACCTCAGCGGCGCCGGCCTGCCGGGACAACTCCGCCTTGGCCGGTGTCGAGACTGTGGTAATCACCTTGGCGCCCAAGCTCGACGCCCATTGCGTCAGGATCAATCCGACACCACCTGCACCGGCATGCACCAGAACGACGTCACCGGGCTTCACCGGATAGACCGACTTGATCAGGTAGTGCGCAGTCGTGCCCTTCAGCAGCGCTGCCGCCGCGACGTCGAAATCAACGGAATCCGGCAACTTCGCCGTCAGCTGTGCAGGGGCAGCAGAGCACTCTGCGTAAGCGCCAGCAGCCGACGCGGTCACCACCCGGTCGCCAACATGAACGTTCGTCACATCAGCGCCTACCTCCGCGACAGTGCCGGCCACTTCGCTGCCCAGGATGAACGGCAGCTCGGCCTGGTAGTGCCCCTCTCGGAAGTAAGTGTCGATGTAGTTGACCCCGATTGCCTCGGCCTTGATCAGTATCCGACCATCACCGGCCGTCGGCTGCGGCGTGTCGACGTACTGCAACACTTCCGGCCCGCCGGTTTCGGTCAACTCGATCGCATGCATGCTGACTATCATCCGCAGTCGTGGTGTTGCTATGAAGCTGGCCCGTCCCGACATCCGTCATCCCCGGATCGTGCTGGCGGAGAAATCCGGTCCGGACGCTCACGATCCGGGGCTCGATGGTGACGACGAGGGCTTGGTCGGCGCACTGCGGGGCCGCGGGCTGCCCGCGCACTGGGCAGCCTGGGACGACCCCGACACCGAACGCGCCGACTTAGTGATCTTGCGACCCACCGGCGATGACTCGATGCTGCGTGAGCGCCGAGCCGAATTCCTGGCCTGGACCCGACGAGTGCCCAACCTGCTCAACAGCCCTGACGTCGTCGCCTGGAATGCTGACGAGCGCCACGTGGAGGATCTGCGGAGCGCTCAGGTGCCGATGCACTCAGCGGCACGCGGCGAATCGCCGACAGCGCTGATCTTCCTATCCGGGACGCAGTCACACGCTTTCACCGGTGAGTCGCCGGTCGACGCCGACTTCGAACTCTGGGACGTGGCCTATTCGGCGCTCGACGCGGCCGCCGACCGAGTGGGCATCAGCCCCACCCAGCTGCTCTACGCTCGCGTCGACGTCGTCGGTGGCGCAGGAGACGTCCACCCAGTCGGCCTCGATCTCATCGCGCCCGCCCTCGGCTGGCACCTGCTCGACAACACCGCCCGGACATCGGCGCAACGGCAGTTCGCGTTGGGGGTGGAGTCAGCCCTGGAGCGGCTGGGGCTCGGCCCGTTCTCGCATCGACGCCCATAGCGCCGCGGTGGCGGCGGTGCACAGCGCGGCACCGGCGACATGCAAGGCAACCAGGGCAGCCGGCACACCGGCGAAGAACTGCACTGTTCCAAGCAGCCCCTGCCCCAACACCAGCACCAGCAGCAGGCCGAGTCGCATCAGCACCAGACGCGGCGCATGCACCGCCAGCAAGCCGAATGCCAGTCCTGCCAACAGGGCCAGGTAGGCGACCAGCAGCGACGAATGCAGGTGTACCAGCGTGGTGATCTCCACCTTCAGGCGTGGCACGATGCGCGTGGTGCTGCGGTCACCGGCGTGCGGACCGGCCGCAGTCACCAACGTTCCGGCAATCAAGACCGCGGCCAAGGTGAGCGCACACAGCGCGGTGAGGCCGCGCAGCGGCCGGACCACCCGGGCGCGCACCATCCCGTCGTCAGGCTCGCCGATTCTGACGAACAGCAGCACCGCCAGCCACACCATCGTCATGGAAGCCAGCAGGTGGACCGACACCGTCCACCACAGCAGGCCGGTCAGCACGGTGATGCCGCCGATCACCGCTTGTACCACCGTCGACGCGGGCATCAGCCAGGCATAGAGCAGCACTTCGCCGCGCCGGCGGGCCCCGGTGACAGCCAGTACCGCCAGGACGGCGGTCACGACGACGGCCAGGGTGATCATCCGGTTGCCGAACTCGACCGCCTGGTGGATGCGCGGCACCTCGGAAACCGCGACCGGAGTGAAACTGCCGGGGAAACACTGCGGCCAGGTGGGGCAGCCCAGTCCCGAAGCGGTGACGCGGACGATGGCGCCGGTCACCGCTATGCCACCCTGACTCACGACGACCAACGCCGCGATGATGCGCTGCACCCGCAAGCTGGGCGAGGGCAGCAGGCCCGCCAATCGCCGCAGCGGCATCGCCGTCATGGTCACATGCCGATGGTAGGCGACGACCCACTACGCATTGTAGTAGCCAGCTGTCAGGTGAAGCGGAACCAGCGCAGCGCCGCGAGCCCCGCCGCCACACCGTAGCCGGCCAGCGCCACAATGCCGAAGACGTCCACCGACAGACCGATCGACCGCGTCAGCGCTTCGGTCAGGGCGCCGGACGGGGTCAACCGGGCCACCCACCTCAGCGTCGACGGCACGGTGTCGGTCTCGACCGTCAGCGCACCGAACCCGGCGAAGACGAACCACAGCAGATTGGCAACGGCCAGGACGATCTCGGCGCGCAGAGTGCCGCCCAGCAGCAGGCCCAAGGCGGCGAACGCGGCGGTGCCCAGCGCGATGACGGCCGCGCCAAAAGCGAGACCTGTCGGGTCGGGGCGCCAGCCCAGCGCAAAGCCGATGACGCCGAGAATGATCGCCTGCAGAAACACCACGGCGACGACGGCCAGTGACTTGCCGGTGATGATCCCCCACACCGGGAGAGCGGTGGCGCCCAACCGCTTCAGCGCGCCGTAGCGGCGGTCGAACGCGACCGCGATGGCCTGGCCGGTGAAGGCGGTCGACACCACGGCCAGCGCCATGATCACCGGGACGAAGGTGGCAGCGCGGTTGGGCCCGAATTGGCCCAGCGGCAGCAGCGTGAGCCCGATCAGCAGCGTGATCGGAATGAACATCGTCAGCAGCAACTGCTCGCCGTTGCGCAGCAGCAGCTTCAACTCCAGGCCGGTCTGGGCGACCAGCATGCGGGCCACGGTGTTCGGTCGCGGGTCGGGCGCAAACGTGCCGGACGGAAACAGCTGCGTGCTCACTGCCGCAACCCCCTGCCCGTCAAGTCGAGGAACACGTCTTCGAGGCTGCGCTGTTCCACCCGCATGTCGGTGGCCAGCACGTCGAGTTTCGCGCACCAGGCGGTGACGGCGGCCACCACCTGCGGGTCGATCGCGCCTTCGACCAGGTACTCGCCGGCGGCCACCTCGCTGGCTTTGTAGTCGTGCGGCAGGGTGGCCGTCAGCGACGACATATCCAACTGTGCTGGCGCACTGAAACGCAGTTGGTCCTTTGCTCCGCTGCGCATCAGCTCGGCGGGCGTCCCGGACGCCACGACGGCGCCCCGGTCGATGATCACCACCCGGTCGGCCAGTTCTTCGGCTTCCTTGAGCTGATGGGTGGTGAGCAACACGGTGACGCCGTCACGGCGCAGCGCGTCGATCAGCTCCCACACCAGCACCCGGGCGTGGGCGTCCATACCCGCAGTCGGTTCGTCGAGGAACACCAGCTCCGGCCGGCCGACCAGCGCGCAGGCCAGCGCGAGCCGCTGCTGCTGCCCGCCGGAAAGCCGTCGGTAGGTGGTGCGCGCCGCGTCGGTGAGGCCCAGCGTGTCGAGCAGCCATTGCGGGTCCAGCGGGTTGGCGGCGTAGGACGCCACCAGTTCGAGCATCTCGGCCGCGCGCGCGGCGGGGTAGCCGCCGCCGCCCTGCAACATCACGCCGATGCGTTCCCGCAGCCGCGCGTTGTCGGTGATCGGGTCCAGCCCCAGCACCTCGATGGTGCCCGCGTCCGGGCGCACGAAGCCCTCGCACATCTCCACTGTCGTGGTCTTGCCGGCACCGTTGGGGCCGAGCAGCGCCAACACCTCCGCGGCGTGGACGTCCAAATCGAGGCCGTCGACCGCGGTGGTGGAGCCGTAATGTTTGAACACCCCCCGCATGTGCACCGGGAGGCCGGAAACCGCAGTCGAGCTCACGAAGAATCAGCGTAGGCGTCCGGTACGGCCGCCGGCGTTGCCGTGGCCGTGTCCGGCACCACATCGGGGGTGGTGGGCGCCCCGAGCAGTTCGCGTTCCTCGTCCAGCAGTCGGCGCCACGGCAGCCGCGTAGAGGTCAACGCAATCAGCGCGACGACGATCACTGTGCTCGCCAGCGTGGCGTCGAGGATCTGGAAAAGCGCGAACCGGTCACCGTTGGCGGTCGGACCGAAGACACCGACCACGATGGTCACCAGAATGGCCGCCGCCCGGAAGCTGGGGCGGGTCGCCCAGGCGGCCAGTGGAATGATGGCCCAAAGCAGATACCAGGGCTGCACCACGGGGAACAGCAGCACGGTGATGCCCAACGCGACGCCCAGGCCGCCGACCGGGTGCAGCCGGCCGCGCAGCACCGCCAGCAGCAGCCAGCACACCATCACCGCGATGATCAGCACACCGATGCCACGAGTGAGCGACAACACGGCGGTGGTGTGGTCGCCCAGCCCGAGCAGGATGCCGACCTGGCCGGTGCCCAACGCGATCAGCGTCGGTGGGGACATCCAGCTGCGCACGACGTTGGCGGTGCCGAGCGTGAACACCCAGCCAAAACCCAGCCGGCTGGCCCAGCCGACGACGGCCATCACAACCAGCGACAGTCCGGCCATGGCCGTGCTGACCAACAGAAAAGCCCGCAGGTTACCGCCCAGGCGACACGCCAGCGCCATCGCGACGAATCCCAGGGCCAGCAACGAGGGCAGCTTCACCTGCGACGACAGGATGATCAGTACGGAGCCGAACACCAGTGGTGGCCAATGCGGCACCACCCGCGTCGAGCCGGCGCTGCCGATCCCGCGCAGCGCGAACTCGGTGCCGGTCAGCATCAAGCCCAGCATCAGCGCCTCGTTGTGGATGCCGGCGACCAGATGCATGATCAGCAGCGGATTGGCCGCCCCCAGCCACAACGCGCTGACTTCAGCGACCCCGCACCGGCGCGCCAGGCGCGGGGTGGCCCACACGATCAGGCCGACACCGGCGAGGACCACCAGCCGATGGCAGAGCACAGCGGCGACGATGTTCTGGCCGGTCAACGCGGAGATCCCTCGTCCGATCCACAGAAACAGCGGACCGTAGGGCGCCGGGGTGTCGCGCCACAGGCTGGGCACCGACGTGGTGAATACGTGGCCCAGGCCCAGCGCGCGGGCCGGCCCGACCCGGTAGGGGTCCATCCCCAGCATGCAGATCTGGCTCTGCGCCAGATAGGAGTAGACGTCTTTGCTGTACATCGGCGGGGCGGCCAGCAGCGGGAGCGTCCACAGCAGCAGCGTGCGGTCCAGTTCGCCGCGTGACATCCGTCGCCGGCCCAAAGCGAACCGGCCCAGCATCAGCCAGGCCAGCGCCATCATCACCGCACCGGTCGTGGTCATGGTCAGCGACACCGTCTGGATCCGCGACGGCAGGTTGAGCAGCCGGACCCCGAAGGTCGGATCCTGCACCACCGGCCGGGCCCCGGCGCCCAGCGCGCCGATGGCCATCAGCACTGTGCCCGCGGCACCGAACAGCCGGATGCGGCGCAGCGCGTCGTGTTCGGAGTCGTTGAGCGGTGAGCCCACCGTCAACTCGTCGCCGTGCAGCTGGGCGATCGACGAACTCAACGTAAGGTGGCGGGCAGCCATCACAGCAGCGTAACCGCCGTGCGGGCCACTGCCCGCGGCAGCGCGACAACCGCGCTGCGCCCGGAACTGGACCGGTCGCCGGAATTGCGTAACATTGGTGTTGTGAAATTCTCGCCGGATGTCGGGCGCGCCCGGAGTGCGCAGACGGCCGCGGCTGTCGCGACGGCCCACGACGGCCACACCCGCAGCGCCATCGTGCGGCTGTTGCTGGAATCCGGTTCGATCACCGCCGGCCAGATCGGTGACCGGCTGGGTTTGTCGGCGGCCGGGGTGCGGCGCCATCTCGACGCGCTGATCGAAGCGGGCAAGGCCGAGTCGGTGCCCGCGGCGGCTTGGCAGCAGGCGGGGCGCGGACGCCCGGCGAAGCGTTATCGGCTGACGGCGGCTGGCCGCGCCAGCCTGGATCACAGCTACGACGACCTGGCGTCGGCGGCCATTCGTCAGCTCCGTGAGATCGGCGGGGAGGCCGCGGTACGCACCTTCGCCCGCCGGCGCATCGACGCCATCCTGGCCGGTGTCGCCGCGGCTGACTCCGACGCTGACGCCGACGTCGAGGCGGCGGCTGAACGGATCGCAGGCGCGTTTTCGAAGGCGGGTTACGTCGCGACCACCACCCGGGTCGGCGGCCCGATCCACGGCGTGCAGATCTGCCAGCACCACTGCCCGGTGTCGCACGTCGCCGAGGAGTTTCCGGAGTTGTGTGAGACCGAGCAGCAGGCGATGGCCGAGGTGCTGGGCACCCATGTGCAGCGGCTGGCGACCATCGTCAACGGTGACTGCGCCTGCACCACCCACGTTCCGCTCGCCACTTCCGCAGAGCCACAACCTGTTCGGCGCACAGCCCGCGCCGAAGCCACCACGAGCAAGCAAGGAGCGTCGCAGTGACGACCACCCCTGAGGTCCACAAGATCGGCGAGCCACTGTCACAGGAAGAGGCCATCGCCTCGCTGGGCCGCTACGGCTACGGCTGGGCCGACTCCGACGTGGCCGGTGCCAGCGCGAAGCGCGGCCTGTCTGACCTGGTCGTCCGCGACATCTCGGCAAAGAAGAGCGAGCCGGAGTGGATGCTGAAGACCCGACTCAAGGCGCTGCGCATTTTCGAGCGCAAGCCGATGCCGACCTGGGGTTCGAACCTGGACGGCATCGACTTCGACAACATCAAGTACTTCGTGCGCTCCACCGAGAAGCAGGCCGCGACGTGGGACGAGCTGCCCGAAGACATCAAGCGGACGTACGACAAGCTCGGCATTCCCGAGGCTGAAAAGCAGAGGTTGGTCTCTGGCGTCGCGGCTCAGTACGAATCCGAGGTGGTGTACCACCAGATCCGGGAAGACCTCGAGCAGCAGGGGGTCATCTTCCTGGACACCGACACCGGTCTACGCGAACACCCGGACATATTTCGGCAGTACTTCGGCACGGTGATCCCGGCCGGTGACAACAAATTCTCCGCGCTGAACACCGCGGTGTGGTCGGGCGGCAGCTTCATCTACGTCCCACCCGGCGTGCACGTCGATATCCCGCTGCAGGCTTACTTTCGGATCAACACCGAGAACATGGGCCAGTTCGAGCGGACCCTGATCATCGTCGACGAGAACGCCTATGTCCACTACGTCGAGGGCTGTACTGCCCCCATCTACAAGTCGGATTCGCTGCACTCGGCGGTGGTCGAGATCATCGTCAAGCCCGGCGGCCGGTGCCGCTACACCACGATCCAAAACTGGTCGGGCAACGTCTACAACCTGGTCACCAAGCGGGCGCGTGCCGAAGCCGGCGCCACCATGGAGTGGGTCGACGGCAACATCGGGTCGAAGGTGACGATGAAGTACCCGGCGGTGTGGATGACCGGGGAGTACGCCAAGGGCGAGGTGCTGTCGGTGGCGTTCGCCGGCGAGGGCCAGCACCAGGACACCGGCGCCAAGATGCTGCACCTGGCTCCCAACACGTCGAGCAACATCGTGTCCAAGTCGGTCGCCCGCGCCGGTGGGCGCGCCTCCTACCGGGGCCTGGTCCAGATAAACAAGGGTGCGCACGGCTCCCGGTCCAGCGTGAAATGCGATGCGCTGCTCGTGGATACGGTCAGCCGTAGCGACACCTACCCCTATGTCGACATCCGCGAGGACGACGTGACGATGGGCCACGAAGCCACGGTGTCCAAGGTGAGCGAAAACCAGCTGTTCTATCTGATGAGCCGTGGGCTGACCGAGGACGAGGCGATGGCGATGGTGGTGCGCGGCTTCGTCGAACCGATCGCCAAAGAGCTGCCCATGGAATACGCGCTGGAGCTCAACCGGCTGATCGAACTGCAGATGGAGGGCGCAGTAGGGTGACGGCCGAAAACCTCACAACTGCGGTCGAGGGGTCTCCGACAGGTTCCCAGCTGCTTGCCATCAACAAGGGCGAGTTATTCGCATCGTTCGACGTGGACGCCTTCGAGGTGCCCGGCGGTCGCGACGAGATCTGGCGGTTCACCCCGCTGCGCCGGCTGCGCGGTCTGCACGACGGCTCCGCGCCGGCAACCGGGAGCGCCGACATCACCGTCAGTGAACAGCCCGGCGTCCGGGTGGAGGTCGTACGCCGGGGCGACGAGCGCTTGGGCCAAGGCGGTATGCCCACTGATCGCGTTGCTGCTCAAGCATTCTCGTCGTTCAATTCCGCGACGCTGCTGACCGTCGCGCGCGATATTCAGCTCAGCGACCCGATCGAGATCGCGATCGCCGGCCCCGGCGAGGGCGCCGTGGCATACGGGCACCTGCAGGTGCGGGTCGAGGAGCTGGCCGAAGCCGTCGTCGTCATCGACCAGCGCGGCAGCGGAACCTACGCCGACAACGTCGAATTCGTGGTCGGTGACGCCGCCCGCCTCACTGTGGTGTGGATCGCCGACTGGGCCGACGACGCCGTGCACGTCAGCGCCCAGCATGCACAGTTGGGCAAGGACGCGGTGTTGCGCCATGTGGCGGTGACGCTCGGCGGTGAGGTGGTACGGATGTCGGCCACCGTGCGATTCGCGGCGGCCGGCGGAGACGCCGAACTGCTCGGCCTGTATTTCGCGGATGACGGTCAGCACCTCGAGTCGCGGCTGCTGATCGACCACGCGCAGCCAGACTGTCGATCCAACGTGGTGTACAAGGGCGCGCTCCAAGGCGATCCAGCATCCCGCAAGCCCGACGCCCACGCCGTCTGGGTGGGTGATGTGTTGATCCGTGCGCGGGCCACCGGCACCGACACCTTCGAGAGCAACCGCAACCTGGTGCTCACCGACGGCGCCCGTGCCGATTCGATACCCAACCTGGAAATCGAAACCGGCGAGATCGTCGGCGCCGGGCACGCCAGCGCCACCGGACGTTTCGACGATGAGCAGCTGTTTTACCTGCGTTCCCGCGGCATCCCCGAAGAGCAGGCCCGCCGCTTGGTGGTGCGCGGCTTCTTCGGGGAGATCATCGCCAAGATTGCGGTCCCGCAGATTCGGGAGCGGCTGACCGCGGCCATCGAACACGAACTTGCCATCACCGAGAAGACGGACACAGTTTCATGACGACTTTGCAGATCAACGACCTACACGTCAGCGTCACCGACCCTAACGCCGTGGACGGCAAGCGCGAGATACCTATCCTCAACGGTGTCGACCTGACGGTGCGCTCCGGCGAGACACATGCGGTGATGGGCCCCAACGGATCCGGGAAATCCACGCTGTCTTACGCGATCGCGGGTCACCCGAAATACCAGGTCACGTCCGGCTCGATCACGCTGGACGGCCAGGATGTGCTGGCCATGAGCGTCGACGAACGCGCCCGGGCCGGGCTGTTTTTGGCGATGCAGTATCCCGTCGAAGTGTCGGGTGTGTCGATGTCGAACTTCCTGCGTTCGGCAGCCACCGCGGTGCGCGGTGAGGCGCCGAAACTGCGGCACTGGGTCAAAGAGGTCCGCTCGGCAATGCAGCAGCTGGAGATCGACCCGGCGTTCGGCGAACGCAGCGTCAACGAAGGCTTCTCCGGCGGCGAGAAGAAGCGGCACGAGATTTTGCAACTGAGCTTGCTGAAGCCGAAAATCGCCATCCTCGACGAGACGGACTCCGGCCTGGACGTCGACGCACTGCGGGTCGTCAGCGAGGGCGTCAACCGGTATAAGGAGGCCGCCTGGGATGACGGCACCGGCCAGCCGGTGCATGGCGGCATCCTGCTCATCACGCACTACACCCGGATTCTGCGCTACATCCACCCGCAGTTCGTGCACGTGTTCGTCGGCGGCCGCATCATCGAGTCCGGCGGACCGGAGCTGGCCGACGAGCTCGAAGAAAACGGGTACGTGCGCTTTACCCAAGTCGATGGCGGCGACCCGCTGCGCCCGGCTCCGCCGGACTTACGATCGCCGCAGTCCGATGGCGGCGACCCGCTGCGCCCGGCTCCGCCGGACTTGCGATCGCCGCAGTCCGATGGCGGCGACCCGCTGCGCCCGGCTCCGCCGGACTTGCGATCGCCGCAGTCCGATGGCGGCGACCCGCTGCGCCCGGCTCCGCCGGACTTACGATCGCCGCAGTCCGATGGCGGCGACCCGCTGCGCCCGGCTCCGCCGGGCTTGCGATCGCCGCGGACGGCGGTCACGGGGGGCTGATCATGACCATCTCTGTCAGCCGGTCGACCGATTTGGACCTGACGGCGATCCGGGCGGACTTCCCTATCCTCAAGCGGGTGATGCGCGGCGGAAGCCAACTGGCTTACCTGGATTCCGGCGCGACGTCGCAACGGCCGGTGCAGGTGCTGGACGCCGAACGCGATTTCCTGACCACCTCCTACGGCGCGGTGCACCGCGGAGCGCACCAGTTGATGGAGGAATCCACCGACGCTTACGAGCAGGGCCGTCTGGACATCGCGGAGTTCGTCGGCGCGCACGCTGACGAGCTGGTGTTCACCAAGAACGCCACCGAGGCACTCAACCTGGTGTCGTATGTGTTGGGCGACAACCGTTTCGAGCGTGCCGTCGGGCCCGGTGACGTGATCGTCACCACCGAGCTGGAACACCACGCCAACCTGATTCCGTGGCAGGAACTGGCCCGGCGCACCGGCGCCACGTTGCGTTGGTACGGCGTCACTGACGAAGGTCGCATCGACCTGGACTCGCTGCAGCTCGACACGCGGGTGAAAGTGGTTGCTTTCAACCATCATTCGAATGTGACCGGCGCCATCGCCCCGGTTGCCGAGCTGGTGTCTGCGGCGCGTGCCGTCGGTGCGGTCACCGTGCTGGACGCCTGCCAGTCGGTGCCGCACCAGCCGGTCGACTTTCACGGGCTCGACGTCGACTTCGCCGCTTTCTCCGGGCACAAAATGCTCGGCCCCAACGGAATCGGTGTGCTCTACGGCCGACGTGAGCTGCTGTCGGCGGCCCCGCCGTTTCTTACCGGCGGTTCGATGATCGAGACCGTGACAATGGAGTCGGCGACCTACGCTTCGCCGCCGCAGCGTTTCGAAGCCGGCACGCCGATGACCTCCCAGGTGGTCGGGCTGGCCGCGGCGGCGCGCTACCTCACGGCCATCGGCATGGACGCGGTGCAAGGCCACGAAAACCAACTGGTCGCCGCTGCGATCGACGGCCTGTCCGGCATCGACGGGGTGCAGATCATCGGGCCGACGTCGATGGAGCACCGCGGATCGCCGGTGGCGTTCGTGGTGGACAGTGTGCACGCCCATGACGTGGGGCAGGTGCTCGACGATGACGGCGTCGCCGTGCGGGTGGGCCATCACTGTGCGTTGCCGCTGCACCGCCGGTTCGGCGTTGCCGCCACCGCGCGAGCGTCGTTCGCGGTGTACAACACCGCCGACGAAGTCGAGCGGCTGGTGGCCGGCGTGCGGCGAGCCGTGGACTTCTTCGGAAGAGCGTGAGCCGGCCGTGCGCCTGGAGCAGATTTATCAGGACGTGATCCTGGATCACTACAAACACCCGCAGCACCGCGGGCTGCGCGAGCCCTACGGCGCGCAGGTGTATCACGTCAACCCGATCTGCGGTGACGAAGTCACGCTGCGGGTCGCGTTGTCTGAAGACGGTGAGCAGGTCGCCGATGTGTCCTATGACGGGCAGGGCTGTTCGATCAGCCAGGCCGCGACCTCGGTGCTGACCGAGCAGGTGATCGGCCAGAGCGTCGGGCAGGCGCTCAAGACGGTCACCGCGTTCGCCGAGATGGTGTCTTCGCGCGGAACTGTCAGCGGCGACGAGGAGGTTCTGGGCGACGGGATCGCCTTCGCCGGTGTCGCCAAATACCCGGCGCGGGTGAAGTGCGCGCTGCTGGGCTGGCTGGCCTTCAAAGACGCGCTGGCGCAGGCCAGTGCCGACACGCTAGGTGCAGATGGAATTGGAAAGGGACAATGAGCGAGACCGCCGTACCGGATAACGAACTGCTCGGTGACATGGAAGAGGCGATGCGCGACGTCGTCGACCCCGAACTCGGCATCAACGTCGTCGATCTGGGCCTGGTCTACGACTTGAACGTCATCACCACCGATGAGGGCAAGGTCGCCCTGCTCGACATGACGTTGACCTCGCCGGCCTGCCCGTTGACCGACGTCATCGAAGACCAGTCGCGCAGCGCGCTGATCGGTGCCGGGCTGGTCGACGAGCTGCGGATCAACTGGGTGTGGAATCCGCCATGGGGTCCGGACAAGATCACCGAGGATGGCCGCGACCAGCTGCGGGCGCTCGGCTTCACCGTCTGACGACGTCTGACGGCGGCAACCCGGTTCAGCCGTGGTGATGGCGGTGCGGCAGGTGAAACGGCAGGTGCAGTCGGTGGCGCGGGTGGCCCATCGGCGGGCACGGTTGCAGGTCGATCATCGCTGCCTGCAGGGCGCCGCTGCTGTCCTTGGTCCCGTCGGCTGACAGACACTTTCCCTGCGTCAGCGCTTCGGTGTCCGCCGGTGCTGCCTTCGCGTAGGTGGTCGCGTCGGTGACGGTCACTTTGGTTTGCGGGGCGCCCGCCACGGTGATGACGTTGTCGGCTACCGAATCGACCTTGCCGGTGACGCCGGCCGGGCCCGGTTCAGGTGCGGGCGGCGGGCAGTTGCCCTCGACGGCGGGGCTTACCGTGACGGACTGCGCGGTGACCGCGCCGGGGGCGCTTTGCGGGGTAGGGCGAACGTCGACGCAGCTGCCCACAGTGACGTCGCCGGCCTGACCCGGGGTGGTCTCGATGATCTCCGTCGTCGGCGAGAAGTCCACGGTCGCGGTCCCTTCCCGCGTTCGCAACGTGATCGTGTTGCCTTCGAAAGTGGAGATCATGCCTTCGACGTAGTCCGTCGGGGGCGGTGGTGGCGGCGGGGGCACCGGGCGTGCGGGGCTGACCGAC
Source organism: uncultured Actinomycetota bacterium (assembly GCA_963808375.1). Classification (GTDB taxonomy): domain Bacteria; phylum Actinomycetota; class Actinomycetes; order Mycobacteriales; family Mycobacteriaceae; genus Mycobacterium. Next base: position 74,726 of record CAWEFS010000016.1, on the reverse strand, counting down.
GTGCTGGGCTTGGCGGTGTTGTGGTCGTTCGGCGAACCGCACGCGACGGCGCCCAGCGCGATCACAGTGACCACGATGAGCCGACTAACTCGACGCCCTGACCATCCGGTAAACATCGGACCTTGTTTACCCGCTCTAGCGGCCAGTCCGCCACCTGGAAGCTGGAGAGTCGATGCGACCCTGCTGCCAGACGCCCGAGCTACAGCGCAGCCTCAGCCAGGTGCATGACATCGTTGTCGAGAGATTCGATGATTCCGCGCAATGCGGTCAGCTTGGGCAGCATGTTTCTGGCGAAGAACGCCGCGGCGGCGATCTTGCCTTGATAGAACGCTTGGTCCTTGGCCGTTGCCGTCGGCAGCGCTGCCCGGGCGACGTCGGCATGCACCAGCAGTCGCCAGCCGATCAGCAGGTCCCCGACGGCCAGCAGGAACCGCACCGAGGCGAGCCCCACTTTGTAGATCTCTGTCGGCTGTTCCGCGGCGGCCATCAGGTATCCGGTGAGCGTGGCTGTCATCGCCTGCACGTCGCCGAGAGCGGTACGCAGCAGATCGGCGTCCTGGCGCAACGTCTCGCCGCACGTGTCGATGGTGTGGCTGATCTGGGTGGCCACGTGAGCCAGGGCTTCGCCGCGGTCGCGGATGATCTTGCGGAAGAAGAAGTCCATCGCCTGAATCGCGGTGGTGCCCTCGTAGAGGGAGTCGATCTTGGAGTCGCGGATGTACTGCTCGATCGGATAGTCCAACAAGAATCCCGACCCGCCGAGCGTTTGCAGCGATTCGGTGAGCATCTCGTAAGCCCGTTCTGAGCTGGCGCCCTTGACGACCGGGAGCAGCAGGTCGTCGATACGCTGCGCCATCCCCGGGTCGGCGCCAGAGACGAGCTGCGCTACGTGGTCGTCCTGATGCGCGGCGGCGTACAGGTACAGCGCCCGCAGCCCTTCGGCGTAGGCCTTCTGTGTCATCAGGCTGCGCCGCACGTCCGGATGATGAATGATCGTGACTCGCAAGGCGGTCTTGTCGGTCATCTCCGTCATGTCCGCGCCCTGAACCCGTGTCTTGGCGAACGCCAAGGCGTTGAGGTACCCGGTGGATAGCGTGCCGGCCGCCTTGACGCCGATCGTCATCCGGGCGTGTTCGATCACGGTGAACATTTGCGCAATTCCGTTGTGCACGTCGCCGACCAGGTAGCCGACGGCCGGCAAGTCGTGGTCGCCGAACGTGAGCTCACAGGTCGGCGATGCCTTCAGGCCCATCTTGTGTTCCACGTTGGTTGCGAAAACACCGTTGCGGGACTGGATTTCCAGAGTGTCCGGATCGAAGAGATATTTGGGTACGTAGAACAGGCTCAGCCCCTTGGTGCCCGGGCCGGCTTTTTCGGGGCGGGCGAGGACGAGATGGAAGATGTTCTCCGCGGTGTCACCGACGTCGCCACCGGAGATGAACCGCTTGACTCCCTCGATGTGCCAGGTGCCGTCCGGTTGCGCGACGGCCTTGGTGCGTGCCGCTCCGACGTCCGACCCCGCGTCAGCCTCGGTGAGCACCATGGTTGCTGCCCAGCCGCGCTCGACACCCTTTGCAGCCCAGCGCTTTTGCTGTTCGTTGCCGACAAGGTACAGCGCGTTGGCCATCGCCGGGCCGAGGCTGTAGAAGAAACCGGCGGCCGGATTGGCACAGTGCACCATTTCGTTGATCGCCCACGTGAGTGGCGCCGGGGCCGGGACACCGCCGATCTCCTCGGCAATGCCGACACGCCACCACTCGGCTTCTTTGACCGCTTGCACCGATTTGGCCAATTCGGCAGGCACCGCGACGATGTGACGATCCCGGTCGAAGGTCGGGGGATTGCGGTCGGCGTCGGCGAACGACTCGGCGACCGGACCCTGCGCCAGTCGTGCGACTTCGTCGAGCATGGTGCGGACAGTGTCGACGTCGAGGTCGTGATAGCGCCCCGGGCCGAGGACGGCGCCGATGTTCAACACCTCCAGCAGGTTGAACTCGATGTCGCGGACATTGGCGATGTAGTGCCCCACCGCTTTTCCCTTCCTCCGACGTATTCGAACGCAGTGTGGAGGACGCCGGCAGGGGTACGCAAGCGTAAGCTACGCTGACGAAACCGTAGGCTACGGTGACGAAACCGTAGGATGCGAGGTCACTGGATCTGCTTTGCGCCTCGGTGCCGGGAACATTGCGGCAGCTCGCAACGTTGCGCCCGTCGTGACTATTCGAGACCTCACTGCCGAACAGTTCAACGACACCATCAACAGCAATGACATCGTGCTGGTCGACTTCTGGGCGTCGTGGTGCGGACCGTGCCGGGCGTTCGCACCGACCTTCGCGGCGTCCTCCGAGAAACACCCGGACGTCGTCTACGCCAAGGTGGACACCGAGGCTGAGCAGCAGCTGGCAGCCGCCGCGCAGATCCGGTCGATCCCCACCCTGATGGCCTTCAAGAAAGGCAAGCTGGTGTTCAACCAGGCCGGCGCATTGCCGCCGGCGGCGTTGGAGGATCTGGTGCAACAGGTCAAGGACTTCGACGTCGACGCCGCCGTCGCGGCGCAATCCGAGCCCGACTCCGAAACAGGACGAGCTTGATCCGTTGCCGCACGCGATAGCGTGCGAGTCGTGAGCCCAGAAATTGGAGTCGTCCTCGTCGATCGTCCGCGGCCCGAGGTCGCGCTGATCACGCTCAACCGGCCCGAACGGATGAACTCCATGGCGTTCGACGTCATGGTGCCGCTCAAAGAGGTCCTGCATGAGATCACCTATGACAACTCAGTGCGGGTGGTGGTCCTGACCGGTGCGGGCCGGGGTTTCTCGTCGGGTGCCGACCACAAGTCGGCAGGCCAGGTGCCCCACATCGACGGGTTGACCCGGCCGACCTACGCCCTGCGGTCGATGGAGGTGCTCGACGACGTCATCCTGGCGTTGCGGCGACTGCATCAGCCGGTGATCGCGGCGGTCAACGGCGCGGCCATCGGCGGCGGGTTGTGCTTGGCGCTGGCCGCCGACATCCGGGTCGCCGCGACGAGCGCGTACTTCCGGGCGGCCGGCATCAACAACGGACTGACTGCCAGCGAGCTCGGGCTCAGCTTTCTGCTGCCGCGGGCGATCGGCTCGTCACGGGCCTTCGAGATGATGCTCACCGGCCGCGACATCGACGCCGAGGAGGCCGAGCGGATCGGTTTGGTTTCCTACACGGTGCCCGACGAGCAGCTCCTCGACACCTGTTACGTGCTGGCCGAGCGGATCGCCTCGTTCTCGCGTCCCGGCACAGAGTTGACCAAGCGCACACTGTGGAGCGGCCTGGACGCCGCTAATCTGGAAGGGCACATGCAGGCCGAAGGGTTGGGGCAGCTCTTCGTCCGTCTGCTCACCGCCAACTTCGAGGAGGCGGTAGCCGCGCGCGCCGAGAGACGGCCGCCGGTGTTCACCGACGACAAGTAGCTGGGCCCGCAAGGCCACGAAGGAGAGCTGGTGATCACGGCAACGGACCTCGAGGTCCGCGCTGGCGCGCGCACGCTGCTCTGTACCAACCCGGGCGGAGCCCCCGGTCCGGCGCTGCGCGTGCAGCCCGGTGATCGCATCGGGCTCGTCGGCCGCAACGGCGCCGGGAAAACCACCACGCTGCGCATCCTGGCCGGGGAAAGCGAGCCCTACGCCGGCACGGTGAGCCGGACCAGTGCGGTCGGCTACCTGCCGCAGGACGCAGGAGAGGGCGATCTCGAGGTGCTTGCCCGCGACCGGGTGCTGTCGGCGCGGGGACTGGACACGCTGCTCACCGACCTGGAAAAGCAGCAGGTGCTGCTGGCCGAGGTCGCCGACGACGCCGCGCGTGACCGCGCCATCCGCCGCTACGGCCAGCTCGAGGAGCGCTTCGCCGCGCTGGGCGGCTACCGCGCCGAAAGCGAGGCCAGCCGCATCTGTGTGAGCCTCGGGCTGCCCGAACGGGTGCTGACCCAGCCGCTGCGCACCCTGTCCGGCGGGCAACGCCGCCGCGTCGAACTCGCGCGCATTCTGTTCGCCGCATCTGACAGTGGCGCCGGTGCGGCGCCCATTCTGCTGCTCGACGAGCCGACCAACCACCTCGACGCCGACTCGCTGACCTGGCTGCGGGACTTTCTGCGGTCGCATACCGGGGGACTGGTCGTGATCAGCCACAACGTCGAGTTGCTCGCCGACGTGGTCAACCGGGTCTGGTTCCTCGACGCCGTCCGTGGCGAGGTCGACGTGTACAACATGGGCTGGCAGAAGTACCTGGACGCCCGGGCCACCGACGAGCAGCGTCGCCGCCGGGAACGTGCCAACGCTGAGCGCAAGGCCGCCGCGTTGCGTGCCCAAGCCGCGAAGTTAGGCGCCAAGGCCACCAAAGCCGTTGCGGCACAGAATATGTTGCGCCGCGCTGACCGGATGATGGCTGCCCTCGAGGAGGAGCGGGTGGCCGACAAGGTGGCCCGGATCAAGTTTCCGACGCCGGCGCCGTGCGGTCGCACACCGCTGGTCGCCAAAGGCTTGACCAAGACGTACGGATCGCTGGAGGTGTTCACCGGCGTCGACTTGGCCATCGACCGCGGTTCCCGGGTGGTGGTGCTGGGACTCAACGGTGCGGGGAAGACGACGCTGCTGCGGTTGCTGGCCGGCGCAGAGAAGCCCGACCGCGGGGGTTTGGAGCCTGGACATGGCATGAAGCTCGGCTATTTCGCCCAGGAACACGACACTCTCGACGACGCCGGCACGGTGTGGGAGAACATCCGGCACGCCGCACCGGATTCCGGTGAACAGGATCTGCGCGGCTTGCTGGGCGCGTTCATGTTCAGCGGCCCGCAGCTCGACCAGTTGGCCGGCACGCTGTCCGGTGGCGAAAAGACGCGACTGGCGCTGGCCGGACTGGTGGCGTCGACCGCTAATGTGCTGCTGCTCGACGAGCCCACCAACAACCTCGATCCCGCATCCCGCGAACAGGTGCTGGATGCCCTGCGCAGCTACCTCGGCGCGGTGGTGCTGGTGACGCATGATCCCGGAGCCGCCGAGGCGCTCGGCCCGCAGCGCGTCGTCCTGTTGCCCGACGGCACCGAAGACCATTGGTCCGAGGAATATCGCGATCTCATCGAGCTGGCCTGAGCGCTGGACCGGGCCTGACCGCTGCGCGGCAACCGATTCCGCCGATTCGGTCCCCTGGCGGCGAGGACTTCCTAGGCTGACGGTGTCTGGTGGACCACGGAGGCGCCATGGAGAACACGAAGCAGGCCCGCGACCGAGTGCTCTATGAGTTACGCAGCGCCTACGAGGGCGGCGCGAGCATTCGAAACCTGGTGGCCAGCACCGGCAGATCGTACGGGTCCATCCACAGCATGTTGCGCGAATCGGGCACCACGATGCGCAGCCGCGGTGGTCCCAACCACCGCACCCGTTCCCGCTAACGACATCCCGCGAGCGTGCGTGTCTGCATCCGACGCGCCGCGCCTCAGCGGCAGTCTGTGCACCCTCGCGCAAGAGCAGGAGGCAAACTCAATCGAGCCGCACAGAGCGCTCGACCAGGTCGAGCACCGCCGTGAGTCGCTGCGGGTCTTCTCCGGAAGCCAACCGCGCCACCAAACCGTCGAGCACCAGATCCAGGTAACACTGCAACACGTCGCCGGGCACGTCGTCGCGAACCCGTCCGGCCTGCTTCTGTCGCCGCAGCCGATCGGTAGTCGCCGCCGCCAACTCCGCGGAACGTTCCGTCCAGCCCCGCAGGAATGCCGGATCGTTGCGTAGTTTGCGGGCGATCTCCAATCGCGTTGCGAGCCAATCGAATTGTTCAGGGGCAGCAAGCATGTCGCGCATCACCTGGATGAGGCCTTCCCGCGAGGCCACCGCTGCCATCCGTTCGGCATCCTCTCGGGCGAGTTCGAAGAACAACGTGTCCTTGTCCCGGAAATGGTGAAAGATCGCGCCGCGCGACAAACCGACCGCCTGCTCCAGCCGGCGCACCGTCGCCTTCTCGTAGCCGTATTCGGCGAAGCAGCGGCGGGCGCCGGCAAGGATTTGGCGGCGACGGGCCGCCAGATGGTCCTCGCTGACTTTTGGCACGACCGGGCCCGGGTGCGCTAGTTCATCTCGCGGCGACCCGCTGCGCCCGGCTTCGCCGCGCGTGCGATCGCCGCCATCAGCCGGACTTCAGCATGTTGCGCAGCACGAACTGCAGGATGCCGCCGTTGCGGTAGTAGTCGGCCTCACCGGGAGTGTCGATGCGCACCACCGCGTCGAACTCCACGGCCCCGCCCTCTTCACCATCTGACTTATCGGCTTTGACGTGCACCGTCTTAGGAGTCTTGCCGTCGTTGAGAGCTGTGATGCCGGTGATGTCGAACACCTCGGTGCCGTCCAGTCCCAACGACTCAGCGGACTTGCCTTCGGGAAACTGCAACGGGATCACGCCCATGCCGATCAAGTTGGAGCGGTGGATGCGTTCGAACGACTCGGCGATCACCGCGCGGACGCCCAGCAGCCGCGTCCCTTTGGCCGCCCAGTCTCGCGAGGAACCCGACCCGTACTCCTTACCGCCCAGCACCACCAGCGGGATGTGCTGTGCCGCATAATTTTGCGCCGCATCGTAGATGAACGCCTGCGGAGCGCCATCCTGGGTGAAGTCACGGGTATATCCGCCGGCAACGTCGTCGAGCAGCAGGTTGCGCAATCGAATGTTGGCGAAGGTGCCGCGAATCATGACCTCATGGTTGCCGCGGCGCGAACCGAAGGAGTTGTAGTCCGTGCGTTGCACGCCGTGCTCGTCGAGGTACTGCGCTGCCGGGGTGCCCGGCTTGATGCTGCCGGCGGGGGAGATGTGGTCGGTGGTCACCGAGTCGCCCAGCAACGCCAGCACTCGCGCGCCGGCGATGTCGCTGACCGGTTCCGGGTCGGCGGGCATGCCCTCGAAGTACGGCGGCTTGCGCACATAGGTCGAATCCGCGGCCCAGTCAAAGGTGTTACCGCTCGGCGTCGGCAGGTTGCGCCACCGTTCGTCGCCTTTGAACACATCGGCGTAGTTATCGACGAACATCTCCCGGTTGATCGCCGAAGCGATGGTGTCAGAGACGTCCTTCTGCGACGGCCAGATGTCTTTGAGGAAGACGTCGTTGCCGTCCTTGTCTGTGCCCAGCGGTTCGGACTCGAAGTCGAAGTCCATCGATCCGGCCAGCGCGTAAGCCACCACCAGCGGCGGCGACGCCAGGTAGTTCATCTTGACGTCCGGATTGATGCGGCCCTCGAAGTTGCGGTTGCCTGACAAGACCGCGGCGACAGACAGATCGTTGTCGTTGATGACCTTTGAGATCTCTTCGGGCAGCGGGCCTGAGTTGCCGATGCAGGTGGTGCAGCCGTAGCCGACCAGGTAGAAGCCCAGCTTCTCTAGATATGGCCACAGGCCGGCCTTTTCATAGTAGTCGCTGACCACCTGCGAGCCTGGCGCCATCGAGGTCTTCACCCACGGCTTGGAGGCCAGGCCTTTCTCGACCGCGTTGCGGGCCAGCAGCGCCGCGCCCAGCATCACCTCGGGATTGGAGGTGTTCGTGCACGAGGTGACCGCGGCGATCACCACCGCGCCGTGGTCGAGTTCGAACTCGCCGTATTCGTCTGACGTGATTCGCACCGGGTTGCTGACCCGGCCGTTGGAGTGCGCGGCGGCCGATTGCACGGGCGCCCCGGCGTGGTCGTCGGCATGGCCATTGCTCAGTGCACCCGGGTCGCTGGCGGGGAACGTCTCGTCGACCGCCTCGTCCAGCTTCGAGTACTGCTTCTTGTCCGGGTCGTCGGCAACGTAGGTGGGAATCTGCTCGCGGAACGTCGCTTTGGCGTCGGACAGCGCGATACGGTCCTGCGGCCGCTTGGGACCCGCGATTGACGGCACAACGTTAGACAGGTCGAGCTCCAGGTATTCCGAGAACGCCGGCTCGTGGCTTGGGTCGTGCCACAGGCCCTGGTTCTTGGCGTAGGCCTCGACCAGAGCCAACTGCTCCTCGCTGCGCCCGGTGAACTTCAGGTAGTCGATGGTTTCCTCGTCGATTGGGAAAATTGCTGCGGTGGAACCGAATTCGGGGCTCATGTTGCCCAGGGTGGCGCGGTTGGCCAGCGGAACCTCGGCCACCCCGTCGCCGTAGAACTCGACGAACTTACCGACGACGCCGTGCTTGCGCAGCATCTCGGTGACGGTGAGCACGACGTCGGTGGCGGTCACGCCGGGCTTGATCTCACCGGTCAGCTTGAAGCCGACCACGCGCGGGATCAGCATCGACACCGGCTGGCCCAGCATGGCGGCCTCCGCCTCGATGCCGCCGACGCCCCAGCCCAGCACGCCGAGGCCGTTGACCATCGTGGTGTGCGAGTCGGTGCCGACGCAGGTGTCGGGATAGGCCACTCCGTCGCGGCTCATCACCACACTGGCTAAATACTCGATGTTGACCTGGTGCACGATGCCGGTGCCCGGCGGCACCACCTTGAAGTCGTCGAACGCGCCTTGACCCCAGCGTAGAAACTGGTAGCGCTCGCCGTTTCGCTGGTATTCGATTTCCACATTGCGCTCGAAAGCGTCTGCGGTACCGAACAAGTCGGCGATCACCGAGTGGTCGATGACCAGGTCCGCCGGCGCCAGGGGGTTTACCTTGTCGGGGTTGCCGCCGAGGTCGGCGACGGCCTCCCGCATGGTGGCCAGGTCGACGATGCACGGCACACCGGTGAAGTCCTGCATCACCACTCGGGCCGGCGTGTACTGGATTTCTATGCTGGGTTCGGCCTTCGGATCCCAATTCGCGATGGCCTCGATATGTTCCTTGGTGATGTTGCTGCCGTCTTCGTTACGGAGCAGGTTCTCGGCGAGAACTTTGAGGCTGTAGGGCAGCTTCTCGGTATTGGGAACGGCGTCGAGTCGATAGATCTGGTAGCTCTTGTCCCCGACGTCCAGGGTGTCGCGGGCACCGAATGAATTCACCGACTCGTGGCCAGGCATATCAACTCCAGATTTAGTTCTCGCCGCCGGCGGGGCTGTGCCGGCGTTCCGCTGACACCCTAACAGTACGCTTGTCCTGCTTCGCGCGGGACGGTGGTGTCTGTCCCAGTTTGGTCCGCCCGGCCATGCGCTGTCACGCCTGCCGGACCGGACGTCTGTTTAGCGGACGAGGCGCGTACCGTCTTGGTCCGTGACCGCACCGCAGCCTCCGCAGTACATCCCGCGTGAGGTCTGTGGTGCCGTCGGTCTGGACTTGTCGGCGCCGCCGGACCAGTGCATGGCCATCGTCAAAGCCAGCGTGGCCGCCGACGGAATCTTCGCCCCGCCGGGGGAAGTCGCAGGACTTCGGCAGGTGGTCAGCGACGCCGCCCATCACGGCATCAACCTCAAGCTCGTGGTCATCGACCACAACCCGCCGAACGACCCGCCACTGCGAGATGTCGCCACCGTCGTGGGAGCAAGCTTCCCGGATGCCACGGTGCTGGTGCTCAGCCCGTCGAACGTCGGCTCCTACAGCATGCGTTTCCCACGTTCCACGCTGGAGATCGGCGAAGACAACGCCAAGACCGGGAATGCGGTGGTGTCGGCGCAGAATTTCTTGCACCAGCTGGTGACGCCGCAGTTTCCCTGGACCGGGTTGACCATCGTGGTGCTGCTCGGGGTACTCGCAGCCACCGTCGGGACCCGGATCGCCCAGGTACGCGCCAAGCGGTCGGCGCGCCGAAATTCTACGGCCACCGACAACTCGGCCGGTGCGGGTCCTACACCAGCTGAACTCTGATTGCGAATCGCCGCGGCATTCGTCTCGGCGGCTGTTGAGTCACTGTTCTGTCACGAACGGCAAACAGACATAGCTGTATCTGTGACGAACGTTTCTATCGCTCCAGAAGTGACTTATGGTGCCAATGTTACTTGTGTCGAAGTGGCGCTTGGAGGGCTGGCGCCGTTGGTCCACGTTCAGCCATAGGAGACCTGAGTCGAATGGTGCGTATTTCTCGCGGCTCGTGTTTCCGGCTGGCCGCGCGGCTGCGCCGGCCCATGCTGCCTGTCCTGGCGAGCGTCGCCCTGCTGTGCTGCGCGCCCGGACTGGTCCCGGCGTCGGCCGACCCGGGGCCGGAAACGCTGGGCGCCCTGATCGCCGACGTCGCCCAGGCCAACCAGCATCTGCAGGACCTGCAGGCCGCCATCGAGACACAACAGGAGGGCGTCAACAAAGCTCTGGTCGACGTGCAAACCGCACGCGACAACGCAGCCGCCGCGCAACGCGACGTCGACGTCAGCGGGCAAGGGGTGCGCGATGCCAACACCGCGATCGCCGCGGCCCAACGCCGGTTCGACACCTTCGCGGCGACCACCTACAGCAACGGGCCATCGGACAGCTACCTCACCGCGGCCAACCCCGACGACATCATCTCCACTGCATCGGCAAGCCGGACCTTGGCGGCCAGCTCGCAGCAGGTGATGGTCACCCTGCAGCGCGCCCGCACCGAGCAGGTCAACAAGCAGTCCGCCGCCCGGCTGGCCAAGCAGAACGCAGACCGCGCCGCCGCCGAAGCGCAGTCCAGCCAGGATGCCGCCGTCGCAGCGCTCACCTCGGCCAAACGCACCTTCACCGCACAGCAGGCGGACGTCGACCGGCTGGTCGGGCAGCGCAACACCGCGCAGGCCAAACTCGACGAGGCGCGCAACTGGTCGGTGCACGCGGCGCCGGCCTCCGGGGACCGCTGGGATCCCGGCGCACCGGGACCGCCCGCGGCACCCCGGCACGACCCCGGCCAGTGGGACGGCGAATGGGACCCCACGCTGCCGCAGGTACCGAGCGCCAACGTCCCCGGCGACCCGGTCGCCGTCATCAACCAGGTGCTGGGGATCACCGCGACGTCGTCGCAGGTCACCTCGCAGATGGGGAAGAAGTTCCTGCAAAGCGTCGGCATCCTCAAGCCCGACGACACCGGCTTCACCAACGGCCGCATTCCTCGGGTCTACGGCCGGCAGGCTTCCGAATATGTCATCCGCCGCGGGATGTCACAGATCGGCGTGCCCTACTCGTGGGGCGGCGGCAATGCCGCCGGCCCCAGCCGGGGCATCGATTCGGGTGCCGGCACCACCGGCTTCGACTGCTCGGGTCTGATCCTCTACTCGTTCGCCGGGGTGGGCATCAAACTGCCGCACTACTCGGGTTCGCAGTACAACCTCGGCCGCAAGGTCCCGGCGTCGCAGATGCGTCGCGGGGACGTCATCTTCTACGGCCCCGGCGGCAGCCAGCACGTCACGCTGTACCTTGGCCGCGGTCAAATGCTCGAGGCGCCCGACGTCGGACTCAAAGTCCGGGTGGCACCGGTCCGCACCGGCGGCATGACGCCCTTCGTCGTCCGCTACATCGAGTACTGACGCATGCAGCGCACGGGATTTCGCTATCGGCTCTTGGCGGCGAGCCGCTTCGCCCGGCTTTCAGCCGCGCTCGCGATCACCGCGGTGCCCGTGGCGGTGACCCGCTTCGCCCGGCTTTCAGCCGCGCTCGCGATCACCGCGAGGCGGCTCTGGGCGATTCTGGCGGTGGCCGGTCTGCTGCTCGGGCCGGCCAGTCCCGCTGCAGCCGATGACACCGCGTGGGATCCCACGCTGCCGGTCGGACCCAGCGCGGGCGCCCCCGGGGACCCGGTCGCTGTCGCCAACGCTTCGCTGAACGCGACCGCACAGGCCACTCAGAGCACCCTCGACCTGGGGCGTCAATTTCTTGGCGGCCTCGGATTCAACATCGGCGGCGGCAACAACACCACCCCGGGCGCCGTGCCGCGGGTTTACGGGCGCCAAGCCGTCGAGTACGTGATCCGGCGGGGCTCGTCACAGATGGGTGTGCCCTACTCCTGGGGCGGTGGCACGACAACCGGACCCAGCAACGGCGTCGGCTCGGGCGACGGCATCGTGGGCTTCGACTGTTCCGGGTTGGTCCGCTACTCGTTCGCTGGGGTGGGTGTGCTGCTGCCCCGGTTCTCCGGCGACCAGTACAACGCCGGCCGGCACATCCCGCCGTCACAGGCCAAGCGCGGGGACCTCATCTTCTACGGGCCCGGCGGCAGCCAGCACGTCACCATCTACCTGGGCGACGGCCGCATGTTGGAGGCGTCGGGCAGCGCCGGCAAGGTCACGATCAGCGCGGTCCGAACCGCCGGAATGACGCCGAATCTGACCCGGATCATCGAATACTGAGATCCGGCCGCGGCACCCGCTCGGACCACGAGCGACCCGTGGCGTCGACGGAATCTTCCACGCCTGGAATAGTTGGAGCCGGGCACGTCGCTGCCCACGGGATTTGTAGTGCCAGCAGTCGTGTCTGATATAGCTGTGGAGGGTCGTCAATGACATCACCAGGCGGGTCGCCCATGGGCGCCAGCGATTATTCCGGCGCAGGGGCGCCCCCGACCGCCCCGGCGCACGCGGCTTCAGCTGGCGGTGGTAACGGCCTGGCTGCCGAAGTGCACACCCTCGAGCGCGCCATCTTCGAGGTCAAGCGGATCATCGTCGGCCAGGACCAGCTGGTCGAGCGGATGTTGGTCGGTCTGCTGTCCAAGGGCCACGTTCTGCTGGAGGGTGTCCCCGGGGTGGCCAAGACGCTGGCCGTGGAGACTTTCGCCAAGGTGGTCGGCGGCTCGTTCGCGCGTATCCAGTTCACCCCGGACCTGGTGCCCACCGACATCATCGGTACCCGCATCTACCGGCAGGGCAAAGAGGAGTTCGACACCGAGCTGGGTCCGGTGGTGGTCAACTTCCTGCTCGCCGACGAGATCAACCGCGCGCCGGCCAAGGTTCAGTCGGCGCTGCTGGAGGTCATGCAGGAGCGTCAGGTGTCGATTGGTGGCAAGAGGTTCGCGCTGCCCAACCCGTTCCTGGTGATGGCGACGCAGAACCCGATCGAGCACGAGGGCGTGTACCCGCTGCCCGAAGCGCAGCGCGACCGGTTCCTGTTCAAGATCAATGTCGGCTACCCCTCACCGGAGGAGGAGCGCGAGATCATCTACCGGATGGGCGTGAAGCCGCCGGAGCCCAAGCAGATCCTGGCTACCGGCGACCTGCTTCGGTTGCAGGAGATCGCGGCGAACAACTTCGTGCACCACGCCCTGGTCGACTACGTGGTTCGCGTCGTCACCGCCACCCGCCATCCCGAGGCGCTCGGGCTGAACGACGTCAAGAGCTGGATCTCGTTCGGGGCGTCGCCGCGTGCCTCGCTGGGCATCATCGCCGCCTCGCGGTCGCTGGCGCTGGCGCGCGGCCGTGACTACGTGATCCCGCAGGACATCGTCGAGGTGATCCCCGATGTGTTGCGGCACCGCCTGGTGCTGACCTACGACGCGCTGGCCGACGAGATCTCCCCCGAGATCGTGATCAACCGCATTCTGCAGACGGTCGCGCTGCCGCAGGTCAATGCCGTTCCGCAGCAGGGCCACTCGGTGCCGCCGGTGATGCAGACAGCGGCCGCGGCCGGCGGTCGGTGACGGCGCCGAAAGCGGTCGTCCCGCCGCCGTCGATGCAGCGCGGCAACATCGATGACCCGAAGCTGTCGGCGGCGCTGCGCACCCTCGAGTTGACCGTCAAGCGCAAGCTCGACGGCGTGCTGCACGGCGACCACCTGGGGCTGATTCCCGGGCCGGGCTCCGAACCGGGGGAGTCGCGCGAGTACCAACCCGGCGACGACGTGCGCCGGATGGATTGGGCGGTCACCGCGCGCACCACTCACCCGCACGTCCGCCAGATGATCGCCGACCGCGAACTGGAGACCTGGCTGGTGGTCGACATGTCGGCCAGCCTCGACTTCGGCACCGCGGTGTGTGAGAAGCGCGACTTGGCGGTGGCGGCCGCGGCGGCCATCACCTACCTGAACAGCGGCGGCGGTAACCGACTGGGCGCTTTGATCACGACGGGCGCGACGACGACCAGGGTGCCGGCCCGCTCCGGGCGACAGCACGAGCAGACCCTGCTGCGCGCCATCGCGACCACGCCGAAAGCTCCGACCGGCGTGCGGGGGGATCTGGCGGCGGCCATCGATGCGCTGCGCCGGCCTGAGCGCCGTCGCGGCATGGCCGTGATCATCAGCGACTTCCTCGGCCCGATCAACTGGGTGCGGCCGCTGCGCGCGATCGCGGCCCGCCACGAAGTGCTGGCGATTGAGGTCCTCGACCGGCGCGACGTCGAACTGCCCGACGTCGGCGACGTCGTCCTGCAGGACGCCGAGAGCGGGGCGACGCGAGAGTTCACCATCGACGCGCAGCTGCGCAGCGACTTCGCCCGGGCGGCGGCAGCCCACCGCGCGGAGGTGGCCCGCACCGTCCGCAGCTGTGGCGCGCCGCTGCTGGCGTTGCGCACCGACCGCGACTGGCTCGCCGACATCGTCCGATTCGTCGAACACCGCCGGCGCGGGACCCTGGCGGGCCGGCAGTGACAACGAAGCCCGTCCACCTGAAGACAGGTCCGGTATGACGCTGCCCCTGCTCGGGCCGATGACGCTGTCCGGCTTCGCCCACGCGTGGTTTTTCCTGTTCCTGCTGGTCGTACTCGGCATCGCTGCGCTCTATGTGGTGATGCAGCTGGCCCGGCATCGGCGGATGCTGCGGTTCGCCAACATGGAGTTGTTGGAGACCGTCGCCCCGAAACGGCCCACCCGGTGGCGGCACCTGTCGGCGATTCTGCTGGTGCTGTCGCTGCTGCTGTTCACCATCGCGATGGCCGGTCCGACCCACGACGTGCGGATTCCGCGCAACCGCGCGGTGGTGATGTTGGTGATCGACGTGTCGCAGTCGATGCGGGCCACCGACGTCGAACCCAACCGGATGGCCGCCGCCCAGGAAGCGGCCAAACAGTTCGCCGACGAGCTGACCGCCGGGATCAACTTGGGCCTGATCGCCTACGCCGGCACGGCCACAGTGTTGGTGTCGCCGACGACTAACCGTGCCGCGACCAAAGCCGCACTGGACAAGCTGCAGTTCGCCGACCGCACCGCCACCGGTGAGGGCATCTTCACCGCGTTGCAGGCGATCGCGACGGTCGGCGCGGTGATCGGTGGGGGGGACGCTCCACCGCCGGCGCGGGTGGTGCTGTTCTCCGACGGCAAGGAGACGGTGCCGACCAACCCGGATAACCCGAAGGGTGCCTTTACCGCGGCGCGTACCGCGAAAGACCAGGGGGTGCCGATCTCGACCATCTCGTTCGGCACGCCGTACGGCTTCGTCGAGATCAACGGCCAGCGGCAGCCCGTCCCGGTCGACGACACCACCATGAAGAAGGTGGCCGAGTTGTCCGGCGGTAATTGGTACAACGCGTCGAACTTGCAAGAGCTCAAGGACGTTTACGCCACCCTGCAGCAGCAGATCGGCTACGAGACGATCCGCGGCGACGCCAGCGTCGGCTGGCTGCGCCTGGGTGCGCTGATCCTAGCGGCGGCCGCGCTGGCGGCGCTGTTGCTCAACCGGCGACTACCGACCTAACCTTATGCGGCTGCGAGCGTAACGCCACTGCTAGTTTCGGCCCGGAATTTCGCGTTGGCGTTACGCTCGGCGGGCTAACGCCGCGTTGACACGCCGCAGGACATCGCTTGGATGGTCTTCAGCGATTACGCGTACGACAATCCAGCCTCGCCGCTGCAGCATCTCGAGTCGGTGGATGTCTTTCACGTACTGTCGGCGGTCCGTTCGGTGCTGATCGCCGTCGTACTCGACGGCAACCTTGACGTCCTCCCAACCCATATCCAGATACGCGTCGACGAATCCCCAATCGTTGCGCACAGCGATCTGGGTCTGCGGCCGGGGCAGTCCGGCCCGGATCACCAGCAGACGAAGCCAAGTCTCCTTCGGAGATTGTGCTCCGCAGTCGAACAATGCCAACGCGGCTCGGGCCCTGCCAATGCCGCGGCGGCCCTGGTAACGGTCGACGAGCAGTTCGACGTCGGCCGGCTTGAGCTCCACCGCCTGGCCGAGTGCGTCGATCGCTGCGACCGCGAGGTTGAGTGGATGTCGCCTGGCGAGGTCGATCGCAGTGCGCGCCGGCGTAGTGACCCGCATTCCGTCGATGACGCAGATCTCGTCGTCGTCGATGCATTCCTCCCGCACCTGGACGCCGGCAGCAGGGCGGCGATTGCTGTCGATAATCGCCGCAGGCCGAGCCGGGTCGATCCACCGGGCGCCGTGCAACGCCGATGCGGAGAACTCGGTAAGGACACCACGCCGCCGCGACCGCAGCCAGCAGGCTTTTGCCCGCATTACCGGGTCGAGCGGCCTTTCTTTTCCGACGTACACGTCCTGATGCAGCGCGACGAACCGGGTGCGCAGCTGGTACGGGGTCAACTGGCCGGCGGCAAGCGCTTCGCTCCCGATGAACGGTTCATGCATGGCGGAAGTGTGCATAGGTACACCGACAAAGCGGCGAGCGTAACGCTACCGCCAGTAAACACCTGCTATTTCGCGATGGCGTTACGCTCGCCACCGCAGTGAAGATCCGAAAGTGCCGAGACGATAGGTTGACGGAGTGACTGGAGCAGCCACCGAGCTCGCCGTCGACGGCGGCAGACCCGCATTCGTCTCCCGTTCAGTCCTGGTGACGGGCGGAAACCGGGGCATCGGTCTGGCGATCGCGCAGCGGCTGGCCGCTGACGGGCACAAGGTGGCCGTCACGCACCGCGGATCCGGGGCGCCCGGCGGACTCTTCGGCGTCGAGTGTGACGTCACCGACAACGACGCCGTCGATCGCGCTTTCAAAGAGGTTGAGGAGCACCAGGGTCCGGTCGAGGTGTTGGTGTCCAATGCCGGCCTGGCCGCGGATGCATTCCTGATGCGGATGACCGAGGAGAAGTTCGTGAAGGTCATCGACGCCAACCTCACCGGGGCCTTCCGGGTGGCTCAGCGGGCATCGCGCAGCATGCAGCGGAAGCGGTTCGGCCGAATGATCTTCATCGGATCGGTCTCCGGCACCTGGGGCATCGGCAACCAGGCCAATTACGCGGCATCCAAGGCCGGTGTGATCGGCATGGCCCGCTCGATCGCCCGGGAGCTGTCGAAGGCCGGGGTGACCGCGAATGTGGTGGCACCGGGATACATCGACACCGACATGACACGCGCGCTGGATGAGCGAATTCAGAAGGGGGCGCTGGAGTTCATTCCGGCGAAGCGGGTCGGCACCGCCGCCGAGGTCGCCGGGGTGGTCAGCTTCCTGGCGTCCGAGGATGCGAGTTACATCTCCGGTGCGGTCATCCCGGTCGACGGCGGCATGGGCATGGGCCACTGAGTTCAATTACGACACGTTCAACTACGACACGTTCAACCACGACACGAGGACGTCAACCACGACTTCAAGGACGGATATGGCAGGGCTGCTCGAAGGCAAACGGATCCTGGTCACCGGAATCATCACCGACTCGTCCATCGCGTTTCACATCGCGCGGGTGGCTCAGGAGCAGGGTGCCCAACTTGTGCTGACCGGGTTCGACCGGCTGCGGCTCATTCAACGCATCGCCGACCGGCTGCCGGAGAAGGCGCCGCTGCTCGAGCTCGATGTGCAAAACGAGCAGCACCTCGACACGCTCGCCGAGCGGATCACCGAAGTGATCGGTGAAGGCAACAAGGTCGATGGCGTAGTGCATTCGATCGGCTTCATGCCGCAGACCGGGATGGGCATCAACCCATTCTTCGACGCGCCCTACGATGACGTCGCCAAAGGCATTCACATCTCGGCGTACTCATACGCGTCGCTGGCCAAAGCGGTATTGCCGATCATGAATTCGGGCGGCTCCATCGTCGGCATGGATTTCGACCCGAGCCGCGCGATGCCGGCATACAACTGGATGACCGTCGCCAAGAGTGCTTTGGAGTCGGTGAACCGGTTCGTCGCGCGCGAAGCAGGCAAGTTCGGTGTGCGCTCGAACCTGGTTGCCGCCGGACCTATTCGGACGCTGGCCATGAGCGCGATCGTTGGCGGGGCGCTCGGCGACGAGGCGGGCGCGCAGATCGCCATGCTCGAGCAGGGCTGGGACCAGCGTGCGCCCATCGGGTGGAACATGAAGGACGCCACCCCCGTTGCCAAGACCGTGTGCGCGGTGCTGTCGGAATGGCTGCCGGCGACGACCGGGACCGTGATCTACGCCGACGGCGGCGCCAGCACCCAACTGCTGTAAAGATGATGTCACACAGTGCTTTTTGACGCCGTCCTGCTGTTGTCCTTCGGCGGGCCAGAGGGACCCGAGCAGGTGCGGCCGTTCCTGGAGAACGTCACCCGCGGCCGTGATGTGCCTTCTGAGCGGCTCGACGAGGTCGCCGAGCACTATCTGCATTTCGGTGGAGTGTCGCCGATCAACGGGATCAACCTGGCGCTGGCGACCGAGCTGCAAGCCGAACTTGACCTACCGATATATTTCGGCAACCGCAACTGGCAGCCCTACGTCGAAGACGCGGTCGCCGACATGCACGAGGACGGGATCGAGCGCGCCGCGGTGTTCGTCACCTCGGCGTGGAGCGGATACTCCGGTTGCACACAGTATGTCGAGGACATCGCCCGGGCCCGTCGTGCCGCCGGTGACGGTGCGCCCGACTTGGTGAAGTTGCGGCCGTATTTCGACCATCCGCTGTTCGTCGACATGTTCGCCGAGGCGATCGCCGTCGCCGCCGGCACCCTGCCCGCCGAGTTACGCGTCACAGCCAGGTTGGTTTTCACCGCACACTCCATTCCCGTCGCCGCCGACGAGCGCTGCGGACCCCGGCTCTACAGTCGCCAAGTTCGTTACGCGGCAAGCCTGGTCGCCGCTGCCGCCGGTTACCGTGACTACGATGTGGTATGGCAGTCGCGCTCAGGGCCGGCGCAGATCCCTTGGCTGGAGCCCGATGTCGGCGACCATCTGACGACGCTGGCCGAAGCCGGAACCTCGGCGGTCATCGTCTGCCCGATCGGTTTCGTGGCCGACCACATCGAGGTGGTGTGGGACCTCGACCACGAATTGCGGTTGCAGGCCGAAGCCGCCGGCGTGGCGTTCGCCCGGGCCCGCACACCCAACGCCGACCGGCGATTCGCCCGCCTGGCTCACGGGCTGATCAGCGAACTGCGTGACGGTCGTTCCGCCGCACGGGTCTCCGGGTTCGGCGTAGTGCCGGGTTGCGGAGCCGCCATCAACGGCGAACCATGCCGGCCACCGCATTGCGTTGCAGAGCAACGGTGACGGTCAGTCCCGCCAGGCCGAGTGCAAAATCGCGGTGATCGCGGCAATTCGGGCGTCGCGCACCACCAAAGCCAGCGGGCGCAGTGTGTCGGTGGCGATCTGAGCCTGCAACAAGGACTGCGTCCCAATGCGACTCAGCCCGGCGCTGACGGTGATGATCGCGTCGATGTGCGCGGCAGTCTGCAGGACCCGCACCGCGCGGGACGGCGCGTGGTCGGGAATACGGTGATGGCCCGCCGATTCCAGTAACTGTTCGACGAGTCCGCGCGGGTCCTCTACGTCGACGCCGGCAGAGCCGAGTCCGACGTTGTCGAGTGCGTCGGCGGCCGAGCGCACCGCAGAGCGCAAGGTGTACTCCGCTTCACCCAACTCAGGCTGAGTCAAAACCGGTGCCTCAGGCAGCGAGTACACCGTCCACGACAGCGCATCGAATTCAGGCAAGCCGGAGTGCTCGGCGTCGATGTCGCTGAGCTCCGGGACCAGCCCGACGGTCTTCGCCGGGTCGTCCGGGTGGCTGACGATCATCGCTTCTCCGGCGGTCAACGCGTCACGCTGGAACTGGGTGCCGGCCGGCAGTCCACGTACGTCGCCGGGCATTGGCAGCAACGGGTAGATGGCGGGGGCCGTCATCGGCGGCCGACCGGCTGCGGTGCGCAGTGTCTGCAGCAGTAACATCGGGCCGGCGTCGTCGATGTCCGGCCACGGCAAACCAGTGTGGCCTGCGGCGACGGCGTCATAGGCGGCCACTGTTTGCTTTGGCGCCCAACATGATAAAGCGTCCAGCACGTCATCAGGCGCGGCTTTGCCGGCAAGCCAGGCGTTCCCCCAAATCGAGAGCGTTGCACTAGGGCACCACATGATTGCGCAGTGTAGTAGTTCGTCGCGGTGCAAGTCGCTCAAGCGATATTCTGGCCGCATGCCCGCGGCCGTCGTCTGGCTGATCTTCGCGTTCGGGCTCGCCGGCGCGGAGGCGCTGACCGGTGACATGTTTCTGCTCATGCTCGGCGGCGGCGCGCTGGCCGCGGCCGCGGCCAGCTGGTTGTCCGACTGGCCGAACTGGGCCGACGGCGCGGTGTTCCTGGTGGTTTCCCTTGCGCTGGTCGTGTTGGTTCGCCCCGCGCTGCGCCGGCGGCTGATCCCCGCGAAAAGCCTGCGGACCGGTGTCGAGGCGCTGGAAGGCAGAAGCGCGCTGGTCCTCGACCGGGTGGCGCATGGTGCGGGACAGGTGAAGCTGGACGGTCAGGTGTGGACCGCCCGGCCGTTCAACGACGGTGACAGCTATGAACCGGGAGAATCGGTGACCGTCATGCACATCGACGGCGCCACCGCGGTGGTCTGGAAGAGCGGCTGAACCGCGAACAAGGAGGATCTGATGCAAGGTGCGCTCGCCGGTCTGGTGTTGCTGGCTGCCCTAGTGATTTTCACCCTTATCGTGGTGGCTAAGTCGGTCGCGTTGATCCCGCAGGCCGAGGCCGCCGTCATCGAACGACTCGGCCGCTACAGCCGCACGATCAGCGGACAACTGACGCTGCTGGTGCCGTTCATCGACCGCATCCGCGCCCGGG
This sequence comes from uncultured Actinomycetota bacterium, assembly GCA_963808375.1. Classification (GTDB taxonomy): domain Bacteria; phylum Actinomycetota; class Actinomycetes; order Mycobacteriales; family Mycobacteriaceae; genus Mycobacterium. The sequence continues at coordinate 53,990 of CAWEFS010000016.1, read as the reverse complement.
TGGACCTGCGCGAGCGGGTGGTGTCGTTCCCGCCTCAGCCGGTCATCACCGAGGACAACCTGACGCTGAACATCGACACCGTCGTCTACTTCCAGGTCACCAACCCCAAAGCCGCGGTCTATGAGATCAACAACTACATCGTCGGCGTCGAGCAGTTGACCACCACCACGCTGCGCAATGTGGTCGGTGGCATGAACCTCGAGCAGACCTTCACCTCGCGCGATCAGATCAACCAGCAGCTGCGCGGCGTCCTCGACGAAGCCACCGGTCATTGGGGGCTGCGGGTCGCCCGCGTGGAGCTGCGCAGCATCGACCCGCCGCCGTCCATCCAGGCGTCGATGGAAAAGCAAATGAAAGCCGACCGGGAGAAGCGGGCGATGATCCTGACCGCCGAAGGGCAGCGGGAGGCGGCGATCAAACAGGCCGAAGGGCAGAAGCAGGCGCAGATCTTGGCAGCTGAGGGCGCCAAGCAGGCGGCGATCCTGGCGGCCGAGGCGGACCGGCAGTCCCGGATGCTGCGCGCGCAGGGGGAGCGGGCCGCGGCGTATCTGCAGGCTCAGGGCCAGGCCAAGGCCATCGAGAAGACGTTCGCCGCGATCAAAGCCGGCCGGCCCACTCCGGAGCTGCTGGCCTACCAGTACCTGCTGACGCTGCCCAAGATCGCTGAGGGTGAAGCCAGCAAGGTGTGGGTGGTGCCTAGCGACTTCAGTTCGGCGCTGCAGGGGTTCACCAGACTGCTCGGCGCGCCGGGGGAGGACGGTGTGTTCCGGTATCAGCCGTCGCCGGTCGAGGACCCGCCGGCCAAACCCGAAGACGACGGTGACGAGATGGCCGGCTGGTTCTCCACCGAGACCGACCCGGCGATCGTGCAGGCGGTGGCCAAAGCCGAAGCCGACGCCCGCAGGCCGGTCGAGGGGGCGATTGCCACGCCGTCGGAGCTGACTCCATAGGATGTCGCGATGAGCGTCTTGGACTCCCCGAAGACCTATGCGGCGCTGGCGGCGTTCCATGCCGGTGACGCGGTCGCCTGTGCGATCCCGGTGCCCTACATCGCCAAGATCCTCGACTCGGTGGAGGTTCCGACCGAGATCCGCTGGGTGTTCCCGCCGGTGAAGGCCGCGGCCGCGGTGGGCCTGGCATCGGTCTACCGATACCCTGCGCTGGCGCGGCTGACCACCGCGCTGCTCACCGTGTACTTCGTCCTCGCGGTAGGCGCGCATATCCGCGTGCGTGACCGGGTCGTCAACATGATTCCCGCGGCGGCGTTTCTGGTGACATTCGCGGCGCTGGCGATCAAAGGACCACCGCCGCGCGCTTCGTAGCCGCTCGAGCCGGCGTCAGGCAGCGTCGTCGGTCAGGCGGCTCAGGCCCCTAAGCGAAGATGTCGGCGGGTGAGACGTCACTGTCAGTCAGCACCGGGCTGGTCTCGCCGCAGATCTCCAGCCCCGCCAGCATCCGCCAGGAGGCGATGGCGTGGCGGGTCAACGCCACCGCGCGAGCAGGGGAGAGGCCGCCGGGAGCCAGTTCGTGGGAGCGCAGCGCGTTGCCGGTGACGGCGTCCATCTTCACCGGGGTGCTCGCGCCGGCCAACGCTATCGACTGGTATGCCGCCCGAACAGCACACCGTGCGCTGCGTTCCGACGCCCGGGGAAGTGCGCGGACGGCGGCCTGACCGGCGCAGTCTGCGGCGTACCACGCTGAAACCGGCGGCATGTCGCCCGCCGCTGCCCGCCGGTGCAGGTCAGCGATATCCCAAATCGCCCTCGCCGCTGCGTTGTTCGCGTTCCAGACCACTCCCCAAGCGGGGCCGGTCAGCAGTTGGGCCACCCAGCCGTGCACAACGGTGGTCCCGACGTCTGCGGTTCGCACGGTCTGCCAGCCGAGATCGAGCGCGACGACGCTGTCTTCCGGGGACAGGTAACCGTCCGGACCGGCCAGGCGGTCGTTGCACCACTGCACGATCGTGGCCAGCGGTCGCGCGCAGCATTCGGGGTAGTCGGTGATCTCCACATCGCCGGTGATGTAAGAAATCGCGTTCATAGCGCAGCCGCGGCCCGAACCGGCCTGATGGGAGCCCCTGGCCAAGCGCAACGGGTGAGTGATCCGGTCGAGGTCCATTGCGCTGCCTCCTTCAGGGCTCGGTGCCCTCACGACCTGTTGGACGGGACAATGGCGACCCCGGTTCACTACCGTGGCCGAAAGTCTCCATTTCCTTTGTGTTCAGCTTCTGTTCACCTTCAAGACAACCCTAGTTTACATACCGCCCATTCGAGCGCAGCCTTCTGGCGCAAAAGACATGTCCGTGTCGGGGCGGGGTAATTTGCAGTCGATGACAAGCGAACGTCGTTCGATCGGCTTACGGAACCGCCGCCGGAAATGGCGTCGCGATCAGATCCGGGTCACCGACCGCGCCACCATGCGGCGATCCATCGAAGGAACCGCCATCGGCAACTTCATGGAGTGGTACGACTTCGGGGTCTACGGCTACATCGCCACGACGATCGCGCAGGTCTTCTATCCCGGCAACAGCGTCAGCGCGGTCCACCTCATCGCCACCTTCAGCACACTGGCCGCGGCATTCGTGGTCCGTCCGCTCGGTGGCTTCATCTTCGGGCCGCTCGGTGACCGCATCGGGCGCAGGCGGGTGCTGATGATCACGATCACGTTGATGACGGTGGGTACTACGGGAACGGGGCTGCTGCCCGGCTACCACACCATCGGTATCTGGGCGCCGATCCTGCTTGTCGTCGCGCGGATCTTCCAGGGCTTGTCGACCGGAGGTGAGTATGTCGGGGCGATGACTTATGTCGTCGAGCAGGCCCCGGACCGCAAGCGGGGCATGATGGTCGGTTTCTTGCCGCTCGGTAACCTGAGCGGCTTCGTGGCGGCCGGCTTGCTGGTCACCGGGCTGCAGACCTGGCTGCCCAGCCACGACATGCTGACTTGGGGTTGGCGCATTCCGCTACTGCTGGCCGCGCCGTTCGGTGTGGTCGCGATAATCATGCGGCTGCGGCTCGACGAATCACCTGCCTACCAGAACGCCGGCGGACCGGCGGATTCGGCGGATGATGACGACCAGAATCTGTTCCAGCGCACTGTGGTGGAGCAGTGGCGGCCCATGCTGATCTGCGCGGCCCTGGTGATGACCTCGCAGGCCGCCGATTACATGCTCACCGGCTACCTGCCGACTTATCTCAAAGTCGTCGTGCGGGTGGGCCACACCGCGGGACTGGTGATGATCACCGCGACGCTGGCGATCCTGATGGCGCTGCTGGTTTTCGTAGCGGCGCTGTCCGACCGGATTGGCGTCAAGCCGATCATGTGGACGGGCTCGGCGTTGCTCGTCGTGGCGTCGGTTCCGGCGTTTCTGCTCATCCGCTCTGGCGGCAGCCTTGCGCTGATCTTCGTCGGCGTGCTGTTGATCGGGATGATGGAACTCTGCTTCGACAGCACGACACCGTCGGCGCTGCCCGCGCTGTTCCCCACCGGGGTGCGTTACGGCGCACTGGCCATCGCCTACAACATTTCGATTTCGGCCGTCGGCGGCACCACCCCGCTGATCGCGCAGGCGCTGATCTCGGCCACCGGCAACGCGATGATCCCCGCCTACATGCTGATGGTCGCGGGCGTCGTCGGCATCGTCACGCTGTTCTTCATGCCGGAGGTCGCCGGCAAGCGGCTGCCCGGGTCGGGCCCGGCGGTGGAAAGCGAAGAAATCGCACGCGACATGGCCGCCGATGTCGACTCGGCAGCGGACTGAAGCCCCGCAGGGCTAGCCGCTCCGGGACGCGACCGGCTCAGCGAGGTCGTCGGCTTCGGTCCGCCGAGGCTGGGCGCGGCGGTGCAGCCTGACCTCGTACACCAGCACAGCTACCCCGACTGCGGCGGTGCACAGCGAGACCACCAGCAACAGCGGGTCGACGTGGCCGGTCAGCGCGTCACCCAGGATCACCACCGCCGCGGTGCCCGGGGCCAGGCCAACCAGCGTCGCCAATGTGTACGGCCACAACCGCACCGCCGACGCGCCGGCGGCGTAGTTGAGTACCGAGAACGGCACGGCGGGAATCAGCCGCAGCGACAGCACTGTCGGCCAGCCACGTTCGCGCAGCCGGGCATCCAGCGTTTCCACCGCCCGGTGCCGGACCAGCCCACTCAGTTGCCAGCCGGCGATCCGTACCAGTAGCACTGAGATCACCGCGCTGGCGGTGCTGGCGGCGACGGCCAGCAGCACGCCGAGCGCCGGACCGAACAGCAGGCCGGCGGCCAGGGTGAACGCGGTGCGCGGGAACGGCAGCACGGTGACCACGATGTGTGCGACCAGGAAAGCCGCGGGGAACCACGGTCCCAGCGACCTCGCCCAGTCTCGCAGCTGCACCGCGGTCGGCAGCGGAACGAGCAGCGTCACTGCCACCGTCGCCGCGAGCACCGCCGCGGTCACCAGGACGCGCCGGCGCGGCAGCTGGCGTGCGGTCGCGGCAACCGCTGCGGCGACACCCCGCAAGGTGTCGGCGATCTTGCCGTCGGCAGAAACCGTCACGGCTGCCAAGGCTAACGGTCGTCTGCGAACATTTCGCTGTCCGCATCTGGCATTTCGCAAATAGTCCCCAGCACTCGGCTGATCAGCGGGGACGGCGATCAATTAGCCTGGTCAAACAAGACCTCTGCTTGCAACGCTGCGAACACAGGAGCCGCCGGTGTCAGTCGATGCTCCCGCCGACTTGGCGCAGGCGCATGCCCGCTGGCGCATCGCCGTGGCCGGTGTGCTGGCTAAGAGTTTGCGGCGGGACCAGGCCGAGTTGGGCGACGAACCGGAACGCCTGTTGGAAACCCAGACATACGAGGGTTTTCCGATCCGTCCGCTCTACACCGCGTTCGACGAGCGACCGGAGCCGCCGCTGCCCGGTGAGTGGCCCTTCGTGCGCGGCGCCGACGGACTGCGCGACGTCAACGCCGGCTGGAAGGTCGCCGACACATTTCCGCTCAACGAGCGCGACGGTCAGGACGGCGCGGAGGCCAACGCTGCGGTGCTAGCCGCACTGAACGAGGGCGTCAGCGCGCTGGTGCTGCGCGTTGGTGACACCGGGGTGGCGCCGGCTCAACTGGACCGGCTGCTCGCCGGCGTCTATTTAGATCTGGCGCCGATCATCCTCGATGCCGGAACCGACTACGCGGTGACGGCCTACAGCATGCTGGCGCTGATCGCCGAGCTTGAGCCGGACCGGCGGACAGCTGTGTCGATCGACTTGGGCGCTGACCCGCTGACTGCGCCGCTGAGCGGCCGCAGCGCCCCGCCGATCAAGGAAGTGGTGGCCGTGGCGGCCCGGGCGGCCGAAGGCCGTGGTGTGCGCGCGATCACCGTCGACGGCACAGCCTTTCACAACCTCGGCGCCAACGCGGCGTGGGAGCTCGCCGGCAGCATCGCCGCCGGCCTCGCCTACCTGCGGGTGCTCACTGAAGCCGGCTTGCCGGTCGCGGATGCTTTGCGGCTGATCTCGTTCCGGCTCGCCGCCGGTGATGACCAGTTCATGACGATTGCCACCATGCGTGCGGCGCGTCGGCTCTGGGCGCGGGTCGCAGAGGTGGTCGGCGAACCGGACGGCGGCGCGGCGGTGCTGCATGCGGAGACCTCGCTGCTGATGATGACGCAGCGCGATCCGTGGGTGAACATGCTGCGCACCACGCTGGCTGCGTTCGGCGCCGGCGTCGGGGGAGCCGACACTGTGCTGGTGCTGCCGTTCGACGCCGCGATCCCCGGTGACTACCCGGGCATCGCCACCAGCTTCTCGCGACGTATAGCGCGCAACACCCAGCTGCTGCTGCTGGAGGAGTCCCATGTCGGGCGGGTGTTGGACCCGGCCGGTGGATCGTGGTTCGTCGAAGACCTCACCGAGCAACTGGCGCAACAAGCTTGGCGGCATCTGCAGGCCATCGAGGAGCGCGGGGGATTCGAGGCGGCCCGCGACTACGTGCGCGCCCAGATCGCCGAGGTGTCGGCCCGGCGCGCCGACGACATCGCGCACCGCCGCACCGCCATCACCGGCGTCACCGAGTACCCAAACATCACTGAACCGCCGCTGCCGCACAGGGATTCGGTGCCGACGGTGCAGCGCTACGCGGCGGAGTTCGAAGCTCTGCGGGACCGCTCGGATGCGTTCCTGGAGCGGACCGGCAAACGACCTACCGTGCTGTTGCTGCCGCTGGGGCCAGTGGCCGAGCACAACATTCGGGCGACGTTTGCGGTGAACCTGATGGCGTCGGGCGGCATCGAGGCGATCAATCCGGGGCCCGTCGACGTGCCCGGGGTAGCCGACGCCGTCTCGGCGGCCGGCTCACCTGACGCCGCGGTGGTCTGCGGAACCGACCGCCGCTACGGTGAGGAAGCCGGCAAAGTCGTGCAGGCGGCGCGGGCCGCCGGAGTGGCGCGGGTTTATCTCGCCGGGCCGCGAAAGGCGTTGGGCGACATCAACGATCAGGCACAGTTGCCCGACGAGTTTCTGACCGCGAAGATCAACGCTGTGCAGGCGTTGTCGCATCTGCTCACCTGGTTGGGGGCTTAGCCGCAATGGAGCCACGATGACTCTGCAGGACGTCGCCGGGCAACCCGGTTCCAACGCCCGCGACGAAGTGCAGTCCGCCATCGGCAGCTTCGCCGACGTACCGCTGACCAGCGAGCGCGCGGTCGAACCGTCGACGCCGGCGGCGGTGGAAAAGGCCGTCGCCGCTGCGGCGACCGCGCACGGGTACTCGCCCGACCAACTCAAATGGCACACGCCCGAGGGCATTACGGTCGAACCGGTGTACATCGGCGCTGACCGCGCCGCTGCGGTCACCGAGGGGTATCCGCTCGACACCCTGCCCGGTGAGCCGCCCTACCTGCGCGGCCCTTACCCGACGATGTACGTCAATCAGCCGTGGACCATCCGGCAGTACGCCGGGTTCTCCACTGCCGCCGACTCCAACGCGTTCTACCGCCGTAACCTGGCCGCCGGACAGAAAGGACTGTCGGTGGCGTTCGACCTCGCCACCCACCGCGGCTACGACTCCGACCATCCGCGGGTGCAGGGCGACGTCGGGATGGCCGGTGTCGCAATTGACTCCATTCTCGACATGCGCCAGCTGTTCGACGGCATCGACCTGTCCGCGGTGAGCGTGTCGATGACGATGAACGGCGCCGTGCTGCCGATCCTGGCCCTGTACGTGGTGGCGGCCGAGGAGCAGGGCGTGGCGCCGGAGCAGCTCTCCGGCACCATTCAGAACGACATCCTCAAAGAGTTCATGGTGCGCAACACCTACATCTACCCGCCGAAGCCGTCGATGCGGATCATCTCCGACATCTTCGGCTACACCAGCGCCAAGATGCCGAAGTTCAACTCCATCTCGATCTCCGGCTACCACATTCAAGAGGCCGGCGCAACGGCCGATTTGGAGCTGGCCTACACGCTGGCCGACGGCGTCGACTACATCAAGGCGGGTCTGGATGCCGACCTGAGCATCGACAAGTTCGCCCCGCGGCTGTCGTTCTTCTGGGGCATCGGGATGAACTTCTTCATGGAAGTCGCCAAGCTACGCGCGGGCCGGCTGCTGTGGAGCGAACTGGTCGCCCAATTCGAGCCGAAGAATCCGAAATCGTTGTCGCTGCGCACGCATTCGCAGACCTCGGGCTGGTCGCTGACCGCCCAGGATGCTTTCAACAACGTGGCCCGCACCTGCATCGAGGCAATGGCCGCCACACAGGGCCACACCCAGTCGTTGCACACCAACGCGCTCGACGAGGCGCTGGCACTGCCCACCGACTTCTCCGCGCGGATCGCACGCAACACCCAGCTGCTGTTGCAGCAGGAGTCGGGCACTACCAAGCCAATCGATCCGTGGGCCGGCTCTTACTACGTCGAATGGCTGACCCATCAGCTGGCGCAGGCCGCGCGGTTCCACATCGCCGAGGTGGCCGAGCACGGCGGCATGGCGCAGGCCATTGCCGACGGCATTCCCAAGCTGCGCATCGAAGAGGCCGCCGCGCGCACCCAGGCCCGCATCGACTCCGGCCGTCAGCCGGTGATCGGCGTCAACAAGTATCAGGTCGAAGAAGACCACGAAGTCGAGGTGCTCAAGGTCGAGAACAGCCGGGTGCGCAGTGAGCAGTTGGCAAAGCTGGACGAGCTGCGGGCCCACCGGGACACGGCCGCGGTCGAGGCCGCGCTGGCGGAGCTGACCCGCGCCGCGCGCGCACACGGCCGAGCCGGCGACGACGGGCTGGGCAACAACCTGCTGGCGCTGGCCATCAGCGCCGCGCGCGCCAACGCCACCGTAGGGGAGATCTCCGACGCGCTGGAGAAGGTTTACGGACGGCATCAAGCCGAAATCCGCACCATCTCCGGGGTTTACCGCGACGAAGCCGGAAAGGCCACCAATATCGCCAACGCCACCGAGTTAGTCGAGAAGTTTGCCGAAGCCGACGGTCGCCGCCCCCGCATCCTGGTCGCAAAGATGGGCCAGGACGGCCACGACCGTGGGCAGAAAGTCATCGCGACGGCGTTCGCCGACATCGGGTTCGATGTGGACGTCGGTTCGTTGTTCTCCACTCCGGACGAGGTGGCCCGTCAGGCCGCGGACAACGACGCGCACGTCATCGGGGTTTCCTCGCTGGCGGCCGGCCACCTGACGCTGGTACCCGCGCTGCGCGACGCGCTGGCCGAAGTGGGCCGCTCCGACATCATGATCGTCGTCGGCGGTGTCATCCCGCCCGGTGACTTCGACGACCTGTATGCCGCCGGGGCTTCTGCCATCTTTCCGCCGGGCACCGTAATCGCCGACGCTGCAATCGGATTGCTGCACAAGCTTGGCGAGCGGTTGGGTTACGACCTCACGTAGATGGCACGCGACTCGAACAACACCGTCGAAGACCTGGCGGCGGCAATATGCCGTGGCGATCGCGCGGCGCTGCCGCGGGCCATCACTCTGGTGGAGTCCACCCGTCCGGATCACCAGGCGCATGCGCAGCAACTGCTGCTGGAATTGACGTCGCACGCCGGAAGTGCCCACCACATCGGCGTCACGGGTGTGCCGGGAGTCGGCAAGTCGACGGCGATCGAAGCGCTCGGCATGTACCTGATCGAGCTCGGCCACCGGGTAGCGGTGCTGGCGGTGGACCCGTCGTCGACCCGCACCGGCGGATCGATCCTCGGCGACAAGACGCGGATGCCGCGGCTGGCGACGCACTCCGACGCCTATATCCGCCCGTCGCCGACTTCGGGCACGCTCGGCGGAGTGGCAAAGGCGACCAGGGAAACCATCGTGCTGCTCGAGGCCGCCGGCTTCGACGTGATCTTGGTTGAGACCGTCGGCGTCGGTCAGTCTGAGGTCGCCGTAGCCAATATGGTCGACACGTTCGTCTTCCTCACCCTCGCACGCACCGGTGACCAGTTGCAGGGCATCAAAAAGGGCGTGCTGGAGCTGGCCGATATCGTGGTGGTGAACAAAGCCGACGGCAGACATCTGGCGGAGGCCCGTTCAGCTGCGCGGGAGTTGTCCTCGGCGATGCGCCTGATCCATCCGCGCGAAATCCTCTGGCGTCCACCAGTTCTGACGATGAGCGCACTGGAGGGCACCGGCCTGACCGAATTATGGGAGACGATCGAACGGCACCGTCAGGTGCTCACCGAAGCCGGAGAGTTCGAGGCTCGCCGCCGAGCACAGCAAGTCGACTGGACCTGGCAGCTGGTCCGCGACACGGTGCTCAGTCGGGTCCTGTCCAACCCGGCAGTGCGAAAGGTTCGCGCTAGGGTGGAGCGGCAGGTGTTGGCCGGCGATCTGACGCCCGCCTTGGCGGCTCAGCAGATCCTTGAGGCGGCAACGGAATAAGCGGTTCGCCGCGGTCCAAATCACTTGTGTCGCTTGTGTTTCCTCTGAGCCCGGCCGCACGCGCAGCCCTAGAAGCGGTGTTGGCCAAACTGGCCGCCCCGGGCATGGCCAACCCCTACGACACCGAGCCCGTCGTTGACGGCGCGCCCGCCCAGAAGGTGATCGAACGCGACACCCGCAGCCGGGCCCAACGCAACCACGACGCCCTGCACGCCGCCGCCCGCGTCCTGCTGACCTGCGGTCAGTTGGGTCAGCACAACCGGCTGTCGGCCTGCTCATCGTTTCGACCATGACGAGGTCGGAGGCCGGGGTGGGCATGCTTTGATCAATGGGGGCGCCAGCACCCTGTCGGCCGATGCGGGAAGCTCTCCCATGGCTGGCCGACGATGGGCATCAGTCGCAGCGACGCCAACCGGCGATCGGGACGCGACGGATCTCGGACAGCGCCAGGCATTGACCGGCGAGCCTTTGGCGGCGCGACGGCCGCGACTGCGGATGCGCAGTCGAGGGGTTGATCGGTGAGGGTCATCTGCGGGTGATCCGCGTTTTCTCAAAGACCTGCCGTGCTGGATCGATGCGCCTACCCGCGAGCACGCCGAAACCCAACTGGCGGGCTACGCCACCCAGTACCGCCCCGAACTGCTGGCCAACTGGCCGCCAAACTCGCCGAGGTACTGAAGCCCGACGGCGACTCGCCGACGAAGACGCGCCCGCCGGGCACGCCCTTGAGGTCGTGACCACCGCGATCCTCGAACTCAAGACCTGATCCGATCACGAGATCGCGAAGCGTGCTGGAAACCAGCACATCTTTCGCCCCGGCCAGTGCACTCACACGTGCACCGATGTGCACCGCGATCCCACCGATGTCGTCACCGCGGACCTCGCACTCGCCGGTGTGCAACCCGGCGCGCACCTCGATGCCGAGCGCCTGCAATGCCTCACGGATCGCCATCGCACAGCGGATCGCCCGCTGCGGGCCGTCGAACATCGCGAGGAAGCCGTCTCCCGACGTGTTCACCTCGCGGCCCCGGAAGCGTGACAGCTGAGATCGGACGATGGCGTCGTGCGCATCGAGTAGGGCATGCCAGTCGCGGTCACCCATCTCCGCCGCGCGCCGTGTCGAGTCCACGATGTCGGTGAAGAGCACCGTCGCGAGGACACGGTCGTCTGCCACATCGGCCTGCTCGCCGGTGAGGAACTCGTACATCACTTGGAAAGACGCGCGCCACGGTTCGACGAAGTGATACACGTTGCGCCCGGGGATTTCGACGTACTTCGCGCCCGATATGTGATCAGCGATGTACTTGCCCATCGCGGGCACGATCAGCGGGTCGTCGGCGTGCTGAACCACGAGGGTTGGCACGCGAATTGTCGGAAGCACCGCCCGCACGTCCATTTCCGCCACGAGCGGCATCATGAGAGCAACGGTGCCTGGACTCACCGCCAGGCGATCATGTCGGGCCCACGTGGCCCGGATCTCCTCGTTCCACGGCATGTCCGGATTGTTCAGATGTTGGAACACCCCCGTCCCCCACGTCGCGACCAGGGCAGCGATGACTTCCTCGAGATCGGCGATGCCCGACGGATCCGCGTAGCACTCGAGCGCGACCAGCGCGGTTGTGCGTGACGGATATGTCGCCGCGAACAGCGCCGCTGCCGCGAACGCCCCGTCGGTAGCGACGAGGACCGCTTCGCTACTTCCGAGATCGTCGAGCACCGCCGTGATGCTGTCGGCCCATTGCTCCAAGGTCGGCAGTGCGCTCGGCGTCACAGGGTCGGACGCGCCGGTGCCCGGTTGGTCGAAGAAGATGAGGCGACCTACCGACGTCATCGCCTCAACCCATCCCCGAAGCGACGGTAGCTCGGGCAAGAGCTCACACGTCGCGAACCAATTGGGGACGACCACGATGTCGCGAGGACCTTCACGCGACGCGCGATAGGCGACACGCAAGTCCCCGTTCAGCGCATAGCGCGTCTCCGACAACATTGCGGAAGTGTAAGCCGAGGGGTGGGTCGAGTAGCGGTGTCGTCGTAGAGCCAGCTGGAATTAAAGTGTATTTAGCAAGTTCGCGGTCAACCTCGCACCAACATCGTCCACCAGTCCGAGGAACTGCTCGGCGAACACGACGACGGCCCACCTTGATGACGAGGTCGGTCGCGGCGCTACTTCGGCTGGTAAAGCTGTGAAACGGCCGCGACGGTATTGTGTCCGCGTGACAGTAAGCCCGACAAAGCTTTACATTTTCCCGCATGCCGGCGGATCGGCGCAGTACTACGTGCCTTTCGCAAAGACATTTTCCAGCGACATCAAGTGCATCGCGGTGCAGTACCCGGGGCGCAAAGGCGCGCATGACATCGGATCCGCCTCGAGCATTCCGCAACTGGCGGACCGGTTGGAGAAGATGTTGTCGCCGCAGGGCGAGTCAAACGAGCAGGTGGCCTTCTTCGGACACAGCATGGGTGCGCTGCTGGCGTTCGAGGTGGCCCGCCGGTTCGACGCGAAAGCGAGTCCGATTGCCGCGCTGTTCGTGTCAGCGTGTGCTGCGCCCGGCCGGATCGGCTACGAGTACATCCCGGAATCCGACCGCGGCCTGCTTGACGCGGTAAGCCAGTTCACCGGCGTCAACCCGGAATTCCTGGAGAACGAGGAGTTCGCGGCGAAGATCCTTCCGACGCTGCGCGGACTCAAAGCCATCTCGAAATACGAATGCCCACCTGACGCAAGAGTGTCTTGCCCCATTTTCGCGTTCTACGGCGACGACGACGAAGTCGCCACCACCGAGAAGGTGCAGGGCTGGTCGGAGCGCACCACCTCAGAATTCAGCGCCCGGATGTTCAGCAACCCCGGTCACCACTTCTACGTCAACGACCACTTGCCGGAACTGGTCGGCGACGTGCAGGGCAAAATCCTGTTGCGGGTAAAAAACTAGCCGCCGCGCCAACGCGCGGCGGCTAGTCCCTTCGGTTAAGTCTCAGGCCCAGCTGCCGCCGACGGCGCTGTCGGTGGCGTTCATGTTGGAGCCGGCCGACTGGACTTTTTGGCCGTGGGAGTTGGCCTGCTCGTAGATGACCTGGAAGTTGCGGCCCAGCTGGGTGATGAACTCCTGGCAGGCCACCGAACCGGCGCCGCCCCAGAAGTCACCGGCAGCCAGCACATCGCGCACGATGGCTTGGTGCTCGGCCTCCAGCGAAGCGGCCTGGGCGCGGATCATGGCGCCGTGCGAGTCGACGTCACCGAACTGGTAATTGATGCTCATGTGAGTGAATGTTCCTTTCGATGGAAGTCAGCGGGTCAGAGACGGTGATCAGCTGCGCAGGAGCTGCTGGGAGGCCTGCTCTTGCTGCTCGTAGTTGTTGGCGTCGCGCACCAGTCCGTCGCGCACGCTGTGGAGCATGTTGACGATGTTGCGGAACGCCTGGTTCATCTGGCCCATGGTGTCGTAGGAGGTGGCCTGAGCCGTACCGCTCCAGCCCGCACCGGCGATGTTGACCGACGACGCCCACATCTTGCGGGCCTCGTCCTCGACGGTCTGAGCGTGCACATCGAACCGACCCGCCATATCGCGCATCGAGTTCGGGTCAGTCATAAAACGTGAAGGCATTGCTTGTTCTCCTTAATTAACAGTTATTCGAAGACTGAATTTCGTTGTTGTCGTGCGGACACTTCAGCAAGGTCAGCCACCGGCCGGGCTGCGCGGAATTACCTTGGGCGTTTTCGCGGCGAGGCCGCTCATGCCTCGACCGCTTAACGCCCCCATCAGGGCCTGACCGAACGGACCGCCGGGCATTCCCATCGACGGTGCCGAGATGGTCGGGGAGGGGACGCTGGTCGTCGGCAGTATCGGAGCTGCTCGGCTCATCGTGGTGGCCGCCGCCGACCAGCTCTGCGGTACCGACATCCGACCGCCGATATTGGCCGCGTGGGCCAACTGCGCGCTCACCGCCGACCCCCAGGACCGCAGCTGACCGGACACCCCGCCCACGATGGCCTGCATCTTGCCGTCAACCAGCTGACCGACATTGGCCAGCAAGCCGTCGAAATTGGCCGACGCCGACCCGGCATTGGCTGCCGACTGGCCCATGCTCATGAACATGCGGGCGGGCATGCTGCCCATCATCGACATGTAGTAGGCACCCTGAATCGGGATCAGATCCTGCGAGGTGAGTCCGCTGGTCAGGCTCCCGATAGTGCTTTCTGCACTTTGAACACCAGGGATAATGCTGTCCAGCCCCGGCAGCGCACTGGCCGCCCCCGGCACGACACTGGTGGGATTAACACCCGTGGCCAGATTTGAAAGCGCAGTCGAAAACACCTGCGGCAACTGCGACAGCCCGGTCGTCTGACTGGCCGCCGGAGAAACTGAACTGGCCAGTTGTTGTACCGCGACTTGTGGTGCCGCGACGAACGACTCCAGCGACGACATCACCTGCTGCGCTTCCCCGGCGTAGGTCTGAATCATCATGACGTCCTGGGCCCACATCTCGGCGTAGATGGCCTCGGTCAACGCGATCGCCGGGCTGTTCTGGCCGAAGAAGTTGGTCGCGACCAGCGCCATCAACGTCGAACGGTTCAGGGCAATCGCCGGCGGCGGCACGGTGGCGGCGTGCGCCGCCTCGTACGCCGCAGCCGCCGCACCGGCGTTGACGCTGGCCTGCTGCGCCTGGCCGGCAGTATCGGCAATCCAGTTCAGGTAGGGCAATGTCGAAGTTGACATCTGCGTTGCCGACGGGCCCTGCCAAGCGCCCGTGAGGCCGGACAATACGGACTGGAATGAGGTGGCCGACGAGGTCAAATCCGCGGCCAACGACTCCCACGCGGTCGCAGCCGCCAACATCGGTCCCGACCCTGGACCGGTATATAACCACCCCGAGATGAGCTCCGGTGGCAGAAAGGCAAAGACCACCCCCGCACCCCGCTTAGGCGCCGAGAGCGTTGGCAGCAGCGTTGGCAGCCTCAGCGGTCGCGTACGAGCTGGAGTTGGTGCCGAGAGTGGACACCACCTGCTGATGCACCAGGGCGGCCTGCGCGCTGATCGCCTGGTACAGCGCGGCATGCGACGCGAAGTGCGCCGCGGTCAGCGCCGACACTGGGTCGGATGCTGGGGGCACCACACCTGTTGTCGGACCCGCAGCAGCTGCATTGCTGCTGGTGAGCTCCGCCCCGATACTCGAAATGCTTCCCGATGCCGACGTCAAAGCATTCGGGTCAGTGAACAAAAACGACATGTGCTTCCCTTCTCGAACGACGCCGTCTACCCATGCGGCCGATCGTTGTTTTGAGCCCTCCCAGCAATGGTTCACAAGAACCTGCAGGTGCACAATGCTAGGTGGCGCGGAGCCGGTCGGATAGCGAATAAACCAAGAAATGCCTGAGAAACACTCTCCGAGTGAGACCACCGCTGGCCCACCCTACAGCCGGGGCGCGTCAAGGCGTAGCCGTACTGGGCAAACGGCGCTTGCCCGATCCCGGTCATCGCACCGTCGCAGGCGCTGTGCTCGCCATTCCGGCACCGATGCACGATCAGAATTGCGTGTGATCTGATCGGCCGTTCGGGCGGTTCTAACGAGTCTCTCAGACTTCTTAGGTTCCTGAGGCCCGCTGAAGTGTGCGTTTAGCGAAAGCTGAGAAAAGCCTCGGGGCGCTCGTGTGGTTCGGCACCGGCGGACCGACAAGCGGCGGGTCGCAGTCACAGGCAATTGTGAGCTGACCGGCCCAAACGGTCGGACAGCACGTGATAACCTCCGTGAAATCGCGTGCTGACCACGGACCTGGTCGGCCGAACGGGCCTGATGCAAGGGGAGGTTGCCCGTGCCGTTGAGTTACCCATCGATTCCCGCCGCGCTGCGCGAACAAGTTCGACGGCAGCCGGACGCGCGGGCATTCACGTTCGTCGACTACGAACTGGATCCCGCCGGGTATCGCGAAACCCTGACGTGGACTCAAGTCCAGCGACGGGTTCAGGTGATCGCCGCCGAATTGGCCGCCTGCGGTTCACGCGGCGATCGTGTGGCGATTACCGCACCGCAGGGGCTGGAATACATCATCGGGTTCCTTGGGGCATTGGAGGCGGGCTTTATTGCGGTTCCGCTGTCCGTGCCGCATTTCGGCGCACACGACGAACGGGTCTCCGCGACACTGGTAGACAGCTCGCCGGCTGCAATTCTGACCACATCGACTGTCGTCGACAACGTCGTCTCGTGCGCTCGTGCGCTTCCCGGGCCAACGCCGGCGGTGATCGAAATGGACGCCCTCGACCTCGACGTGCCTCCAGCGACCGCCTCCGCCGAGACGCCGCCGACTAAAACGGCTTTGCTGCAGTACACCTCCGGATCGACCCGTCAACCGGCCGGTGTGGTGGTGACGCACAAGAACGTGATCGCGAACTTGGACCAGGTGATCGCGGATTACTTCGAGGACATCGGCGGTCTTCCTCCCTCGGACCTCACGCTGTTGTCATGGCTGCCCTTCTATCACGACATGGGTTTGCTGCTCGGGCTGACCGCTCCAGTCGTTCTGGGACTTCACGCAGTGTTGACCAGCCCGATGGCATTTCTGCAAAAGCCCGCCCGGTGGATGCAGCTGCTGGCCACAAACAGTCGCCCGTTCTCCGCGGCACCCAACTTCGCGTTCGAATTGGCTGCCCGCCGAACGTCCGACGAGGACATGGCGGGGCTCGATTTAGGACACGTTCAGGTCATCCTCAGCGGTAGCGAACGGATTCACGCCGCGACGTTGCGTCGTTTCACGGAGCGGTTTGCCCGGTTCAATCTGCCTGACAGCGCACTGCGCCCGTCGTATGGGCTTGCCGAGGCGACGGTATATGTGGCGTCGTCGACTCCGGGGCGTTCCCCTGTTACCGCCCGTTTCGACTACGAGAAGCTGTCGGCAGGCCATGCCAAGCCGTCTGAAGCCGGTTCCGAGCTGGTCAGTCTCGGTGCAGTGCGTGCCTGCACTGTGCGAATCGTCGACCCGGAGACCTATGTCGAGAATCCAGCCGGCAAGGTCGGAGAGATCTGGATCCACGGCGACAACGTTGCGGGCGGCTACTGGCGAAACCCGCAACTGTCCGAGCGGACCTTTGGTGGAGAGCTTGTCGATCCGTCGCCGGGCACGCCACGGGGGCCCTGGCTTCGCACCGGAGATCTGGGCGTCATCGCCGACGGTGAGCTTTTCATCATCGGCCGCATCAAGGATCTTCTGATCGTCGATGGGCGTAACCACTATCCCGACGACATCGAGGCCACGATTCAAGAGATCACCGGCGGCCGTGTCGCGGCGATCTCGGTGCCGAACGATCGCAGCGAGCAGCTGGTGGCTATCGTCGAACTGAAAAAGCGCGGCGGCTCGGAGAACGAGGTGCAGGACCGCTTGCATACCGTGAAGAAGGAAGTGACTTCGGCAATTTCGAAGTTGCACGGGCTGCGGGTAGCGGATTTGGTGCTGGTGCCGCCCGGGTCACTTCCCATCACGACCAGCGGAAAGGTTCGCCGCTCCGCCTGTGCCGAACGCTACCGGCAAGACGAGTTCGCCCGACTGGACGCTTCCGCATGACGGCTACAGACGAGACCGTAGGTAATCTGGCCGCTTGGAAGCGTGCGCACCGTGGCGTCCGCACAGCTGCTTGACACCGCAAGGGGAGTATCCCAATGTCAGCAATCACGTCCGGTTTTTCCGCTATGCCGGGGCACCGGCCCCGAAAGCAGCTGAACAGGCCTGCGCTCACGTTCGTTGACTACGGGGTCGACCCCGAAGGGCATGAACAGCCCGCACTGGATACCCCGGCATGACCTCGTTCGACGAAGCTGCACTGCGACACTGGTTGGTTGACTATCTCGTCACCAACATCGGTTGCAGCCCCAACGACGTCCACTTCGATGTCTCGCTGAAAGACTTGGGGGTCGGGTCGCGCGACGCCGTCGTGCTCTCCGGTGAGCTCTCTGAACTGCTCGACCGACCAGTGTCACCCGTGGAATTTTGGCAACACCCCACCATCAACGCCCTGGCGCGGTTTCTCACCAGCTCAGAGGTCGACTCCGACGCCGAGGCAAGACCGGACCACGATCGGCACTCACTTGATGAGCCGATCGCTGTGATCGGCCTCGGCTGCCGTTTCCCGGGCGACATCAATGGACCAGAAGCGTTCTGGCAGTTCCTGTGCGAGGGCCGCTCCGCGGTGGGCGAGGTGCCCGCGGATCGGTGGCTACGATTCGACGACGGTTCACCGGAAGTGGCCGCCGCGCTGTCGCGCACCACACGCTGGGGTTCGTTCCTTTCGGACATCGACGCCTTCGACGCCGAATTCTTCGAGATTTCGCCCAGTGAGGCCGCCAAAATGGACCCGCAGCAGCGCTTGCTGTTGGAAGTGGCATCCGAGGCCCTGGAGCACGCCGGTGTCCCCGCGCACTCACTGAGGCAAACACTGACTGGGGTGTTCGCCGGAGCATGTGTCGGTGAATATGGCTACTTGGCGACGACTGACTTAAGCCAGGTCGACGCCTGGTCGGGCACCGGCGGTGCGCTGAGCATCATCGCTAACCGCCTTTCTTATTTCTTTGATCTGCGCGGGCCGTCGGTAACTGTCGACACCGCTTGTTCGTCCTCGCTGGTGGCAGTGCATCTGGCGTGCCAGAGCCTGCGCACCGGTGATTCGAATCTGGCCATCGCCGCGGGGGTCAACCTGCTGCTGTCGCCGGCGGTCACCCGAAGCTTTGATCAGGCGCAGGCGATGTCGCCGACCGGTCAATGTCACGCGTTCGACGCGAGTGCCGACGGTTTCGTCCGCGGTGAGGGTTGCGGGGTCGCGGTGCTCAAACGGCTCACCGACGCACTTGACGACGGCGATCCGGTGCTCGCCGTGGTCTGCGGCTCAGCGGTGAATCAGGACGGCCGCTCCAATGGCTTGATGGCGCCCAATCCGGCAGCCCAAATGGCTGTGTTGCGTGCCGCCTACGCCAATGCCGGCGTCGATCCACGCCACATTGACTATGTCGAGGCGCATGGCACCGGCACGCTGCTCGGCGATCCCATCGAGGCGCGCGCGCTCGGCAGAGTACTGGGCCGTGCTCGTCCTCAAGACGCTCCGCTGTTGCTTGGGGCGGTCAAGTCCAACCTCGGGCATCTGGAAGGGGCGGCTGGGATCGCCGGCTTCATCAAGGCGGTGCTGTCTGTACAGCACGGGCATATTCCGGCCAATTTGCACTTCGACAAACCGAACCCGCACATCCCATTCGACAGTCTGCGGTTGAAAGTCGTCGACAAGCCCACCGATTGGCCCTCGACGAGTCAGACGCGCCGAGCCGGCGTGTCGTCGTTCGGTTTCGGTGGCACCAACGCGCATGTGGTGTTGGCGCAGCGTCCGGATCCGGGGCCTGTTCCGGTGGCCGAATCGCACGTCGGGGCGGTGACGACGCTAGTGGTCTCGGGCAAGACCGACGAGCGGGTGGCCGCAACAGCAGAGGTGCTGGCGCAGTGGATGGACGGCGCCGGCTCGGACATTCCGTTGGCCGACGTGGCGCACACCTTGAATCATCACCGCAGCCGGCACGCGAAGTTCGCGACAGTGGCCGCATGCGACCGCTCGCAGGCGGTCGCCGGGTTGCGTGCGCTGGCCGCAGGCCGGTCGGCCGACGGGGTTGCGGCACCACACGAGGGCGTGTGCCGCACTGGCACGGTGTTCGTCTATTCCGGCCAAGGCTCGCAATGGGCGGGGATGGGCCGACAGTTGTTGGCCGACGAGCCGGCCTTCGCAGCGGCAGTGGCCGAGTTAGAGCCGGCTTTCGTTGACCAGACCGGGTTTTCGCTACGGCAGGTACTGGCTGGCGGCGAGGCGGTGGTCGGGATCGATCGCATTCAACCGGTTCTGGTCGGAGTGCAGTTGGCGCTGACCGAACTTTGGCGCTGGTACGGCGTCGAGCCCGACGCGGTAATCGGGCACTCAATGGGCGAAGTGACTGCGGCGGTAGTCGCCGGAGCGCTGACTCCCGCCGAGGGGTTGCGAGTGATCGCTACCCGCTCGCGGCTGATGGCGCGGCTATCTGGGCAGGGCGCGATGGCGCTGCTTGAGCTCGACCCGGAAAGCGCGATGGCGTTGATACGCACACAACCTGATGTGACGTTGGCGGTGTACGCGTCGCCGCGTCAGTCGGTGATCGCCGGACCCCCCGAGCAAGTTGATGCGCTGATCGAAATGGTCGCTGCGCAAGATCGGTTGGCGCGGCGCATCGAGGTCGATGTGGCATCGCACCATCCGATCATCGATCCAGTGCTGCCAGAGTTGCGGGCATCGCTTGCCGACTTGACGCCGCGGCGGCCGACCACTCCGGTCATCGTCACCACCGAAGGCCGGGCCGCTGGCGGCACAGCGGTTTTTGATGCCGACTACTGGTCGGCTAATCTGCGGCACCCGGTGCGGTTCAGTCAAGCGATCGCCACCGCCGGCGCCGACTACGGCATTTTTGTGGAAGTCAGTCCGCATCCGGTGCTGACTCACGCGATCAGCGACACCCTGGCGGACGTCCATCACCACAGCATCTCAACGCTGCAGCGCGATTCCCATGACACGGTCGTCTTCCACACCAACCTCAACTCCACCCATACCGTCCAGCCGCCCAGCACCGATCATCCGACTGGTCCGGCTGCGGTCCTACCGAGCACCCCGTGGCGCCACACCCGCCACTGGATGGCGACGAAGGAACGCGTGGACGCGACGGTATCGGCACCGAAGTATGGCACGTTGCTCGGTGCGCACATCGCTTTATCGACGACACCGCCTGCGCACCTGTGGCAGGCCCGTCTGGTGCCAGATGCCAAACCATATCCGGGTCACCACCGGATCCACGGTGTGGAAGTAGTTCCGATATCTGTGCTGCTGCAGACCCTTTCGGTCGCGGCCAGTGAAATGGGTGCATCGGCGCTTTCTGCCGTCCGGTTCGAAAGCCCGATAGTCGTCGACCAGCCGCGCGTGATCCAGGTGGTCGCCGAAGGCGAATCCGTCACAGTGTCGTCGCGTCCGACTACAGCGACGCCGCCGTTCCGCTGGGTCAAGCATGTCAGTGGCCGGCTGTCGCGGTTGCCGTCCGGCCTCGCCGCCCCCGACGCCAATGGGGCGGCAGACCGGCTAAGTCCGATCACCAACGGCCAGACAGCACCGGTGGCCGAGCTGATGAAGAACTGGGGCGTTGAAGGCCAGCCATTCCCGTGGTCGGTCGATGCTTTTCGACCGAGCTCGGGTGGCGCCGTCGCCGACGTCCGGTTGACCGAGGCCGCAACGGTGGCCCTGCTCGACGCCGCCGTACACGTTGCCCGTTTGGTGGATGGCTCCAATCCACGGCTGATGGTTCCAGCTGCCGTCGAAAGTGTCCGCATCACCAACGGTCTCGCCGATCTGCAGGGATCTGTTCAGATACGGCGGCTGGATGGCAACGCCGGCGAAATAGTCGTCGATATCGTCGCGAAGGCTCCCGATGGCACGACGTGCGTGGACATCCGCTCGTTGCGGTACGCCGATGTGGAGTCCGGCGGAGCGCAAGCGCCCGACCGTCATGCCGATCCGCGTTCGGTCGCGCATGCCATCGAGTGGCGACCCTGGCGCGCGGACGGAGATGCGCCTGTGGCGCAACCCGGCACGCTGGCCGTTGTCGGTGGTGCGGGTGGTGCCCGCGGCGAGCTCCAAGAGCGCTTCGCCGACGCCGGATACCGCGCCGCGGAGCTCAACGAGGCTCGGTATGTGCTTTATCTCGCCGAGGCGGAGCCGACAGAGACCGACATCGACGCTGCCGTGCGACTATCGATGGAAGTAGGCGATCTCCTCCGGCTGCTGGCTGACCGCGATGCTCAGCATCCCGCCACGCTGTGGATCATCACCCGCGGTGTGCGGGAGGCCGGTTGCCAGGCGGCTCTGCCGCAGAGTTGCCTGTGGGGCCTGGCCCGCGTCATCGCAGTCGAGCAGCCGGACCTCTACGGCGGACTCGTCGACATCTCGGCTGACGATGAAGTAAGCGATGCCGCACCAGCACTGGCAACACTGTTCACGGTGCTGGCGACGCTATCCGAGCCGATCCTGGCGTTGCGCGATGGCCAGTTCTTCGCGCCCGCCCTGGTGCCGGTTCCAGGGCAACCGGTGCGAGAGCCGTTGCGGTGTCGTCTCGACGCGGCATATCTGATCACCGGCGGCTTGGGTGTGCTCGGTCTGTTGATGGCCGACTGGCTCGCAGATCGCGGTGCGCGTCGCTTGGTACTGGCGGGGCGTACCCCCTTGCCGCCCAGGCGTGACTGGGACAGTGAAACCATCGACCTGGGTGCCCGCGAACGCATCACCGCGATCAGGGCGCTGGAACAGCGTGGCGTTGCGGTTGACGTCGTAGCCCTCGACGTCGGCTCGCCAGAGGCGGTGCAAGCGCTGTTGGCGCGGCGCGACCATGACGGGGCACCGCCCATCCGCGGTGTCATCCATGCCGCCGGCATCACCGAGAACAAGCTGTTGACCATGACAGGGGACGACGCATTCCGGCGGGTGATGTGGCCGAAAATCGCTGGCGCTCAGGCGTTGCACGCGGCTTTTCCGCCAGGGCGCCTCGACTTCTTCTACCTCACCGCTTCGGCCGGAACGTTCTTCGGTATCCCGGGGCAGGCCGCCTATGCCGCGGCCAACGCGTACCTGGACTGCCTGGCGCGGGGCCGCCATAGGCAAGACGGCCACACCGTCAGCTTGGACTGGGTGGCTTGGCAGGGACTCGGGTTCGCAAGCGACGCGGCGATTGTGGTGCACGAGCTGGCGAGGCTGGGTTCGCGACCGGTCGCACCGCAGGAAGCGTTCGCCGCGTGGGAATTCGTAGCCTGCCACGACATCGCGCAGGCGGTGATGGCTCCCATCGCCTCCGCCGACCAATCGGCATCTCCCGCAGATCCCGCTTCGGCCCCGATGCGGACCTGGTCGGCGATGAGCGCCGATGAGCTGCGGCACGAACTCAGAGATGGGCTACGAAAGATCCTGGCCCGCGAGCTCCGAATTTCTGAGGCAGAACTCGAGGAGGACCTGCCGTTCGCGGAATTGGGTCTGAACTCCGTAATGGCCATGTCGATCCGACGAGAAGCCGAGCAGCTGACCGGTATCGAGTTGTCGGCGACGATGCTGTGGAATCACCCGACGATCACGTCGCTAATTGCCTACCTCGTGGAAAGACTCTCCCCCCAGCAAGACTCGGATGGTGACAGCAATGTGCTTGACGACTCGGGAAGCAGTGTCCTAGACAGCTTGTTCGACGAGGTTGAGTCAACCTCCGCTAGCGTCGACAGCGGGATTTCATGAGGCGGTATCGCCTCGATATCTGTGAAAGTTCGGAGATTTCGGCATGACTGAGGCTTTATCTGATGCGGCACTGCGGCACTGGCTGATTGATTACCTGGTCACGAATCTCGGCTGTGACCCCAACGGGATTGACGTGGATGCGTCGTTGTCAGATCTGGGGGTTGGGTCTCGGGACGCGGTGGTGCTCTCCGGCGAACTGGCCGAGTTGCTGGGCCGATCAGTATCGCCGGTCGATTTCTGGCAGCACCCGACGATCAACGCTCTTGTTCAGTACTTCACAACTCCGGAATCGGAGACTCGGGTCGACACGGCTGATGCGGCCGGTCGAGTCTGGGATGACGAACCGATCGCGGTCGTCGGCATGGGCTGCCGCTTCCCGGGCAATGTATATGGCCCACAAGCGTTCTGGCAGTTCCTCCGCGAAGGCCGGTCCGCGGTGGGCGAAGTGCCGCCGGATCGGTGGGCGCCGTTCGACAACGGCTCGCCCGAGGTCGCCGCGGCGCTGTCCGGCACCACGCGCTGGGGTTCGTTCTTGGCCGACATCGACGGTTTCGACGCGGAATTCTTCGAAATCTCCCCGAGGGAAGCCGCCAAGATGGATCCTCAGCAGCGTCTCCTGCTGGAAGTGGCCTACGAGGCATTAGAGCACGCCGGCATTCCGGCTGATTCCCTGCGGCGCACCCAAACCGGGGTTTTCGTCGGCGCGTGCGCAAGCGAATACGGGTTTCTGACGTCGACTGATCTGTCGCAGGTCGATGCGTGGTCGGGCACCGGCGGCGCACTGAGCATCATCGCCAACCGGGTTTCCTATTACTTCGACCTGCGGGGACCGTCGGTGACGGTGGACACCGCATGTTCGTCCTCGCTGGTGGGGGTCCATATGGCCTGTCAGAGCTTGCGGACGGGCGAATCGGATCTCGCCATCGCGGCAGGGGTTAACCTGCTGTTGTCACCGGCTATCACCCGGAGCTTCGATCAAGCCCAAGCGATGTCGCCGACGGGTCAGTGCCATCCATTCGATGCGAGCGCCGACGGTTTCGTGCGCGGTGAGGGTTGCGGGGTCGCGGTGCTCAAGCGGCTCAGTGATGCAGTGCGTGACGGTGATCCGGTTTTGGCGGTGGTGCGTGGTTCGGCGGTCAACCAGGACGGCCGGTCCAACGGGCTGATGGCGCCGAATCCTGCAGCGCAGATGGCTGTGTTGCGCGCCGCTTACACCAGCGCTGGCGTCGAGCCGCGTCACGTTGACTATGTCGAGGCCCACGGAATCGGCACGTTGCTCGGCGATCCCATCGAGGCGCGCGCGCTCGGATCGGTGTTGGGTCGTGCGCGCTCGCACGGTGCGCCGCTGCTGATCGGGGCGGTCAAGTCAAACCTGGGCAATTTGGAGGCGGCCGGGATCGCGGGTTTCATCAAGGCTGTGCTGTCGGTGCAGCACGGCCACATCCCCCCGAACCACAATTTCCACACCCCGAATCCGCACATCCCGTTCGATGACCTGCGCCTGAAAGTCGTTGCTGAGCCGACAGACTGGCCCGTCACGGGCCAGCCGCGACGGGCGGGCGTATCGTCATTCGGCTTCGGGGGCACCAACGCGCATGTGGTGCTGGAACAGGGACCGGAACCGGTGCCCACCACGGCGACCAAGCCAGGGTCCGACGAGACGGTGACAACGCTTGTGGTGTCCGGCAAAACAGCCGAGCGGGTGGCGGCTACGGCGGAGATGCTGGCGGAATGGATGAACGGCGCTGGGGCCGACGTGGGGCTCGCCGAGGTCGCGCATACGTTGAACCACCACCGGACCCGGCACGCAAAGTTCGGCACTGTGGCGGCCCTCGATCGTGACCAGGCGGTGGCCGGTTTGCGGGCACTGGGTACGGGTCAGTCGGTGTCCGGGGTGGTCGGTCCGCATGAGGGCCCGTGCCGGCCGGGAACGGTGTTTGTCTATTCCGGCGACGGTTCGCAGTGGGCGGGCATGGGTCGGCAGTTGTTGGCTGACGAGCCGGCATTTGCGGCGGCGGTGGCCGAGTTGGAGCCCATTTTCGTTGAGCAGGTGGGATTCTCACTGCAACACGTGCTGTCGGCTGCGGAGCCCCTGATCGGCATCGATCGCAACCAGCCGGTTCTGGTCGGGATGCAGTTGGCGCTCACCGAGCTGTGGCGTTCGTACGGCGTGGAACCCGATGCGCTGATAGGGCATTCGATCGGACAGGTGGCCACGGCGGTGGTGGCGGGCGCATTGAGCCGGTCTGACGGGTTGCGGGTGATTGCGACCTACTCTCAGCTGATGTCGCGGTCGTCCGGCGAGGGCGCTACGGCATTGCTGGAGTTGGATGCAGAACTGCGCACTGCGCTGGCTGATTTGTCGCCGAAGCTGCCGACCATCCCAGTGATCACCGCCACCGGCGCCGCGCCGGTGTTCGATGCCGATTACTGGGTGACCAATCTGGTTGACCCAGTATGGTTCAGCCAGACGGTGACCGACGCCAGTGCCGACCACGGCACGTTCATTGAAGTCAGCCCGCACCCGCTGCTCACCGCTGCGATCAGCGACACCTTGACCGAGGTCCATCACCACAGCATCGGAACTCTGGCGCGGAACACCCACGACACCCTGATCTTTCACACCAATCTCAACACCGCGCACACCAACCAGCCGCCGAACATCGGACACCCGGCCGAGCCACATCCGGCCATACCGACTACGCCCTGGCACCACACCCGCCACTGGATCGGCTTGCCGGAAACACCGGTGCGCAGTACCCGGGCCGGTGCCGGCGTACCCGAGGACCGGTTCTGGCTCACGATTAAAGAGCGGCTAGAGGCCGCCGTATCCGCGCCCCGATCCGACACCCTGCTCGGCGAGCATGTCACTGTCGCCACGACACCGCCGATACATCTCTGGCAGGCGCGGCTGGAGCCGGAGGCCAGCCCGGCCTCGGGATTGCACCGAATTCCCGGAATGGATGAGGTCTCGACTTCGGTTTTGTTACACACGCTTTGGACCGCGGCAACCGAATGCGGAGCATCAGCACTATCGGACGTCCGATTCGAGCAACCGATCCTGCTCGATCAGCCGCGGGTAGTCCGGGTGGTCGCCGACGGCGAGTCAGTCATGGTGTCATCTGGCTGCGCGGCGGACACCTCCGCGGAAAGTTGGACCACCAATGTCAGCGCCCACATCTCTCACTCCCGACAGGAAGAACCGGACGGCGCAGTCACCGGCGGTGACCAGGCGGAGCTCGGCTACGACACGGTGCCAACCGAGTCGGTGGCCGCGCTGCAGCGGGCCTCAGGTATCGAGGGGCAGCTGTTTGGGTGGTCGATCGACTCATGCCAGTCCAGTCCGGGCGTGTTGCACGCGCAGGTCAGTTTCCCTACGGCCCGGAGTCCGCAGCCGCTGGCGCTATTGGACGCCGCCATTCAAGTCGCGCAACTGGTGAACGGTTCCGACCCGCGGCCGATGCTTCCCGCGGTCGCCGAATCTGTCCGATTCCGCGCCGGTTTCACCGGCTCGCACGGCGCCGTCAAGGTATATCGGCGCGACGCCGATAGAGATGAGTTGGTCGTCGACATCGTGCTGACAGCACCCGACGGCAGCAGCTACGGCGACATCCGGTCGCTCCGATACGCAGCCATGAACTCTGATGTCGCACAGGCCGCTTCGCATGACGAATTGACAACGGTGGCGTGGTCGGAGATGCCCGCGGAGAAGATACTCAGCGAGCTGGAGGCCAGGCTGAGAGCCATTCTGGCCAACGAACTCGGGATGTCGGCGTCGGCTATAGACGTCGATCGGCCGTTCCCGGAATTGGGGCTCGATTCGATGATGGCGATGGCTGTCTTGAAAGAGGCGCGGCGGTTAGTGGGCTTCGACTTGTCGGCGACCATGCTGTGGGACCACCCGACGATCGCGTCGTTGGCGGCGTATCTGGTGGAAATGGTCGCGCCGCCGGGAGTCTCGGACGACGGCGTAGCGGAAGGTCATGTCGAGGTGACGACCGACTCAGACAGCGGTGTGCTGGATGCACTGTTCGACAGCGTGGAATCGGCTACTGCCGGCAGTCAGAGCGGTATCCGATGAGGACGATCTTCGACCGGGTTGCCGGTATGACCGCCGACCAGCGCGTCGCGTTGGCGGATCAGTTCGATAAGGCGTCGCGTATCGCAACAGCTGAGCCGGTCGCGGTGGTGGGAATCGGATGTCGTTTTCCCGGTGGTGCGTTCGGACCGGAAGGATACTGGACGTTTCTGGCCAACGGCGGGGATGCGATCAGCGAGGTGCCTTCAGATCGCTGGGATGCTGAGGCGTTCTACGACCCCGACCCGTTTGCGCCGGGCCGAATGGCGTCGAAGTGGGGTGGTTTCCTGCCCGACGTAGCTGGTTTCGATGCGGATTTCTTCGGGATTTCCCCACGTGAGGCCGAAGCGATGGATCCGCAGCAGCGGGTGCTGTTGGAGGTGGCCTGGGAAGCACTCGAGCATGCCGGTATTGCGCCAGATTCCCTGGCCGGAACTCGCGCCGCGGTGATGGTGGGGGTGTACTACAGCGAGTATCAGACTGCCTCGGCCGCGAACCCGGACAGCATCGACGCCTATTCGGCGACCGGCAACGCACACAGTGTCACCGTGGGCCGGATCGCGTACTTGCTGGGGCTGCGTGGTCCGGCGGTGGCGGTGGACACGGCCTGTTCGTCGTCGTTGGTTTCTATCCATCTGGCCTGTCAGAGCCTGCGGCTGCGGGAAAGCGAGCTGGCCTTGGCCGGCGGGGTCAATCTCATATTGCGGCCGGAAACTCAACTTGCGCTGTCCAAGTGGGGGATGTTGTCGCCGCGCGGGCGTTGTAACGCCTTCGATGCGGGGGCTGACGGGTTCGTGCGGGGTGAGGGTGCCGGCGTCGTCGTGCTCAAGCGGCTCACCGACGCCGTCCGGGACGGCAACCGGGTTTTGGCGGTGGTGCGAGGCTCAGCGGTCAATCAGGACGGCCGTTCCAATGGGCTGACCGCGCCCAACGCGCTGGCGCAGCGCGATGTACTCACCCGGGCGTTGCGCAGTGCCGATGTGGCGGCGACTTCGGTGAATTACGTTGAGGCGCACGGCACCGGCACCGCGCTGGGCGATCCGATTGAGTTCGACGCGCTGTCGGAGGTCTACGGCCGCGGAAACGGCCCGTGCGCGCTGGGCGCGGTGAAATCCAACATGGGCCATTTAGAGGCGGCGGCCGGGATAGCGGGATTCATCAAGGCCGTGCTGGCGGTTCAGCGTGGCGAGGTCCCGCCGAACCTGCACTTCGCACAATGGAATCCGGCGATTGACCCGTCCGTCACTCGACTGTTCGTTCCCACCGAGTTGGCCGCGTGGCCGGACAGCGAGGGCCCGCGCCGCGCCGGGGTGTCGTCGTTTGGGCTGGGCGGAACCAACGCGCATGTGGTGCTGGAGCAGGGGCCCGACCCGGCGCCGGTGCCGGCCGCGGATAACCGAGTCATGAAGTTGGTCGTCTCGGGCAAGACCGATCAGCGGGTGGCGGTTTGGGCGTCGGCGCTGGCCGATTGGATGGAGAATGACGGCGCCGGTGTGCCGCTGGCCGACGTGGCCCACACCGTTAATCATCACCGCAGCCGCTACGGCAAGTTCGCTACCGTGTGTGCTGTTGATCGCGGGCAGGCGGTGGCGGGGTTGCGCGCGCTGGCCGCTGGACAGCCGGCCCCAGGCGTGGTGCGGTCCGGCAGCGGATCACGCGGGTCTGGGACGGTGTTCGTCTATTCCGGTCAAGGTTCGCAATGGCCCAAAATGGGCCAGGAGTTGCTGGCCGCAGAACCGGCGTTCGCTGCCGCGATCGCCGAGTTGGAGCCGATCTTCATCGAGCAGGTCGGGTTTTCGCTGCGGCAGGTGCTCGACGCCGGTGAGCCACTGGTCGGCATTGCGCGCATCCAGCCGGTTCTGGTCGGGATCCAGTTGGCGTTGACCGCGTTGTGGCGCGCCTACGGGGTGGAACCCGATGCGGTGATCGGACATTCGATGGGGGAGGTGACTGCGGCCGTGGTGGCCGGGGCACTGAGTCCCGCCGACGGTCTGCGCGTGATCGCGACCCGGTCTCAATTGATGTCGCGGCTGTCCGGGCAGGGTGCGATGGCGCTGCTGGAATTGAACGCGGCCAACACCGAGGAGTTGATCGCCGGTTATCCCGACGTCACTCTGGCGGTCTATGCCTCGCCGCAGCAGTCGGTGATAGCAGGGCCGCCAGACCAGGTCGACGCGGTGATCGCAGTCGTGGACGCCCAGGGCCGGTTGGCTCGCCGCGTCGAGGTGGACGTGGCCTCTCACCATCCGACAATCGATCCGATCTTGCCCGAATTGCAAAGCGCTTTAGCGGACTTGGCGCCGACGACGCCGAAGATCCCGCTGATCAGCACCACCGTGCGCAGCGGCGCGACACCGACCTTCGACGCCGGTTACTGGGTCGCCAACCTGCGCAACCCGGTGCGTTTCAGCCAGGCAGTCGCCGCTGCGGGCGCCGACCACAGCACGTTCATCGAGATCAGTCCGCATCCGCTACTCACCCACGCCATTACCGAGAGCATCGAGCCTGGCACGGCTCGCGGCGACATCCACATCGGTGCGACGCTGAACCGGGACACCGCCGAGACGTTCGCATTCCACACGCAGCTGGCCGCGGCTGTGCCGCCGACGGATAGCCAACCTCAATCAGCAGACGGCACAGGCCAACTCGCGGATCTTCCGCCGACGCCGTGGCTGCATTCGAAGTGTTGGGTCGCGGACCGCTCGGCTGGTCTGGCGCCGGCCGGTGCCCACCCGTTGCTTGGCGTGCATGTAGAGATGCCCTCCGGCCGCGACCATGTGTGGCAGGCGAATGTCGGAACCGACTGCATTCCCTGGCTGGCGGATCACAAGGTGCACGGCCAGCCGGTCATGCCGGCAGCAGCCTTCGCCGAGATCGCGTTGGCCGCCGGCAGCGAAGCCCTCGGCTTGCCAGTTCACGCCGTCGCGGTGAATCGGCTCGAGGTTGAGCAGATGCTGCCGCTGGACGGCCGCACCCAGGTGACAACGCAGCTCGGCAGAGACGCCCACGACAACTTTCGCGTCGAGGTGCATTCCCGCTCAGCGGCCGGCAATTGGTGCCGGCATGCGGTCGCTCGTGTCGACACCGCCCCGCGGGATGTGCCGGCGCAGCGCAACGGTTCTCCTGCCCAGGCCGGTACTGCGGTGTCACCGGCGGAGTTCTATACCGCCCTGCGCCGCACCGGCGCCTATCATGGCCAAGCATTTGCCGCTCTGACGCGGATCAGTCGAATGCCAACCGGTGCTTGCGAATCCGAGATCGTCCTGCCTGATGAGGCGACCGGGCATCGAGGTTATCGACTTCATCCCGTCATGCTCGACGCGGCACTGCAAACACTGGCTGCGGCGATGCCTGCCGACTCGCTCGCCGACACCGCAGACGTCACGTATCTGCCGGTGTCGTTGGAGACGATCCGGATATTCGGGGAAGTCGGCCGGCGCGCCCGCTGCCGCGCTGAGCTGACCAACGTCAACGGCGACGGTGCCGGTGCGCTGGGCCGGGTCACGTTGATGGATCAAGCGGGAACGCCGACTGCAGAGATCACCGGTATCTATCTGCAGCGCATCCAACGCCGCACCGTGCCATTACCGCTTTCGCAGAAGGTCTTCGACAGCGTGTGGCTGGAGAAGCCCTCGCCAGACGGTTCGGCGCGTTCGGCGGTGGCTGTTGAGAAGCCCGCCGGCAGCTGGTTGGTGTTGGCCGGCGACGCTGACGCGCAGGGGATTGCGCACGACTTCGCGGCGAGTTTCGGCTCTCCGAGCCGGCGAGTGATCAGCGGAGACCTCTCCGACGAATCCGTCGTGCTGGAAGCCTTCGCGACAACCGCTGCAGATCCCGAGCTTCCGCCGGTGGGGGTGGTCATCTTCGTCGGCCGCCACCCATTCGACGCCACCGACTTCGACGCAGCGAGGGCGCGCGATTTGGTCTGGGCGGTTTCGGCGGCAATCCGCGCGGTGATCGGCGGCTGGCACGGAAAAGCTCCGCAGCTGTCGCTGATCACCCGCAACGGCCTGGTGGTCGGCGATCACGAGCCCGGTGATCCGGTAGTCGGCGCCCTCAAAGGTCTGATTCGGGTTCTTGCCTACGAGCACCCGGACTTGCGCGCCAGACTTATCGACTTGGACTCGGCAGGCGACATGCTTGCGACGTTGACGTCCGAGTTCGAGTCATCGGGTAACGACTCGGAAAACGACGATGTGATTGCCTGGCGGGGGGGACAGAGGCACGTCGAACGGCTCGCGCGCGCTGCGCTCGGCAACCGC
Organism: uncultured Actinomycetota bacterium; assembly: GCA_963808375.1. Lineage (GTDB taxonomy): Bacteria > Actinomycetota > Actinomycetes > Mycobacteriales > Mycobacteriaceae > Mycobacterium. The sequence goes on along the minus strand of CAWEFS010000016.1, from coordinate 22,485 downwards.
GAGCGTGACCTGGTGGTGCGCCCGGACAGCTCATACATCGTCACCGGTGGTTTAGGCGGCCTGGGTTTGGTGGTCGCCCGCTGGCTCATCGAGAGCGGTGCCCAGCGCGTCGTTCTCAACGGTCGAAGCGACCTCTCGGCGGAGCAGCGCAGTACTATCGACGACCTTGGCTCACACGCTGACGTCGTTGTCGTGCAAGGCGATATCACCTCATCCGCAGTGGCCGAGCGACTGGTGAGCGCTGCCGAGGAGACCGGGCTGCCGCTGCGGGGCGTCATCCACGGCGCCGCGGTGATCGACGACCAGATCGTGGTGGGCCTTCGACAGGAGAGCCTGGAACGCGTCTGGGCGCCCAAGGCGGTTGGCGCGGTGCGGCTGCACGACGCCACAGCCAACCGTCAACTCGACTGGTGGGTTGGGTTCTCCTCAGTGGCGTCGCTGCTGGGCTCCCCCGGCCAGGCTGCCTACGCGTGTGCGAATGCGTGGCTCGATGCCCTGGTCGCGTGGCGCAAGGCAGCGGGTTTGCCCGCCACCACGATCAACTGGGGCCAGTGGTCGGACGTCGGCGTCGCCCGCACGCTGACGCTGAGCGTTCTCGACCCCATCACTCCTGCCGAGGGCCTCGAAGCCTTGGAGGCGCTGCTCGCGGGCAACGTCACCCGCGCAGGTGTGGCGCGGCTGCGTCTTGACCGCGCCGCCGCTGCATTCCCCGAGATCCACCAACTTGGCTATTTCGCAACGCTGGCCGAGGAACTGGACGGCGACAGCGACGACGAGGACTGGGCAGGCCCTGAGGCGCTTCGGGACCTGGATCCGGCCGAGGCTCACCGCATCGTCACCGCGCGGCTGCGCAAGCGGGTCTCTGCGATAATGGGCTATCCCGACGGTAGTGCCATCGATGTCGATCAGCCGTTGACCGAACTGGGGATGGATTCGTTGATGGCTGTGCGGATCAGGAACACTGTTCGCGCGGACTTCGGCGCGGAACCGCCAGTGGCGCTTCTGCTGCAAGGGGCTACGCTCGCCGACCTCACGGGTGATCTCACCCGTCAACTGGGCCTGGCCGGGCAGCAAAGCGCTCAGCCGTCCGCCGGGGTTCGCGATCGAGCTCAGCAACGCGCCGCGGCGCGCCAACGAGCCGCAATGCGGCGGAAGGTAGGGCCACGCGCGTGACCAGCAGTATCGGATCAACGGCCTCGGATTCGTTGCCGCCCAACGCCATCGCCGTCATCGGCATGGCCGGCAGATTCCCGGGTGCGAAATCCACAGCGGAGTTCTGGGACAACTTGCGGCGTGGTGAGGAATCGATCGTCACGTTGTCCGAAGATGACCTTCTCGCCGCCGGCATCAGCGAAAAAGCGCTTGCCAATCACTCGTATGTGCGGCGCGCGGCACTCATGGACGGAATCGACGAATTCGACGCCGATTTCTTCGGTTTCACTCCGCTGGCCGCTCGAATGACTGACCCCCAGCATCGGCTGTTTCTGCAGTCTGCCTGGCACGCGCTGGAAGACGCCGGCTACGACCCGGCGCAGTTCGAGGGCTCGATCGGGGTATATGGCACCAGCTCGGCCAGCGGGTACCTGCTCAACAACCTCATGTCGCATCACGATCTGAACCTGATCATCGGGCAGGGCGCCACCTTCGAAATGGTCAACATGTCGTTGCAGAACGACAAAGACCATCTGGCGACACGGGCGGCGCACCAATTCAACCTGCGCGGCCCCGCCCTGTCGGTACAGACGGCATGCTCGTCGGCTCTGGTCGCAGTCCATCTGGCGTGCCAGAGCATTCTGAACGGCGAGTGTGACATGGCGCTGGCCGGCGGCGCGTCGATCCGGGTCCCGCACCATGTCGGGTATTGGCACGAACCCGGTTCGATGGTGTCGGCGACCGGCCACTGCCGGCCCTTCGATGTACGGTCCGATGGCACCATTTTCGGCAGCGGAGTCGCTGTGGTGGTGCTCAAGTCGCTGCAGGACGCCGTGGACGACGGAGACCGCATCCACGCCGTGATCCGGGGATCGGCGATCAACAACGACGGCTCGACGAAAATGACCTACGCCGCCCCGAACGCGGCCGGTCAAGCCGAGGTCATCGCCGAGGCACATGCGGTGGCCGACGTCGACGCCGCAACCGTGAGCTACATCGAAAGTCACGGCACCGGCACGCCGCTTGGCGACCCAATCGAAATAGAAGGTCTGCGACAGGCCTTCGCGGTGTCCACGGAGACCAGGGCGGGTCCCTGCTTCGTCGGCTCGGTCAAGTCCAACATCGGTCACCTGGAAACCGCGGCTGGGATGGCCGGGCTGATCAAGACGATTCTGTCTCTCAAGCACCAGGCAATCCCGGCAACTCTGCACTTCACCAGCCCCAACCCCGAACTGCACCTGGACCAGGGGCCGTTCGTGGTACGCAGCGAGTACGGCCCGTGGGAATGGGAGGGCGTTCGGCGCGCCGGGGTCAGCTCGTTTGGTGTGGGCGGCACCAACGCGCACGTTGTCTTAGAAGAGGCACCGGCATTGGCGCCGGCCGGATCTGCCAGCCAACCCAGCCCGCAAGTGCTGCTGCTGTCGGCTCGAACCGTCGCGGCGCTGCAGGACTCCCGCTCTGCGCTGGCCGCCGAATTGTCCGGTCCCGACGAGGTCAGTCTGTCTGACGTCGCATACACGCTGGCCAGGCGCCGCAAAGAGAATGTCCGGATGGCTGCGGTCGTCCGCGACCAGCAGGACGCGGCCGAGGTGCTGCGGGCGCACGAGCACGACAACGTGTTCGTCGGCGAGTCGGTTTCCAGCACCAATGACGCCGACGATGCATCGCGGGTCGCTTTTCTTTTCCCCGGTCAAGGTGCGCAGCACACCGGGATGGCGCGTGGCCTGTATGACTCCGAGCCGGTGTTCGCTCAATACTTCGATCAGTGCGCCGCAGGCTTCGGTGACGAGTTGGGTGTCGACCTGCGCGCGGAGATCTTCGACGGGACCGGTCGAAACCTGGAGCGCACCGACCGAACCCAGCCCGCGCTGTTCACGGTGGAATACGCGCTGGCCAAGCTCATCGAAACCTACGGCGTACGCCCGGCCGCCTTGGCCGGACACAGCATCGGCGAGTATGTCGCAGCGACCATCGCGGGCGTCTTCGATCTCGAGACGGCGATCAAGGCGGTTTCAGTAAGAGCCCGGCTGATGCATACAGCACCGCGTGGCGTGATGGTCGCGGTGGCGCTGAGCCCGGAGGCCATCGCCGAGCACCTGTCGTCCAACGTCGACCTCGCCGCGGTGAACGATCCCGGCGGCTGCGTTGTCGCGGGCTCCGAGCAAGACATCCGCGCCTTCTCCGCTCGCCTGGGCGAACTGGGGATCGTGGCGCGTCGCGTCCGCACCTCGCACGCGTTCCACTCGCGGTTGATGGAGTCGATGATCCCAGAATTCACTGGATTCATGTCCCGGCTGACCCTGCGAGATCCACAAATACCGCTGCTGTCCAACATCACCGGAACCTGGATGTCCGCCGGCGAGGCGACCAATCCCGCGACGTGGGCGCGCCAGGTAAGGGCAACGGTCCGGTTCGCCGACGAAATCGATGTGCTGCTGGCCGACCCGCACCGGGTCGTGGTTGAAGTGGGGCCCGGCGGCACCTTGACCTCGTCGGCGATGCGGCACCCGAGGTGGTCGGACAGTCACCGCGCCGTTCGGCTCATGCGCCACCAGGCGCAGAACCGCAGCGATAGCGATACCTTCTTGTTGGCGCTCGGGCAACTGTGGGCAACGGGCATCGACCTGGACTGGACACCGCTGCGCGGTGGCCGGCGGCCGCGACTCGTATCGCTGACGGGCTACCCCTTTGAACGCCAACGCCATTGGGTCGAACGCAAGGCGACGGTGGCGTGGGCCGAAGGTGCTGCCGCTACCAATGGGACGTCGCCGTCGTCACCCGGGACCGCCGAACAGTCGCACGCAGCCACGAACGGCAAGTCGCAGATGGAGACGACGTTGCAGCGCATCTGGGCGCAGTGCCTCGGTCTCACCTCCATCGACCGCAACGCCAACTTCTTCGAACTCGGCGGTGACTCGCTGATCGCGATCAGCGTCGCAATGACTGCCGCCAACGAAGGCCTGGACCTTACCCCCCAGGACCTTTACGAGAACCAGACCGTGGCTGCTCTCAGCAGAGCTCTGGTGGCCCGCTACGTCTCGGGCGGGCTGGCCCGCCAGTCGCCGGAAGAGGTGACTCATCCGCCGGTTCCGCCCAACATCGAGTACTTCCTCGCGCACGGGTTGCGCGAAGGCGACCGCTGGCGAATCCCGCTCATCCTGGAACTGAGCCCCGACGTGCAGGCCGAAGACATCCGCGCGGTGCTCACCGCCGTGTCCAACCACCATGATGCGTTGCGGCTGCGGATCGTTCAGCGGGCGGGGACGTGGGAACAGCGCATCGGCGAACCGCACGAGTTCACCGAACTGGCCACCCGCGAGCTTGCCGACCTGTCGCCCGGCAGCCCGCATGAGCGCGACGCTGTTCTCGACATCCTCAACCAGCAGATCCGTGCGCAGGATCTGTCGAGTCCGCCGCTGACCGCCACCCATATCCGTGGCTTACCTGGCGGCCCCTGCTACCTGGCTCTCAGCGTGCACGCGATCGTGGCCGACACCACCTCACGTGAGATTTTGCTGACCGACATCTTCACCGCGTTCGGCCAACGACTGGCCGGCCAAGACATCGCTCTGCAGCCGGTCACCACAACGTGGAAGGAGTGGTCACAGCGCTGCGCGGCGCTCGCGACCCATCCCGCGGTCGTGGAAAGTCGAGACTTCTGGTTGAAGACTGCCACCGAACCGACGTTGCGCGTGGCCGGCCCGCTGGTGTCGGAACGGCCCGGAATACAGGACCTGGCCAAAGTGTCGTCGACACTGACCACGCTGGAAACGAGCGAGATTGACGACGCGCGGCGCCGGCTTCGGGTACCAATCGACGAGATTTTGCTGGCAGCGTTGAGCCGCACCATCGCGGAGACGGTCGGTGACGGCGCGGTCGCCGTGGATCTGGGCGGGTCGGGCCGATCAGTTCTCAAACCCGATGTCGACCTGCGCCGCACGGTTGGCTGGTTCGACGCCGTCTATCCGGTTGCTCTCGACTGCTCCAGGGGTGACGACGGGAGCGCCAGGCAACTGCTGGACGACGTGCACAACACGCTGAAAGCCGTGCCGCACTACGGCATCGGTTACGGTCTTCTGCGGTACATGTATGCCCCAACCGCCCGGTTGCTGGATGAGGCGCTGCCGGCCGACATTTTCTTCTCCTATTTGGGCACTATCCCGGAGCTGCCGGCCGTGCCGTCTGGCGATGCCTCGGTTCGGCTCGACACCGACACCGCGATGCCGGTGCGCGAGGCCATCCCGGGCCTGGGTCACGCCGTCGAATTGCGGGTGTACCGCTCGGCCGGTGTGGTGCATCTGGATTGGTGGCATGACACCCGCCGCCTCGGGACGGCGGCCGTGGAAGCACTTGCGCAGCAGTTCTCGGCCACCCTCATCGATCTGACCAGGGAAGCGGTCACCGAAGACGAAATCGACTCGGAGAACGAAGAACTGGTTCTGGTGGACTTGTCGTCGGCCGAGATCGATTAGGAGAAGTTGATGGTCCGCACCGGTAAAGCGGTCGTGGTCGCCGGGATCAGGAAGACCTTCGGCGACGTTGTTGCCCTGCGCGACATCAGCTTCGAGGTCGGCCGCGGCGAGGTGCTCGGCTTACTGGGCCCCAACGGGGCCGGCAAGACAACGACGGTAGACATCCTGTCGACCCTGACGCGGCCAGATCGCGGCTATGCGGAGGTGGCCGGGCATGACGTCGTATCCGATGCGGCCGGGGTGCGGCGGTCGCTCATGCTCACCGGGCAGCAAGTGGCCCTCGATGACCTGCTGACCGGCCGGGAGAATCTGGTGATGTTCGGTCGTCTGCAGGGATTGAAAAAGTCCCGAGCGAAATCGCGGGCGAAGGAACTGCTCGACCAGTTCGACCTGGTTGATGCGGGTGACCGAAGTGTCAGCACCTACTCCGGTGGCATGCGCCGACGCATCGACATCGCCTGCGGACTAGTGGTGCGCCCGGAAGTGGTGTTCCTGGACGAACCCACGACCGGACTGGATCCGCGCAGCCGGCAAAGTATCTGGGAGTTGGTGTCCGACTGCAAGGAGGCGGGCATCGCGACGCTGTTGACCACCCAGTACCTCGAGGAAGCCGACGCCCTTAGCGACCGCATCATCGTCATCGATCATGGGACGATCATCGCGGAAGGAACGGCTGACGAACTCAAGGCGCGTACGGGTGCCACCTACTGCGAAGTGGTCCCGCGGCATCTGAACGATTTGCCTGCGGTGGCGGCGGCGCTCGGTTCACTGTTGCCCAGACGGAGTCGGGCGTTGCTGACGACCGGGTCAGACCGTGTCTCGATGCCGGCCCCCGAGGGCCCGAACACCCTGGTCGAGGTCTTGTATCACTTGAAGGCGGCCAACATCGAGTTGCTCGATATCGCGTTGCGGCGGCCCTCTCTCGACGAGGTGTTCCTCACGCTGACATCGCGCAACAACCGAGACACCGTCGCCAACCGTGCTCGACGCCAGAGTGCTCTCGTGAGCGATATCAGTATCGGGCGGCCCAAGACATCGATCCTTCAGCAGTGGTGGGTGCTGACTGTTCGTCTGATCGCGCCCACGTTGCGCAACGGAGAGTCGCTCGCCCAGGTCGCCGCGTCCATCATGTTCACCGCCGGTTTCTACATCCCGCTCAAACACATCATGAGCGCCTCTCTGCAGGGCATGAGTAGCTACGCGCAGTACCTGCTGCCGTTGATCGCGCTTCAGGCAGTCGCTTTCGCCGCGGTGTCGGCGGCATTCCGATCAGCGACCGACTCGGTACAGGGCATCAACCACCGGTTCAAAGCCATGCCGATTGCCCCGCTGACACCGCTGGCCGCACGCATGTCGGCCAGCATGCACCGCTGCGTCATTGCGCTGGTGGTTTCCCTGGTGTGCGGACATGTCATCGGTTTCCGGTTTTACGGCGGTGTAGCGCATGCCGTGGGCTTTTGCGCGTTGGTGCTGCTGGTCGGTGCGACGCTGTCGTTGCTCGGAGACGTGGTCGGGGCTGCGATTGAGAATCCGGAAGCCACCATGCCCCTACTGCTGATCCCGCAAATCATCTTCGGGCTGCTGTCGGTCGGCCTGCAACCGGTCGAACGATTTCCCAGTTGGATTCGGGGTTTCGTCCGGGATCAAACGGTCTCTCAGGAGGTTTACGCGCTGCGCGCGTTGGCGGGCGACAGCACTCCGACGGCGGGTGCGGTGAGCTGGTCCGTCATCGGCCCGGCAGTGTTCTGGGCGGTGGGCCTCATAGCGGTTCTGCTTCCGCTGCACTTCCTTGTTGCCTCGAGGCGGCGCTGATGGCCATCGCTTCAGAGCACAAGAAGATCGCGATCGACGGGTTCGCCGCTGCGCATCCCGGGGTAGGCCGAGGGGGTTCAATACGCGGAATTCCCGAGCGGGGAAAGGCGGGTCCGAAGCACAGAGCCAAGCACAGAGCCGTCCGGCCGGCCTCTTCGGAGAAATCACCTCGGCGACTCATCGCGCACACCTGGATTCTCACCAAGCGATTACTTCGTCGGTGGAGCCGCAATCGCGCCAGTGTGCTCGAGTCGCTGATCATGCCTGTTGCGTTGCTGGTGACCCTGAACACCGTGTTGGGAGACGCGGTTCGGCAGGTCACCGGTCACAGCGCGCTTTATGGCCTCGTCCCGTTGATCGCCATGGTTGGAGCCGTGTCCGGGTCGATGGTCGGCGGCATCAGTCTCATAGGTGAACGCACAGACGGATTGCTCTCACGGCTGTGGGTACTGCCCGTGCACCGTGCATCGGGCTTGCTGTCGAGACTGGTGGCCGATGTGATCCGGATTTGCGGTAACCACCGCGGTCATCATGTGCGCCGGACTTGCGCTCGGTTTCCGCTTCCGGCAGGGTGTCCTGGCATCAGTTGCGTGGCTGTTCGTCCCGGCTTCATTCGGGGTGGCGTTCACGATAGTCGTCATCACGGTGGCGTTGTACGCGGCGAGCACGGTCGCGGTGGAGACCACCGAGATCATCTGGGGTTTGCTGATGTTTTTCAGCAGCGGCTTTGTGCCAGTCGACCAGTACCCGAGCTGGCTGCAGCCAGTCGTCCGGAATCAGCCCATGAGCAATTCCGTCGAGGTGATGCGCGGACTTTCGCTCGGTGGTCCGGTGCGGGCGCCCATGGTCGAAATGCTGCTGTGGTCGGTGGGCATCGCCGCCGCATGCGCGATACCGATGGCGATTGGATACCGAAGGGCCAGCACGCATGGATGAAACCGGTAGTTCTGCAAGCGAATCGTTCGCGAACCGTCATGGGGCGTGACAGTGTTCTCATCGTCGGTGATTCGAAACCTGTCGCGTAGCGAGGAAATCTTCGCCGAGACAGAGAGCTTTGTCGGTCTTGGTGCGGATGTAAACGGGCCGATCGACGCCGACGCTCTCTCAGCTGCCTTCGATGCGCTGCTGGAGGCGCGACCCGGTTCTTGGTGGCCACCTCGAGCGGGGCCCCGACGGCCGCCACCACTTCGCCGTCGACGATCTCCTTCATCCCGGAATCGAGGTGATCGAGCTCGACGATCCGGCCGCTGAAAGCCCCCCGGTGCGCCTGAACCAAGACGAGTCGCTGATCCAGGTGCGACTGCACCTGCGCGGGGGAGAGGCGCAGCTGACCCTCTATGTCCATCACAGTCTCGCCGATGGTCATCATGAGTTCGCCCTCGTCGAGGAGTTATTGTCCTATTACACCGACCTGGTCTGCACTGGAAGTATCCCGCCGGTCACCGTTCGGCCCGCGCCGGATTCACTGGAAGTTGTGCTCGCCCAGCGCGGTATCCAGAAGCAGCGGCGATCTGGGCTCGAGCGGTTCATGCCGGCGATGTTCGCCTACGACCTGCCGCCGTCCCGGCGAGCGGGATCCGACGCCAAACCCTCCGCTCCGCTTCGTGTTCCGATGGCGGGGTGCCAGCTGACCGAGCGCGAGACACGCGCGCTCGTCGCGCTCAGTCGTGCGCACAAAATCAGTCTCAACGGCTTGCTTTCTGCGGTTCTCCTGATGGCGGAGTGGCAAGTTCGCGGGCGGACGAACGTCCCCGTGCCCTACCTCTACCCGGTCGATTTGCGATACGTGCTCTCACCCCCGCTGTCTGCGACGGCGTGCACGAACCCGCTGGGAGTGGCCACCTATCTCGCCGAGATCGACCACACCACCGATGTGGTGAGCCTTGCGCGGGACATCGTCGATACGTACCGCGCGGACGTGGCCGACGGGGTGATTCAGCAGTCGCTGCTGCACTTCAGCCCGCAGTATGTCGGGAATCCGCCCGGCTTGCCCGATGTCGTCATGTTGACCGACAGCGGTCTGGTGCCGCCCGTGCGGACCCCGCCGGACGTCGAATTGACCGCCACCCATGACGAGTTGTTCTTCGCCGTCGACGCCGGAATCGACATGTATCTCAGCAAAATCTTCGCCGGGCAACTGGTGGTCGAGTACCACACGCATGCGCCGGCGCCGGAGAAATCGATCGAGGCGATCCATTCGCTGCTCCGTGACGTCGCTGAGCAGCATGCCGCAACCGGGGTCAGTTGACCGGTCCAAAGGCGTAGCGGTGGTATTGCAACGCCTTACGTAGCGGCGGGACCACGCGAACGAGGCCCTTCGCCGCGCGAAACCTGACTGAAGCCCGACGAAATGTGGTGGCATCAAATAACGTAGCGGCGGTCAGCAATCTGATCCCGGGAACGAGGCTCAGGATTTGCTGCGGGCTGTCGACCGCCCAGTGCAGTGTCGACCCGGTTCGCCGTACGAGCGTGTGCGTCTTTTGCGATTTGATCGCCAGCCAGTTGTAGAAATCGATCTGCAGTTCACCGGATGGGAAGCGGTCGACGACGCGGCGCAATAGCGAAATGCCCTCATCCTGGGTCAGGTACATGCTGATGCCCTCAGCCAGCAGCAGCACGGGGCGGTCGGCGGGAATCTGGTCGAGCCAGGACGGGTCAGTCGCCGAAGTGGCGACCAGGTGGTACTGCGGACGGGAAGGAAAGACGCTGCGGCGCAAAGTGATGACCTCCGGGTAGTCGAGGTCATACCACTGCACGCCGGGGCCGGGGTCCAGCCGGAACACCCGGCTGTCCAAACCGCACCCGAGATGCATGACGGTGCACTGTGGGTGAACTGCCAGGAACTGGCGCGCCCACAGGTCGTACTGGGCGGTGCGCACGGTGATCAGGGGCGCCCACCCGCCGCCGATCCCGAGATCGCGCCAGTCGTGATCGATTCGGCCAACTGCCTCCTTGGCGAATCGATCGCCGAGCACAGGCCGTCGAAAATCGGAATCCAGCGCCTTGAGGTACAGGGTGGTCAGCATTGTCTGCGCCGCGCCGCTGAGGTTGTCGACGGAAACCTTGTCGGTCATGTGCCTAAGGTTAGTGTCCGAAGATGGCTCGGTTGCGTCCGCTCGGTCAGGCCGGACAGTTCGCCGCTGCCGCCGGCCGCACGTCATGAGGACGGGATAAGCTTTCTGCGACCGTAAGTCATCGGTGCTCGGCTAGGAGGTTTGGTAGTGACCGACGTGGCCGGCGAGCAGCGGAGGGATCGGCGTCCACGGGTCTTGCTGCTCTACTACAGCTACACAGGCCAGTCACGAAAAGTCCTCGAGGCCGCGGGAGAAGTGTTTCGCGACAGAGGTTGCGAGGTCCAAGAGGCCGAAATCGAATTCATTGACGCGCGGTTTGCCGAACGGTTCTCGCGGTTTCCGATGCGACGAGTGTGGCCAGACATGCTCAGTGTGCTTCCGGCCCAGACCCGCCGTGCCAGCGGCGAGATCCGCACCCCGGATGCGGTACGAGACGGGGACTACGATCTAGTTTGCATCGGCTCGCCGACCTGGTGGCGAACCGTCAGCATGCCGATGCGCTCGTTCCTCAAGTCGGACGAGGCGCGAAATTTGCTGGCGGGCACACCCTTCGCCGCGTTCGTGGTGTGCCGCCGCTATTGGCGGGAAAACCTAACGGCGGTGCGCAAGCTGGGGGAGAAGCAGGGCGGCAGATACCTCGACGGAATCCATTTCGCGTATCCCGGCGACCAGCTTCGCTCAATGCTTTCGCTCACCAGTTACCTCGGGACAGGTGAATACCGCGACCGGTACCTCGGGGTGCGTATTCCGACGACCAACGTCACGCCAGAGCAGCTCGAGCAGACCCGAGGGTTCGCGTCTGCTCTGGCTGACGAGTTGTTTCGGGGAGAGGTCGACAAGCTTGCGCGATGAGATGTCGCAGCCGGAAATGACGTCACTTCGGGAGGAGTTCGGTTCGCCATGTCGCGTTCATTCGAAGTCGTGACCGAATCGCTCGCCAGCGTCGATCAGGTTCACGCGGCGTTCAGCCGCGAGGATTACTGGCTGGCCCGGCTGGTGGCCTTCGGGGAAAAGACCAACACGCTGGATGCGCTGATCGTCGACGCCGACGGCACGGTGACGGTAGACGTCACCCAACACCTGGACCGCCAGCTGCTACCGGCGTCGGTTGCCAAGATTGTTCCGAATGGCCTGAAGATTGTGCGCACCGAGAGGTGGCAACCGGTCGGTGAGCAGCGGGTCTGCGGCCAGCTCACGATTTCAGCTCCCGGGGGGTTAGGATCAGGTTCTGCTCGAGCGTGGCTTACACCGGCGGGCAATGGCTCCCAGGGCTCGCAGCTGCGGTTCGCCGCGACGGTGGAGGTCAAAATTCCGTTGATCGGCGGCAAATTCGAGAACCAAATCGGAGCCCAGCTGATTGATGATATTCCCGCGTTGCAACGCTTCACCACGGCATGGATCGCGCAACACGTCTGAGCCGAAACGCAATCATCGCCGGCGACTGATCAGGAGGCGGCGATATGCACCTCGCGGATGCGCTTGAGCATGGTCATCTTGACCGCTCGCATTGACAATGCTGGGGAAAGCCGCTCCAGGTACCACAAGGCCTTCCACCAGGCTGGCACCACGATGATCGCGTCTCCACGCAACACCGCACGAAGAGCGCGCTCGGCGAATTTTTCCGGTGCGATCGGCCGCAATGTCGCCGCTGATTTGAGAAGGTCCTCCGCACTGACGCTGTCGTTCCGTCCGTACACGCCGCCGGTGATGATCGGCGTCTGAACCACTCCCGGACAAAGCACCGAGACTTGCACGCCGTGGCGCTCGGCCTCCAGCCGCAGTGTTTTAGATATCGCGACTACGGCGTGCTTTGTGGCGGCATAGCTGGCCTGACTCACGGTTGTAATCAGGCCGGCCATCGACGCTGTGTTGACGATGTGGCCGGAGCGCTGTTCGATCATGATCGGGTAGGCCGCTTGGATGCCGTGCACCACACCGCGCAGGTTCACGTCGAATACGTCGTTCCAGTCATCGAGCGTGTAGGAGTCGACCTCACCGCCGACCCCGATGCCGGCATTGTTGAACAGGTAATCGATCCGTCCGCACTGCTGAACCGCCTCGCCCACGGCCCCCTCGAAGGACGGGTAGCTGCGAACGTCCAGCTCGATTGCATGAGCCTTTCCGCCAGCGCTGTTCAGGCGTTGCGCCAACTGTTTGGCCGGCTCGATCTGGCGATCGGCGATCCAGACCTCGGCGCCCTCGTCGGCCAACTTGGTGGCCAGGGCGGCACCGATGCCGGATGCCCCGCCGGTAACAAAAGCAATCTTTCCTCTGACGTCTGATCTCACCGAGGTGAAACTCATGCTGTCCGCGGCCAGTTCAACGGTCCTCCAACCGCCGGCTGCGGTCACCCACCGATACGGAATCGGCGGCACTCGACGCGTCGGGCGTTCGCCGGTGAACCACCATTCGTGCACCCTGTGCGGGCGCGATCGCCACCCCGCGGTTGTGCCGCCGTTCGTCCGGCGCATCGGTCGGCGTGAAACGGAATTCGCGGAGCAGTGTGCGCAGGACGACGTCCATCTCCATGTTCGCGAACGCCGCACCGACGCAGCGGTGCATTCCACCGCCGAATGGAACCCACGTGAAGGGGTTCGGCGCGCCGTCGGCGAATCGATCCGGGTTGAACGACGCCGCGTCCGGGAAGTGCTTCTCGGATTCGTGAGCCAGCTGGATGCTTGCCCACACCAGGGTGTCTTCCGGAAGGACCCAGTCTCCGAGCTTGATTCGTGCCTTCGTCCGGCGTAATCCGGCGGGGAGCACCGGTCGGGTGCGCTGTACTTCCCAAATGGTCGCCTGCCGCAATTCAGATCCGCCGCGGTCCACCTCGTCGGTCAGTCGTGCCAGCAGCCGGGGGTGCCGGCGCAACCGCTCCAATGCCCAGGCCAACTGTATGGAGGTCGTCTCATATCCGGCGACGAGCAACGTCAGCAACTCATTCGCGAGGTGCCGATTCGGCAGCGGCTGACCGTTCTCGTCACGCGCCTGCGACAGCAGCGCGAGCACGTCGCTGCGCTCTTCGACCGCCGGGTCATCCCGCACGTCGGCGATGAGTGAATCCATGATGGCGTCGAGCGGCCGTCGGTACCGCAGATACCGTCCCCCCGGGCTCCACTTGCCGAGATCGCGGCGCGCTATCGGCGGCAGCAGGGCGATACGGGAACCTATTTCGACCGTGGTCGGTATGAGCTGACGGAGTTCGTCCAATGCGGATCCTTCGGCGCCGAAAACAGCTCGCAGGATTGCATTGAGGGTGATGCGCATCATCGGTTTGAGGGCCGCGAATTCACGGTTCTCCGGCCAGTTCGCGGTTTCGCGCATCACCTCGTTTTCGATCACATGCTCATAGCGTCGCATCCGATTGCCATGAAACGGCGGGAGCACCAACTTTCGCCGCGCGATGAGCTCATCACCCTCGAGGTTGAACATCGATCCGGGACCCATGATGTCGCCGAGATTGTTCTTCGGCCGCCCGAACAGATCCCTGCTGGTGCTGAACGTGTCCTTGAGCAGGACTGGGTCGCTGATCACCACTGCCTGACCAAAGACCGGCAAATTCAAGGTGAACGGGCTGCCGTACCGTCGGCCCAAAGCGGCAATTGTTCCGTGCTGGTTGAGCCCCAACGCAATCGCTTGGACGGACTTGGGTGCCCGCGGCCCTGGTGGTAGCCGTACCGGCTGGGTTGTGGCCGTTGCCATTGAGCCGCCCTTCCTGTCGGTACTCGAAACATACCCGAGCCTGCTGGTCGTCGAAGACCATTGTTACCTCGGTGTCGGCGCACCCCTGCGTCTGCCCCCACCTAGTGAAGGCATGATCGATCGGCTTTCGGTTCTTCTAGTCGCCGTCAAAGCCGACCGGCTTGACATACGAAGGGCCGAGGCAGCGGTTCTCGCTTCGTGCCGCAGTGGCCAACACCGGTCGCGCTCGACGTGCCGCGCCCACGCAGAGCCCCACGAGCTGCAGAAAGGCCGCATGGGCGCTCGGCGGTAGCCGCCTTAAGGCGCCTTGTCGGGTGCCAAACGTCCGCTCGACGGGGCGATATCCGATACTTTGAGAACCCTCACGAACAGGCGGGAAGACATGGCAACTGAGACAACTGACGCGGTACGGCTACCGCCAGGACCACGGATACCGAAAATCGTGCAGGGCATCGCGTTCTTGACGACAACGCACGGCATGTTCGCTGCCCTGGGCCGACGTTACGGCAGTGCGTTTACGGTCAATTTGGCGCTGTTCGGCAAGGCGGTGGTGATCAGCGACCCAACCTTGGTCAAGGACGTGTTCAGCACCAGCACAGATCTGATCGAACGTCCCACAGGAGCCGGGCATCTCGGGGAGGCATTCGGTCCGGGGTCGACATTCAGCCTTGCCGGCGACGAACTTCTCGCACGCCGTAAATTGCTGCTCCCGTCATTTCACGGCAAGCGGGTGAGAAGCTACGAGCACATCATTGAAGACGAGGTGATGCGCGAGATCGCGAACTGGCCGGAGGGTCGCGAGTTCAAAACGCTGGAGCCGATGATGCGCCTGACCCTCAACGTGATCTTGCGTGCTGTGTTCGGGGCCGAAGGACCCGCACTGGACGAACTTCGCGGCCTGCTGCCGCCCCTGGTCACGATGGTCGGCGCCATCGCCGTGCTGCCGCCGGTATTGCGGACTGATCTGGGCCCGTTCAGCCCGGGAGGGCGGTTTCTGCGGTACCGGCGCCGGTTCGACGCTGTCGTCGACTCACTCATCGCCGACGCGCGGGCCGACTCAGCCCTCGAGGAGCGCAGCGACGTGCTCGCGCTGCTGGTGCAAGCCCGCTACGACAACGGTGAGCCGATCCCGGACCGGCACATCGCCGATGAGCTGCTGACGTTGGTGGCCTCCGGTCATGAGACAACGAGCGCCGGATTGGCCTGGGCAGTGGAGCGGTTACGCCGCCACCCGTCGCTGCTGACCCGGTTGACTGAGGAAGTCGATGCCGGCGGATCCGAGTTGCGGCAGCGCACAATCTGGGAAGTGCTGCGCACCCGGGCGGTTCTCGAAGGCACGACGCGCCGCACAAAGAAGCGAGTCCGGTTGGGGGAGTGGGTCCTTCCGGAAGACACCACAATAATATTCAGTATCCGAATGGCGCACGCGTCAGAAGAGAGCTTTCCGGACGAGGCGTCGTTCAACCCAGACCGATTCATTGGCGTCAACGCCCCGAAGCCGTTCGCGTGGATTCCGTTCGGCGGCGGGGTAAACCGCTGTATCGGTGCGGCGTTGGCCAACATGGAGATGGACATCACCCTGCGCATATTGCTGCGCGAATTGCAGTTCGCGTCAACCGATGCGCCTGGCGAACGGCGTCACTGGCGGGGTGTGGCGACCGTGCCAGCGCGGGGCGGGCGAGCCGTGATTTACCGACGGACGGCCAAGGCGTCAAGCGACGCTGACTCTGCATCGGTGGTTGACCACGCCAGCTGAGTCCTCAATATGAGGAAAGGGGTAGTGCGTGGCATACTGCCCGACCATGACCGCAACTCGTGTGCCCCGCCCGACAAAAGCCATCGGCAACGCCTCGTGGTTCAAGAAGCTGATGGTCAAGCACTGGTATCCCTTCTTGACCCGCCGGTGGGATGCGGAGGACGTCCTTCTGCTCAACTACGGGTATGAGGAAGATCCGCCGATGGGATTGCAGCTGGAGGCGTCCAATGAGCGCAGCCGGTACGGCATTAACCTTTATCACCGCACGGCAACACAGGCGGATATCAGCGGCAAACAGGTACTGGAAGTCAGTTGCGGCCATGGCGGTGGAGCCTCCTACGTTGTGCGCACACTGCACCCGACGTCCTACACCGGGCTGGACTTGAACGCTGAGGCCATCGCCTTCTGTCAGAAGCGGCATAATCTGCCCGACCTGGATTTCGTGCACGGCGATGCGCAAAGCCTGCCTTTTGCCGACGACTCCTTCGACGCGGTGATCAACGTCGAAGCCTCACACGGCTACCCGGATTTTCCCGGCTTCCTCGCCGAGGTGGCGCGCGTGCTGCGCCCCGGAGGCCATTTCCTATACGCCGATTTCCGCAGCTACCTGGACTTTGCCGAGTGGGAAGCAGCGTTGGCCGAGGCCCCGATGCGACTGCTTTCGGAGAGGGTCATCAATGCCGAGGTCCTACGCGGACTTGACATTCTGGCGCCGCGGTACCTGGACCTAGTCGGTCAGACTCTTCCCGCGTTCCTCCGCCCGTTCGGCCGCGTGTTTGTCGCTGCGCCGGGCTCGCTGATGTATCGCGAATTGCAGCGCGGACGGCTTTCGTACCGGATGTACTGCTTCCAAAACGATTGAGGCGGCGTGGCGGTGTGCGGCTGCGTCCATCCGTGTGCGACATGCTCGAGGTAATCGAGAAGGGGTCTGTCAGCGAACTTCACCCGGTCCCGCTGCTTTTCGTCCATGGGGCCTGGCATGCAGCATGGTGTTGGGACGAACATTTTCTGGGCTTCTTCGCCGATAAGGGCTATCGCGCTCTAGCGGTGAGCCTTCGGGGCCATGGCAGCAGCCCGGCCGCCAAACTGCGGAGTTGTTCGATCGCTGACTACGTCGAAGATGTCAGCGCCGTTGCCGACGGCTTGCCGAAAGGGCCGGTGGTAATCGGCCACTCCCTGGGCGGCTTCGTGGTGCAGAAGTACCTGGAGTCGCATCGGGCTCCTGCCGGCGTCTTGATGGCTTCCATGCCTCCGCAGGGAAATCTCGGCTCCGGCCTGCGTTGGATGAAGCAGCACCCGTGGCATTTCACCAAACTCGTCGCGACCGGCAAGTCACTGCCCTATGTCAATACCCCCCAGCTTGCGCGAGAGCGGTTTTATTCTGCACAAATGCCGGATGCCCAAGTGTCCCACTACGTGACGCGGCTTCAGGAAGAGAGCACACGAATCGGCTTGGACTGCCTTGTGCTCAACTTGCCCCGGCCGAAACGGGTGACCACGCCGCTGCTGGTCTTAGGGGCGCAGAATGACAGGGCTCACACCGCGGATGAAATACGCGCGACAGCACGTGCATATCGCACCAGAGCAGAGTTCTTTCCCAAGATGGGTCACAACATGATGCTCGAGCCCGGCTGGGATGCTGTGGCTGAACGAATCCACAACTGGTTGGGCACGCTGGGACTTTAGGCCGACGTCCGGCAACCTCCTCACCCGTGAGCTCGCGTAAAAGGACTTATCTGCGTTTCACCTACGGCTCAGTCTATTCTTAAGCTAATGTGAGTTTCCTCGGGTTCGGAGGCGAAACATGGGCGCTGTTCGTACATATGTCATGGCCGGTGCGGCACTTGCCGGTGGCGGCGTCATCGCCGTCGGCCCTGCAGTGTCACTACCCGCTGGCCACATCTTCAGCGCTGAGCGTGCGGCTGGCCGCCGGTGATGAAAGCGGGCAAGAAGCATTGATCATGGGCGGCGGCACCGTTCTCGGCGGCAGCACTCTCGACGGGACCGCGCCGACTTCAGCGTACGTGACGGATGTCTACGACAGGTTCCTCAATCCGGCGTTTGCCGATTTCTCGCCAACCGGACTGCCCACGCCAGAGCAGGACTGGCCGATTACTGGCCCCACCTCGTTGCCATTCAATCTGGCGGTCAATCAATCAGTTACTGATCTGAACACCGCCATCACCCAGACTTACGCTGGGGATGAGCTCGCCGTCCTGGGTTACTCCCAGAGCACCGTAGTAGCCACCATGGAAATGAATGCGCTCGACGCCTTGCCCGCCGACCAACGGCCGGATCCAACCGACCTGCACTTCGTGCTGCTCGGTGATATGAACAATCCGGACGGCGGCATCTACGAGCGGTTCAGCTTTCTCAACCCGTTCATGAACCTGAGCCCGATCGCAGCTTTGAATCAGCCGTACTTCCTAGCGACGCCGCCGGACACTGTATACCCGACCGACATCTACACGATTCAATACGACGGTGTCGCCGACTTTCCGCAGTATCCGATCGACATCCCGGCGGACCTCAACGCGGCCATGGGTGTCGAGTATTCGCACTTGGACTATAGTTCGCTGACACCCGAACAGCTCGGGACGGCTGAGCTCTTGCCGGGATCGGCGGCCTTGACCGGCTTGGGGGAAACCAACTACTACCTCATTCCCGTTCAACATCTGCCGTTGTTGGAGCCCCTGTACGAGAGCGGGGTGGGCGCCCCGCTGGCCGACCTGGTCGCACCAGACCTGACGTACATTGTCAACCTGGGCTATGGAGACGGACCTGCGAATGTCCTAACCCCGGTTGGCCTGTTTCCGAATATCGACCCGACCACCGTGTTGACAAACCTCGAAGCGGATACCGTGCAAGGTGTCAACAATGCTTTGGCTGATCTGACGGAACAGCAAGCGGGTAGCGCAGCGTCGTCGTTGCCCGACCTGTCGAACATCTTCGGCACGCTGCCGAACGCTCTCGCCGACCAAGCCAACGACACCGCTCTGCTCGGATCGTTGAGCATGCTGTTGCCTGACATGTCGAGTCTGCTCGGGTCGCTCGACGCCTTGGGCTTGGACCCGGCGTTGTTTACGTCGTTCCTCGGCTTGTAAAGGCTCGATCAGGCGATCGCGTAGTCGCTCAACGGGAAGTGTGCCTGCTCGCGCATCGTGGTGTCTGGTGACGTGAGACGCAACAGCGTTTCGCCTTTGGGGCCGAAGTAGTAGGAACGCGCCCTGGCGCAGTCACCGCGGCCGAGCACCGTCTTGTCCAGCAGACTGGTCATCCGATCTCGGAAGCGGGCGTTGGCCTCTGCGGTTGCCTCGAAGGTGGTCGCGTTGCGACGACGCAGCTCACCGAATAGCCGATCCATGTGCCGCATTTGGTATTCGATCGAGCTGAAGAACGACAAGCTGCAGGTGGCATAGGGGCTGGCCAAGTTCAGAAAGTTCGGGAAGTGCGGGATCGACACCCCTTGGTAGGCGTGGAAGCCGTTGTCTCGCCACCACTTTCCGAGGTTACGGCCGTTGCGGCCGATGATTTCGATCGCCGGCAAATTGGCGTGCCACTGGTCGAAACCGGTGGCCAACACCAGCGTGTCGATCTGCGTCTTGGTCCCGTCGGACGCGATGATGCCGTCTGACTCGATCCGTTCGATGCCGGAGGTCTGCAGATGTACGTGCGGCTTGGCGAAGGTCCGGTAGTACGAATTGGAATAGGTGGGTCGTTTACATCCGAAGTCGTAATCCGGCGTGAGCTTGCGCCGCAGTTCTTCGTCGCGAATGGAGACGAACCGCAAAGCCTTGGA
The DNA here is from genome assembly GCA_963808375.1 of uncultured Actinomycetota bacterium. GTDB lineage: Bacteria > Actinomycetota > Actinomycetes > Mycobacteriales > Mycobacteriaceae > Mycobacterium. The sequence goes on along the minus strand of CAWEFS010000016.1, from coordinate 2,721 downwards.
CATGTCGGCGGCTGCCATGTTGAGCCGCCGGAAATAGCGGTAATTCAGGACGCAGAGCACCATCATGACATCCAAGGACATGTCGGTGACCCACCGGACGACACGCTGGATCAGCGGCAGCCGGGCAAACAGCCGCTGCAGCGCCTCGGGTATCGGAAAGTCGATCTTCGGCACCACGTGGATCGGCGTGCGCTGGTAGACCGTCAGATCGGCGGCTTTCTTCGCCAGCTCGGGGAGGAGCTGCACCGCCGTCGCACCGGTGCCGATGAGCCCAACATGACGCCCCTCGAAGTGGTAGTTGTCGTCCCACGCGGTGGAATGGATGATCCGGCCCTCGAAGGCGGCGATGCCCGGAAAATCGGGAGTGCGCGGCTGGGACAGGAAACCCGTCGCAGTGATAAGGAACTGCGCGCTCAGCGTCTCGCCGCCCGCAAGCGCGACCCGCCAGAGGTGGGCTTCGTCGTCCCAGTGGGCGCCCCCGACGGTGGTATTGAACCGCATATAGCGGCGAACGTTGTACTTGTCGGCAACGTGGTTCGCATACCGCTTGAGCTCGTCGCCCGGTGCATAAAGCCGTGACCAGTACGGGTTGGGTTCGAACCAGTAGGCGTAGCTGGTCGATGGAATGTCGACGGCGAGACCCGGATAGCGGTTGACGTGCCAGGTTCCCCCCAAGTCGTCCTCACGCTCGAGGATCGCAATGTTGTCATAGCCCAGCCGACTGAGTTGGATCGCGGCGCCGATGCCGCCGAAGCCAGCCCCCACGATGACTGCGTCGAGTTGCTGAGAAGTCATCCGGCAACACTAACAGCACCACGGGCTTCCGATGGGCGTTGCCGATACCCGTGACTGACGCACCATCGGTGCCAGGCCAGCACCGGCCGGCCGCTGGACGGTAGCCTTCCGGAGGTGACCGACACACCGAACTCCGCGTCTGTCACCGCCGGTGCGCCGGTGGTGGTGCCGGACGCCGCCGAGGCGGTTGCCCGCCTCGATATGCCGCTGATTGAAGCGATGATGACCCAGCGCGCGGTGCGCCGGGTCCGCCCGGACCCGGTCGATGACGCGGTGGTGCGCAAGTGCATCGAGCTCGCGCTGCGGGCACCGACCGGCAGCAATGGGCAGAACTGGGAGTTCGTCGTCGTGAAGGACGCCCGCATCAAAAAGAAGCTCGCCAAGCGTTACCGACAGGGCTGGTCGCTCTATTACCACGCGATGATCCGGCGAATCGCTGCCCGCGACGAGGAGATGGCAAAGACCGCGCGGGCGGTGCAGTGGCAGGTCGACCACTTCACCGAAATTCCTGTCTTGGTGGTGGCTTGCCTGCGGTTGGGCGTCCGTGACGGACGGGTGCCGTTCGTACGGATGCCCAATGCGGTTGAGTCTGGACACTACGGCTCGATTTACCCCAGTGTGCAGAATCTGTTGTTGGCCGCGCGCGCCATGGGGCTCGGGGCGTGCCTGATCACTTTGCCGTTATGGAGCGTGGCATCGGCACGCAGGACCCTCAAGCTGCCGCATTCGGTGAGACCGTATTGCATTGTGCCGCTGGGCTGGCCGCGCGGGCGCTACGGTCCGACCACCCGTAAGCCGGTCGAGCAGGTGGTCCACCTCGATCAGTACGGCAATAAAGCCTGGCTCGACACCTGATCGCTGCGGTGCTTCACAGCTTCTTGAGGCTGCGGAGGATCTTTATGAATGGCGCATTGGCCGCCAAACTCTTGCGCAGTCTGGGATTAAGCGGGCTGGCGTTGATGATGAGTAGGTATCGCAGGCCCTGATCGCGCCATTGCGCGACTTGGTCGATGACTTCGTCGGGTGTCCCGTTGAAAGTCAGCTCTTTCATGAGGGAAGCCGGGACTTTCGCGGTGTAGGACAAGGCGGTCTGCTGGTCGATGGTTTGTGGCATCAAGTCCTGCACCCCGGAGAAGTCGGCTCCCATCGGGTGTTCGACCCCGTGACGCGCCCAGGCGTCTGCGGGTGCCGCGAGCGCCGACGCTTTGATCACCACAGAATCCAGCGCTTCGTCGACGTCGTCGCGACTGCGGCCGGTGACGACGGCGCGATTGAGCGCGGGAACGATCGTCATCGGGTCACGACCGGCATCGGATGCCGCTGTGCGTACCGCTTCCAGCGCGCCGGCGTAGTCAGCGGGGCGAGAGATCACAAAGGGACCCAGGCATCGGCGTAGCGTCCGGTGATCCGCAGCATGCGCGGCCCGTGGGCTGCGACCCAGATTTCGGGCCACTTTCCGCGGTACGGCGGCAATGCGAATGTGGCGTTGCGCAGCGGAAAGTATGGCGAGTCACGCGTGATGAGTTCGCCGGCCGAATCCCACAGCGTGCGGATGGTGGCGATGGCTTCTTCGAACCGGGCCACCGGTTTAGTCCACTCCACCCCGTAGGGCTCAGTGCCTTCACGTTCCCCGACACCGATACCGAGGATGGCGCGGCCCCGGGTGAGCAGGTGCAAAGTCGCGGCGGCCTGGGCTGTGATCGCTGGATTGCGGCGACTGCCGTCGGTGACGCACACGCCGAGTCGCAGTCGGCGCAACCGGTTTCGGGCGGCGAGGTTGCCCAACATCGTCCACGGTTCCAGGACGGCGTCGACGTTGGGCACCAGTTTCGCTGCAACACCGAAATACTCGGGTGTCGCGATCGACTGCGGTAACAGCGCGTTCAAGTGGTCACCCACCCAAAACGAGTCGCCGCCAGTTGCGGC
>CAWEFS010000015.1:0-44808 GCA_963808375.1 uncultured Actinomycetota bacterium | reverse complement strand
ACGGCCGCGCTGACAGACTCACTGGGCCGGGCGGCGGCGAACTGTGGGTCGTTGGCGGATAGTTCGGCGACGCGGCGCTCTAGGCGTTCCTGAATAGCAATCGACATAACGGACCTCGCAACAAAGCAATTAGGAAGTTTGATTCCGGTGCGACGCTGCACCTGTCAGAAACTACGTTAGCAAAGCTAAAGTTATTCCGATACCGGGCGCCGGCCGTTGTGAGCACATAGACAGCTGGGAACTGGCCTCGAGCGACTGCCGCATACCCGTGGCGGCGCGTCGGAAACATGTCGGCGGCAGGCGAGGGCTCGTCGAGCGGCCCGTTATGGCACGTCGAAGCGCCTGGGCGGTCACCCAACTGGCCACTCGGGCCGCTACAGCTCGGCCAGCTTTTCGCTCAGGACGTCGAAACCCTCGCTGAGCAACTCGTCGCTGATGCTCAGCGGCGGCAGGAAGCGCAGCACATTGCCGAAGGTGCCGGCGGTCAGCAGGATCACCCCGGCCGCATGGGTGGCGGTCGCCACCTGGCGGGTCAGGTCGGCGTCGGGCTCTGCGGTTCCCGAGTGCACCAGCTCGACGGCGATCATGGCGCCGCGTCCGCGGACATCGCCAATCCGGTCGTCGTCGGCCTGCAGAGCCGACAGCCGCTGGGTCATCAGCGTCCCGATCTGCTTCGCCCGCTCGATGAGCCCGTCACGTTCGATGGTGTCGATGGTGGCCAGCGCGGCCGCGCAGGCCAGCGGATTGCCGCCGAAGGTGCCGCCCAGGCCGCCGGGGTGGGCGGCGTCCATGATCTCGGCGCGACCAGTCACCGCCGACAGGGGCAGTCCGTCGGCGATGCCTTTGGCAGTGGTGATCAGATCCGGTTCGATGCCCTCGTGCTGGCAGGCGAACATCGCGCCGGTGCGGGCGAAACCGGTCTGCACCTCGTCGGCGATGAAGACGACGTCGTTCTGCCGGCACCAATCCAGCAGCGTCGGCAAGAAACCCTCGGCCGGCACGATGAAGCCGCCCTCACCCTGAATCGGTTCGACGACCAGCGCGGCCAGATTGTCGGCGCCGATCAGTCTGCGGATCTCGCGGATAGCCCGCTCGGCGGCCCGTTCACCGTCGGTGGCCAGCTCCTTATCGATGAGAGCGTCGCGGTACGGATAGGACAGCGGCGCCCGGTAGACCTCCGGGGCGAACGGTCCGAAGCCGCTCTTGTAGGGCATCGACTGCGCGGTCAGCGCCATAGTCAGGTTGGTGCGGCCGTGGTAGGCATGGTCGAACGCGACGACGGCGTGCTTGCCGGTATGGATGCGGGCGATCTTGATGGCGTTCTCCACCGCCTCGGCCCCGGAGTTGAACAGCACCGACCGTTTTTCTCCGCTGCCCGGAGTGATTCGGTTGAGCTGCTCGGCGACGGCGACGTACCCCTCGTAGGGCGTCACCATGAAGCAGGTGTGGGTGAAGTCGGCGACCTGGCCGGCGACGGCCTCGACGACTCGGGGAGCGGCGTTGCCGACGGTGGTGACCGCGATGCCCGCGCCGAGGTCGATCAGCCGGTTCCCGTCGACGTCCTCGACGATGCCGCCGCCGGCGCGCACGGCATAAACCGGCATCGTGCTTCGGACACCGCGCGGGACCGCGGCGGTGCGGCGCTTGGTCAGCTCCAACGACTTCGGACCCGGGATTTCGGTGACGAGGTGGCGACTCTGTTCGAGAGCGGGCACGTGGTCTCCTCACGGGTTGCGCGGTGGTAGTTCGAGCCTATCGGTGGGCTGGCAGCTCGGAATTTCGACGCCTGACCGCGTAAGTGATGCGCCACACTGTCGCGGTGGTCACGGCGTTGCTCGGTCGCGTCTACCGGCAACGCATCGTCGCCGAAGAGACGCTGCTGCGCCGGCACCTGCCCGGCTACCGGGAAGTACGGTCGCCGCACCCGCAGGCTGATCCCGTTCCTCCGGTGAAGCTCAGGTACGGCAGGGTGGCACACTGGGGAGTTGATTGGACCCGCAACCGGTAGAGACCGGGTTAAGCCGGGCCGACTCGAAACCACGAAAGATCGTCTTCTATGAATCAACTGGCCCTATTCCTGCCGCTGCTCGTCATGCTGGCGCTGATCATGTTCTTCGGCTCGCGCCGTCAGAAGCGGGCCATGCAGAGCACCATCGACCTGCACGAGTCGCTGCAGATCGGCGACCGGGTGCACACCACCTCGGGATTGCTGGGAACGATCACCAACATCACCGACGACAACGTGCAGTTGGAGATCGCTGACGGTGTCGTCACCACCTGGATGAAGCTGGCGATTCGGGACCGCGTAGAAGGGGAGGCGCCGGAGAGCCTCGAAGCCGACAATCCGGCCGGGGCCGGTGCGCTGGAAACGGCCGACGGACACGACGGCGGCCTGCTCGCCGACCCGGCCCGGTTGCACGTCGGCGACCCGGAGCGGCTGCCCAAGGATTGAGGTCGGCTGACTGCCACGTACTCTTTGCGGGTGCAGTCGAAGTAGTCGGCAAGCGAGGAGAGTCAAGACGTGGCATCGCCTTCGGCGCCGGTGCACCCTGCCCGCAATTTGTCGGTGTTTCTGGCTTTGCTCATCGGCGTCTACCTGCTGGTGTTCCTGACCGGGGACAAGCAGGCCGCGCCCAAACTGGGTATCGACTTACAGGGCGGTACGCGCGTCACCCTGACCGCCCGCACGCCGGACGGCTCCCGCCCGTCCCGCGAGGCGCTGTCGCAGGCGCAGCAGATCATCAGTGCCCGTGTCAACGGCCTCGGGGTGTCCGGCTCGGAAGTCGTCGTCGACGGTGACAACCTGGTCATCACCGTGCCGGGCAACGACAGCAACGAGGCCCGCAATCTGGGCCAGACCGCACGGCTCTACATCCGGCCGGTGATCCAGGCGGTGCCGGTGCAAGCTCCGGAGGGAGCGGGCGACTTCGGCGGCCCCGAGCCCGCCGCCCCGCTGCCGCGCCGAGTCCCGCCGCGGGGCGGCCAGGTGCCCGGCGGTCCGCTCGCGCCGGGCGGCCAGCCCGGTGAGTCGCCGCTGCCCGCCCAACAACCCGGCCAGCCGGCGCCCAATGGTGCCGTGCCACCGGCCCAGCCGAGGCCCTACCCGGAAGAGCCGACACCGGCACCGCCGCCGGCCCCCGGCCAGCAGCCGCCGCCGGCCGGCCCGGCTGCAGAGCCGGTGCAGCCGGGACCGCCGGACCCGCGCAAGGAACTCGCCGAGCGCATCGCCATCGAGAAGAAGTGGCGGCAGAGCACCAGCCGCGGCCTGCAGTTCCTCGCCCTGCAATACGAGACGACGCGCTGCGGCGAGGACGACATCCTGGCGGGCAACGACGACCCGACCCTGCCGCTGGTGACGTGCTCCAGCGACCACCGGGCCGCTTACCTGCTCGCGCCGTCGATCATCAGCGGCGATCAGATCCAAAACGCCACCTCGGGGCTGGATCAGCGCAGCGGTGGTTACGTCGTCGACCTGCAGTTCAAGAGCGACGCAGCCGACACCTGGGGTGACTTCACCGCCGCCCACGTCGGAACCCAGACCGCGTTCACCCTGGACTCCCAGGTGGTCAGTGCACCGCAGATCCGCGAGGCGATCCGCGGCGGCCGAACCCAGATCACCGGGGGTGACCCGCCGTTCACCGCCGACTCGGCGCGCCAGTTGGCCAACGTGCTGAAGTACGGGTCGCTGCCGCTGTCGTTCGAATCATCGGAAGCCGAGACCGTTTCCGCCACGCTGGGTTTGACGTCGCTGCGCGCCGGGCTGGTCGCCGGCGCCATCGGTCTGGTCCTGGTGCTGGTGTATTCGCTGCTGTACTACCGGGTGCTGGGATTGCTGACGGCGCTGTCGTTGCTGGCTTCGGGCGGGATGGTGTTCGCGCTCCTGGTGCTGCTGGGCCGCTATATCAATTACAGCCTCGACCTGGCCGGTATCGCTGGTCTGATCATCGGTATCGGCACCACGGCCGACTCGTTCGTGGTGTTCTTCGAGCGCATCAAAGACGAGATCCGCGAAGGCCGGTCCTTCCGGTCAGCGGTTCCGCGCGGCTGGGTGCGGGCCCGCAAGACGATCATTTCGGGCAACGCCGTCACCTTCCTGGCCGCCGCGGTGCTCTACGTCCTGGCGATCGGGCAGGTCAAGGGCTTCGCTTTCACCCTGGGTCTGACAACGGTCCTCGACCTGGTGGTCGTGTTCCTGGTGACCTGGCCGCTGATCTACCTGGCCTCCAAGTCGGCGCGACTGGCCAAGCCCGCCTTCAACGGCCTCGGCGCGGTTCAGCAGGTCGCGCGTGAACGGCGGGCCGCCGCGAACCCGCGGGCGTTGACCGGGGCGGCCCACTCGACGGGACGGGAATAGCGAGATGGCCTCAGCGAAAACCACGAACAGCGCGGACGACGACGTAACCACCAAGGCGGCCGGACGGACCGAACGCGTCGGCGCCGACGACACTGACGCCGTCGCCGACGCGCAACTGCCACGGCACAGCTTCCTGTCCCGGCTATACACGGGCACCGGTGCGTTCGAGGTGGTGGGCCGTCGGCGGCTGTGGTTCGCAATCAGCGGCGCGATCGTGGCGGTCGCGATCCTGAGCATCCTGCTGCGTGGATTCACCTTCGGAATCGACTTCAAGGGCGGCACCGTGGTGTCCATGCCCGTCGCGGGTGGGAACGGTACGGCCCAAGTCGCCCAGGTCGAGCAGGTGTTCCGGCAGGCCGTCGGCACGGACCCCGAATCGGTGGTGATAGTCGGCAACGGCATTTCGGCGACCGTGCAGATCCGCTCCAAGACGCTGACCAACGACCAGACCGGCAAGTTGCGCACGGCGTTGTTCGACCGGTTCCAACCCAAGGGGGCCGACGGCAAGCCCAGCAAGCAGGCGGTCAGTGACTCCGCGGTGTCGGAGACCTGGGGCGGTCAGATCACCAAAAAGGCGCTGATCGCGCTGGTGGTATTCATCGTGCTGGTGGTGCTCTACATCACCGTGCGCTACGAGCGCTACATGGCGGTCTCCGCGCTGGCGGCGATGTTCTTCGACGTCACCGTGACCGCGGGGGTGTACTCGCTGGTCGGCTTCGAGGTCACGCCGGCCACGGTGATCGGATTGCTGACCATCCTCGGGTTCTCGCTGTACGACACCGTGATCGTGTTCGACAAAGTCGAAGAGAACACCCACGGCTTCCAGCACACCGCCCGGCGCACCTTCGCCGAATGGGCGAACCTGGCGATCAACCAGACCTTCATGCGCTCGATCAACACCAGCCTCATCTCGGTGCTGCCGGTGTTGGCGCTGCTGGTGGTGGCGGTGTGGCTGCTCGGTGTCGGCACGCTGAAAGACCTGGCGCTCGTGCAGCTGATCGGCATCATCATCGGCACTTATTCGTCGATCTTCTTCGCCACGCCGTTGCTGGTCAGCCTGCGTGAGCGAACCCAGCTGGTGCGCAACCACACTCGCCGGGTGCTGCGGCGGCGCTCACCGGGCACGGCGCAGGACGGCGGGAAAAGGTCCGCGAAAGCCGCAGCCGTCGGCGACGACGCCGGTGACCCGGTCGACGCCGAGGCGACGGCTGACACCACCCGAGGCGCTGCCGTGCCGGCCAAGGCGGCCACCACCGCGCCCAGCAAACCCGCGCCGGGTGCCCGCCCGTCCCGGCCCACCGGCAGCCGGCGCCGCCGTGCGACGACGGGCAAGCGCAACACCGGCCGGCAATAACCGCATGGCTGTTTGGCGTCGGCGGCTGGCCGCCAGCTGGCTGGTGGCCATCCTCACCGGGGCAGCGTCGGCGTTGTCGGCCTGTTCGGGCAGCGCCGCCGACCAGATCGACTACGTCGTCGACGGCGCGCTTTCCACCTACAACGCCAACACCGTCGCCGGCGCGGCGTCCGCGGCGGCGCAAGCGTTCGCGCGCACGCTGACCGGGTTCGGCTACCACGGCCCCGACGGGCAGGTCGTTGCCGACCATGACTTCGGCACGATCTCGGTGGTCGGCGGTGCACCGCTGGTGCTCGACTACCAGATCGCCGACAACGCCGTCTACTCCGACGGCAAACCGGTGACCTGCGACGACCTGGTGCTGGCCTGGGCGGCGTACTCCGGGCGGTTCCCCGGTTTCGACGCCGCCACCCGGGCCGGCTACGCCGACATCGCCGAGATCCAATGCCAGTCCGGCCAGAAGAAGGCGCGGGTGTCGTTCTCGCCCGACCGCAACGTCGTCGACTACAACCAGCTCTTCAGCGCGACGTCGATGATGCCTTCGCACGTCATCGCCGATGAACTCGGCCTGAACCTCACTGACGTCTCCGCCGCGCTCTTGGGCAGCAACATGGCGGTGGTGGACCGGATCGCCCGCGTCTGGAACACGACGTGGGACCTCAAACCTGACCTTGACACCAGGCACTTCCCGTCGTCGGGACCGTACAAGATCGAATCCGTGCTCAAGGGCGGCGCGGTGGTGCTGGCCGCCAACGACCGCTGGTGGGGCGGCGGTCCGGTGACCAAGCGGATCAAGGTGTGGCCCCAGTCCGCCGACATCCAGGACCGGGTCAACAGCAAATCGGTCGACATCGTCGACGTCGCGGCCGGCAGTTCCGGATCGCTGATCACTCCGGACGACTACCAGCGCACCGATGCGGCCTCAGCCGGCATCGAGCAGCTGATCTTCGCCCCGCAGGGCCCGTTGTCGCAGGTCCCGGCGCGTCGCGCGGTCGCACTGTGCACGCCCCGCGACGTGATCGCCCACGACGCCGGGGTTCCGATCGCCAATGTGCGGTTGCACACCGTCGGCGACGATGCCGTCGGGCAGGCCGAAAGCGCAGCACCGGCAGCCGGGCAGTTCATCCGGGCCAATCCCGACGCGGCCCGCGACGCCCTGGGCGGCAAACCGCTGACAGTGCGGATCGGCTACCGGGCGCCCAACGCGCGGCTGGCCGCCGACGTCGGAGCCATCGCGAAGGCGTGCGCGCCCGCCGGTATCAGCGTCTCCGACGTCACCTCGGACAGTGTCGGGCCGCAGACGCTGCGGGACGGAAAAGTCGACGTGCTGCTGGCCAGTACCGGTGGCGCCACCGGCAGCGGATCGTCCGGCTCGTGGGCGATGGACGCTTACGCGTTGCACGGCGGCAACGGCAACAATCTGCCCAACTACCGCAACGGCCAGATCGACGGCGCCATCGACGCGCTGGCGGTGTCGGCTGACGCCGCCGAACAGGTGCGGCTGTTGGGGGACAGCGCCCCGGTGTTGTGGGGCGACATGCCGACTTTGCCGCTGTTCCGCCAGCAGCGCTTGCTGGTGACGTCGAAGCGGATGCATGCGGTGACCAATACCCCGACGCGGTGGGGCGCCGGTTGGAACATGGACCGCTGGGTGCTGGTGCGGTGAGCCTCGGCGGCTCATCCGGTGATCCATCGCTGAACGGGTTGATCGCGTCGCTGACCCGGGAGGTGGCCGACTTTCCCGAGCCCGGCGTTGCGTTCAAAGACCTCACCCCGCTGTTCGCCGACGCTGCAGGGTTGGTGCGGGTGGCCGACGCGCTGGGCGACATCGCTTCGGGCGCCGATCTGGTGGCGGGTCTGGACGCGCGCGGCTTCCTGGTGGCCGGAGCGGTGGCCGCCCGCCTCGGCACCGGTGTGCTGGCCATCCGGAAAGGCGGCAAGCTCCCGCCGCCGGTACACAGCGAGCGTTACAGCCTGGAGTACGGCAGTGCCGCCTTGGAGATTCCCGCCGACGGGCTGGACCTGACCGGCCTGCGGGTCACGATCATCGACGACGTGCTGGCCACCGGTGGCACGATCGCCGCAGCGCAGCGGCTCCTCGAGCACGGCGGCGCGACGGTGGTTTCCGCGGCGGTCGTCCTCGAGCTGACCGCACTGGGCGGCCGCGATGCGCTCGCACCGCTGCCGGTACACAGCTTGCGGCGGGTCTGACGCCCGGGCAATCTGACGCCGCGCGACGATGCAGAGCGCGCGGCGCGATGAGGAGGAGCGGGGCGATTAGACTCGATATCCTGGGTCCTCGGAGGTGACGAACGTGGCGGACAACCAGGGCACGGTGCAAGCTGCGCAGCCGGCCACCGAGCCGTTGCGGGTCGCCGACGTCATCCAGGAGACGGAGCCTGGCGTCGAGACCGCGGGCAAGCCCTCGGCGGAAACCCTCAAGACCTCCAGCAGCGCGTCGCGGCGGGTCCGGGCCCGGCTGGCCCGGCGGATGACCGCTCAGCGCAGCGCACTCAACCCGGTGCTCGAACCGCTGGTGGCGGTGCACCGGGAGATCTACCCCAAAGCCGACCTGTCGCTGCTGCAACGGGCCTACGACGTCGCCGATCAGCGGCACGCCAGCCAACTGCGGCACTCCGGGGACCCCTACATCACCCACCCGCTGGCCGTCGCCAACATCCTGGCTGAGCTGGGCATGGACACCATCACGCTGGTCGCCGCCTTGCTGCACGACACCGTCGAGGACACCGGGTACACGCTGGAGGCGTTGTCCGAGGAGTTCGGCGATGAGGTCGGCCACCTCGTCGACGGGGTGACCAAGCTGGACCGGGTGGTGTTGGGCACCGCCGCCGAGGGCGAGACGATCCGCAAGATGATCATCGCGATGGCCCGCGACCCGCGGGTGCTGGTGATCAAGGTGGCCGACCGGTTGCACAACATGCGCACGATGCGGTTCCTCCCGCCGGAGAAGCAAGCCCGCAAGGCCCGCGAGACACTCGAAGTCATTGCGCCCCTTGCCCACCGGCTGGGTATGGCCACGGTCAAGTGGGAACTCGAGGACCTGTCCTTCGCGATCCTGCACCCCAAGAAGTACGACGAGATCGTGCGGCTGGTGGCCGGCCGGGCGCCGTCGCGAGACACCTACCTGACCAAGGTCCGCACCGAGATCGTCAACACCCTGGGCGCGTCGAAGATCAAGGCGACCGTCGAAGGCCGGCCCAAACATTACTGGTCGATCTACCAGAAGATGATCGTCAAGGGTCGCGACTTCGACGACATCCACGACCTGGTCGGCATCCGCATCCTGTGCGACGAGATCCGGGACTGCTACGCCGCTGTGGGCGTGGTGCATTCGCTCTGGCAGCCGATGGCGGGCCGGTTCAAGGACTACATCGCCCAGCCGCGATACGGGGTGTACCAGTCGTTGCACACCACCGTCGTCGGGCCGGAAGGCAAGCCGTTGGAGGTGCAGATCCGCACCCGCGACATGCACCGCACCGCCGAATACGGGATTGCCGCGCACTGGCGTTACAAGGAAGCGAAGGGCCGCAACGGAATTCCGGCGTCGAATGCCGCCGCCGAGATCGACGACATGGCCTGGATGCGCCAACTGCTCGACTGGCAGCGGGAAGCCGCCGACCCCGGCGAGTTCCTGGAGTCGTTGCGTTACGACCTTGCCGTACAGGAGATTTTCGTGTTCACCCCGAAGGGTGATGTGATCACGCTGCCGACCGGGTCGACGCCGGTGGACTTCGCCTACGCGGTGCACACCGAGGTCGGGCACCGGTGTATCGGCGCCCGCGTCAACGGCCGACTCGTCGCTTTGGAACGCAAGCTGGAAAACGGGGAGGTCGTCGAGGTTTTCACCTCCAAAGCGGCCAACGCCGGGCCGTCGCGGGACTGGCAGCAGTTCGTCGTGTCACCGCGCGCCAAGACCAAGATCCGGCAGTGGTTCGCCAAGGAGCGACGAGAAGAAGCGCTGGAATCCGGTAAAGACGCGCTGACCCGCGAAGTGCGCCGCGGCGGGCTTCCGTTGCAGCGCTTGATGAACGGCGTCTCCATGTCCGCGGTCGCCACCGAGTTGCACTACAGTGACGTGTCCGCGTTGTACACCGCCATCGGTGAAGGCCATGTGTCGGCCAAGCATGTGGTGCAACGGCTGCTCGCCGAACTCGGCGGTATTGACCAGGCCGAGGAGGACCTGGCCGAACGCTCGACTCCGACGACGATGCTGCGGCGTCAGCGCAGCAACGACGATGTGGGTGTGGCGGTTCCCGGCGCACCCGGCGTGCTGACCAAGTTGGCCAAATGCTGCACCCCGGTGCCGGGTGATCAGATCATGGGCTTCGTCACGCGCGGTGGCGGAGTCAGCGTGCACCGCACCGACTGCACCAACGCCTCCTCGCTGCAACAGCAGTCCGAGCGGATTATCGAGGTGCTGTGGGCGCCGTCGCCGTCGTCGGTGTTCCTGGTGGCGATACAGGTCGAGGCGCTCGACCGCCACCGGCTGCTGTCCGACATAACACGGGTGCTCGCCGACGAGAAGGTGAACATCCTGTCCGCCTCGGTGACCACCTCCGGCGACCGGGTCGCGATCAGCCGGTTCACCTTCGAAATGGGCGACGCGAAGCATCTCGGGCACCTGCTCGACGTGGTCCGCAACGTCGAGGGCGTCTTCGACGTCTACCGGGTGACATCAGCTGCTTGAGGCGGCCTATCGCTCCGAGTGGGCAATTTCGTACGCGACTCGCCGATGCCGTCGTATAGATCCGCACATTCGGCACCTTGTCGCGCGGTCGCTTGTGGACAACCGCCCGCCGCGTAGTACGCCAGTCGGATCGCGATGACACTGTCCGGCTATGCAGGGCATCGAGTGGCCGTTTCGGGCGGCGGAGGCATTGGATGCCGGGGCGTTGACTTTCCGCGAGCTGCGCCGTTTCCATGTTGGGATTTACCCAGGCGTGTGGGCGCCGCGCGACGTCGAGCTGTCGGCAGATCAGCGTGCCCGGGCAGCTTGGCTATGGTCCGGCCGGGCCGGCGTGGTGGCCGGGCTTTCGGCGGCGTCGCTTCTGGGCACCATGACGATCGCAGACGAGTCGCATGCCCTCGCGCTACGACTCAGCCAACTTTCACCGAATTGATGGTGACCGTCGTGGCGGGCGGGCCGTCGTCACCCCCGCGCGCGACTCCGCCCGCGGCAATCTTGTCCAATCTGGCCAGGCCGTCTTCGCCGATGGTGCCGAACACCGTGTAGTTCGGCGGCAGTTCGGAGTCCTTGTAGACCAGGAAGAACTGGCTGCCGTTGGTGTTCGGCCCGCTGTTGGCCATCGCCAAGGTGCCGCGCGGGTAGATGACGGGCTGATGCGCGGCGGGGTCGCCCGACTTGTACTGGTCGGTGGGATATTCGTCGGCGAACTGGTAGCCCGGCCCGCCGGTGCCGTCGCCTTTCGGGTCGCCGCACTGCAAGACGCTGAGCCCGGGCGAGGTGGTCAGCCGGTGGCAGGAGGTGTCGTCGAAGAATTTCTGCTGCGCCAGGCTGACGAAACTACTGACCGTGCAGGGTGATTTGTTCTGGGCCAACTGCACACCGATGGCCCCGGCGGTGGTGTTGATGGTCGCCGCGACCTGCGGGGGGTCGGTTGGCGCTTTGCTCGACCGCGGCGGTTTGACCGAGTGATTGGCGGCATCGGCGGTCGGCGTGTACTGACAGTTGCTGCCCAGCCCGGACGTCGGCGCGAACGGCGGCAACGCCGGTACGCCCTGCGGCACCGGCTTGGCAGTCGTTGTCGGGATGACCGGTGCTTCCGTGGTGGTCAGCTCGCTGGCGCTGCTTTGCGGAGCGGCGGCTGTCGGAGTGGAACCGCCGTGGCTGGACAGCATGACCACGGTGACCACGACACCGATCAGCGCCAGAACCGCCACTCCGGCGGCGACGGAGGCGAACATGATGTTCCGGCGTCCGCCAGTGGCGTCCGGACTGCGGAAAGGTTGGTTGGGGCGCATCAGTCCAGCTTCACCGATGTGATGGTGACCGGGGTGGACGGCGCGCCGTCGTTGCCCCCACCGGTTACGCCGCCTTTGGCGATTTTGTCCAGCGTGGCCAGCCCGTCTTGCTGGATGGTGCCGAACACCGTGTATTCCGGGGGCAGCTGGGAGTCTTTGTAGACCAGAAAGAATTGGCTGCCGTTGGTGTTGGGTCCGCTGTTGGCCATGGCCAGCGTTCCGCGCGGGTAGAGCACGGGCTGATGGGCGGCGGGGTCATCGGGCTTGTACTGGTCGGTGGGATATTCGTTGGCGAACGAGTAGCCGGGGCCGCCGGTGCCATCGCCGGTCGGGTCGCCGCACTGCAGGACGCCCAACGAAGCCGACGTGGTCAGCCGATGGCATTTGGTGCCGTCGAAGAACTTCTGCGTGGCCAAGCTGACGAAGCTGTTCACCGTGCATGGCGACTTGTTGTTCGCCAACAGCAGACCGACGTTGCCCTGGTCGGTGACCATGCTGATGCTGACCTGCGCAGGATCGGTCGGTACTTTGCCGCCCTGGGTCTTGGGCGGGTTGACCGGCTTGCTGGCCGGTTCGGCTGACGGGGGATAGTCGCACTTCGAGCCGATATCGGCCGACGGCGTGAACGACGGCAACGCCGGCACCCCGGGCACCGACCCCGGCGTCGAGCTGGTCGACGGGCTGGCGGTTGCCGGCTTCTTCTGGTGCTGGTGGTTGAGGAACAACACCGTACCCACCGCGGCAAGGACCACTATCACTGCGACCGCGGCGCCGGCGATAGTGAGGATGCGCCGCCGTCGAGCCTGCTGGGCGCGGCGTTCCAGTTGCCGTTCCAGTTTGCGCTTGGCTGACGCACGTCGCTGTTCGTTGGTCGGCACCGCCGATATCCCTCCATCAGTGTCCGGTGAATCAGCACAGAGTGTGCCAGCTGACCCGATACGTGGGCGGCGCGACCCGTCGTGCCGCGCCCGCGTCGTCGCCGGACGCCGACCTGATGCCAAACTGGAAACCGTGTTGATCTCCGCGTTCCCCGCCGGGTTGCTGCAGTGCAACTGCTACGTGCTGGCGCAACGACCCGGCGCAGACGCCCTCATCGTCGACCCGGGTCAGCGCGCGATGGGCCCGCTGCGGCAGATCCTGGACCAGAATCGGCTCACCCCGGCGGCGGTGCTGTTGACCCACGGGCACATCGATCACATCTGGTCGGCTCAGAAGGTGTCCGACAGCTTCGGCTGCCCCACCTACATCCACCCCGAGGATCGGTTCATGCTCACCGACCCGATCAAGGGCATCGGTCCCCGCCTGGGACAGCTGCTGTTCAGCGCGGTGTTTCGGGAGCCGAAGCAGGTGGTCGAGTTGGATCGCGACGGCGACAAGATCGACTTGGCCGACATCACCGTCACCGTGGACCACACCCCGGGCCATACCCGCGGATCGGTGGTTTTCCGGGTCGCCGGTGACGCTTCGGAGGTGGTACTGACCGGCGACACCCTGTTCGAGCGGTCGATCGGCCGCACCGACCTGTGGGGCGGCAGCGGTCGCGACCTGCTCAATTCGCTCGTGGAGAAGCTGCTGGTGCTGAGCGATAAGACAGTGGTGTTGCCGGGGCATGGAAACTCGACCACGATCGGCGCCGAACGGCGGGCCAATCCGTTCCTTCAGGGTTTGAGCCCGTGACCGAAGCGTCGGCGTTCGCAGCGCCCAAGGGGGTGCCGGACTACGTCCCACCAGACTCCTCCGCATTCGTCGCAGTGCGTGACGGCTTACTGAACACCGCCCGTCGCGCGGGCTACCGCGACATCGAGTTGCCGGTCTTTGAGGACACCGCGTTGTTCGCCCGCGGCGTCGGTGAGTCCACCGACGTGGTGTCCAAGGAGATGTACACCTTCGCCGACCGTGGTGACCGGTCGGTGACGTTGCGGCCCGAGGGCACGGCCGGTGTGATCCGGGCGGTGATCGAGCACGGGCTCGACCGGGGCGCGCTGCCGGTCAAGCTGTGTTACGCGGGTCCGTTTTTCCGCTACGAGCGGCCCCAGGCCGGCCGGTACCGCCAGCTGCAGCAGGTCGGTGTGGAGGCGATCGGTGTCGACGACCCTGCCCTCGACGCCGAGGTGATCGCCGTCGCCGACGCCGGGTTCCGGTCCCTGGGGCTGGACGGGTTCCGGCTGGAGATCACGTCGCTGGGTGACGACACCTGCCGACCCCAGTATCGGGAACTGTTGCAGGATTTCTTGGTCAAGCTCGACCTCGACGAACCGACCCGTACGCGCGCTCAGCTCAACCCGTTGCGTGTACTCGACGATAAGCGCCCGGAGATCCGGGCGATGACCGCCGATGCTCCGGTGATGCTGGACCACCTCTCCGACGTCGCCAAACAACACTTCGACACCGTGCTGGCCCACCTCGACGCGTTGGGGGTGCGCTACGTGATCAACCCCCGCATGGTGCGCGGGCTGGATTACTACACGAAGACGACCTTCGAGTTCGTGCATGACGGGCTCGGGGCGCAGTCGGGCATCGGCGGCGGCGGGCGTTACGACGGCCTGATGCGTCGACTGGGCGGACAAGACCTGTCCGGCATCGGTTTCGGGCTCGGTGTCGACCGCACCCTGCTGGCGCTGCGGGCCGAGGGGAAGAACATCGGCGAGGTTCCGCGCTGTGACGTATTCGGGGTCCCGCTCAGTGAGCAGGCCAAGCTGCGGCTGGCGGTGCTGGGCGGCCAGTTGCGGGCCGCCGGCGTTCGCGTCGACATGGTCTACGGCGACCGCGGCCTGAAGGGTGCGATGCGCGCAGCGGACCGCTCCGGAGCGCGGGTTGCGCTGGTCGCCGGCGACCGGGACCTCGATGCCGGGACGGTTGGGGTCAAGGATCTGTCGACCGGTCAACAGGTGTCAGTACCGCTGGAATCCGCCGTCGCAGAGGTGCTTTTCCGCCTCGGCCGTTGATTTCTGTCACAACGCGTCATGCCCGGACTTCGCCGCATTACCCTCGCCGGGGCTTTTCCAGCGTGAAACTCTCAACCTCGGTCAGCGCGCCGAAGGGACCGTGCACGGCGTAATGCGTCGCCTGGATCGAAGTCCTACCGCCGGGCTGACCGGGATCCACGTCGAAAGCCACGAAGCCATAAGGGTTTTCGCGGTCCCGAAACGCCGACCACGGCGCTTCCTCGGTCACGTAAATCGGAGGTTTGCGCCGGAGTGCCGGGTCGAAGCCGCCGACACCGGTGACCACGCGGCAGCGCGGCTGCGGGAAGAACATGCCGTTGGACGGCGCCGACGTCCCGCCGCCGCCGATGACCACATGCACCGTTCCGCGCGTGGTGTCGATGACGCCGTCGCCGGTGTCGACGGGTATCGGCGTCCGCGTTTCGGTGGGCAGCGTCCCGCGGATGGGGTGCGAGCGTTCGTAGTGGTGCTCGTGCCCGCACAGCACCAGGTCGACTTGATACCGGTCGAACAGTGGCAGCCACTCCTGGCGGATGCCGAGGTCGGCGCCGTTGGTCCGATCAGCGGTCGAGATCGCCGTCTGGTGCATGAAGACGACGATCCAGTCGATACCGGGGTCGCGCCGCGCGTCGGTCAGTTCGCTTTCCAGCCAACGCTTTTGAGCGCCACCGGAATATCCGTGCACATAGAAGTTGCCGCCGTCCTGATAACAGACGTCGTCGTTGGACAGGCTGATCAGCCGCACCGAACCGGCCGTGAACGAGTACCACAGCCCGCGTAATTCGGGGTCGGATCCCGAGTCGGGCAGCGAAAAGTAAGTTTGGTAGGCGGCGAAGCCGACCGGCCCGTTGCCGGACTCGTTTTCGTGGTTGCCGACCGCCGGCATCCAGGGCCGGTAACGGGCCGAACGGGTGTTGTTGTCGAACCAGTCCGACCAGCTGCGGACGCGGTCGTGGGCAAGGTTGGCGTAGCAGAGATCACCGTTGACCAGATTGAACAGCGGCCCGATGCGTTCGATGGCTGCGGTGATGTCCCCGGCCGCAGGAGAGCCGAGGTTGTCGTTGACGTAAGTGTTGCCCTCACGTCGGCCCAGTGTCGGAGTGGCTTGATCGCCGAAGCTGGTGAAGGTGAACGGCTTTCGTCCCGTCGGCGCGGTGCGCACGGTGCCCAGCTCCCAGCCGGCGCCGTCATGCGCCGCGGCGTATACATAGTCGGTTTCCGGTGCCAGGCCATCGATGACGGCGTGATGCACCCGAATCTCGTTGCCGGACTTCGCGTCCCGATAGGTCCGGGTCTGCGCTGCGACGGTGCGACCGAAATCCGAACCTGCGGTGCCCAGCAGCACCCGCGGATTGTGCACAGCGTCAGTGGTGTGCCACGAGACCACCACTTGGTGGCCGGCGCTCCGGCCGTACTGTAGGTGCACACCTGCCACCGGCGGCGCGCCCTCGCGGCCGGGCTGTCGCCACAACGTAGGTCCCGTGCCAAGTGGGCGCATGAGCATCGTCGCGCCGCCGCCGATCCCGATCCCGGCGAGTGCGGCCGCGCCCGTGGTCAACAGCGTCCGACGGGTGGTGCCCGACCGCGAATCAGCGTCGGGCGCGGCGGATTGTTCGCCCATCGTCAGCTCCTGTCGATGTCGGGCGACCGCGAGCATACGCAGTGCCGGCGAACCGCGCGCCGCACAGCCGGACGTAACGCTGCGTCGGCCAGCGACCCGCCCAGCCGGGCCGCCTACAACGCCGACAATCCAGAATTCCCCTGCGAGATCGCGGTGGACGGACAGGTGATGGTGTCGCAGAACGGGGGCGGCGTCACCTGCTCCACCCGTCGGTGGTGACCTAGGTGTTCGACGTCGCGGCGCAGGCGCCGAGCACCGTCGTCGAAAGGTAATTGGCGGCGTTGGCCAGGTGGTTGTCGGTCGGAGCGTAGGTCGGTATCGCCAAGGCGAAGGCCCGCCGGTATTGCGCGGACAACTCGGCGAAGTCCTGCAGCACCGGATTACTGCTGCGCCGGCCCAGTTGGTCGAGCTTGTTGGCGAAGGCGTTCATCACCGGCCCGACAGCGTAGTTGGTGGCTTTCTGCTCCTGGTTCCACAGCAGTGCCGGAATGGCAGGATTGATCTCCTGCCAGGCAGCGGTTTGAGCGCCGAACTGTTCCAACGAAGACCGCCAGTCGGCGCAGACGATGTTGGGGTTGGTCAGGAAGCGCTGCGGGTTGGCCGGATTTCCCGGCGCAGCGAGCTGGGCCGGTGCGGCCTGCGGCTGCACCAACGGCCCGCGAGCCGCAGCTGCACCATCGGTGATGGCGCTGCAGATCGCCCCGAGCGCCGACGAGGCGCTGTTCGCGGTGCCGGCCAACGTCTCGTCGGGCGGCGTGTACTGCGGGATGTGCTCGGCGTAGGCGCGGGCGTAGGCGATGAACTGTTCGTAGAGTTCCCGCATCACCCGGTGTGGAGTGAGCTTGACCAGGCCCACAGTCTGCGCGGCGGCGCCGCGCATCGATTGCCCTGCGGCCATGAACTGCGCCTTCTGCTTGGGAGTCCACTGCGAGGCGGGAACCGTTCGGTCCCGGTCGTTCCAGATTCCTTCACCATTAGTGGCCAGGGCATTATTGATCGCCGTCCAGGCGGTACAGCTCGAGTCTTCGGTGATCACGGCGACCGGCCCGCTGTCGTTGGCACTGGCGTCCCCAGCCAGCCCGGCGCTCGGTTTGGTGCCGGCGCCCGGATCCTTCGCGTTGCCGCCGCCGAACAACAGCACGACAGCAGCTACGGTCGCCACCACGGCGAGAACGGTGACCGCGACCAGCGCCAGCTTCAAATTCCGGCTGCGCCTCTGCGATTCGTCGTCGTCGTACTCGTCGTCGTCGTACTCGTCGTCGAGGTCGTCGTCGAGCTCATCGTCGGTGTCAGGCGTCACGGCGGTCAGCTTAATCACGGCACAGGCGCCTGACGGGCGGAACGGCGAAGGACCCATAGATGAAACGGCCGCCGGCGCTCGCATTGACAGCGGCCCGAACATGCGTTCGAATGAGTCATGCGTTGGGATCACCAAGCCGTCACCGCAGATGACGGCGCACTGCCTGGCCTGGACAGAATCGGCTTGGTCCGCAGCGTGCGCACCCCGCAATTCGAGGGAATCACCTTCCACGAGGTGCTGTGCAAGTCGGCGCTGAACAAGATTCCCCAAGCCACGATGCTGCCGTTTCAGTACACCGTCAACGGCTACCGGGGTTGTTCGCATGCCTGCCGTTACTGTTTCGCCCGGCCCACCCACGAGTACCTGGACCTGGACTGTGGCGCCGACTTCGACACCCAGATCGTCGTCAAGACGAACGTCGCCGACGTGCTTCGTCACGAACTGCGCCGCCGATCTTGGCGGCGCGAGACAGTTGCGCTGGGCACCAACACCGACCCCTACCAGCGTGCCGAGGGCCGCTACGCGTTGATGCCCGGCATCATCTCCGCGCTGGCCGACTCGGGCACTCCGCTGTCGATCCTGACCAAGGGCACGTTGTTGCGCCGCGACCTGCCGCTGCTCGCCGACGCCGCAACCCGTGTGCCGGTGTCGGTGTCGATCTCACTTGCCGTCGGGGACCCGGAGTTGCACAGCGAAGTCGAGCCGGGCACGCCCGGCCCGCAGGCGCGGCTCGCGCTGATCAGAGCCATCCGCGACGCCGGGCTGGACTGCCACGTGATGGTGGCCCCGGTCCTGCCCTACCTGACCGACTCGGTGGAGCAGCTGGACGGCCTGCTCGGTCAGCTAGCGGCGGCCGGGGCAACCGGTGTGACGGTGTTCGGCCTGCATTTGCGCGGGTCGACGCGCGGCTGGTTCTTGGCGTGGCTGGCCAAGGCCCACCCGGAGCTGGTCGGCCGGTATGCACAGCTGTACCGGCGCGGGGCATACCTGCCGCCGGACTACCGAGAAGAACTCCGGACCCGCGCCAAGCCGCTGATCGAGAAACATTCGCTGACCGGCGACCGACGACCGGCCGGTGCCGCAGCCGTCGCGCCGCAGGTGGCGGGCGCGGTGCAGCCCACGCTGTTCTAACCGAGGTCCGAGGCGTGGAAGGTGTCGCACTGATCGGGGTCCCCGGTCTGGTAGCCCACGGTGAACCAGTGCTGGCGTTGCTCGGAGGAGCCATGCGTCCACGACTCAGGATGGCTGCGGCCGGTCGCCTGCTTCTGAATCCGGTCGTCGCCCACTGACGCCGCCGCCGACAACGCGTCTTGAATGTCGTTGTCGCTCAACGGTTCGAGGAACGGCACGCCCGTGTTTTCCTGTTTGGTGGTCGACGCGTAATGGGCCCACACTCCGGCGTAGCAATCGGCCTGCAATTCGGTGCGCACACCGTTCCCGCCGGCCCCTTTGGCGCCCTGCTGAGCGCGGCCCAGCACCCCCTTGATGTCTTGCACGTGGTGACCGTACTCGTGAGCTACCACGTATTCCTGGGCGAACGGCCCACCGCTGGAACCGAATTGGTCTTTGAGTACTTGGAAGAAATCGGTGTCGAAGTAGGCGGTTTTGTCCACCGGGCAGTAGAACGGCCCGACGTCGCTGGTGGCCGCACCGCAGCCGGTGTCGACTTCGCCTTTGAACAGCCGCATCCGTGGACGGGTGTAGTCGGACAGGAGCTGATGCCAAACCGCGTCGACCGAGTTGCCGGTGGCCACCACCCGGCATTGCACGAAGTTGTTGGCGTCCGCTCCGGTGCGGCACTGGTTCAGGTCGAAGCCGGGCGCCACGTCGTTCTGAGTGTTCATCTGGGGCTGCTGATTGATCACTTTGCCCGGGTCGACACCGAGCAGCATCGCTACCACGACGAACACCAGGCCGCCCAGCCCGCCGCCGATAGCCATGCCGCGACCGCCACCGCCGCCGGAACTCGACGTCGTGCTGGTGTCGATCTGCATACCTTCGTTGAAAGTCATTGCCCGCTCCGTCATCTCAGGTGGTCAAGTTCAGCTTGGCACACGGCGAGGACTTGCGTCTGGGCTTGACGAATGGTGCGCTCAGCCCGGGCCGTCGCCGGCGGCAGCCAGCAGCGGCACCACCACGTCGCTGACCGGTGTCGCCAACCCGTGCGCGCGTCCTTTGCGGATGATCACGCCGTTGCGGATGTCCCACTCCATCGGCCGGCCCGCTTCGCGGTCGGTCAGGATCGACGTGCCCATGTCGACCGGAGCGTGGCCGAACAGCTCCGCCAGTTCCTCGACCACCGCGTCGCCGAGCCGGGCACCTTCGGCCTGTGCCACGGCCAGGCATTCGGCGACGTAGCGGCGAGACAGCGCGGCCACGTCGTCGCGGCGGAACATGCCCGAACGCCGCCCGGACAGCGCCATGAGGCCCGCCAGCGCGTTGACCAGCAGTTTGCGCCAGGCGGCGGTGACGAAGTCGGGGTCACAGGTGACGGCGCAGCCGGCGCCGCGCAGCAGCCCGGCGATCGACTCGGGGGCCGGGCCGGAGGGCAGCACGAGGCTGGCTTCGCCGCGCAGGCGCACCCACCCCTGCGGCTGTGTTTCGGCGGAATACCACACGATCCCCGGAATCACCGTCGATGACGGACAATGCGGCTGCACCTGTTCGACCTGTTCCACGCCGTTCTGCAGCACCAGCACCACAGTGTTCTCGTCGCACAGCGCCGCCAGCCAATCACCGGCAGCGTCGTTTTGCGTGGCCTTCACCGCCAGCACCACGACATCGACGGGTCCGCTGAGCCGGTCCGGGTCGGTGTGCACCGGCCCGGGCACCACAATCGGCTCGCCACCGTCGGGCCTCAGTTCGATCTGCGGACGCGCCGTCCGCCCGCACAGCACCACGTGATGACCGGCGCCGTGCAGCAGTGCGGCGACCGTCGTACCGACGGCACCTGGCCCTACAAGTGCGATCCGCTCAGCAGTGTCAGTCACCGTCACCCAAGTTAGCGCCGACCGGACCCCTCTAAACTGAGCAGTCGTTTCCCAACACTTCAAGAAGGAGCGTCTGTGCTGCGCACTCACGGCGCCGGGTCCCTACGCGCGACGGACGCCGGGCAGCAGGTGACGCTGGCCGGCTGGGTGGCGCGCCGGCGCGACCACGGCGGCGTGATCTTCATCGACCTGCGTGACGCGTCCGGGGTGTCCCAGGTGGTGTTCCGTGCCGACGACGTCCTCGACCAGGCGCACCGGCTGCGCGCCGAGTTCTGCGTCGCGGTTCACGGCGTCGTCGAGGTCCGACCCGAAGGAAACGCCAACCCGGACATCTTGACGGGTGAGATCGAAGTCAACGCAACGATATTGACGGTGCTGGGGGAGAGCGCGCCGCTGCCGTTTCAGCTCGATGAGCCCGCCGGTGAAGAGTTGCGGTTGAAATACCGCTACCTCGACCTGCGCCGTGACGGTCCCGGTTCGGCGATCCGGTTGCGTTCAAAAGTCAACGCTGCGGCGCGAACGGTGCTCGCAGGGCACGATTTCGTCGAGATCGAAACGCCGACGCTGACCCGGTCGACGCCTGAGGGCGCCCGCGACTTCCTGGTGCCGGCGCGGTTGCAGCCGGGCACCTTCTACGCCCTGCCGCAAAGCCCGCAGCTGTTCAAACAGCTGCTGATGGTGGCCGGGCTGGAGCGCTACTACCAGATCGCCCGGTGCTACCGCGACGAAGACTTTCGTGCCGATCGGCAGCCGGAGTTCACCCAGCTGGACATGGAGCTGAGCTTCGTCGAAGCCGACGATGTCATCGCGATCACCGAGGAGATCCTCACCGCGTTGTGGGCGCTGATCGGTCATCGGGTGGCCACGCCCATACCGCGGATGCCCTATGCCGAGGCGATGAGCCGGTTCGGGTCCGACAAGCCCGACCTGCGGTTCGGTCTCGAGCTGGTCGAGTGCACCGAATTCTTCGCGGACACGCCGTTCCGGGTCTTCCGGGCACCGTATGTCGGTGCTGTGGTGATGCCCGGCGGGGCGTCACAGCCGCGACGGACGCTGGATGGCTGGCAGGAATGGGCCAAGCAGCGCGGTCACAAAGGTCTGGCCTATGTGTTGGTCAACGAGGATGGCACGCTGAGCGGCCCGGTGGCCAAGAACCTTTCCGACGCCGAACGCGCCGGCTTGCCCGGCCATGTCAGCGCAAAGCCCGGCGACTGCGTCTTCTTCTCCGCCGGCCCACCGAAGTCGTCGCGGGCGCTGCTGGGGGCTGCGCGCGGTGAGATCGCCAAGCGGCTGGACCTGATCGACCCGGACGCCTGGGCGTTCGTGTGGATTGTCGACCCGCCTTTGTTCGAACCCGCCGACGAAGCCGCCGCTCACGGTGACGTGGCGCTGGGCGGAGCGTGGGCAGCGGTGCATCACGCCTTCACCGCGCCCAAGCCGGACTCTTTGGACAAGATCGAGTCCGACACGGGTGCAGTGCTGGCCGACGCATACGACATCGTCTGCAACGGAAATGAAATCGGCGGCGGCTCGATCCGTATCCACCGCCGAGACGTTCAGGAGCGGGTGTTCGCGGTAATGGGTTTGGATAAGGCCGAAGCCGACGAAAAATTCGGCTTCTTGTTGCAAGCCTTCACTTTCGGGGCACCGCCGCACGGCGGAATCGCGTTGGGTTGGGACCGGATCAACGCGCTGCTGGCCGGTGTCGACTCGATCAGAGAAGTCATCGCCTTCCCCAAGACCGGCGGCGGAGTCGACCCGCTCACCGATGCGCCGGCCCCGATCACCGCTGCGCAACGCAAAGAGTCCGGTATCGACGCGAAATCCGAGGTTCGCCCACGGGCGCAGTGATTCCAGCGGTGCCGACGGAATAGCCCCAGCAGGCATGCCGGTCGATGCGGCGCGCCGCAACATATAACGGCCGGCCCGTCGCCGATCACGCCCAAATGACGAGGCGGACTCGCCGCACTCACCCGTGCGGGATCAGTGACCACAGCTGCTGCACCAACGTGCGTAGCGGATGGCTGACCGGCCGGGTCGACCACAGCGACTGATCAGGCCCGCATTTGGGCCAGGCACCGGGCCCTTGGGTGTCCAGTACGCGGTTGGCCACGGCAATCTGCTGTTCTCGGGACGCGGTTGCGGGCGATCCGACGCCACCGTTGGCCGCCCAGGTGGACGGTTTGAACTGCAGACCACCGTAGAAACCGTTGCCGGTATTGGCCGACCAGTTGCCGCCGGACTCACATTGGGCGACCGCGTCCCAGTCGACGTCGTCGGCGTGTGCGATGCCGGTGGCCGGACCACCCACCAGGGCGATGCTCCCGACGACGAGCACCGCTTTAAGGAATGCCTTTGCGCGCGCTCGCCCACTGAGTGGTCTCTCACTGTGGTCCATTTCCCACGAATAACAATTGGTGTGAAAGCTGTCAACTACTGAGGTAATTAATATTCAGTGAGTTCAATGAGAAAGTCTTTAACTTAAGAGGCTGGTGAGATAAACGAGAAATTGCACAGTTGTAATTCTGTTATAGATGTTATTGGTGAGTTATATGTGGCAGCTGTTACTGGTGTGACTCGAGCGCCTGACTTCGGAGCGGGCGCCACCTTCAGTAAGTCCGGGGTCACTTCCGGCCCTGAAGAAACTCCTTCACCAGCTGCCGCGGTGCCTGCACCAACCACGCCTCTGTGAGCAACTCACGCAGATCGGCAACCGGGATTCGCGCCAATTGGACGAGCACCGCCGAATAGCCATCGAAGTGCGGGGTGGTGAAGTACACCCCCGGCTCATCCCCGATGAGCGCAAATTTGACACCTTCGTCAGCCACTCGAACCCCGAGAATGTCACCGGTCGGAATCTGCGCGCCGGCTGCCGCCAACGCCTCCCGGTCGGCTTTTCGTAACGGCCGCTCCCAGGCCATGAGTTTCTTGCCGACACGCCAGTCATGCGGTGACGGCTCTGCCGTCAACGGCAGCTGCTCGGCAATGCGGGCAACGTCGTCCCACGTGGCCACGTCACGATTGTGCGCCAAACTGGCCGGCGCGCCGCCGGATAGTTCAGCAAATCGTCAGCCGGCGCGGCTTGCTCTGACGCCGGTTCAGCTCGCAGATTCCTGCTGCGCGGACCGGCCCAGCCACTCGAGCAATTTCGTGTAGACGTCCGGGTGGTTGAGCAGGTCGAAGTGGTTCAACCCGGTCAGGGTCAGCCCGTGCGCGGGTTCGAACGGCAATTGCCGCATCTTCCCGACACCTGATGCGCTCTTGGCCCGCACCAGATGGTCGCCGACCATCAGCCCGAGTGCGCGCGGGCCGGCGGTGGTGGCGACGAAGTGGTAGGTCGCCGTCGGAAGGAACGGCACTTCGTGGCACCGGTCCCGAAGGAACTCGTCCGGGTCGCAGTTGTTCCAATCTTCGTCGAGGCACGCCCCGTACCGCAGGTCCTTGACTCCGGCGCTGCGCCGATTGAGGAAAGCGGCGACGGCGCGGGTCTCCGGCAGCTGGGCCAACGCCCAGGAGGCGGCGTTGACGCCTTTTTCCAGGTCGGCACCAAGGTGGGGAGAGCCCAGGCAGACGACGTGGCGGACGGCTTCGGTCCAGTTGTGCTGCTGCTGCCCGGCGTAATGACAGGCGCTGCGGACCACCAACCCGCCCATCGAATGCCCGACCAGGGTGATCTCCTCGATCGGCACCGGCCACAGGGACTGCAGCCGGTTCAGCAGATCGGCCAGTGCTTTCCCGTTGTCGGAGATGTGCAGACCGGTGTTGTAGCGCACGTGCACCGGGGTGAAGGACAGGTCGTCGTGCAGCCGTGCACCGTAGGGCCGCGCGTCTTCGCCGGTGCGTGGCGGCCGCTGCCAGGAGCGATCGGTCAGACACCAGCCATGCACGAACACCGCCAGTCGGCCGGTTGCCGCCGGGAAAGCCGCGGCCACCGCGGCCGCGGTCAGGTCGACCGGTTCACCGTGCCGGCGGATCTGCATCTTCAGCGCGAGACCGTTACCTCGCTTGATGAGCTGGTCGCCGTAGATGCCGTTGAGGGCGGCGATAGCGCCCGCGGCCCGGGGTCGCGAGTCGATCGTGCCGTCCTCGTCATCGCCGTACACTTCGGCGGCCAGCGTTCCGGCGCCGCGCAGCGACGTCCGCAACGCGTGGTCGACCGCGCAGTAGGCGGCCGCCGCAGTGCTGTTGTGGATCAGTTCGACGGGTTTGGCCGCCGGGCCTATCAACTTGAACACGCGGCCGGAAATACCGCTGTGCAGATCGCGCACCAGGGCGGTGAGAACACGGGTGCCTTCACCGGCTGCGTCGGCCAGTGACCGGACTTCCTGTCGCTGCACGAATCTGGCTCCTTCCTGTCTTGCCACGAAGATTTTCCATTCTGGCGGTTCAGCGTGGCAGCCTTTCATATCCGGTGTTTGGTCTCTTGAATATTCATAATGGCTGTAGTGCGCGCGCCAGGGCGGCGGTCGCTGGCGAAGCGTCGGGAGGTCGGTGCCGTGTCGGTGTCGGAGGCGTTGCCCGTGTCCGGGCCCGCGGGTGCGGGGCCGGCGGCGCAGCACAACGCCGATCAGCTGCTGGCCGGCTATCGCGCGGCGCGGGACCAAGCCGCCCTCTTCGCGGCGAGCGAGGGCCGGGCTCGGCGGGATTCGACCGGCTACGACGAGTTCGTCGACGGCGCCGGCAATATCCGGACCGGGTGGTCGGAATTGGCCGAGGTCGTCGGAGAGCGGGGTGCCGCCGGTCTTCATCGGCTGGCCGACACGGTGAGCGCCCTGATCGACCAGGACGGCATCTCTTACATCAGGATCGAGGCCGACGGCGGCCGTGCCGCACCGCGCCCCTGGCAGCTGGACGGCGTGCCGTTGCTGGTCGCGCCGGACGACTGGGCGACGCTGGAATCGGGTGTCGCACAGCGTAGCCGGATCCTGGACGCGGTGCTGGTGGATCTGTACGGGCCACTGCGGACGGTCCGGGAAGGGGTGCTGCCGCCGCAACTGCTGTTCGCCCATCCCGGCTACCTGCGGGCCGCCCGCGGGATCGAGATCGCGGGCGGGCACCAGCTCTTTCTGCACGCGTGTGACGTCAGCCGGGACCCCTCGGGGGAGTTCCTCGTCAACGCCGACTGGACGCAGGCGCCGTCCGGAGCCGGCTACGCGCTGGCCGATCGCCGCGTCGTCGCATTAGCGGCGCCCGATCTCTTCGAACGGTTCGGTCCCCGCCCCAACGCGGCGTTCGCGCAGACCCTGCGGTTGGCGCTGATCGAGGCGGCGCCCGAGGCCGCCGAGGACCCCGTGGTGGTGTTGCTCAGTCCGGGCATCTACTCCGAGACGGCGTTCGACCAGGCGTATCTGGCGTCGGTGCTGGGTTTCCCACTGGTGGAAAGCGCAGATCTGGTGGTGCGTGACGGCAAGCTGTGGATGCGTTCGCTGGGCACTTTGGCACGCGTCGATGTGGTGTTGCGCCGGGTGGACGCCGACTACACCGACCCGCTGGATTTGCGGTCGGATTCCCGGGTGGGTGTGGTGGGCCTGGTGGAGGCGCAGCGGCGCGGCACCGTGACCGTGGTGAACACGATCGGCAGCGGCATCCTGGAAAGCCCGGGCGTGCTGCGGTTCCTGCCCGAGATGGCTCGCCAGCTGCTGGGAGAGACACCGCTGCTGCGCAGCGCCCCCATGTACTGGGGTGGTATCGACGCGGAACGCTCGCACCTGCTGACTCATCTGTCGTCGCTGCTGATCAAGCCGACTGTCGGCGGCCGGCCGGTCGTCGGGCCGGCGTTGTCGTCGGGTCAGCGCGAGCGATTGGCCGCCCGGATCAACGCTGCCCCGTGGCAGTGGGTCGGGCAGGAGCTGCCGCAGTTCTCGTCGGCGCCGGCCGGTGTGCAACCCGGCAGGCTGGCCCCGGTGAACGTCGGAATGCGGCTGTTCACCGTGTCTCAACACGGCGGGTACGCACCGATGGTGGGCGGGCTCGGCTACGTCCTTGCCTCCGGGCCCGGTGCTTACGCCTTGCGAGGCGTCGCCGCCAAAGACGTGTGGGTCCGCCCGCCGACGCGCGCGCAGGCGGAGCCGACGGTCAACGTCGCACCGCCGGCACCGGTGGCTGTGGCGCGGCCCAGTGGTACCCGCGGCGTCAGTTCACCGCGCGTGCTGTCCGACCTGTTCTGGCTCGGTCGCTACGCCGAACGCGCCGAGAGTATGGCGCGGCTGCTGACCGTCACCCGCGAGCGCTACCACGAGTTCCGAAGTCGCCCCGCGGCCGAGGGCAGTGAATGCGTGCCCGTGTTGCTGACCGCACTGGGCGCGCTGACCGGCACGGACATCGGAGGGCCCGACGCGGTGGCCGCCGCGCCCCGCACGCTGCGGGCGCTGACCTGCGACCGGGGCCGTCCCGGCTCACTAGCCCAGTCAGTGGAACGCCTCGGCCAGGCCGCGCGCTCGGTACGCGACCAGATGTCCAACGACACCTGGATGGTGCTGGGCGGCGTGGAGCGAGTGCTGGCGCAACTGTCGCGTCAGCGCCCCGACGCCGCCATCTCACCGGCTGACGACACCGCGCTGGCCTCTGCGCATGCCCGCACCCTCAGCGGAATGTTGGCGCTGTCCGGGGTGATGGCCGAGTCGGTGGTGCGCGACGTCGACTGGACCATGACCGACATCGGCAAACGCATCGAGCGCGCGTTGTGGCTGACCACGCTGCTGCGGGCAACGCTGACCACCGCCCACGATCGGTCCGCGGACCGCACGATCATCGAGTCGGTGCTGGTGGCCTGCGAGTCGTCGGTCATCTATCTGCGGCGCAACGTAGGCACCTTCAGCGTTGCCGCGGTGGCCGACCTAGTGCTGTTCGAGACGGAGAATCCGCGGTCACTGGTCTATCAACTCGAGCGGCTGCGGGCTAATCTCAAGGCGCTGCCGGGGGCTTCCGGGTCGTCACGGCCCGCGCGGTTGGTCGAGGAGATCACCACCCGGCTGCGCCGGCTCGACCCGGGCGACCTCGAAGAGGTGTCGTCCACCGGCGAGCGCACCGAGCTGGCCGAGTTGCTCGACGGCATTCACAGCGGGCTGCGCGACTTGTCCGCCATCATCACGACGACCCAGCTGTCGTTGCCCGGCGTGATGCAGCCGCTGGGCGGGCCGGGCCGGCGTCGGCGGGTGCCGTGACGCCCGCCGGCGACGATGCAGAACGAAGTGATGAGGAGGAGCGGCGCACGCCCGCCGGCGACGATGCAGAACGAAGTGATGAGGAGGAGCGGCGCACAATTCGCTACCAGGTCACGCACCGTACCGAATACCGCTACTCCGATACGGTGACCAGCTCGTACGGGCGCGGGTTTCTGACCCCCCGGCGCACCCCCCGCCAGCGTTGCCTGTCTCACGAGCTGCGGATCGATCCACCGCCGGCGGACAGCTCCACCAGCCGAGACGCCTACGGCAACCTCAGCTGCTATTTCCACGTCACCGAGGCTCACCGGACACTGACCGTCGTCAGCGTGTCGGTCGTCGAGGTCGATCCACGACCGGCCGGGTTCTTCGACAGCGAATCGGCCCGCGCGCCCTGGGAAGCAGCACGTCCGGCGGGGACGGACGGCGCGCTGGCAGTCGAATTCACCCTCGACCTCGACCCGCCGGAGATCACCGACGATGTGCGTGCGTACGCCGCGCCGAGTTTCGTCCCCGGACGACCGCTGGTCGAGGTACTGCACGACCTCACCTCGCGCATCCACACCGACTTCGCCTACCGCTCGGGCTTCACCACAGTGTCCACCGGGGTCGCAGAGGTGCTCGCGGCGCGCGCGGGCGTCTGTCAGGATTTCGCCCGGCTGGCCATCGCCTGCCTGCGGGCCAACGGGTTGGCCGCCGGCTACGTGTCCGGATACCTGGCCACCGAGCCGCCGCCGGGTAAAGAACGCATGGTCGGCATCGACGCGACCCACGCCTGGGCGGCGGTCTGGATGCCGGGCAACCAGTGGCTCGGGTTGGACCCGACGAATAACCAGATGGTCGATGAGCGTTACATCGTCGTGGGCCGCGGTCGCGACTACGCAGACGTGCCGCCGCTGCGTGGCATCATCTACACCAATTCCCGCGACAGCACCATCGACGTAGCTGTCGATGTCGTGCCCTGCGACGAGCCTTTCGACGATCGATCCGACACTGGAGTGCTGCATGCGTGATTTCGTCTGTCCCAACTGCGGACAGCGCCTGGCGTTCGAGAATTCCGTGTGCCTGTCCTGCGGCAGCGCGCTGGGCTTCTCACTCGACGACATGGCCTTGCTGGTGATCGCCAGCGGTCCCGACAAAGCACACCCCGGCTTCGTCGACCGCAAGGATTATCAACTGTGCGCGAATTTGCACCTGGCCGAATGCAATTGGCTGGTCCGCAACGGAGCCTATGGTGCGCTCTGCGAGTCGTGCCGGCTGACCCGCACCCGTCCCAACGATTCCGACACCAAGGCGATGGCGGCGTTCGCGCGCGCCGAGCAGGCCAAGCGGCGCCTGATCGCCGAGCTGCACGAGTTGAAGCTGCCGATCATCGGCCGCGACCGCGACCCGCAGTACGGGCTGGCGTTCGACCTGCTGTCCAGCGAATACGAGAAAGTCGTCACCGGACACGACAACGGCGTGATTACGCTGGATCTGGCCGAGGGCGACGACGTGCACCGCGAGCAGCTTCGCATCGAGATGGACGAGCCCTACCGCACGCTGCTGGGGCATTTCCGGCACGAGATCGGTCACTACTACTACTACCGGCTCATCGACCCGGACCGGGATTACGTCGCGCAGTTCCGCGAGTTGTTCGGTGACCCCGACACCGACTACCAAGAGGCTCTGGACCGGCATTACCGCGACGGTGCGCCTTCGGGTTGGAAAAAAAGTTTCGTGTCGTCGTACGCCACCATGCACCCGGCTGAAGATTGGGCGGAAACGTTCGCGCACTACTTGCACATCCGCGACACGCTGGACACGTCGGCCGCCTTCGGGTTGGCGCCGGCCGGCGCGACGCTACAACGTCGGGTGCTGGGCCCCAGCGCTTTTCCGCTGCTGATCGACATGTGGCTGCCGTTGTCGTGGTCGCTGAACATGGTCAACCGCTCGATGGGCCACGACGACCTCTACCCCTTCGTGCTGCCGGCGGCCGTGCTGGACAAGATGCACTTCATCCACACCGTCATCGCCGAGGTGACGACCGAGTGACGCTGACCGAGGCGATCGCGAGCGCGGCTGGTAAGCCGGGCGAAGCGGGTCGCCGCTACCAGCCCGAGGCGATCGCGAGCGCGGCTGGTAAGCCGGGCGAAGCGGGTCGCCGCTAACAATTTCAGGGCGTCAGTGGCGCGACCTGACCGCCGGAGAGTTTCCGGTAGGCGTAAGTCTGGATCAGCAGGGCCAGCGGACCGGTGACCAGGATGCCGACGTAGAGCAGCAACACCCCGACGAAGATCAGCAGGAACTGCACGATGTAGGCCACCAGCGAGTTGCCGATGTCGCGTCTGACCGTGGCGATGCTGGCCTTCAGTGCGTCCACCGGTGGCAGCGACCGGTCGACGACGAACGGCAGGGTGAACCAGGCCAGGTAAGCAAAGATGAGGCCCGGGATGACGCACAGGAACTGGCCGATCGAGGTGAGAACCGCAACCAGTAAGCCCGCCACGATGACCTTGCCGACGTTGCGCGGCTTGAGGAAGGAACCTATGTTCACCGGCTTTCCGTCAGCGATGTCGAGGCATCCGGTGATGTATGCGCCCTGGAAGAACAGCGCGATGCCGAGGAAGACGAAGGAGAACAGCCCGATGACCACGAAGAAGGCGATTCCAGGACCCGCCGAGGCGTCGGAGTTGTACGAGTCGCCGCCGTCCGAACCCAACAGCCCGAACGCTATCGAGGCAGCGATTCCGCCGACAACGGCCAGCGCCAGTGCATAGATCAGTATGGGCACGATCAGCGCTGCGGCGTTCTTGCTGAACTTGTTCCACGCCCAGTTGAACGCTTCCCCGATGCTGAAGGGCTGACCGTACTCCTGCCCGTACTGCTGCCCGTACTGCGGGCCGCCGTAGCCGGGCGGCTGCCCGTACCCCGGCGGTGGAGGTGGTGCGCCGTAACCAGGCGGAGGCGGCGGGTACCCGCCATAGCCGGGCGGCGGGGGAGGCGCGCCATAGCCGGGCGGCGGGGGAGGCGCGCCGTAACCCGGCGGCGGGGGTGAGCCGTAGTTGGGCGGCGGCGGATAGCCGCCCGGGTTCTGGTTACCACCCCAGGGCTCGTTCGGGCCGCCGGGATAGTTCGGGGGTTGGCTCATGTTGCCGCTCCTAGTCGCGATGCTGGTTACGCGTGGGCACAACCTAGCAAGCGTTGCGCTGCCACGCTGCGCACTCCGGTAGGCGCGTCGCTGGAAAGGCGGCGGACCGCCAACCGGTCACCGCGGGTTCGCCGGGTGTTTGCTGTGCGGGCTCGCCGGCACGGGTCGACGCGGCCGGACTCATCGCGCGCGGCCACTGGGCCCGACGTGGTATGCCTGTTTTCGTGTCCGAAGGTCTGTTCGACCTGTCCAGTGACTCCCCCGGCGCACCGGGCGCATCGGACCGCGAGCGGAGCGCGTCGACTGCTGCCCCGCTGGCGGTTCGGATGCGCCCGGCCAGTCTCGACGAGGTGGTCGGGCAGGACCATCTGCTGCGCCCCGGTTCCCCGCTGCGTCGCCTGGTGGAGGGCTCCGGTGTTGCGTCCGCCATCCTCTACGGGCCGCCGGGCAGCGGCAAGACAACGCTGGCGTCGTTGATCTCGCAGGCGACCGGCCGTCGGTTCGAGGCGCTGTCGGCGTTGTCGGCCGGCGTCAAAGAGGTGCGGGCGGTGATCGATCAAGCACGGCGGGCCGCCGCGTACGGCGAGCAGACTGTGCTCTTCATCGACGAGGTGCACCGATTCTCGAAGACTCAGCAGGACGCGTTGCTGTCCGCGGTGGAGAACCGGGTGGTGCTGCTGGTCGCCGCGACCACCGAGAACCCGTCGTTCTCCGTCGTCGCACCGCTGTTGTCCCGTTCGCTGATCCTGCAGCTGCGACCGTTGGGCGCCGAGGACGTGCGCACCGTCGTGCAGCGGGCGATCGACGATCCGCGCGGTCTCGGGGGTCGCATCGATGTGGACTCCGACGCGGTGCAGCTGTTGGTTCAGTTGTCAGCCGGTGATGCGCGCCGAGCGCTGACCGCCCTGGAAGTGGCCGCGGAAACGGCATCAGAGACCGCATCGGCCGCCGGTGAGCGGGTGAGCGCCGGCACTGTCGAACAGTCCCTGGACAGGGCGGCGGTGCGCTACGACCGCGACGGCGACCAGCACTACGACGTCATCAGCGCGTTCATCAAATCGGTGCGCGGCTCCGACGTCGACGCCGCACTGCATTATCTGGCTCGTATGCTCGTCGCCGGCGAAGATCCCCGCTTCATCGCCCGCCGACTGATGATCCTGGCCAGTGAGGACATCGGAATGGCCGATCCGACCGCGCTGCCGACCGCGGTGGCTGCTGCGCAGACTGTGCAATTGATCGGCTTGCCCGAAGCCCAGCTGACGCTGGCGCACGCCACCGTCCATCTGGCCACCGCACCGAAGTCCAACGCCGTCACCACCGCTCTGGCCACCGCCATGGCCGACATCAAAGCCGGCAAAGCCGGGCTGGTGCCGCCCCACCTGCGCGACGGCCACTACTCGGGTGCGGTAGCCCTGGGCAACGCCCAGGGCTACCGGTACTCCCATGACGACCCGGACGGCGTGGTCACGCAGCAGTATCCGCCCGACGAGCTGGTCGGCGTGGACTATTACCGGCCGACTGGGCGCGGCCGTGAGCGGGAAATCACCGGCCGGCTCGACCGGCTGCGGGCGGTCATCCGCGGGCGGCGTTAGCCGCCGCGCCGACGGCGTCAGATCAGCTCGGGCACCCGCAGTTGGGCGATGGCCAGCTCGAATTCCCCGACGTCCAGCTGATCCGCGCCCAGGTCGCGAAGTCGGGCGGTCCGCAACGATCGGGCCCGGTCGCCGTTGCGCTGCATCGCTTCTGCGCTGTCGAACGTCGACGACGCCACGGCACGCCACGAGCTGCGGTCGAGCAGCAGGCTGGCGCTGCAGAACCCGTCCAACTCTTCGACGGCAGGCAGCACCGATTCGCGGTAGAACTGGATGGCCCGGTCGAACTGGTGCGGCCGCACCGTGAGCCAGGTCGCCCGCACGCAGGCACCCGGGCCGGAGCGGTGGTCGCGGTGCAGCACCGCGATCTCCCATTCGTCGACGGTCGGGACAGCGCCGAACGTCTGGGCGGCCTGGTCGCGCACGGGGCGCACCTGCTCCGCGCTGAGCTGCATCGCCTGCGGGGTTTCCCACGAGGTGGTCGCAATGCATCGGCCCGACTCGCGGTCGACCAGCAGCGACAAACCCACGCAGCCGTCGATTTGTTGCAGAGCTGGCAGAACCTGGTCGCGAAGGTGGGCGATCCCCGCGTCGATGCACTCCGGTCGCGCCGCCAGCGTCGTCGAACGTGCGTACACGTTTCACCCCTCGTCTGTTGTGGGGCGGCGCCCCGGTGGCGCCACCGGTCTACCGAATACCTTTCTCCTCGCCGCTGGCCGCCGCAATGCCCGGATGTGGCTGCGGTCACATTCGGTTGGCTGGCGACGGCGGCTGCGCCGTAGGCTGGTCGACATGGATACCGATGTGCTGGATGTGGA
This sequence comes from uncultured Actinomycetota bacterium, assembly GCA_963808375.1. Lineage (GTDB taxonomy): Bacteria > Actinomycetota > Actinomycetes > Mycobacteriales > Mycobacteriaceae > Mycobacterium. Next base: position 11,538 of record CAWEFS010000015.1, on the reverse strand, counting down.
CACCGCGCGTCGCCGTATCGTCGATCTCACCGATGCGGTGCGTTCATTCTGCGCCAAGCGTCGAGACGGCTCGCGTGGAGACGGGCTGTGCAACGTGTTCGTTCCGCACGCGACGGCCGGCGTGGCCATCATCGAGACTGGCGCCGGCTCCGACGACGACCTGCTTGACACGCTGGAACGTTTACTGCCCCGCGACGACCGCTATCGGCACGCGCACGGGTCGTACGGTCACGGCGCGGACCATGTGTTGCCGGCCCTGGTGTCGCCGTCGGTGACGGTGCCCGTGCAGGGCGGTGAGCCGTTGCTGGGCACCTGGCAGAGCGTTGTCCTGGTCGACCTGAACCGCGACAATCGGCAGCGTTCGGTGCGACTGAGTTTCGTCGGAAGCTGAACAGGGTCAACCACCGGGCGGCCGAATCATCGACTTTTCATGATGGATAGCCGGCCCGGTACCCTGATGCGGTCGAAATAGATGCTGCGGTGCCGGCGGCAACAAAGGGAAACGGAAAGTGCAGACACACGAGATCAGGAAGCGGTTCCTCGATCATTTCGTGAAAGCGGGGCACACCGAAGTGCCGAGCGCCTCGGTGATCCTCGACGACCCCAACCTGCTGTTCGTCAACGCCGGGATGGTGCAGTTCGTGCCCTACTTCCTCGGCCAGCGCACCCCGCCTTTCCCGACAGCCACCAGCATTCAGAAATGCATTCGCACCCCGGACATCGACGAAGTCGGGATCACCACCCGGCACAACACGTTCTTCCAGATGGCCGGCAACTTCTCGTTCGGCGATTATTTCAAGCGCGACGCGATCAAGCTCGCGTGGACGCTGCTGACCAACGACGTCGCCGACGGCGGATACGGGCTGGACCCCGAAAGAATATGGACGACAGTGTTTTTCGACGACGACGAGGCGATAGATCTGTGGCGTGAGGTCGCCGGGCTGCCGGTCGACCGCATTCAACGCCGCGGTATGGAAGACAACTATTGGTCGATGGGCATCCCCGGGCCCTGCGGCCCGTCCTCGGAGATCTACTACGACCGCGGCCCGGAATTCGGCGTCGCCGGCGGTCCCATCGCCAACGAAGACCGTTATATCGAGTTGTGGAACTTGGTGTTCATGCAAAGCGAACGCGGCGAAGGGATCGGGAAGACCGACTTCGAGATTTTGGGCCCGTTGCCCCGCCGAAACATCGACACCGGCATGGGTGTCGAGCGGGTCGCGTTCGTGCTGCAGGGCGTGCACAACGTCTACGAGACCGATCTGCTGCGCCCGGTCATAGACGCTGTGGCCGCGGTGGCCCCGCGCGGTTATGACGTCGGCAACGCCGAAGACGACGTGCGCTACCGGATCATCGCCGATCACAGCCGCACCGCAACCATCCTGATCGGCGACGGCGTCACTCCGGGCAACGACGGACGCGGGTATGTGCTGCGCCGCCTGCTGCGTCGGGTGATCCGTTCGGCCAAACTGCTCGACATCGACACCCCGATCATGGGCGAGCTGATCGCTACGGTGCGCGACGCGATGGGCCCGTCGTATCCCGAACTGGTTGTCGATTTCGATCGGATCAGGCGGATCGCCGTCGCCGAAGAGACCGCGTTCAACCGCACGCTGACGTCCGGCTCGAAGCTGTTCGAGGAGGTGGCCGGCGCCACCAAAGCCTCCGGTGCCACCGTCGTGTCGGGATCGGATGCCTTCACGCTGCACGACACCTACGGGTTCCCGATCGAGCTCACCCTGGAGATGGCCGCCGAGACCGGCTTGCAGGTCGACGAGATCGGCTTCCGGGAACTGATGGCCGAACAGCGTCGCCGCGCCAAGGCGGACGCCGCCGCACGCAAGCATGCTCACGCCGACCTGAGCGCCTACCGTGAACTCGTCGATGCCGGGCCGACCGAGTTCACCGGCTTCGACGAACTGACCTCCGAGGCGAAGATTTTGGGGATCTTCGTGGACGGCAAACGGGTTCCGGTGGTCGCGCACGAAAGTCAGGGTGCCGACCGGGCGGAACTGGTGCTCGATCGCACCCCGCTCTACGCCGAATCCGGGGGACAGGTCGCCGACACCGGCACGGTCACCGGCACCGGCGCCGGCGAAAGCGCCAAGGCGGCGGTCACCGACGTGCAGAAGATCGCCAAGACGCTGTGGCTGCACCGGGTCAACGTCGAGTCCGGGGAGTTCGTCGAAGGCGATACCGTCGTCGCGGCAGTCGAACCGGAGTGGCGCCGGGGCGCCACCCAGGGACATTCCGGCACTCACATGGTGCACGCGGCGCTGCGCCAAGTGCTGGGGCCGAACGCCGTTCAGGCCGGCTCGTTGAACCGGCCGGGCTATCTGCGGTTCGACTTCAACTGGCAGGGCCCGCTGACCGAAGAGCAGCGGATACAGATAGAAGAAGTCGCCAACCAAGCGGTGCAGGCCGACTTCGAAGTGCACACCTACCTCGAGCAGTTCGAAAAGGCCAAAGCGATGGGGGCGTTGGCGCTGTTCGGCGAGAGCTACCCCGAACAGGTGCGGGTGGTCGAAATCGGCGGGCCGTTCTCGCTGGAGCTGTGCGGTGGCACGCACGTGCACAACTCGGCCCAGATCGGCCCGGTGACCCTGCTGGGCGAATCGTCGGTCGGCTCCGGGGTGCGCCGGGTGGAGGCTTACGTCGGCCTGGACTCGTTCCGCCACCTGGCCAAGGAACGTGCGCTGATGGCGGGGCTGGCGTCGTCACTGAAGGTGCCCTCCGAGGAGGTGCCCGCCCGAGTGGCCAACCTGGTCGAGCGGCTGAAGGCAGCCGAGAAGGAGCTGGAACGCAGCCGGCTGGCCAGTGCACGGGCCGCCGCGGTCAACGCCGCGGCCGGGGCCGAGCGGATCGGCAGCGTCCGGCTGGTGGCCCAGCGGATGGCCGGCGGAATGACGGCGGCTGATCTGCGGTCCCTCGTCGGCGACATCCGCGGCAAACTGGGCAACGATCCGGCGGTGGTCGCCCTCATCGCCGGCGGTGACGGTGACACGGTGCCGTACGCAGTGGCCGCGAACCCCGCGGCGCAAGATCTGGGGTTGCGGGCCAACGATCTGGTCAAGCAGCTCGCGGTGGCCGTTCAGGGCCGAGGCGGGGGCAAGGCCGATCTGGCCCAGGGGTCGGGGAGAAACGCCTCGGGCATCGACGCTGCGCTGGACGCCGTCCGGGCAGAGATAGCGCGGGTTAGCTGAGTGACCTCTGCAGAGCACCGTCAGCCCGACCGGCCCGGCGCGGACGACCCGGGTCGCGGGCGGCGGCTCGGCATCGACGCCGGCAAGCGGCGCATCGGTGTGGCCTGTAGCGACCCCGACGGCATCCTGGCGACGCCGGTGGAGACGGTTCGCCGCGACGGTTCCGGCAGCCACCTGCGCAGGATCACCGAGCTGGTCGCCGAGCTCGACCCGGTCGAGATCGTCGTCGGACTACCGCTGACCCTGGCGGACCGGACTGGCCAGTCCGCTTCGGAGGCGATCGGACTGGCTGACGCGCTGGCGCGCCGAATTGCGCCCATCCCGGTTCGTCTGGCCGACGAGCGGCTCACCACCGTCAGTGCGCAGCGGTCGTTGCAGGCGGCGGGTGTGCGCGCCAGAGGTCAGCGCGGTGTCATTGATCAGGCCGCGGCGGTGCTGATCTTGCAGGGCTGGCTCGACCAGCGTCGTTCCACGCTGCTGGGGAGACCGGCAGATGGCTGACGAGGAGCCGCGCAGCAGGGCGCGGCCGGTCGCGGTCGGGCCGCCCCGGCACCGGATGACCCGCACGGCCCGAGCCCGCCAACGCCGCCTCCATCGCCGGCGCCGCATCGCCGGCGGGTTCGCCGGCTGCCTGCTGATCGCGGTGGCGTTGGGCGCGGTCTTCCTGGGTTCCAAACTGTGGCACAACCTGACCGGCGGCGGCAACGACTACACCGGCAGCGGTGGACACGACCTGCTCATTCAGGTGAATGCCGGTGACTCGACCACCGCGATCGGCGAGACACTGCACAGCCATGACGTGGTCAAGACCGTACGGGCGTTCGTCGATGCGGCGCACGGCAATTCGGCAATCTCGGCGATCCAGCCCGGCTTCTACCGGCTACGCACCGAAATTCCGGCCTCGTCGGCGGTGCATCGGCTGGCCGACCCGAACAACCGGGTGGGCCGGTTGGTCATCCCGGAAGGACGCCAGCTCGACGACACCACCGACATGAAGACCAACGCCACCACGCCCGGCATCCTGACCCTGATCTCCCGCGCGTCCTGCATGAACCTGGACGGACATCAACGCTGCGTTGCCGCCACCGACCTGCGCAACGCGGCCGACAACAGCACACCGGCTGCGCTCGCGGTGCCGACCTGGGCGGTTGAGCCGGTGACCGCGATGGGCAACGACCACCGCCGGATCGAGGGTCTGATCGCCCCGGGAACTTTCAACGTCGACCCGACCGCGCCGCCGGAGAAGATCCTGGCGACGCTGATCAGTGCGAGCACCGACAGCTACGTACGGTCCGGGCTGCTGGACACCGCCACGGCGATGCACCTGTCGCCTTACGACGTGCTGGTGGTGGCGTCGCTGGTGCAGCGCGAATCCAAACCGCAGGACTTCCCGAAGGTGGCCCAGGTCATTTACAACCGCCTCAACGAGCATCGCACGCTGGAATTCGACTCGACGGTCAACTATCCGCTGGATCGCCGGGAAGTGGCCACCAGCGACGCGGACCGCGCCCAGCCGACACCGTGGAACACCTACCTCGCCGAAGGGGTACCGGCGACCCCGATCTGTTCGCCCGGGGTGGACGCGCTGGCGGCGGCCGAACACCCCGCGCCCGGCGACTGGCTGTACTTCGTCACCATCGACTCGCAGGGCACCACCTTGTTCACCCGCGACTACCAGCAGCATCTGGCCAACATCGAGCTGGCCAAACACAACGGTGTCCTCGACAGCGCGCGGTAGGCGGGCAGCGGTACTTGGCTCGCCGATTGCGCATTCCCGGTCCCCGCAGCTGCATCTGGCCGCCTACCGCGCACTCGGCCTGCACGACTGGACCTACGACCGCATCGAATGCGGGGCGGAGGAGTTGCCGGCCGTGGTCGGCGGGTTCGGTCCGCAGTGGGTCGGCGTCTCGGTGACGATGCCCGGCAAGTTCGCCGCCCTACGGTTCGCCGACGAGCACACGTCCCGCGCCGAGCTGGCCGGCTCGGCTAACACCCTGGTCCGTACGAGGCACGGCTGGCGCGCCGACAACACCGACGTCGACGGTGTGACCGGTGCGCTGGGCGCCGTGCACGGACCGGCGGTGGTGCTGGGGTCCGGCGGCACCGCGCCGGCGGCCGTCGTCGCGCTGGCCGGTCTCGGCGTCGACAAGATCACCGTCGTCGCCCGCAATCCGCAGAAAGCGGCCCGGCTGATCGACTTGGGGGCCCGAGTGGGGACCGACACCCAGTTCGGCGACCTGGACGGCCCGACGTTGGCTGCGACGGCAGCCGCCGCCGGGGTGTTGATCAGCACCATCCCGGCGGAGGTGGCCGCCCGCTACGCCGGGACACTGGCCGGCGTCCCGGTGCTGCTCGACGCCATCTACGACCCGTGGCCCACACCGCTGGCCAGTCGGGTAGCCGCCGCCGGCGGTCGCGTGGTCAGCGGATTGCAGATGCTGCTGCACCAGGCGTTCGCGCAGGTCGAGTTATTCACAGGGCTGCCCGCTCCGAGAGCGGCGATGACTTGCGCGTTGGAGTCCGCCGGCTAGCGTCCCGCCCATGGTGGTGGCGGCGGTGTTGCTGTGGACGGTGACGCTGAGCGTCTACGACGTGCGGCAGCGCCGATTGCCCAACTGGTTGACGCTGCCCGGAGCCGCGGTCATTCTGCTTGGCGCCGCTCTCACCGGCCACGGCGCGTCGGCGCTGGTCGGCGCGGGTGCACTGGGCGGTGTCTACCTGCTGACGCATCTAGCGTCGCCAGCCGCCATGGGTGGCGGTGACGTCAAGCTGGCGCTCGGGCTGGGCGCCCTGACCGGCTGCTCAGGGGCCGACGTGTGGCTGCTGGCGGCGCTCGGCGCGCCGCTGCTGACCGCGCTCGTCGCACTGCTGCGGGGCGTGCGCAGCGTGCCGCACGGGCCATCGATGTGCCTCGCGAGCGCGGTCACGACGGGTTTAGCCCTGTTATCGCCCCACCGGTAACTGAAAGTCGGGCGTGTCGTTGTGCCCGCCTCAGTGGCGCGTCACCGCGTCGAAGCGCTTGTTGTCGCCGTGGGTCAACGCGCATCCCGCCTCGGAGGTGACTCGTGTGGCAGATGAGACGCCGTCGCCGGAGGTGCGCCAATTTGTCGTAGCCGTGACCCCGCGTGGGAAGATGGGACCCGTGTTGCGCTGGACCACTGCAGGTGAATCCCACGGCAAGGCGCTGGTCGCCGTGGTTGAAGGCATGGTGGCCGGGGTCGCGGTCACTTCGCAGGACATCGCCGAGCAGCTGGCCCGCAGGCGGCTCGGGTACGGCAGGGGCGCCCGGATGAAGTTCGAGGCGGACGCGGTGACGGTGCTGGCCGGGGTGCGTCATGGCACCACGCTGGGCGGACCGATCGCGATCGAGGTCGGCAACACTGAGTGGCCGAAGTGGGAAGCGGTGATGGCCGCCGACCCGATCGACGAAGCGCAGCTCGATGTGGCACGCAACGCGCCGCTGACCCGGCCGCGACCCGGCCACGCCGACTACGCCGGCATGCTCAAATACGGCTTCGACGACGCGCGCCCGGTGCTGGAGCGCGCCAGCGCGCGGGAAACCGCCGCCCGGGTCGCCGCCGGCACCGTCGCACGGCTGTTCCTGCGCCAGGCCCTCGGCGTCGAGGTCGTCTCACACGTAGTGTCCATCGGCGCGTCCCAGCCTTACGAGGGGCCACCGCCGCAGGCGGCTGACCTGACCGCCATCGACGCCAGTCCGGTCCGCGCATATGACGAGCAAGCTGAGAAGTCGATGATCGCCGAGATCGAAGCCGCCAAAAAGGACGGCGACACCCTCGGCGGCGTGGTGGAAGCCGTCGCACTGGGGCTGCCGGTCGGTCTGGGCTCGTTCACCAGCGGCGACAACCGGCTCGACAGCCAGCTCGCCGCCGCGGTGATGGGCATCCAGGCGATCAAGGGCGTCGAGATCGGCGATGGTTTCGCCACCGCGCGCCGTCGCGGCAGCCGCGCCCACGACGAGATGTATCCCGGCCCCGACGGGGTGGTCCGCTCGACCAACCGCGCCGGCGGTCTGGAAGGCGGCATGACCAACGGCCAGCCGCTGAGGGTGCGTGCCGCGATGAAGCCGATCTCCACCGTGCCGCGCGCGCTGGCCACTGTCGACATGGCGACCGGCGAGGAAGCGGTCGCGATCCACCAGCGCTCCGACGTGTGCGCGGTACCGGCCGCCGGCGTCGTCGTCGAGACCATGGTGGCGCTGGTGCTGGCGCGCGCGGTGCTGGAGAAGTTCGGCGGCGACTCGCTGACGGAGACCCGCCGCAACGTCGAGGCTTACCTGGCTTCTGTCGCTCAGCGCGAACCGGTGACCAACCCCGTTCCAGCGTCCAGGTGAGCGTCATGGCGCCCAAGGCGGTACTGGTCGGCTTGCCGGGATCCGGCAAGTCCACGATCGGGCGCCGGCTGGCCAAGGCGCTCGGCGTCGAGATGCTCGACACTGACATCGCGATCGAGCAGCAGACCGGCCGCAGCATCCCCGACATCTTCGCCAATGACGGTGAAGAAGAATTCCGACGCATCGAGGAGCAGGTGGTGCGCGCCGCGCTGGCCGAACACGACGGCATCGTGTCGCTGGGCGGGGGAGCCGTCACCACCCCCGGGGTGCGCGCAGCCCTGGCCGGGCACACCGTCGTCTTCCTGGAGATCAGCGCTGTCGAAGGCGTTCGCCGCACCGGCGGCAACACGGTCCGGCCGCTGCTGGCCGGACCGGACCGGGCCGAGAAGTTCCGCGCGCTGATGGCGCAGCGGGTGCCGCTCTACCGGCGGGTGGCCACGGTCCGGGTTAACACCAACCGGCGCAACCCGGGCGCGGTGGTCCGCTACATCATGTCCCGACTGGGCCGCGAGCCCGCCGCGGCCCGTCCCGCCGCCGGTGCCGAGGCCGACCAATGACCGGTACCGCCCCGGTGACGGTCCAGGTCGCCGTGCAGCCGCCCTACCCGGTGCTGATCGGGCGCGGACTGCTGGCCGAGCTCGACGCGCTGGTCGCGGGCCGGCACCGGATCGCGATCGTGCACCAGCCGACGCTGGCGCAGACCGCCGAGTCGATCCGCAGCCGCCTCGCCGACGGTGGGATCGATGCGCATCGCATCGAGATCCCCGACGCCGAGGCCGGCAAAGACCTGCCGGTCGTCGGCTACATCTGGGACGTGTTGGGCCGCATCGGGATCGGGCGCAAAGACGTACTGGTCAGTCTGGGCGGCGGGGCGGTTACCGACGTCGCGGGGTTCGCCGCGGCGACCTGGCTGCGCGGTGTGGCGGTCGTGCACGTACCCACCACCTTGCTGGGCATGGTCGACGCCGCGGTCGGCGGCAAGACCGGCATCAACACCGAGGCGGGCAAGAACCTGGTCGGCGCGTTTCACCAGCCGCTGGCTGTACTCGCCGACCTGGCGACACTGGAAACATTGCCGCGCAACGAGATAGCCGCCGGTATGGCCGAGGTGGTCAAAGCCGGCTTCATCGGCGACCCGGTGATCCTCGACCTGATCGAGGCCGACCCGCAGGCCGCGCTGGACCCTGCGGGTGCGGTGCTGCCGGAGCTGGTCCGTCGCGCCGTCACGGTCAAGGCCGAGGTGGTCGCCGCTGACGAGAAAGAGGCGCAACTGCGCGAGATCCTCAACTATGGTCACACCTTGGGCCACGCCATCGAGCGCCGTGAAAGCTATCAATGGCGGCACGGCGCCGCGGTGTCGGTGGGTCTGGTGTTCGCCGCCGAGCTGGGCCGGCTCGCCGGGCGTCTGGACGATGCCACCGCCGACCGGCACCGCGCGATCTTGACGTCGCTGGGGTTGCCGGTCAGCTATGACCCCGACGCGTTGCCGCAGCTGCTGGAATTCATGGCCGGCGACAAGAAGACCCGCTCGGGGGTGCTGCGGTTCGTGGTTCTCGACGGGCTGGCCAAGCCGGGCCGGCTGGAAGGGCCCGATCCGGCGATGCTGGCGGCCGCCTACGCGGAAATAGCGGCGTGACGCCTATGACGCCTATGCCCCGGGTCAATGTGCTCAACGGCCCGAACCTAGGCCGGCTGGGCCGTCGCGAACCCGAAATCTACGGTTCCACCAGTCATGACGACCTGGTCGAGCTGATCGAGGGCGCCGCCGCCGAACTCGGGCTGAATGCCGTTGTGCGCCAGACGGACAGCGAAGCACAACTGCTGGAATGGCTGCACCAGGCCGCCGACGCCCGGGAACCGGTGATCCTCAATGCAGGCGGTCTGACGCATACCTCGGTGGCGCTGCGCGACGCGTGCAGCGAATTGCGCGCACCGCTGATCGAAGTGCACATCTCCAACATTCACGCCCGCGAGGAGTTCCGCAGACACTCGTATCTGAGCTCGGTGGCCACCGGGGTGATCGTAGGTCTGGGCATGCAGGGGTATGTGCTCGCGCTGCGTTACCTGGCCGGCGCCTGACTAGCCCTGATCGTCTGCCGACGACGTGCGGGTGGGCCGGGTCTGCTCGGCATCGGACTGGGCCGACGACGACTGGGTGCGGTCATCGGTGCGGACCGGGTGAGTCTCCTCCTCAGACCGCGCGGTCGGGCCGCTCTGGGTCTCTTCCTGACCCCGTCGCTCCCCCTCGGCGGTCGCCACCGACGAGGTTCGCTGCTCCTCGCGCTCGTAGTCAGCCGCCTCAGTCTCGCCCCGGTCCCTATCCCGACCCCCGCGCGGGGCGGAATCGGAGTCGTCGTTCCGCACAGCGTCGAACACGTCGGTGTCGGCCCGGTCGTCGTCACCGTCGGAATCTTGCGGGGCGTAGGCCTCCTTCCGGTCGATCAGGTAGCGGCCGAGGGTGACCGCGCCCATGCCTGAGAGGAACACCAGCAACGCGGTGAACGCGGCGAACGTGGTGATCTCGTTGATCAGTGCGCCGACGTACAGGCCGCGGTACAGCAGAGAGACCAACCAGGACAGCGCGCCGCTGACGACACCAGCGACAAGCCCGGTGAGCAGCCACCTCATCGCCAGGTCGGCGCGCCGGTCCGGGTCGGGGTTCTCCCGCGCATCCGCGCGGCCGTCCATCAGACCCCACACCATCACCACGATCATGAACAGCAGGACCAGCACCACGCTGATCACGCCGGCCATCTCTTGGAACGCGTTGATCAGCGCGCCCTGAAACAATCGGAGCACGACCATTCCAGCGGCGAACAACAATCCGCGCACGATCCAGTTAGCCATGGGGCCACAGCGTAGCGAGTAGCGTCGGGGGTCGTGACACATTCACAACGTCGAGACCATCTCGTGGCGCGGATCGGCGCCGAGGGCCTGGACGCGATGCTGGTCACCGACCTCGTCAATGTGCGTTACCTGTCGGGTTTCACCGGTTCCAACGCCGCGCTGTTGATCTACGCCGACGACCGGGGGCCGGTGCTGGCCACCGACGGTCGCTACCGCACCCAGGCCGCCCAGCAGGCGCCCGACCTGGAGCTGGCGATCGAGCGGGCCTGCGGGCGCGCCCTGGCCGGCTGGGCCGCCGACGCCGGAGTCGGGCGCCTCGGCTTCGAAAGCCACGTGGTCACCGTGGATGCCTACGACGCGCTCGCGGTGGAGGTGGGTCGGGCGGGTCGCACCGAATTGGTACGCGCGTCCGGCACCGTCGAGGCGTTGCGTGAGACGAAGGACGCCGGCGAGTTGGCGCTGCTGCGGCTGGCCTGCGAGGCGGCCGATGCCGCGCTGACCGACCTCGTCGACCGCGGCGGGCTGCGGCCGGGGCGCACCGAGCGGGAAGTGAGCCGCGAACTGGAGGCGCTGATGCTCGACCACGGCGCCGACGGGGTGTCGTTCGAGACAATCGTGGCAGCCGGGGCGAACTCGGCCATCCCACATCACCGCCCGACCGACGCGGTACTGGCGGCGGGCGACTTCGTCAAGATCGACTTCGGCGCGCTGGTCGGCGGATATCACTCGGACATGACGCGCACGTTCATCCTCGATGCCGCAGCCGACTGGCAGCTCGAGCTCTACCAATTGGTCGCCGACGCGCAGCAGGCCGGGCGGGGTGCGCTGCAGGCCGGAGCGAGCCTGCGCGACGTCGACGCCGCGGCGCGGCAGGTGATCGCCGACGCCGGCTACGGCGAGAACTTCGGTCACGGCCTGGGCCACGGCGTGGGCCTGCAGATCCACGAAGCGCCGGGGATCAACGCATCCGCCGCCGGTACACTTCTGGCGGGCTCCGTAGTGACCGTGGAGCCCGGGGTCTATCTGCCTGAGCGCGGCGGCGTCCGCATCGAGGACACGTTGGTCGTGCCGACCCAGACGCCGGAGAAACCCGGGCAGACCCCGGAATTGCTGACCCGGTTCCCCAAGGAACTGGCC
>CAWEFS010000014.1:0-30393 GCA_963808375.1 uncultured Actinomycetota bacterium | reverse complement strand
ACTCTGGTGCGCGATACTGGGATTGAACCAGTGACCTCTTCCGTGTCAGGGAAGCGCTCTCCCGCTGAGCTAATCGCGCGGGGTCAGGCGAATCTGAGGTGGAGACGGGAATCGAACCCGTGTGCACGGCTTTGCAGGCCGTTGCCTCACCACTCGGCCACTCCACCGCTGGGGTTGATGCCACTTGCACCCTCGAGCGGATGACGGGATTCGAACCCGCGACCCTCACCTTGGCAAGGTGATGCGCTACCAACTGCGCTACATCCGCGCGCAACGGACGAGATCGTCGCCCGGTGCGAAGCACGACGATAGTCCAGTGAGCAGGACTCGCACAAATCTCTTGATGCCACTGTGCGTGTCGGTATACGGTCCGCCGCAGCGCTTTCTGCCGTCACACCAGCGCGTGCTAATCTTCGTGCTCGTTCGCCTCTCGGCACCGGTCTCGTAGCTCAGTGGAAGAGCGCCCGCCTCACACGCGGGAGGTCGCTGGTTCGAACCCAGCCGGGACCACAAGCGTCACCGCAGCGCAAGCCATACATTCGGCCCCATCAGGTCAAGCGCATGTTATCTGCTGTGCTATCCCACCATCGCAAAGAGTCTGCTTAGGACGCGGCCCGCCTGGCTAACCAAAGCGCAGTTGTACGCCGGACGTCACTAGCCCTGCCAGCACGGCGGCAACGCGTCACGAAACCTTGCTCAGCGAGTCCCCGGCGACCGGATTCGGCCCGTGGCCCCGGGGAATGGCCGAACTGAATATGCAAAGGAGTCTGACAATGCTCGTCGAGGAAGCGCGGGCACACGTCAATCGACTGGTGGCCGCAATCGGCGAGCGTCGGCCCGACGCCAACCTGAACTGACCACACCCGAACGGAGCACCATGACCAAGGGCGGATCCCCTTCCCGAAGCGGAGGGTACTCACCCAGCGGTTTCGTTGGCGGGGGGTCTGAGGTGCGTACACGCCTAGGGAAATCCCAGACTCCAACTGATCCTATGGATGCTGAGAACATCGTCGCGGCATGGCACGAGGTGGCCCGCTGCGAGGCAACCGAAAAATGTCGGCGGCCGGCGGTCTGGCGCCTGAACCTTCACGACTGCGAACAGGCGTTGATGTGCGGGCAGCACATCAGCGGGTGGAAACGCCGGCAAAATACCGTCCTGAACAAGGGCAGGTCCCTTAAGTGCCATTGGTGCGGGCGGCAGTTCAAGCACCTTGACGACGCATGCTCGGTGACGCGGCTATGAAGCACCGCGTTGTCGGCGAGCCGTACAGACGCTGATTGGGCACGCACTGATGCTGCTTGGCAGCAGCGGCCCCTCGTCGCCGTCAACCGGCCCTGCCGGCTCACATCTGCGCCCAGACGACCTTCGTCTGCAGGTAGGTCTCCAGCCCCGCCTTGCCGGACTCCAGGCCCCACCCGGACTGCTTGTAGCCGCCGAAGGGCATCGAGTGGTCGAACTGCAGCTGGCAGTTCAACCCGACGGTCCCGGCCTTGAGCCGCTTGGCGATCCGGTGCGCGCGCCCCAAGTTCGTGGTCCAGGCGGTGGCGGCCAGTCCGTACGTGCTGTCGTTGGCCAGCGCGACGGCTTCGTCTTCGTCGTCGAACGGCAGAATCGTGACCACCGGCCCGAAGATCTCCTCCTGGAACAGCCGGCTGGTGGCGGGGTCGACGTTGGTGACCACGGTCGGGTGCACGAAGTAGCCCTTGCGGTCGAGCCGGTGCCCACCGGTGACGAGTTCGTTGCCGTCGGACTTGCCCTGTTCGAGGTAACCCAGCACCCGGTTGAGCTGTTTCTGGCTGATCAGCGGGCCGATCATGCTGCCTTCATCGGTTGGCCCACCCAGCTGCAGATTGTTGGCGATGTTCGCGATGCCCTCGACCACCTGCTCGTAGACCGCCCGCTGGACGAGGACCCGGGAGCCGCACACACAGGCCTGACCGGAGTGCACGAAGGTGCCGAAGGAGGCCATGGTGATCGCCTGGTTGAGGTCGGCGTCGTCGAAGATCAGCACCGGCGACTTGCCGCCCAGTTCGAGAGTCACCTTCTTGAGGTTGCTGGCGCCCGACGCTTCGACGATCGCCCGACCCACTTCTGTCGAGCCGGTGAAGGCCACCTTGTCGACGTCGGGATGCGCGGTGATCGCCGCTCCCGCGGTGTGGCCGTAGCCGATCAGCAGGTTGGCGACCCCGTCGGGCACCCCGGCCTCGGCGATGATGCGGTCCAGGATCAGCGCCGTCAGCGGTGTCTCCTCGGCGGGCTTGACCACGCTGCTGCAACCTGCGGCCAGCGACGGTGCCAGCTTGCAACAGAAATTGAAGATCGGCCCGTTCCACGGGAAGATCAGCCCGACCACGTCGTACGGCTCTCTGAGGGTGTAGGCGTGCTGATGCGACTCGATGCCGGTCAGTCCGCCGGTGTGCACGTCGGCGGCGATGCCTTCGATCTTCGTGCACCATCCCGCGTAGTAGCGGAAGAATTCCGAGCTGACGGCCACCGTCGCCTGAGCCTGCATCGGCACCATGCCGGCGTTCAGCGACTCCAACTCGGCCAGTTCCGCGGCGTTCTCGTCGATCAACTCGCCGATGCGCCACAAGATCTTGGCCCGCTCGCTGGGCGCCTTGTTTTTCCAGACGCCCGACTCGGCGGTCGCCTTCGCGCGCGCGACGGCCTCGTTGACCGCCTCGGGTCCGCAGTCCTTGAATTCGGTGATCTGGTCTTCGGTGGCGGGGTTGAACACCGGGATCACCTCACCGGTACCTGGCCGTTCCCGAATCGCCTCCAGCACAGACTGCACCGCCATGGGTATCCCTTCCCTCGCCTCGACGCGACACTTCGGCCACCAAGAGACAGGCCGCCATCGCGGAAGTTACGCGCTTAACCGTGTGATGTCCAGCACAGCAGAGCGCTACGTCGAGGCGCGCACGATCAGGCGGGCGATGTCTTTGTCACCGGCCGCCTCGATCGGTTGCAGGCCCAGCTCGTCCAGGACGGCCTCGACGGCCGCATTCGCGACCGCGGCGGTGTCGAACTCCACGGTGGTCAACGGCGGCGCGCTCACGGCGGCCGTCGGGCTGGCGTCGACGCCCATCACCGCAAGGTCTGCCGGGCAGGTCAGCCCCGCTTCCCGCACGCCGTGCAACACCACAAAGGCGACCTCGTCGCTTTGCGCGCAGACCGCAGTGACGCCGCGAGCGCGCCAGCCCTGCACCACGGCGGCGGCGTTGTCTGGGGTCACCTCGGCGACCAGCGGTGCCGGCAGGCCCCGCCGCTTCGCTGCCCGTGCCACGCCGTCGAACCAGAAATCACCTAGCGGGCGCCACTTGGCGACGGCGGTGAAGGCGAACGCCAACTGGCGGTGACCCCGCGCGACCAGATGCTCGACGCGCATCTCGCCTACCGTGATCGGCGAAGTACCCAGCGCGGGCAATTGGCCGATCTCGATGTAGGGGATGCCCGCGCTGTCGACGACTTTCTTCACCTCGTTGCTGAGCGGGAAAAGACTGGTCACCGCAGCCGGATTCAAGCCGTCGACCGCGTCGATGACGTGCTGATCGTCCTCGGTTTCGAAGATCTGGATCTGCATGATGCCGCGCTGCGCCAGCACCGTCGTCATCCGGCTGCCCGCCGCCATCGGCATTTCACCGACCGCGACCCGCGGCACGACGTACAGCACCACTCCGCTGCGGCCGCTGGCGAGGTTGCGCGCCGCGAGGTTGGGACGGTAGCCCAGCTCGGCGGCGGCCCGGTGCACGGCCGCTCGGGTTTGCAAGGAAATTCGCCGGCCCTGGGCGTTGTTGAGCACGTAGCTCACCGTGGCGGTCGACACCCGGGCCAACCGAGCCACGTCGGCGTTCGTCGGCCGGGTCAACGACTCATCGCCAATCCTGCCGTCCAAGCTTCACCGAAACACTGTCCGTTCTCGAGGTCGTCGACCTTGTCGTGGGCTGCCCACGACAACCACATCGTCGGCCATTTGAATGGAATAAGCCAGCGTGTCAAGCTTGTCACCAGCCGGGTTAAGACCGAGCCCGTGAGCCGACCAATCCCGTCAGTGGTGCCAGCGCTATTCGGCAAGCGGACACGCAAGCCAATCTTCGAAGGGGACTCCCCATGGACGATGTGAAATATTTGGAGCTGCACGGCGACCGTGTTGCCTATCGCGACGCCGGCGAGGGCGAAGTGTTGCTGTTTATCCACGGTATGGCGGGCAGTTCGGCCACCTGGCGGGCCGTCCTGCCGCGACTGGCGAAGAAGTATCGCGTTGTCGCGCCCGACCTGCTCGGACACGGCGAGTCGGACAAGCCGCGCGGCGACTATTCGCTGGGCGCTTTCGCCGTGTGGTTGCGCGACTTTCTCGATGAACTCGGCGTCACCCGCGTGACGGTGGTCGGCCAGTCGCTGGGCGGTGGAGTCGCCATGCAGTTCGTCTACCAGCACCCGGACTACTGCGAGCGTCTGGTGCTGATCAGCAGCGGTGGGCTGGGACCCGATGTCGGTCTCATCTTGCGGCTGCTGTCGGCGCCCGGCGCGGAATTAGTGTTGCCGGTCGTCGCGCCCAAGCCGGTGCTGCGAGTCGGCAACAAGGTGAAGTCGTGGCTGTCGAGCGTGGGGATCCAGTCCCCGCGCGGCGCCGAGATGTGGAGCGCCTACTCGTCGCTGTCGGACCGCCAGACGCGGCAGTCGTTCCTGCGCACCCTGCGATCGGTCGTCGACTATCGCGGTCAGGCCGTCAGCGCGCTGAGCCGCCTCAAACTGCAGCAGGGCCTGCCGGTGATGGCGATCTGGGGCGAGGACGACGACATCATTCCCGTCACGCACGCCTATGCGGCGCAAGCCGCGCGCGAAGGCAGCCGTCTAGAAGTCCTGCCCGGCGTCGGGCATTTCGCGCAGGTGGAGGCACCCATGCAGGTGGTCGACCTGATCGAGGACTTCATCGCTACCACGTCGATTGCGGAAATGCCCAGCAAGCAGGCGATCGCTCAGCCGGGCTAAATCAGCACCAGATCGCCAACTGCTGGCCCCGCTCGTTGAGCTCCGGCGGGTTCGGCACGCTTACGGCGGTGCCGCAGCCGATCCGGTGCGTGCTCCAGGCCGCCGCAGCAGCGTCGAGTACGTCGTCGGTGGGTACCGCTCCTGCGTCGCCGAGCCGGTCGGGCAGCTCGACGCCCACTGACCGCAAGCGTTCGAGGCGGTCGCGCTGACCGTCCCAGGTTTTCTTGCTCCGCGGCGCCGGTCCGTCGCCCATCGTCGCGAAGGACAGCTCGGGATGCACTTCGCGGAGAGGGTAGACGTCCTGGTCGTACAGCTCGTTGGCCTCCAGCAGGCGGGTGCGCAGGTTGAAGCTCTGCCGGCTGAGACCTTTGCCGGTCAGCTCGACGTGGCGAGCAGCCGCCGCCGGATACGAGTCTTCGGCGACGACGGAGCGCGGCGGTGTGGGAAAGACACTGGATCGCCGCGGCCCGAGCAGAGCGGCAGCCGCGGCGTCAGCTTGCCGCAGACCGGCGTCCCGCAGCCCCAACGGGATGTCGACACCGATCCACGAAACCGTCCCGGCAGCCGCGATGAGGGCCCGCAGCTCGGACCCGGTCCGGGCGCCGGCGAACCGGCCGTCGTGCAGTTCGACGCTGATCCAGCCCTTGACCCAGACGTCGACACCCAGCACCCGCATTGGCATCCGATCCGTTTTCCGTGGTTTCATTTTCACCAATGCCTGAGATGAATCGTCGCAAACTGATGCTGACGGCGGGGTTCGGCGTGCTGGCCGCGACCGCGTCGGTCCCGGCGGCGCGGGCATGGGAGGCATCCAGAGGCCGAATGCCGGCGCCGGCGGCCCCGTCGGGCAGCGGGTCCGGCAGCTACGTCTTTCACGACGAATTCGACGGCCCGGCCGGCTCAGCGCCGGATGCTTCGAGGTGGACGGTGGCAAAGGCCCGGGAGACCATCAAGGACCCGACCTTCTGGGAGGAGCCCGGGCACATCGGTCAGTACCGCGACGACCGCCGCAACGTGTTCGTCGACGGCAATTCCAACTTGGTACTGCGGGCGGCCAAAGACGGCCCCACTTACTACAGCGGCAAAGTGCAGAGCTCCTGGCGCGGTGGCGTCGGCCACACGTGGGAAACCCGGATCAAACTGAACTGCCTGACGGCAGGTGCCTGGCCGGCTTTCTGGCTAGGCAACGAAGACAACGGCGAGATCGACACTGTCGAGTGGTACGGCAACGGCAACTGGCCAGCGGCAACCACCGTGCACGCCAAGGCGAACGGTGGCGAGTGGAAAACTCAGAACATCGCGCTCGACAGCGGCTGGCACACCTGGCGGTTTCAATGGGACGACGCCGGAATCCGGTTCTGGAAAGACTTCGTTGACGGCGCACAGCCTTACTTCGACGTTGCAGCGAGTTCGTTGCCGGACTGGCCGTTCAACAACCCCGGCTACACCATGTTTCCCGTCTTCAACCTGGCCGTTGCCGGCTCCGGCGGTGGCGACCCCGGGCCGGGCACCTATCCGGCGGACATGCTCATCGACTACATCCGGGTCTGGTAACGCCGCATCCTCACTGGGTGAGCAGCGCGGCCGCGCTCCAGGCCCGACGGCCGGGGTGGCGCGGATCCGGCTGAGGCAGCCAAGCGAGGGCTCGCATGAGTTTTGGCAGCCGATGCAACCGGTAGGCGCCCTCGAACAGTGACTCCACCTGCGCCGTGCGCCAGCCGAGGTCTTCGAAGTAGGCCAAACCGTTCTCCGGGGCGAACTTGAACGGCGCGTTCTGCAGCATGCCGGCCATCTTCTTGTTCATCATTTTCTTCAGGCCGGGCCCGGCGAAGTCGAGCATCCACCACGCGACTTCGGGTCGTTGAATCGCCCCGGAAAGGGCAGCGACGTCGCGTTCGTCGAGGTACATCAGCAGCCCCTCGGTGAGGACCAGCGCGTGAGCGGCACCGCGCAGCGTTTCGTCGAGGAATGCGTTTCTGGCCTGCGGGTCGGCCAGATCGACGGCGTGCCGGGTCAAACGGCAGCGCGGAGTTTCGTCGGCAAGCAGCTGTGCTTTCTCGGCGAGCAGATTCGGCAGGTCCGCCTCCACCCAGGTGAAATCCGCCGGGAGATCGAGACGGTACGGCCGAGTGTCCAGCCCGGCCGCCAAGTTGAGCACCCGGTCACAGCCGTTGCTGATCGCTTCGATGATGACGTCGTCGATGATCTTCGTGCGAGCGATCAGCCACCAACCGTTGCGAGTGGACCGCGGAACGTGGGCGACGATGGTGCGGCCGTGTTCGCCGGCGAGACGTTCGGCGAGGAAATCGTTGAATAACGCGTCTGGACGCGCGGACTCGGTCGCCCGGTGCAGCGCTGTCATGCGGGCCGTATCGGAAACGTGGGTGATGACGTGCCCTGTCCTAGACATAGGCGGTACAGCACCCATAGTGCGGAATCAATTCCCGGCGAACCACGCGGTGGTCACCGCTCGGATCTCGGGTGGCGTCGCGGTCATTTGATCACCGAGTTTCACCGTCCAGACCGGCGTCGAGCGGTCGATGCAGGTCCCGGCGCCTTCGCTGGGCAGCCAAAGCACGCCGGAATCCGAGCTGGGGCCGTCGCAGCCGTAGACAGTGACATAGCCGTCGTCGCGTCCGCCCCAAGCCCCGCCGTTGCGCAGCGTGCACCGGATGCCGCCGTCTAGCAGCAACGCGAAGGGGTCAGGCGTCGCGGTCGCCTGCACCGGCGAAAGTGGGCCGTTGTAGGTCACGCGATGCACTTTGTGATCCCACGGATCATCGAGGCAAAGCAGCGACCCGGGGGGCGATGGCCAGCAGTTGGCCGCGCTCGCCGCCGTCGGTGAGCAGTAGTAGATGTTGTCGGCCACCGCCGACGGCGACGGCGTGGTGCAGTCGCTGACCGGCTCGCCGCCGCTCTCCGAGCGCACCTCTTGATAGCCGTTGACGGGTTGGCCACCAGACCCGACCGCCACCGTGGTGATCACCTGGGTGGGAGTCGTTGCATCGGCGTTGGCTAGTGCTGAGTAAGAGGCGGCCACGGCGATGAGGGCAATCGGTATGCCGGCAAACCGCGAGACCATCCGTGACCCGCTCTCACAACCGGAAATGCGGAACGCTCAGGTGCGGCATCGCCGGAGCCGGCATGTGCGGCGCCTGCGGCTCGGGCATGGTGGGGAAGCGCGGCGCTTGGGGCTCGGGCACGGTCGGCATCCGTGGGGCTTGCGGTTCGGGCATCGTGGGGAAACGCGGTGCCTGTGGTTCGGGCATGGTCGGGTAGCGCGGTGCCTGTGGTTCGGGGGCGGTCGGGAAACGCGGCGCCTGTGGTTCGGGCATGGTCGGGTAGCGCGGGGCCTGTGGTTCGGGCATGGTCGGGTAGCGCGGCGCTTGCGGCTCAGGCAAGTTGCGGGGCGGTTCGGGGTTCGGCAGTTGCCTCGGTAGTCCGGGCGCCGAGTTGCCCGGCGATTGGCCGCCGGGCAGGCTCCGCGGCAACGTTCCCTGCTGCGGCCGGGACAAAGGTCCTTGCTGCGGCCCGGACAACGGTCCTTGCTGCAGCCCGGAGAACGGTGCTTGCTGCAGCGGGCTCGGCGATTGCAGCGGCTGCGGGGCTTGCAGCTGAACTGGCAATTGCGGATTAAGAAGGTTCATCGGCAGCTGCGGAGTGGGCATCTGGACCGGCGGCGCCGGAGCCGGTACACGGGCAGGGATGGGCAGGGGGGCAATGGGAACCGGCGCCACGATCACCGGCGGAGCCGCCGGGATCGGCGCCGCGGCCGGGGCGGGGAGGCTGAGTTGAGGCGCGATCGCGGCGCGCGCGGGCACGGGCGGCGTGGCCGGCAGGTGAAGAGGCAGCGCCGAGACGGCGGGTGCTTGGGCCAGCGCCGGCGCGGGCGGCTGTGCAGCAGGGACGATTAGGGCCTGGCCCGGGGCCGGTCGCAAGGCGACCGTCGTGCGGATGTTGATCGCCACCGTGATCACCAGCGCCAGTGCGGCTGCGGTGACGACCGTCGCTGCAAGAGCGGTGCCGGTCAGCAACATCGGCCTGCGCCGCGGAGCCGCGAGGTCCTCCCAGGCGGACTGGGAGGCGCTGGCGAACTCGTCAGCCCCGCCTATCACGACGGTGTCGGCGGCGGCCTCCTCATCTGGCACGGCGCTGTAGGCCAGCAGGTCGTTGTCACCGGGTCCGCTACTGAACCCCGACGCGTCGTGCACTGCCAGGTATTCGGGCGCCGCTGCGTAAGGGTCGATCGCCCCGGTGCCCGGGTCCTGCGCATAGGCCAGCGCAACGGTGGACGAGGCGAACAGCGGCGCGTTCGCGGACGCCAGCGCCGCGCCGCGGGCCAGTGCCATCTCCGGCTCTTCTGGAGCGCTGACCGTCAGCCCCGTTGCCGCTTCCAGGCGCGGCTTGATCGGCGCGATGTCGACCCCGGAGCCGACGATGAAGACACCTCCGGGGCGTGAGGGCAACGCGTGCACGCCCACGACCATCCCGATGAGTTGAGTGAGCGCATCGGCGCCGCATCCGCCTGGCAGGGCACGGCGGTAGACGTCGGTGATCGAACCGTCGGCAGAGTCGACCACGGCCAGCGTCGCGGTATCGGGTTCGACGAACAGCATCGCGGTGTGCTGGTAGCCGATCGCGCTTCCGACGGTGTGGGCCAGTGCGGCCGCCGCGAGAAAGGCCGACACCAACATGACGTTTTCGACTTTGCGGGCCGTCAGCGCGTCGCGCAGCGCGGCGGCCTCGACTTTGTCGGTGCAGGTCACGCCGGTTGACATCAACCGGAACCCCGCCTGCGCGGCGCCTTCCCGAGTGCCCATGATCGCGTCGACCACCTGGTTTGCCGCGCTGAGGGTCGGCACCTCAGCCGCAGCAGCGACTTTCAGGTGGTCTTCCTCGACCGTGACGCCGTCGGCGTTCTCTCCTTCTACAAGCACCATGCGTACCGAGGTCGGCGCCAATGACACCCCGAGAACCAGCTCCACTAGCTCCTCCAAGGTCCGGCTGCAAAGGTCGTGCGGATGAAGAACACCGCGTTTGCCGCGGTCAACGGTTGTGTTGCGGCGTGTTTGACGCTACAACGCACAGCTATGTCCGACCTGTGAATCGGCGGTAACCGGCAGTTGAACGACGGCAATTGCCGTGCACCGGACGAGACGCAGTGCCGCTGCTCAACGCGTGCGCGCCGAAACGATGTCTAAACTGCTTGCGGGACAACGGCTCCGGTCGCGGCGCGGGGCCCGCGTGCGGCCGGCCGGAGGCGCTGAGCTGCCCCGGCGTTTTGCCGTTATCCCAGCCGGGTAGGCCCCGCAACACCGAGGACAGCCAACCTGATCGCCGCCCACCCCTTCGCAGCGATGACCGACTGGGTCGCGGCGCCATTCTGGTCGAGGGCTAGCCACCCGAGGTTGCAGCTTAGAAAGGGCGCCCATGGTCAGGACCAAGGAACCGGGCGCCGAACGCTATCTACCCGACGATCGTGGGCTGGCGTCGCTGGCGGCAGCTGCCGGCTGCTGTCACGGTTGCTCGCTGTACGAGGACGCCTCCCAGACCGTCTTCGGTCACGGTCCCTCCGATGCCCCGATCATGCTCGTAGGCGAGCAACCCGGGGATCGGGAAGACGTCGAAGGCCGGCCGTTTGTGGGTCCGGCGGGCCGGCTGCTGGCACGTGCGCTCGACGAGGCGGGTTTGGACCCGGAGTCGACCTACCAGACGAATGCGGTCAAGCATTTCAAGTTCACCCGCAAGTCGGGCACCCGGCGGATTCATCAAAAGCCCAGCCGCACCGAGGTGGTCGCATGTCGACCGTGGCTACTCACCGAGATCGAGGCGGTACAGCCGCGGGTGATCGTGTGTTTGGGAGCGACTGCGGCGCAGTCGTTGCTGGGCGCGACGTTTCGGCTGACCGCCCACCGCGGTGAAACTCTTCCGTTGCCTGCCGACATCGGCATTCAGGTGCAACCTGAGCCGCTGGTGGTGGCCACGGTGCATCCGTCGGCGATCTTGCGGGACCGCACCGACAACCGCGACGCGATGTACCAGTCACTGGTCGACGATCTGCGGGGCGCCGGTGAACAGTAGCGGTGGCGCGTGGTAACCAAAGCGAGTTTGGCGGTGATTGATGGAGGGTACCGCCGGGAGGCGTCAATAGCCCGGCCCATCAGATTGGGTGCCGGCGACGACGGGGTTGCGAGTGTCGGTGGTGGAACGAGCTTTATCGCAGGCGGCCCTCTTTCACGGTATGGATCCGGAGGAGGTGTCGTCGCTGACCGGTGAACTGAACACCGTCGAACGCGGCGCCGGCCAGGTCTTCTTCGGCGAAGGCGATATCGGAAGCTGTTTCTACATCATCTTGTCCGGCAAGGTGAAGCTCGGCTCACGCGCTTCCGACGGCCGCGAAAACCTGTACTCGATTCTCGGCCCGTCGGACATGTTCGGCGAGATGTGTGCCATCGATCCAGGGCCACGTGGCTGCACGGCGACCGCGGTGACGAGCGCGCGCGCCGCGCTCGTGCCGCGTGAAGTGCTGGTCTCCTGGCTGGCGCAACGTCCCGCCCTGAGTCAACGATTGCTGCAGATTCTCGCTCGCCGGCTGCGTCGCACCGAATACGACTGTGCCGATCTGGTGTTCACCGACGTGCCCGGCCGAGTCGCCAAGCAGCTCCTGCGGCTGGGCTGTCAGTTCGGGGTCGAGGAACGGAACGGCACGCGGGTAACCCACGACCTGACTCAACAGGAATTTGCCCGATTAGTCGGTGCGGCCCGCGAAACGGTGAACAAGGTGCTCGGCGAGTTCAGCGCCCGGGGCTGGCTCAACCTCGAGGGCAGGAGCGTGCTCATCGCGGACTCAGGATCTTTGCTTGCCCGCAGTCGCGACGCCGCGCCCTCGGTCTTGGGCAATGTCGAAGCCATCATGCGGGCGAAGCGGTCCATGATGAACCGGTTCGGCATCGACGACAGCCAAGCCTCGAGCTTGTTGATCAAGCTGTCCCGGGACTTCAACACCGCGGTCAGCGATATCGCCACCGACGTCGTCCGGGGCGGGCTGACGGCCAGAGTCGTCAGCCCACCTCTGAAGGACTTATCTTGAAAAAGCGCGCCGAGCTCGCCGGCTCTGAGTCCGGCGGAACTACAGCGACGGCACCCCGGCCGGAAGCGTCAGGGCGGTGTCCACAGTCGGGAAGACGGGTAGTACTGCACCCAGCCCGCAGGCCTCAACAATGCGCGTAACCACGGGCTGGCAGCTGACCAAGCGAAGCTCGACGCCGCGTTCACGGCATTCGTCCAGTTCGTCGGCCAGCACCGAGAAAGCGCAACAGGCCATGAACTCGAGGCCGCTGGTCTCGACGACGAGGACACCGGGCGCGGTGACCGCCGCGGC
Organism: uncultured Actinomycetota bacterium; assembly: GCA_963808375.1. Lineage (GTDB taxonomy): Bacteria > Actinomycetota > Actinomycetes > Mycobacteriales > Mycobacteriaceae > Mycobacterium. The sequence goes on along the minus strand of CAWEFS010000014.1, from coordinate 18,019 downwards.
CGCTTCCACCAACAGGCGGCGCCAAGCGTCTTCGTTGCACGCGTCGATATTGCCGCCTGCGTAGACGACCACCGCGGCGCCATCGCGCTGGGCCGTGGCCCTGAGCTTGCTGTGAGTACTGCCCAACTCGGCGAGCAGGCGTGTGCTCAGCATCAAGCGTTGAGTGATACCCGGGAATGTCTCTGCGGGGGCTAGGGTCATGGTGCACTCCTAATCGACTGGCGCCGAAGGCGCCGCGATGGATGCCCGTCCTGCGTGTCTGAAGACAGGGTGAATGCCCGTCCTATTTCCTGAAGACAGACGTTGCTGAGGTAGATGACAGTTGTATAACGAATTGCCTGGCTGTGTCTATATTTTGGGCCTGAGAGTATGTTAAGGCGGGCCTGACCAGGCCTTTGTCTCGTACGCCTTTAATTGATCTCACCCGGTTCAGGCGGTAGTCTTTCCCGGCTTCCGGTCATGTTGCGTCTCGAACTCAGCGACCGCCCGGGCAGCCCGTTTTCGAAGCAGCGTTGCCGCCACGCCACCGCAGATCACGGCGACCGCCAGGGCGATCCAGGAGAACCGGGTCAGCCAGCGTTCGGCGGCGACGCCGACGAAGTACACCAGCGCGGTCGTGCCGCCGGCCCAGCACACGGCGCCAGACACATTCGCCGCCAGAAAGCGGGGATAACGCATCTTCAACGCACCGGCGAGAGGTCCGGCGAAGATACGCAGCAACGCGATGAATCGACCGAAGAACACCGCCAACGTTCCGCCTCGGTCGAATACTCGCTCGGCCAACGCGACGTGGCCCGGGCCGAAATGCTTCGGGAACCGCCGACCCAGCCAGTCGAACAACGGCATCCCGAGCCGGCGACCGACCGCGTAACCGGTCGAATCACCGATGACGGCTCCAAGCACACCAGCTGCGCCGACCAGGATCGGACTCACTGCCAGCTCATGGCGTGACGACAACACCGCCGCGGTAACAAGCACGATCTCGCCGGGAAGCGGAATGCCCAGGCTTTCGACCCCAACCACAACACCGACCATGAGATAGACGGCCGCGGGCGGGATCGTCTGCAGCAGGGACACCACTGACACGGCTACAAGAATGCCCGACCCAGCCCGGGTCGGCCGTCAAGCACCGGCCGCAGCTCGAGCGCGCGTCGGGCCCCGCCGGTGCTGTGAGTTGCCTGCGTGATTGCTTGGGCAGCCCGGGGGCGGCCCCGCAGCGTCGATCGCCGTGGGTACCGTGGGCCCCGTTGGCACACCGCCGGTGCGGGAAGAATCGGGATTTCGCTTTGCATGTGGGAAAGGCTGACAACGTGGTCGAGCAGTTACCGAAGAGTCAAGTCCGCAGAGTAAGTCAAGTGCGCCGAGTTGGGACACGCACGGTGTCCGCCATCGGGGAGCAGGAGTGGCTGGATCGGCCGAGCTACCGGTTCGAGCACCTACTCAGCTACGCCTACAACGCGATGGGCGGGGCCCGCGATCGAGTGACCAACGTGCTGAACGGAGTTTGGCTCGGTCATCCGGTGCACCCGCCGTTGGCGTCGTTGACCACCGGTGCCATCGGCACGACGGTCGCGCTCGATGCGCTCAGTATCTTGCCGGGCCGGCCGAAGTCAGAAGTCGTCGACGCGTCGCGATTCGCCTCCCGAGCGTTGGGGCTGGGAATCTTGGCGAACCTCGCGTCGGCGCTGACCGGAGTCACCGACTGGCAGCACACGCACGAAGAGGACCGTCGTGTCGGATTGGTCCACGGCCTGCTCAACGTGGTCGCAACCTTTCTCTACCTGTCGTCGTGGTGGGATCGCCGGCGCGGCAGACACCTTCGCGGAATTGGAGTAAGCGCGCTGGGCTACGGCATCACCCTGAGCAGCAGTTATCTTGGCGGCGCTCTGGTCTTCGACTCAGGCATCGGCATCGACCGATCCGGCGCGCGGCTGCGCGCCACTGAATGGACCCCGGTGCTGCCGGTGACAGCGCTGCAAGACAGCAAACCGCAACGTGTCGAGGTCGACGGTGTGGGAGTGGTGCTGTGCCGGACCAGCGACGGAACGGTCTCGGCATTCGGCGAGCTCTGCCCGCACCTGGCCGCTCCGATGGGCGACGGGTGGGTCGACCGGGACCGGATTGTGTGCCCATGGCACGGATCTCGATTCGACGTCCACTCTGGCGACGTGATCCGCGGACCTTCGGCAGCTCCGCTGCCGCGCTATCAAACGCGTATCAGCGACGGGGTCATCGAGTTGCGCGGCGATGGGCAGCCTGCTTTGGCGGCGCCGAGAGGAGTCGGGAAGTGAACGCGTACACCGTTTTACAGGACCACCACAAGGTGCTCAAAGGGTTGGTCAAGAAGGTCACCGAAACCCAGCCGACCGCCGCCGAACGGCAAGATTATCTCGACGATCTGTTGGTCGAGCTGGATATCCATTTCCGCATCGAAGACGACCTTTTCTACCCGGCTCTGGCGGCGGCCGGTCCGCTGATCGCGGTGGCGCATGCCGAGCACCGCCAGGTGATCGACCAGCTGTCGGTGGTGCTGCGGACCCCGCCATCGGCGCCCGGCTACCAAGACGAATGGCGCTCGTTCGCGACCGTGCTCGAGGCGCATGCCGACGAAGAGGAGCGCGACATGATCCCGGTGCCCGCGCCGGTGCAGATCAGCGACGCCGAACTGGCGACCCTCGGCGACGAGATGTCCGCCCGGATCGAGCAGTTGCGCGACTCGACGGTGCACAAGTTACGGGTCAAAGGCAGAAAGGCGCTGCTGCGGACGATCTGATGTTCGGCCGCATCCGCGACCATGGCAGCAGCGGATCGGGTAGCCTTCGCTTCTGATGACGGCCGCACCGACGATGTCTCGCGGTGGAGCCGCCTGCCGGTTCGCGCGTCCTGCCGGGAGACGTCGTTGAGTGTGCCGACCATCCGCTTGGCGGAGCTTGGCGGCGCGCCGGATCTGCCGGCGCTGGTGGTGGGACCGGCGCTGGGCACCTCTGTTCAGGCGTTGTGGGGGGCCACTGCCGAGCGTCTCGCCGGGGCCTACCACGTCATCGGTTGGGATCTGCCCGGTCACGGCAACAGTCCGCCGCCGCGGAAAGCGTTCCGGATGGAAGATCTTGCCGCAGCTCTCGTCGACGTCCTCAATCGTCGCGTCGGTGCCCGACCGGTCCTGTACGCGGGAATCTCAGTGGGCGGCGCTGTTGGCCTGGAGCTGCTTCTCAGCTGTCCCGAGCGTCTGTTGTCGGCAGCCTTGATCTGTACCGCGGCGCGAATCGGTGACCCGGTCGACTGGCAGTCCCGCGCCCAGGTCGTCCGCAGCGGCGGCACCGGTGAAGTGGTGGGGCTCTCGGTCCGGCGGTGGTTCGCTCCAGGATTCTTCGAGCGGGACCCCCAGCGCGCCCGGGCGTTGCTGGAGACGCTGCGTCAGGTCGACGACAACGGTTACGCGTTCACCTGTGAGGCGCTCGCCGATTTCGACGTCCGTGCCAGACTGCCCGGCATCGGCACCCCGGTCTTCGCCGTCGCGGGCGCGAACGACATTGCCACACCGCCTCGTTCGCTGCGTTACCTCGCAGCGAACGTCGCACGGGGGCGGTTCGTCGAAATCGCTAACGCCGCGCACCTCGCACCGGCTGAGCAACCGAACCGCATCGCGGAGCTGTTGCTGCGACTGAAAAAGACGCAGCACCGATGACGAACGCTCTCCGGGTCGTCCGACGCGTTTGCGGCGGCAGATGAGAAGCGCGGAGTCGGCGGTCGCCGTCGCCGTCACCTTCGTGTGGCTGGGCATGGTCTTGGCGATCTCGTTCCTGGAAGCGCCGCTCAAATTCCGTGCGCCGGACGTGACATTGCCGATCGGTTTGGGCATCGGGCGACTGGTATTTCGCGCGCTGAACACCGTCGAAGTGGTTTTCGGCGTCGCCATTCTTACCGTGCTCGTCGCCGCTACTCCACCGCTGCGGGTGGTGGTGACGTCAGCAATCGCATTCGCGGCGCTGACGATCCAGCTCGTGGTGGTGCGACCGCGGCTGAACCGTCGATCCGACAAAGTGCTGGCCGGACTCGACGCTCCGCGCTCTCGGGCGCATTACGCCTATGTGGGTCTGGAGGTGGCCAAGGCGATCGCACTGGCCGTCGGGGGCATTCTTTTGCTATCCAGCTGACGAACCGATCTACTTGTCACCGTAAGGAGGCGCCTGAATGGAAACAATCTCGCTGACCGGCCTGGCGGCGGAGAAGTTGGCCGAAGCTGGGCAGTCGCACAGCGGACGCGCGGCGCACACCATTCACGGCGGGCACACTCACGAGTTGCGGCAGACCGTGGTCGCTCTGCTGGCCGGCCATGAACTGGCCGAGCACGAGAGTCCGGGCGAGGCGACGCTGCAGGTGCTGCGGGGACACGTTCGCCTCAACGCCGGCGGTGAGTCCTGGGACGGTGAGACGGGCGACTATGTCGCCATCCCGGCGCAGCGTCACGCGTTGCAGGCCGTCGAGGATTCGGTGGTGTTGCTGACCGTCCTGAAAAGCCTTCCCACGACGTAACGCTGCTTCGCTGTGTTGTCGACACCTTGGTCGCGCAGCGTCGGTCTGCGAGTGCCGATCGTGAACGCGCCGATGGGAGGCGTTGCCGGCGGGCGACTGGCCGCTGCCGTCAGCGCCGCCGGGGGACTGGGCATGGTCGGAATGGGCAGCGCCGGGTCCGTCGCCGCGCTGACGGCCGAATTGGGCTACGTCACCGGCAGATTCGGTATCGGGTTGGTCGACTGGGTGCGCCGCCAGGAGCGCGGACTGCTGGAAGCCGCACTGGCCGCGCGACCAAGTCTGCTGTCGGTCAGCTTCGGCGCCGACTGGTCCTGGGTCGATCAGGTCCACGACGCCGGAATCGCCGCTGCCACACAGGTTTACAGCAGTGTCGAAGCCCGTCGCGCACAGGACGCCGGGGTCGACGTGCTGGTGGCGCGAGGCGCCGAAGGCGGCGGCCATGGCGAAGTGCGGGTCGCGACGCTGCCACTGTTGGACGCCGTGCTCGGGGCCGTGTCGGTTCCGGTGCTGGCGGCCGGCGGGATCGCTTCGCCGCGCAGCCTTGCCGCCGTGCTGGCCGCCGGTGCGAGCGGGGCATGGTTGGGCACCTGCCTGGCGGCGTGCCCGGAGGCGTTGACCTCCGACGGCGCTCGCCGCGCGCTGATCGCCGCGGACGAGACCCAGACGGCGATCACTCGGGTCTTCGACGTCGGCCAGCAACGCCCGTGGCCGGCGCGGTTCCCGTCCCGCGTGCTCGGCAACGACTACCTCAGGCGATGGACCGGCCGGGAGGAAGCGCTGGCCGCCGATCCGGGCGCCCGCGCGGAGCTGACCGCCGGTATCGCGACGGACGACACCCGGATCGCGCCGGTCGACGCGGGTCAGGGCGTCGCGATGGTCACCGCCGTCACACCGGCGGGTCAGGTCATCGACCGGCTGTGCGCGGGTGCGGAAAAGCTGCTTGACGACTGGAGATCATGACTCGCCGGCTGGCTCCAGCACCACGCAACACCGCCTTGGTAGTGGCTGCAGCCGGGCACGCGGGCATGGGGGTGGCAGCGCGTCGACGACCCCGGTGATGAGCGCGTGATTCATGGTGCACGCCAGTTCCGTCTGCTCTCGGGCCAGCGCGTGAAACGGGCAGTTGGCCAAATACACCTGGCCGGCCTCGTAGTGCGGCTCGTAGCCGTGTTCGCTCAGCACCCCGACCGCGACTTCAAGTGCCGACCCGGCGTCGGTGGGTAGCCGCTGCCGGCCGGTGGACGCGGCGACTCCGAGGGCACGCCCGTAGTCGTTGGCGACGCGGTTGAGCACATCCACAACGGGTGCGCCGTTCGTGGCCGACTGCGCAATCGCCCGCGCCATCAGGCGACCCGCCAGCTCGTACTCCCGCTGGGGCAGGGTGACCGATATGTCGCGATCGGCGCGGCGGTAGAGCTTCGAGGTGCGTCCGGCGCCGGGACCAGACCGGCCGGTCAACCGGGCGTAGTCGCTTTCCAGCAGGCCCTCAGCCGCAAGCCGGTCGAGATGGAACTTGGCCTGGTGCTGGGCAATGCCAAGGGCGTCGGCCGCCTGGTCGCGACTGACCGGCATGGGCTGCGAACACACGAACCGGTAGAGATCGCGGCGCACCTGGTCAGCGAGCGCGCCGATTCCGGAGGCGTCGCGTTGCAGGTGATCGTCAGGAGAGCTCATTGGCCTGCCGTTTCTAACAGATAAAAGTATTGACGTTAGATTCCGATCGTTCTAACGTTCAATCTACAATCTTTTAGAGTCAGGAGAGGCCATGAGCACTAAGCAAGCCCAGATCACCGCCGCGCCTGCGGACCAATGGAAAGCCCCGGCTTTCCAGGCGTACGCGCTACTACGAGTCGTTTTCACGGTCGCCCCGATCGTCTTCGGGTTGGACAAGTTCTTCAATCTCCTGACCCGGCCGGACCACTGGAGCAAATATCTGGCCGGCTGGATCAACGGCATTGTTCCCGGCAACGCCGACCAGTGCATGTACCTGGTGGGCATCACCGAAATTGTCGCCGGCGTGCTGGTCGCGGTGAGCCCGCGGATCGGCGCCTGGGTGGTGGCGGCCTGGCTGGCGGGCATCATTGTCGACCTGCTCACCCTGTCCGGGTACTACGACATCGCGCTGCGCGACTTCGGCTTGCTGGTCGGCGCAGTCGCGCTGGCCCGGCTGGCGCAGAGCTTTCACACTGCACGCAGATAGCGCCTGGCGATCAGGCGCTGGCCCACATGCAAGACCGGCTTACCGGCCCGGCCCCACCAGGTGGCGGGACGGGAGAACGAAACGACTTCGCTGAACACCGCGCCGGTGGCCGGGTCATGGCGCACCGCGAACCGCTCCTCGCCGGACTCCGGGTGACCAGGCAGCGTGCCGTAGCCGAATCCGCGCAGATGCGGTTCGTCGACGACGTAAACGACCCGGCACGGCGCACGCAAAAAGGCCAACCCGACCACCACGACCGCGCCGACAGCGACGACGTCACTGCTGGCCTGCACCCGCAGCCGGGCGCCGCGCTGCATCCCCCAGTGCAGAACCGCCTCGGCCGCCTCCTCGAAGCGCTGCTCACCGACACCGATCTGGCGGGCGGCGCTGAGGTGGTCATAGCCGGCGGGCAGCGGTCCGGCCGTGGCGCCCACTTCGGAATACGTCAGCGGCAACTCGCTCAGGGCCGATAAGTCCACCGGCTCAGCTTGCCACGCGAGGTGCCGGTAACAGAACGTTCGCGTACGGTCGGCCAGGTGACTACCACAGCGCCTGCCCAAGCATCCGGAACCTTCACTCTCGGCGGTGATCTCACCATCAACCGGCTCGGTTACGGCGCCATGCGCCTCACCGGCAAGGGCGTCTGGGGGCCGCCGGCCGACCGCGACGAAGCCGTGCGGGTGTTGCGCCGCGCGGTGGAACTCGGCGTCAACTTCATCGACACCGCCGATTCCTACGGCCCCTATTACGCCGAGGAGATCATCCGCGAGGCGCTGCATCCCTATGACGGGCTGGTCATCGCGACCAAGGCCGGATTGCTGCGTCCGGGACCCGACGAGTGGGTCCCGATGGGATATCCGGCCTACCTACGCCAGGAAGTCGAGTTGAGCCTGCGGCGGCTGGGCGTGGAAACCATCGACCTGTTCCAGCTGCACCGCATCGACGACAAATTCCCGCTGGAAGATCAGGTCGTCGAACTGAACAAGCTGCAGACCGAAGGCAAGATCCGGCATATCGGCTTGTCCGAGGTGACCGTCGACCAACTGGCCGCCGCCCAGAACATCGTGCCGATCGTGTCGGTACAGAATCTGTACAACTTGACCGAACGCAAAGCCGAGGCACTGCTGGAAGAGGCCACCAAGCAGAACATCGGATTCATCCCGTGGTTCCCGTTGGCTGCCGGGCCGCTGGCCGCCCCGGACGGTCCGTTGGCCGAACTCGGCAAAGAGCATGGCAACGCGACGCCCTCCCAGCTGGCGCTGGCGTGGCTGCTGAAGCGTTCACCGGTGATGCTGCCGATTCCCGGCACGTCGAGCGTGACGCACCTGGAGGAGAACGTCGCCGCCGCCGAGATCGAGCTCAGCGACGACGAGTTCCAGAAGCTGGATGCGCTCGGCCAGCAGAACGCCTAGCCCTGCACGGTTCGGCCATGCCGGGCAATACGGTAATCCGGTGACAGCTGAAAACGTGCGGCATCCGGGCGGGGGATTCAACCCGCCCGAACCGACCACCCAGGGCGGACCCGACTACGGCAGGTTCATCGACGGCGTGCGCAAGTTGCAGGACCACGCGCGCGCCGTCGACGCGCCCGACGAGGTGATCACCGAAGCCGCCGACCTGCTGGAGAAGGTGTCCGCGCTGCTGACACCGTTCGACACCGACGAATGGCACTCACCGTCGGGGCGCCGGATGGACCTACCGGTCCGCGGCAACATCCTGACCGTCCCCATGTCGGCACACAAGACTGACGACGGCCGCATCCAGGGCTGGGCGCGGTTCGCGCGATTTCACCTGGGCCGCAACGGCGCCGTGCACGGCGGGTCGATCGGCATGCTGTTCGACACGGTGCTCGGATTGACGTCGTCGGTGATCACCGGCGGCCCCCGCCAGCGCACCGCCTACCTGCACATCAACTACCGCCGGATCGTGCCGATCGAGAAGAAACTGCAGATCGATGCCGCAGTCGACCGGGTCGAGGGCCGCAAGATCTTCGTGTCCGGCCGGCTGACCGACGGCGATACGCTGCTCACCGACGCCGAGGCGTTGTTCATCCTGCTCAAACCCGGCCAGCCCTGATCCGGGCGTCGGACAGCGGGGCGGGCCGGCGGGTGGGATGCCCAGCGACCGACCCGGCTAGCCGCGGCCCGCGATCTGCGGGCTCGCACTTTCGCGTACTCCCGCCCCGATAGCATGGTTGCTACCGCCATTCCAACCCGTCACACCTTGGGAGAACACGCCGTGAGCGCCGCCGACCACCCCGTCCGGGAAGGTGATGGCGGCGACCCGCTGCGCCCGGCTGCGCCGGGGTTGCGATCCCCCCAGATCCGGGTTCCGGCCGGCACGACGGCGGCCGCGGCGGTCCGCGAGGCCGGGTTACCCAGCCGCGGCGCTGCCGATGCGATCGTGGTGGTGCGCGACGCCGACGACACGCTGCGCGACCTCAGTTGGGTACCCGATCACGACGCCGAGGTGGACCCGGTGGCGGCCAACACCGAAGCCGGCCGCAGCGTGATCCGGCATTCCTGCGCCCACGTGCTCGCGCAAGCCGTCCAGGACCTCTTCCCGCAGGCAAAGCTGGGCATCGGGCCGCCCATCACCGACGGTTTCTACTACGACTTCGACGTGGCCGAGCCGTTCACTCCCGACGATCTGGCGGCGCTGGAGAAACGGATGCGCCAGATCGTCAAGGACGGTCAGCTGTTCGCCCGGCGGGTCTACGAGTCCAAAGACCAGGCCCGCGCGGAACTGGCCGGTGAGCCCTACAAGCTCGAGCTTGTCGACGACAAATCCGGTGACGCCGAGATCATGGAAGTCGGCGGTGACGAGCTCACCGCTTACGACAACCTGAATCCCCGCACGCGACAACGGGTTTGGGGCGACCTATGTCGCGGCCCGCACATCCCGACCACCCGCTACATCCCGGCCTTCACGCTGACCCGAAGCTCGGCGGCTTACTGGCGCGGCGACCAGAACAACGCCAGCCTGCAACGCATTTACGGCACGGCGTGGGAGTCGCAGGAGGCGCTGGACCGCTATCTGCACCTGGTCGAAGAAGCACAGCGTCGCGATCACCGCAAGCTGGGCGCCGAACTGGACCTGTTCAGTTTCCCCGACGAAATCGGTTCCGGGCTGGCGGTTTTTCACCCCAAGGGCGGCATCATTCGTCGGGAACTGGAGGAGTACTCCAGACGCAAGCACCTGGAAGCCGGATACGCCTTCGTCAACACCCCGCACATCACGAAGGCGGATCTGTTTCATACCTCCGGGCACCTGGACTGGTACTCCGACGACATGTTCCCGCCGATGCACATCGACGCCGAATACGGCGACGACGGCGCGGTGCGCAAGCCGGGGCAGGACTATTACCTCAAGCCGATGAACTGCCCGATGCACCACTTGATCTACCGGTCGCGGGGTCGCTCGTACCGGGAACTTCCGTTGCGGCTGTTCGAGTTCGGCACCGTCTACCGCTACGAGCGGTCCGGCGTGGTGCACGGCCTGACCCGGGTCCGCGGTCTCACGCAGGACGACTCGCACATCTACTGCACCCGTGAACAGATGCGTGACGAACTGGCCTCCCTGCTGCGATTTGTGCTCGACCTGCTCGGCGACTACGGGCTGACCGACTTCTACCTGGAGCTGTCCACCAAGGACCCGGACAAATACGTCGGCTCAGAGGACGTGTGGGAAGAAGCCACCACGACGCTGGCCGCGGTTGCCGAGGAGTCCGGCTTGGAACTGGTGCCCGATCCTGGTGGCGCGGCGTTCTACGGTCCGAAGATTTCCGTGCAGACCCGCGATGCGCTGGGTCGCACCTGGCAGGTGTCGACCATTCAATTGGATCTCTACATGCCGGAGCGGTTCGATCTGGAGTACACCGCCGCTGACGGCTCCCGCCGGCGGCCGGTGCTGATTCACCGCGCGCTGTTCGGGTCGATCGAGCGGTTCTTCGGCATCCTCACCGAGCATTACGCCGGTGCGTTCCCGGCCTGGCTGGCGCCGGTGCAGGTGGTCGGCATTCCAGTCGCCGACAGCCACGTGCCGTACCTGAACGACGTTGCGGCGCAATTGCGCTCACACGGCGTGCGGGTTGACGTGGACACCAGTGACGACCGGATGGCCAAAAAGATCGTTGCGCACACCAACCAGAAAGTGCCGTTCATGTTGCTGGCCGGGGACCGCGACATCGAGGCCAACGCGGTCAGCTTCCGATTCGGCGATCGCACCCAGATCAACGGTGTAGCGCGGGACGACGCGATCGCCGCCATCGTGGACTGGATTGCTCATCGCGAAAACGCAACGCCGACAGCTGATTTGGTGAAGTTGAGCAGCGGTGGCTGACGACGAGCGGCAGCGCGAGGAGCCGGCCACCCTCATCGACACAGGCGTCGGCAAAATCGACCGCCTGCAGCGGCTGTGGACGCCCTACCGAATGAGCTACCTGGCCGAGGCCCCGCAGCGGCGCGACAATTCCGAGCCGCCGCAGCCGTTCACCGACATTCCGCAGCTGTCCGACGAGGACGGCCTGGTGGTGGCCCGCGGTGAATTGGTCTACGCGGTGCTGAACCTGTATCCGTACAACCCGGGACACCTGATGGTGGTGCCCTACCGGCGAGTGTCCGAGCTGGAGGACCTGACCGGCCCGGAAAGCGCGGAGCTGATGACGTTCATTCAGAAGGCGATCCGCGTCATCAAAAACGTGTCGCGCCCGCATGGCTTCAACGTCGGACTGAACCTGGGTTCCTCCGCGGGTGGGTCGCTGGCCGAACATTTGCACGTGCACGTGGTGCCGCGGTGGGGTGGGGACGCCAACTTCATCACGGTCATCGGCGAATCGAAGGTCCTTCCGCAATTGCTGCGCGACACCCGCCACCTGCTGGCCGCGGAATGGGCGAACCAGTCATGAGCGCGCCGGCGACGATCAACAGGGCAGTGCGATCCGGAAAGGGCAGGAGGAGCGGCGCCATTGAGTAAGCTGTTCTCCCGAGAAGGTGTCGCGCGCGTCACGATGCCGCTGGCCCGCGGACTTTTGCGGGCCGGTTTCACCGCCGACGGGGTCACCATCGTCGCCACCGCGGGGGCTGTGCTGGCCGCGTTGACACTGTTCCCGACCGGACGGCTGTTCCTCGGCACGCTGGTGATCGCATTTTTCGTCATGTTCGACATGATCGACGGGGCGATGGCGCGGGAAAGCGGTGGCGGCAGCAGTTTCGGGGCAGTGCTGGACGCCACCTGCGATCGCATCAGCGACGGCGCCGTGTTCTGCGGCCTGCTGTGGTGGGCGGCGTTCGGACTGCACGACCCACGACTGGTTGCGGCCTCGATGATCTGCCTGGTGACTTCGCAGGTGATCTCCTACATCAAGGCCCGCGCCGAGGCCAGCGGCCTGCGCGGCGACGCCGGGATCATCGAACGACCGGAACGGCTGATCATCGTGCTGCTCGGGGGATGCTTGGCCGACCTGCCGGTCTACCCCCTGCCTTGGGCGTTGCCGGTGGCGATGTGGACGCTGGCATTGGCGAGCGTCATCACCTGCGTCCAGCGGTTGCACACGGTGCGGATCTCGCCCGGGGCGGCCGAGCCGTTGACCCGTCAACACAGCTCGCCCGACCGTGAAGCCGGATCGGGAAGACGCGAACCGTGATTTCGGCTCCGTCGGGTCGTCGGGCATCTGCACTCAGCGGCTTCTCACTGGGTGGCACGGTCACCGACTGGGGGTTCGCAGCCGGTTGGCGTGTGGTGCGGGCAATGCCGGAGGTCGCCGCGCGCAACGCTTTTGACGCCGGGGCGCGCTTCGCAGCCCGCAACGGGGGGCCCGAGCAGCTGCGTAAGAACCTGGCCCGGGTGGTGGGGGTGTCCCCGGCGGAGGTGCCCGACACCTTGATGCGCGAGGCGCTCGCCTCCTACGCCCAGTACTGGCGTGAGGCGTTCCGCCTGCCGACGATGGATCACCGCGCGATAGCCCGACGGCTGGATGTGACCGCCGCGGGCAAAGAAGATGTGGCGGCGGCGCTGGCGGCCGGGCGCGGCGCGGTGCTGCCGCTGCCGCACAGCGGTAACTGGGACATGGCCGGGGTGTGGTTGGCGCAAACCCACGGCACCTTCACCACAGTGGCCGAGCGGCTCAAACCGGAGTCGCTGTACCGGCGGTTCATCGCCTACCGCGAGCGCCTCGGCTTCGAGGTGATTCCGCTGTCCGGCGGTCAGCGGCCGCCGTTCGAGGTGCTCTGCGAACGGCTGCGAGCCAACCGGCTGGTGTGCCTGATGGCCGACCGCGATCTCACCCGGTCCGGGGTGCCGGTCGACTTCTTCGGCGAGCCCTCCCAGATGCCGGCCGGACCGGCGAAGCTGGCGGTGGCCACCGGGGCGGCGCTGATCCCGGCGCACTCGTGGTACGAGAATGGCGAATCCGTTGTGCGGTTCTATGCGGAGCTGGACACCAGCAGCGGCGACGTCGGCGCCATCACCCAGGCGCTGGCCGACGTGTTCGCCCGCAACATCGCCGCGCATCCCGCCGACTGGCACATGATGCAGCCGCAGTGGCTGGCCGATCTCTCCGACGCGCGACGGGCCCGGTTGGAGGAGTCCTGATGCGCATCGGCATGGTTTGCCCATACTCGTTCGATGTGCCGGGCGGGGTGCAGTCTCATGTGCTGCAACTCGCGGAGGTGATGCAGGCCCGGGGTCACACCGTCAGTGTGCTGGCGCCGTCTTCGCCGCACGTGCAGCTACCGGATTACGTCGTCTCCGCCGGCAAAGCCGTTCCGATTCCCTACAACGGATCTGTGGCGCGACTGCAGTTCAGTCCGATGGTGCACGGCAAAGTCAGACGGTGGCTGGTCGACGGTGACTTCGACGTGCTGCACCTGCATGAGCCCAACGCGCCCAGCCTGTCGATGTGGGCGTTGCGGGTGGCCGAGGGCCCCATCGTGGCGACCTTCCACACCTCGACCACCAGATCGCTGACCTTGTCGGTTTTTCAGGGCCTGCTGCGGCCGTTGCACGAGAAGATCGTCGGGCGTATTGCCGTCTCCGACCTGGCGCGGCGCTGGCAGATGGAGGCGCTGGGTTCCGACGCGGTGGAGATTCCCAACGGCGTCGACGTGGCCGCAATTGCCGACGCGCCGCGGCTGGACGGCTATCCGCGGCCGGGCAAGACGGTGCTGTTCTTGGGCCGCTACGGCGAGCCACGCAAAGGCATGACGGTTCTGCTCGGCGCGCTGCCGAAGCTGGTGCAGCACTTTCCCAATGTCGAGGTGCTGGTGGTCGGTCGCGGCGACGCGGACGAGCTGCGGGAAGCGGCGGGCGCTCTGGCCAGGCATCTTCGCTTCCTGGGACAGGTCGACGATGCGGGTAAAGCGTCGGCGCTGCGCAGCGCCGACGTGTACTGCGCGCCCAATATGGGCGGGGAGAGCTTCGGGATTGTGCTGGTCGAGGCGATGGCCGCCGGCACCGCGGTGGTGGCCAGCGACCTGCACGCCTTCCGCCGCGTGCTGCGCGACGGCGCGGTCGGATGTCTGGTGCCGGTCGGTGACGGCGCGGCGTTGGCCGACGGTCTGATCGACCTGCTCAGGGACGACGCGGTGCGGCGACGCTACATCGACGAAGGTCGCAGAGCGGTGGGCCGCTACGACTGGTCGGTGGTGGCCGACCAGATCATGCGGGTCTACGAGACGGTGACCGGCGCCGGGGTGAAGGTGCAGGTGGCGAGCTGATGATCTGGCTGGCCATTGCGATCGGACTATTGATCGCGGCGATGCTGCTGTTGGCGAACTCGATCTATCACACCGCGCATCGGCTCGACCGATTACACGTGCGCTACGACTTGTCGTGGCAGGCGTTGGACGCGGCGCTGGCGCGACGCGCGGTGGTGGCCCGGGCGGTGGCCGTCGAGATCTACGGTGGCGCCGACGGAGGTAAGCGGTTGGCGGCGTTGGCCGACACCGCTGAACGAGCGCCGCGGCCAGAACGCGAAGCCTGCGAGAACCAGCTGAGCGCCGCGCTGGCAAACGTCGACCCGGCGGCGTTGCCGCCGGCGCTGGTCGCTGAGGTGGCTGATGCCGAGGCGCGGGTGCTGTTGGCCCGGCGGTTCCACAACGACGCGGTGCGCGACACCCGGGCGTTGGGGGAGCGGCCGCTGGTGCGGCTGCTGCGGTTGGGCGGCACCGCGCCGCTGCCGGAGTATTTCGAGATCGTCGAACGCACGTACCCGATAGCGGCGACGGCGCCGGGCGCGGCGGGCAAACGTGTGTCGGCACGGGTGGTGTTGCTCGACGAGACCGGTGCGGTGCTGCTGCTGTGCGGCTCTGACCCGGCGCATCCCGACGGCGCCGGTCCGCGCTGGTGGTTCACCGTCGGCGGCGAAGTGCGGCCCGGCGAGCGGTTGTCCGAGGCCGCCGCGCGGGAACTGGCCGAGGAGACCGGGTTGCAGGTGTCGTCGACGGACATGGTCGGTCCGATCTGGCGCCGCGATGCGGTGTTCGAGTTCAACGGTTCGGTGATCGACAGCCAGGAGTTCTTCTTCGTCCACCGCACCCGCCGGTTCGAGCCGGTGATCACGGGGCGCACCGAGTTGGAACGCCGCTACATCCACTGCTTCCGGTGGTGCCAGGTGGCGGATATCGACGGACTGACCGCCGACGGCGAGACCGTCTACCCGCTTCAGCTGTCCGAACTGCTGGCCGAGGCGACAACGCTGGCCGACCACCGTGCCGTGAGCCGGCCGCCGGCGCTGCAGTCCATCCGCTGAGCTCGGCCGGTCCAACTCGCCGAGTGTGCGGCCAGCCGCGCGTTCGACGCCGAGTGTGCGCCCTGCCGCACATTCGAGCGTAGGGACATCCTGGCCCGGGCCGCCATTAGACTGGGTTGACATCAGTTGAAGGAGATCAGCAGTGAGTACTGCCGCTTCGCCAAATGGCAGCGGACGAACCGGGACGGCGCGCGTCAAACGGGGCATGGCCGAAATGCTCAAAGGCGGCGTCATCATGGACGTCGTCACCCCGGAGCACGCCCGCATCGCAGAAGGTGCCGGGGCGGTGGCGGTGATGGCACTGGAACGCGTGCCCGCCGACATCCGCGCTCAGGGTGGGGTGTCGCGGATGAGCGACCCCGACATGATCGAGGGCATCATCTCGGCGGTGACCATCCCGGTGATGGCCAAAGCGCGCATCGGCCATTTCGTGGAGGCGCAGATCCTGCAGAGCTTGGGTGTGGACTACATCGACGAGTCGGAGGTGCTGACTCCCGCCGACTACACCCACCACATCGACAAGTGGAAGTTCACCGTGCCGTTCGTGTGCGGCGCAACCAACCTCGGCGAGGCGTTGCGGCGCATCAGCGAGGGCGCGGCGATGATCCGCTCCAAAGGCGAGGCTGGCACCGGTGACGTCTCGAACGCCACCACGCACATGCGCGCGATCGGCGGCGAGATCCGCCGCCTGACGTCGTTGTCCGAGGACGAGTTGTACGTGGCGGCAAAAGAGCTGCGCGCACCGCACGACCTGGTCGTCGAGGTGGCCCGCGCCGGCAAGCTGCCGGTCACCCTGTTCACCGCCGGCGGTATAGCGACCCCCGCCGACGCCGCGATGATGATGCAGCTGGGTGCCGAGGGCGTCTTCGTCGGCTCGGGCATCTTCAAATCCGGCGATCCCGCCCAGCGGGCCGCGGCCATCGTCAAGGCCACCACCTTCTACGACGATCCCGATGTGCTGGCCAAGGTCTCGCGCGGGCTGGGCGAGCCGATGGTAGGCATCAACGTCGAGCAGATTGCGCAGCCGCATCGCCTGGCCGAACGCGGCTGGTAAGCGTCGATGAGCGCTTGCGCGAAGAGCACCCAGTAGCGTGGCGATCGAGAAGATCCTTGATCTCGAACAGCTCGAGGTCAACATCTACCGCGGCAGCGTGTTCAGCCCCGAATCGGGTTTCCTGCAGCGGACTTTCGGCGGTCATGTGGCCGGTCAGTCGCTGGTGTCGGCGGTGCGGACCGTCGACTCGAGTTTCCGGGTGCACTCCCTGCACGGGTATTTCCTGCGGCCCGGGGACGCGCAGGCGCCCACGGTGTTCATCGTCGAACGCATCCGCGACGGCGGCTCGTTTTGCACCCGCCGGGTCAACGCCGTCCAGCACGGCGAGACGATCTTCTCGATGTCGGCGTCGTTTCAAGCCGGGCAGACCGGCATCGAGCACCAGGACCTGATGCCGTCGGCGCCCCCGCCGGACGACCTGCCGGGCCTTAAGTCGTCAAAGGTGTTCGACGACGCCAGCTTCCGTCAGTTCGAGGAGTGGGACGTCCGGATCGTGCCGCAGGAGAAGGTGGAACGGCTGCCGGGCAAGGCCGCTCAGCAGCAGGTGTGGTTCCGCCACCACGACCCGCTGCCCGACGACCCGGTGCTGCACATCTGCGCGCTGGCCTACATGAGCGACCTGACCTTGCTGGGATCAGCCCAGGTCACCCACATGAAGGAACGGGCGCATCTGCAGATCGCCTCACTGGATCACGCGATGTGGTTCATGCGCACATTCCGGGCCGACGAATGGCTGCTCTACGACCAGTCGTCGCCGTCGGCGAGCAGCGGGCGGGCGCTGACGCAGGGCAAAATCTTCACCCAGGACGGGGAGATGGTGGCCGCGGTAGTGCAGGAGGGTCTGACCCGGCACAAGCGCGGCGCAGTGTGACCCGCGCCGGCGACGATGCAGAGCGTAGCGATGCGGAGGAGCGGCGCCATATGACTCCAGTGCGCGTCGGCGTCCTGGCGCTGCAGGGCGACATCCGGGAACACCTCACCGCACTCGGCGAGGTCGGGGCCGACCCGGTACCGGTGCGTCGGCGTCAAGAACTCGAATCGGTGGACGGCTTGGTGATTCCCGGTGGTGAGTCCACCACGATGAGCCATCTGCTGCGCGAACTCGACCTGCTCGAGCCGCTGCGGGCCCGGCTCGCCGAGGGTTTCCCCGCCTACGGAGCATGCGCCGGCATGATCATGCTGGCCAGCGAAATACTGGACGCCGGGGCGAACGGCCGCGCCGCCATCCCGTTGAAAGCGCTCGATATCACCGTGCGGCGCAACGCTTTTGGCCGACAAGTCGACTCGTTCGAAGGTGATCTGAGGTTCGCAGGTTTCGAGGATCCGGTGCACGCGGTCTTCATCCGGGCGCCGTGGGTGGAGCGCATCGGGACGGGCGTGGAAGTGCTGGCCCGCGCCGCCGATCACGTGGTGGCGGTGCGGCAGGGACCGGTTCTCGCCACGGCGTTTCACCCGGAGGTGACCGGTGACCGCCGCATCCACC
>CAWEFS010000013.1:0-159215 GCA_963808375.1 uncultured Actinomycetota bacterium | reverse complement strand
CCAACGGTGTTGGCCTCACCCGCAGCCGCCGACACCGGTGCAGGCATCGTGCCGGCAGGCAGATTGGTCAACGGCGCGGGAAATTCTGTGACTGGCGCCGGACCGGTGCCGGGCCAGCCCTCCTCGCCATTCCAGCCGCTGACGATGTCATCGATTCTCTCACCGGATATCGCACCGATGAAGTCGACGGGAAGGTTGACTGGCCCCGCGAGCGTATCCGCGGGTATGACGGCCCCGAAAAGAGCCAGGTTGGCTGGTCCGCTGAGAAAGACGGTGATCAGTTCACTCAGCGTGCCGAGGGGGTCTGCCGCCTGGGCCGGGGCCGCCGTCGCCAGGCTTTGCAAGGCACCGGTCACCGCATTTGCCTGCGAGACACCCGACACGACGCTTTGCGCGTCACCGGCGGAAGTGCTGACGGCCTGACTGACCGCGGCGGCCTGAGCGGCCTTGCCGCTGGGGTCGTTGTTCTGCTGTGGCGAAGTAAACGGCGTCAGTACGGTTGCGGCTGCCGACGACCCTGCATAGCCGTACATCGCTGCGGCGTCCTGGGCCCACATCTCGGCGTATTGGGCCTCGGTGGTCGCGATCGCGGGCAAGTTCTGCCCGAAGAAGTTGGTCGCAATCAGCGTCATCAGCAGGCTGCGGTTCGCGGCGACCACTTCCGGTGGCACCGTCGACGCGAACGCCGTTTCGTACGCGGCGGCTGCGGCTTGTGCCTGCGCCGCGGTATCCGCGGCCTGCGTCGCGGTGGTGCTCAGCCATGCGACATGCGAGGCGCCCGCGGCGGCCATCGAATCGGCTGACGGCCCGGCCCATGCTCCGGCGGTGAGTCCAGAGACCACAGATTCGTATTGGCTTGCCGCCGTGAACAACTCGTCAGCCAGGCCGCCCCAGGCCTGCGCAGCAGCCAGCAACGGCCCGGAGCCAGGACCGGCATACATCCGGCCGGAGTTGACCTCCGGCGGATAAAGCCCGAAATCCATTGCTGCGCATCCCCATTTCAGAAAAGCGGCGCTCGTCCCCCGTTGCAGTGGTTAGATCAGCGCCCGAGCAGTCGGTTCTTCTGCTCGATGTACTCCTCGTCGGTCAGGATTCCTTCGTCACGGAGGTTGGCGAACTCGCGGAGCTCGGCGGCTACTCCGGTAACGACGGTCCGAGGCTTCTCCTGCGGGACTTCACTGGCTTGGTCGGTCGCGCCGTCGCCTTTCGCGCCGCTGTCAGCCTTCACGCGACCGCGCCCGACCGCTTTGCCGCCCGATTTCCCGGCGCCGGCGACCGTGCCGGCCATCGCGCGCCCGGCCATTCCGGCCAGCGCCATTTCGCCCAGTGTCGGGCTTGACCCGAGTGTCGACCCCGCTTCGACGGTGCCGGCCCCGGCGGCAGGTGCCGCGAATTCCTTCGACAGAGCCGGCAGTGTGTAGGCAACGGGGCGTACTGCCGGCGTGGAGATAGTCCAGGTCGGCGGCACCGATAAGGCCCCGACCGTATTCGCCTCGCCCAAGCCGGCCGACAGGCTGGGCGGCGGCACCGTGCCCGGGGGCAGGTTCAACAGCGTCGCCGGGAAAGGCTTCACCGGTGCCGGCCCCGTGCCGGGGAAGCTTTCCTCCCCGTTCCAGCCGCTGACGATGTCGTCCGTGTGCAAACCGGTCCCGGCCCCGATGATGTCCAAGGGGAGAGCCACAATCCCCAGCGTTCCGAGGGGGATGTCGACCGCGAAGGTGGCCAGGTCGGCAGGCAGATCGAAGAAAATGGAAATCAAATCGCTCAGCGTGCCCAGCGGGTCTGCCGCCTGAGCCGGCGCGGCGGCAGCCGGCGCCGCCGTCGCCAGGCTCTGCAGCGCGTTGGGCACCGCAGAGAAGGATTGCTGGATCGACGAGACGGCGCTTTGCGCGTTGCCGGCCGGGGCGCCGGCGGCCTGCGCCATGGCGGCAGCCTGATTGGCCTGGCCGCTTTCGTTGGTCGATTGCTGCGGCGGGATGAACGGGGTCAGGTTCGTCGCAGCCGCCGAAGAACTCGCGTAGCTGTACATCGCCGCGGCGTCCGCGGCCCACATCTCGGCGTATTGCGCCTCGAGGGTGGCGATCGCTGAGGTGTTCTGGCCGAAGACGTTAGTGGCCAACAACTGGCTCACTTGGGTGCGGTTGGCCGCGATCACCGGTGGTGGTACCACCGAGGTGTACGCCTCCTCGTAGGCGGTGACCGCCGCCCGAGCCTTACTGGCGGCTTCTTCGGCCTGCGCAGCAGTGCTGCTCAGCCAGGTGACGTTCGAAGCGGCCGCGGCTGCCATCGAGGCCGACGACGGGCCCTGCCAGGGACCTGAGGTCAAGCCGGAAATGACGGACTTGTAGGAATTGGCCGCCGAGTACAGTTCGCTCGCCAACTTGTCCCAAGCTTCAGCGGCCGCCACCAGTGATCCCGACCCCGGGCCAGCGTAAAGCCGACCAGAATTGACCTCCGGTGAAAACACGGCAAAATCCATTGCTGCAGGCTCCCCCTAGTGCATCCTGGTCGAGCCGGCAGCCGGGAAGGCACAAGCCTCCGCATCGTCCGTGACAGCCCCAGCCAGGTGAGACACCATGGCTGTTTGGATTATGGCGGCACGCGCGCAGACCTGCGATGCGTTCAGGACTGACACCTCCCGGAGCCCGCCCAGATACCGGCACCGCCGTTGCTGCTCCGGCTGCGCCCGGCGGTCAGTGCGCCGATCGGCGCCGAACTGTGCGCCGCCACTGCAGGCGCATCCGGCTCAATAGGCACAACGGACATGACGTCTCTTCCACTAGGTGAAGCTGGCAGCTTCCTTTAGATGAGCTTAGGTGCGGTTATTGCAGATTTGGCCGCCGGGTGAACTGAATATGCGAAATCGATGGAATCGATGCGAATTCTTGACAGCGCCAGCAGCGTGGTTGTGGCAGAAGTCACAGGGCGGCGCCTCGTCAGGCTCATCCGTCGCGCAAGGTCACCCAGTTTTCGCTTCGCGGTGGACGGTGACCTCGCGATCTTCACCGGCTCGCTCATCCTGCGGGTTCGGCTGCTGCGGCGACAAGCCCTTGCGCAGCGTTTCCAGCAGCTCCCGATATGGACCGACGAGGTAGACGGTGTCGCCGCCGCGCAGCCGCGCATCGCGACGCGGATGCAGCTTGACCAAAGCGTTCGGCCGCGTGATCGCGATGACTCGAGTTTGAGTCGACAGCTCGAACATCCGTATTCCGTCGAGTTCGCTGCTGGAAGCCACCCGCATCCCGCCGACCACGAAAGAGTTCTGCGCCACCGAGAACGTGCTCAACACCTGTAGACCCATGGCGGCACCGATGAACCATGGTGCGGCCAGCTCCACAGTCGAGCGGACGTTCTCGAAGCCGAACCGCTGGGCCACTGCGTGCCCGAGCGCGCGGTCGTAAACCCGCAACACCAGTGGCACGTCCGTCCGTGTCTCAGGTGATACTCGTGGCCCCAGCATCTCGGACAGCACAATGCCGGTCTCAATGTTGATCATGTCATCGCGAGTCAGCACCGCCACGGCGCGAGCGCGGTCAACCCGCGCCGACTCCAAAGTCTGCGGCAGGGTCGCGTCGCCGAAGATCACCGGGACATCGAGTTCGTGCGCCACGGAAACGAAGCGGTTGTTCTCGTCCCGCTCGATGACCGCGACGTCATGACCACCGTCGACCAGATCGTTGACTACACGCATACCCAATGCGCTGAGCCCCACGACGATGATGTGGTTGCGCAAGTGGCGTACCCGGGGACGGCCGGCCGATAACACGAAGCGGCGAGAAAGCAATACGTCGGCAATGAAAGCGACCAGTAGCGCGGTGCTGGTCACACCGCTGAACATCAGCATGGCGGCGAACAGCCGCAACCAGGTGGGTTGATGGACGAAGCTGAAGTCACCGTATCCGGTGGTGGTGATCGTCTCGATGGTGAAGTACAACGCGTCCACCCAGGTCATTCTGGGTGGGGCTTCGTAGCTGAGCCGCAAAATGATGGCGGAGCCCACGATCAGGATGAGCACGCCGACCACGACCGGATAGAAGACCGGGTTAACGTCGTTGCGCAACGCGCGCGCGGCGTCGAACAGGCGCCGCACCCGCGACGGACGGGTGCGGGTGCGAATGGACTGTTGGATTCGCACGCCGCGCGCGGCAACCTCGTCGGCGGTGCCGATCATCGCCGTCCAGTCACCGGGGTGTACCTCTAAGTCCCGGCCCGGACACACCTCGACCTCGCCCGGGTGACGGGAACCGTCCCCGTAAATCACCGCCACCGGTGCCAGATCGCCGTAGAGCTCACGCAGCGTCGCTTCCCGTGGTGCCTGGCTGCCGGTGACCGCGAATTTGATGCCGGCCGCCTCGAACGGGTGTGTGGTGTGCGCCAGACAGGCCTCGACCACTGCTGGCGCTGCCAGTTCGGCGACGTCCAAAATCGCACCGGGCCCGTTGTCGGCAGCCACCGCTTCGCGCAGTACGTCATTCGCCACCCGTGCGACGACCCGCGTATGGGGGTTGACTTTCCTTGCCAGCAAGGCGATTTCGAGGTTGGTAGCGTCGTCATCACCGGCGCAGATGACAGCCGTCGCTCTGGCCACGCCGGCTGCGGCCAGTTCTCTGTTGACCAGTGCGTGGTCAGTGTTGGCTAGCCGGACAACACTGACCCCGGCGCTCTTCAGCTCCTCGACGATCGTCGTCGCCAGGGCGTCTTCGCCGCTGACAATGATGTGGAGGGGCATGGTCTTGTACGCTACTCGGGAAGAACCGATGCGATTAAATCCTGAACGTCAGCCGGATAGGCGGACTTTTCGTTGTGCGATGTGTCCGTGTTGTCCGCGCCACGACATGGCGACCGGTGACTTTTGGGCGAGGTCGCGTGCGAATCGCGGGTGCGCCGGTCAGCAAACACCGCTCGCATGACTGAAACGGTTTGCGTTGATATTGAGCGGACCAGTCCCTCGCCGGCCGACTTGTTCGGCAACCGGGGAATGCGGCATCGACCGTAGTTCGAGCCGTGAACAATCGGTTTCCTCAACTTGACCGGTACACCACGGCTTGCTGTCTCCCGGCATAAACACCCACTTCAGCAGTCACTTGAGATTACGCGTAACTATAAAGCGTTTGGCCGTGTGCCGCCGTATTTGTGTCCTCCGAACATGCAATCTCAGTCACCGGTCGGTATTGCGCCGACGAGCTCAGCAAATTCGCCGGTGACCCGACCTCGCCGCCGCCGAGGACATCGACACCCGATCAAGGTTGCTAGAACTTTGTCTGGCAGCGCTTCTCGTCGCAGCGTTGAATACCGTTCAGGTCTCGAAGCGGTAACCCATCCCTGCCTCGGTCAGCAGATGGTTCGGTCGAGATGGGTCGTCTTCGAGCTTGCGGCGTAACTGCGCGAGGAACACACGAAGGTAATGCGTCTCTCTCGCGTATTTGGGCCCCCAAACTTCTCGGAGTAATTCCTCGCGTCCGACCAGCTTGCCCCGATTGCGCACCAGCATTTCGAGCATGCCCCACTCGGTGGGCGTCAGGTGCACCTCTTTCCCGTTTTTGATCACCTTCTTTGCCGACAGGTCGACGGTGAATGAGCTGGTCTCCACAACCGGGTTGTCCGCGATCGGGGTTGTTGACGCCCGTCGCACCGCGGCGCGCAGCCGGGCCAGCAATTCGTCCATGCCGAACGGCTTGGTCATGTAGTCATCGGCGCCCGCGTCGAGTGCTTCGACTTTGTCAGTTGAATCGGTGCGGGCGGACAGCACGATCACGGGCGCCGTCATCCAGCCGCGAAGTCCGGTCAACACGTCGATACCGGACATGTCCGGCAGACCGAGATCAAGGATCACCGCCTGCGGGTGATGCTCGGCGGCAGCTTCGAGAGCGAGGGCGCCGGTCGCCGCGGTGAAGACTTCATAACCCCGTACTGAGAAGTTGATGCGCAGTGCCCGCAGGAGTTGCCGGTCGTCGTCTACCACTAGCACCCGAGTCACAAGAGCACGCCGGCGCTAATCATGAACGCCGCTCCTCCTCGTTGATTCGCTGTGCAGCACCACCGGATGCGTCATCAACGCCGGTTCCTCCGGCGGCGCCGCCAGGTCGACCGAAACCGTCAACCCGCCGCCCGGGGTGTCGCAGGCCTGGATCGTTCCACCCATGGCTTCGACGAAGCCCCTGGCCACCGACAGTCCCAGGCCGAGACCAGTGGTGTTGTCGCTGTCGCCAAGACGCTGGAAAGGCTCGAAGATGCGTTCGATGACATCTCGGGCGATGCCCGGACCCTCATCGACGACGTTTATCAGCACGCGATCGCCGACTCGGCCGGCGTTGACCCGAACCGCACTTCCCGGCGCATACCGCAGGGCATTGTCGACGAGGTTGGACAGCACCCGTTCCAGCAGACCGGCGTCCGCCATCGCGATCGTTCCGTTGACCTCGACCTTGACCCGGTCCAGGCTGGCGCGCCCGAATGCCGTCGTGTGGCTGCCAATCCCGACTAATGCGGCTTGCACGACTTCCTCGACATAGACCGTGGATAGCTGTGGCCGAACGACACCCGCAGCCAACCGTGACGAATCCAGCAGATTCCCAACCAGCGCGGTCAGGCGGTCGATTGACTCCTCGACGGTGGCGAGCAATTCGGCGGTGTCTTCAGGGGAAAATCCGACGTCCTCGGCACGCAGGCTGGAAACGGCGGCTTTTGCCGCGGTCAACGGAGTGCGCAGGTCATGACCGAGCGCCGAGAGCAGCAAGCGGCGCAGCTCATCGGCTTCGGCGAGGGAATGGACCTTGTCGGCTTCCTCGACCAGTTCCAGCTGTTTGACCAGGCCGGCGGCCTGGGTGGCGACCGCCGATAGCACTTTGCGGTCGCGGCCCGTTAAAGCCCTGCCAGACATCAGCATCCAAAAGTCGTCGTCGCCTACTTTCACTGCAGTGTCGGCGGAATCTGCCGTGGTCGACGGGTCTGAACCTGCACTGGCGACCAACTCGCGGCCACCCTCACCGGCACGAACCAAGCTCACCGCGCGCTGTGAGTAAGCTTCCCTGACCTTCTCCAGCAGTGACCCAAGGTCACCGCCACGCAATATCGATTCGGCGAACAGCGCCAACAACTGGGCCTCATGGGTTGCCCGCTGAGCCTCACGGGCACGGGTGGCCGCGGTGTCTACCAGCACGCCGATACTCACTGCGACCGCCAGCAGGACCACTTCGGTCACGGCGTGGCTGGGGTTGGTGATCGCAAAGGAGTGCCGGGGTTCGGTGAGGAACCAATTCAGTAACAGCCCGGAGAACATCCCCGATATGAGGGCAGGCAAGATACCGCCGAACAATGCGACGGCAATCACCCCAACGAAGAAGACCGCAGTCTTTCCGCCGACGTCAAGGACAGGGTCCAGCCAGACTGCCGTGAGACCGCAGAGTGACAAGGGGACCACGATGGCGGCCAGCCAGGAGACAATCCGTCTGCCGTGCGGCGAGACCGACGACCAGGAGATCCCGTCGTGGGCCTGTTCATGAGTGACCATGTGGACGTCGATCTTGCCCGACAGCTGGATGGTCTTGGCGCCGATCCCCTCCCGAAACATGCTGGCCCACCGCGACCGCCGAGAAGTGCCGAGCACCAACTGGGTGGCGTTGCTTTCACGAGCAAAGTCCAGCAGCGCGGTAGGCACATCGTCGCCGACCACCGTGTGCACCGTCGCCCCCAAGCTGGTGGCGAGCTCGCGCAACTTGCCTGACTGGAAGGCCGGCGGAACGCCCGACAGACCGTCGCCACGCACGACATGGACCACCATGAGTTGGGCGCTCGACTTCGAGGCGATCCGGGAGGCCCGGCGCACCAGGGTTTCCGATTCGGGACCGCCGGTCACCGCAACGACCACCCGCTCACGAGCTTCCCAGGGGTCGGTGATCTTGTTGTCGGCACGGTATTTTGCCAACGCCGCATCAACCTGATCGGCCAGCCACAACAGCGCGATCGTGCGCAGCGCGGTGAGGTTGCCGGGACGGAAGTAATTGGACAGCGCCGCATCGATACGTTCCGGCGGGTAGACGTTGCCGTGCGCGAGCCTGCGCCGCAACGCTTCGGCGGTGATGTCGACCAACTCGATCTGCGCCGCCTTACGGACGACGTCATCGGGAACGGTTTCACGCTGCTCGACGCCGGTGATCTTGGCGACCACGTCGTTAAGGCTTTCCAGGTGCTGAATGTTGACCGTGGAGATCACGTCGATCCCGGCGTCGAGCAGCGCTTCGACGTCTTGCCAACGTTTGGCGTTGGCACTGCCGGGGACGTTGCTGTGCGCGTACTCGTCGACCAGTGCCACCTGTGGACGACGCCGCAGCACCGCCTCTACGTCGAGTTCGGGAAAATCCTTGCCGCGGTAGTTGATGATCCGCGGCGCAACAACCTCTATGCCTTCATAAAACTCGGCAACTTTTTTGCGGCCGTGCGTCTCGACAATGGCGGCGACAACGTCGGTGCCGCGTTCCAACCTGCGGTGAGCTTCGCCCAGCATGGCGCAGGTCTTCCCGACGCCCGGTGCTGCACCGAGGTAGATGCGCAACTGACCCCGACGGCGCGAATGCGCCTTTTGACCATGGTCATCGGGGTTCGTCACTGTCTGCGCAATTGCGCTATCAGAAGTCACACCAAACATCATCCATCGAACGGATCAAGACTGTACGAGGATAGCCAGATCAAGGCTGCACGGGAAATGCGTGATCCAGATCGAGGTTGAGGCGCACGACGTTGACCACCGGCTCGCCCAAGAACCCGAGCTGGCGGCCGCGCTGATCGTGGTGCACCACGTCGAGAACCTGTGCGGCGGTGATGCCGCGGGCGTGGGCGATCCGGGGCGTTTGGATTTCGGCGTATTGCGGTGAGATGTCCGGGTCGAGTCCGCTGCCGCTGGCAGTAACGGCGTCCGCCGGAACGACAGCACGCTCGGGCGCGGCGCCGCGGATCGGCACCACTTGGCCGATCGAGTAGTCCTCGCCGTACAAGGCGCACTGCACGCGGACGCCCTCGTAGAACGGGCGGAACACCCGGGCGGGTGAGCCGGCCGATCGCCCCTCCGACTTCGAGCAGGGTTCGTTGACGCTGACCACCCGGCTGGGGTGGGTGACATTGCCGCTCGAATCGCGCGGTCCGATGACCGACAACACCGCACCTACGCCACCACCAGTGCAGAAGGGGCGAGACCCGTCGACTCCCTCCAGCTGGCCGACTGCGACGCTGCGCGAGCAAACCTGAGTCAGCAGACTGGGTTTGTAGCCTGCGGTGGCCGGGTCGGCACCCAGAGTCAGCTTGGCCGGATCAGCTGGGGTGTCGACGATGCTCTCCGGGCCCAAATTGCTTCCGCCGGTGGCGGTCGGGTCATAGCCGGCACCACCGGCCGACGGCCTGCTCTGGAAATACCACAGCAACGGCTTACCGTCTTTATCGGTGAACAGCTGACCGATCAGCCTGCTGCCCACCGGCTTTCCCGACAGTGTGACGATCGAGCCCTCCGCTTTCGCGTGAAACCCAGGTAGTTGCGCGATGCCCCAGACCAGTAGGGGATAGCCGAATCCGGTGACCACAGTGAGCACCAACAGCGCGCGCAGCGCCGCGAAGTGCTGGCGTGCGAAATGCGAAATATCCACTGTCATCACATCCCGGGGATGAATTGCACGACGAGGTCGATGAGTTTGATTCCGAGGAATGGCGTGATCAGGCCGCCCACCCCGTAGATATAGAGATTGCGGCTCAACAGTTTCGAGGCGCTGCTCGGTGTGTAGCGAACACCGCGCAGCGCCAACGGAATCAACGCGACGATGATCACCGCGTTGAAGATCACCGCCGACAGGATCGCCGACTCCGGGCTGTGCAGCCGCATCACGTTGATCCGGTCCAGACCAGGGAACAGCGCGACGAACATCGCCGGGATGATCGCGAAGTACTTGGCGATGTCGTTGGCGATCGAGAAGGTGCTCAGCGCGCCCCGGGTGATCAGTAACTGTTTGCCGATCTCGACGATCTCGATGAGTTTGGTGGGATCGGAATCGAGATCCACCATGTTGCCGGCCTCTTTGGCCGCGCTGGTCCCGGTGTTCATCGCCACCCCGACGTCGGCCTGCGCCAAGGCCGGTGCGTCGTTGGTGCCGTCGCCCGTCATGGCGACCAGCCGGCCGCCCTCTTGTTCGCGCTTGATCAGTATGAGCTTGTCTTCGGGCGTGGCCTCGGCCAGGAAGTCATCGACACCGGCTTCCTCGGCGATGGCCTTGGCGGTCAACGGGTTGTCGCCGGTGATCATGACCGTACGGATGCCCATCTTGCGCATTTCGTCGAAGCGGTCCCGCATGCCGTGCTTGACGACGTCTTTCAGGTAGATGACGCCGAGAACTTCCGCTTTCTTGTTGACGCCGCTGCCAGTGACCTGCCCGACCACCAGCGGAGTGCCGCCCGCGGCGGCAATGCCGTCGACTAGCTCGCCGAGCAGGTCAGGGATGTGGCCGCCTTGGTCGCGAACCCATTTGGCCACCGAGCTGGCGGCACCTTTGCGCAGCTGCCGGCCGTCGAGGTCGACGCCCGACATTCTTGTCGTCGCGCTGAATTCCACCCACGACGCGTGACTGAGTTCGCCAGCAGAACGCTCACGCAGCCCATAAGCATGTTTGGCGTACACGACGATCGAGCGGCCTTCGGGCGTCTCGTCGGCGAGGCTGGACAGCTGAGCTGCGTTAGCGATTTCCTCATCGGTGACTCCCTTGACCGGGATGAACTCTGCAGCTTCCCGGTTGCCCAGCGTGATCGTGCCGG
The DNA here is from genome assembly GCA_963808375.1 of uncultured Actinomycetota bacterium. GTDB lineage: Bacteria > Actinomycetota > Actinomycetes > Mycobacteriales > Mycobacteriaceae > Mycobacterium. The sequence goes on along the minus strand of CAWEFS010000013.1, from coordinate 148,427 downwards.
TCTTATCCAACAGCAGCGTGTTGACGTCTCCGGCCGCCTCGACGGCGCGCCCTGACATCGCCAGCACATTGCGCTGCACCAACCGGTCCATGCCGGCGATCCCGATTGCCGACAGCAGCGCGCCGATCGTGGTGGGAATCAGGCACACCAGCAGGGAGACCAGCACGACACCGCTGACCCCGTTGCCGGTCAGAGCCGATGTGTCCGCGACACCGGGATTGCCGAGCTTCGAGTAGATAGCCAGGGGCTGCAGCGTCGCCACCGCGAACACGAAGATGATGGTCAGCGCCGCGAGCAGAATGTTGAGCGCAATCTCGTTCGGTGTCTTCTGCCGGTTGGCTCCCTCGACCAGAGCGATCATCCGGTCGATGAAGCTCTTGCCGGGTTCCTGGGTGATCTGAACGACGATACGGTCCGAGAGTACGGTTGTGCCGCCGGTGACCGCCGAACGGTCACCGCCGGACTCCCGAATGACCGGCGCTGATTCGCCGGTGATCGCCGATTCGTTCACCGAAGCAATGCCCTCGACGATCTCCCCGTCGCCGGGGATGATCTCTCCTGCTTCGACGACGACGATGTCACCTTTCTGCAGTTCCGGGGCTCGAACACTTTCCTCGGTGCCCGGGGTGCCGGGTGACCAGTTTTGTAAAAGGCGGGCGATGGTGTCTGCCTTCGACTTCCGCAAGGTGTCGGCCTGCGCTTTGCCGCGGCCTTCGGCGACAGCTTCGGCGACGTTGCCGAAAACGACTGTCAGCCAGAGCCAGAGCACGATCAGCCAGCCGAACCAGGTGGAGTCGCGCACGGTCAGCACGGTCGACCACACAGCCCCGATCTCGACGATGAACATCACCGGGTTGTGCCACAGCGTCCTTGGATCGAGCTTGCGCAGCGCGTCGGGAAGGGACTTGGCCAGCAACGCGGGGTCGAGCAGCCCACCTTGCACCCGTCCCGGCGACGCGGGTGGTGTGGTCGGTAGGGGTGGCGGGACAGCCTGCAAGTGGTTGTCCGAATCGGTTGCGCGAAGCGACATTGCTAGTGGATTCCTTCGGCGAGGGGTCCCAGTGCTAAGGCCGGTAAGAAGGTGAGGGCAACCAGGATGACCGTTACGGCCGCGACTAGGCCCACGAACTGAGGCCGGTGGGTGGGCACGGTGCCGGCGGACTCCGGCGTCATCCGCTGACGGGCCAGCGAGCCGGCCAGCGCGAGCGCCAGGATCATCGGCAGGAATCTGCCGATGACCATCGCCAAGCCGAGGGCGGTGTTGTACCAATTGGTATTGACGGAGAGGCCCGCAAATGCCGAGCCGTTGTTGTTGGCCGCGGACGTGAACGCGTAGAGCACCTCCGACAGGCCGTGCGATCCGGTGTTGGCCATGCCGGTACGCGGGCCGGGCAACGCCATCGCGATGGCGGTGCCGAGCAGCACGAGCAGCGGGGTGACCAAGAAATAGCTTGCCGCGAGCTTGATTTCGCGTGGAGTGATCTTCTTGCCGAGATATTCCGGTGTGCGGCCAACCATCAGCCCGGCGATGAACACCGTGATGACCGCGAGGATGAGCATGCCGTACAGGCCCGAGCCGACCCCGCCCGGCGCCACCTCGCCGAGCTGCATGTTGAACAGCTCCATCAACCCGCCCAGGCTGGTGTACGAGTCGTGTACCGAGTCGACAGCGCCGGTGGAGGTGAGGGTGGTCGCGTCCGCCCAGACCGCGGAGTTGGCGATCCCGAAACGCTGCTCGACTCCTTCCATCGCGGCGCCGGTCGCGGTGGGCACGGTGCCGTGATGGCCGAGCTGAAACAACATTAGGAGGCTGACGCTGGTCATGGCGAGGACGCCCATCACCGCGGCAATCGCATAGCCCTGCCTTCTGCTGTCGACCATGCGACCGAAAGTGCGTGGCAGCGAGAAGCTGATGACGAGGAGCATGAAGATTTCGATCCAGTTGGTCCAGACGGTCGGATTTTCAAATGGATGAGCGGAGTTCGCGTTGTAGAAACCGCCGCCATTTGTTCCGATTTCCTTGATGGCTTCCTGGCTGGCGACCGGGCCTCCGGTGATGGTCTGCTGAGCACCGCCGAGCGTGGTCACCACCTGGTCGTGCAGGTGGAAGTTCTGGATCGCCCCGCCGGCGAGCAGCACCACCGCACCGATGAGCGATAAGGGCAGCAGGATGCGCACTGTGCCGCGCACTAAATCAACCCAGAAATTGCCCAGTTCAGTGCTTCTGATCCGGGCGAAGCCGCGAACCAGCGCCATCGCCACGGCCATGCCCACCGCGGCGGACACGAAGTTCTGGACGGCCAGACCGGCCATCTGAACCAGATGACCTTGCGTCGTCTCGCCAGAATAGGCCTGCCAATTCGTGTTCGTCACGAAACTGATCGCAGTATTCCAGGCCAGTGACGCCGTCATCGGCGTTGCCGGGTTGTGCAGATGCAGAGGCAGTTTATTCTGCAACAGCTGGAAGAAGAACAGGAACAGCACACTCACCGCGGAGAACGCCAGGATGCTGCGGGCATAGGCGCCCCACGGCTGTTCGGATTTCGAGTCGGCGCCGATGATGCGATAAATCGCCTTCTCGACTCGCCAGTCCCGCTGCGAGGTGTAGACGCGGTACATGTAGTCGCCCAGCGGCACGTGCACAGCCGCGAGCGCGGCGATGAGCAGCGCGAGGAACCCAATGCCCGCCGATACGGTGCTCACCTAGAACCTTTCCGGGAAGAGCAGCGCCGCAACGAGATAAATCGCCAGAACGGCGGCGAGCGCGAGGCCGATTACGTTGTCGTAGCTCATAGCCGTTCGAGAAGCCTCTGCGCTCCACCCAGCAAGGCGAAGACCGCCACAGTCACCACAACGTAGGCAAGCACCGACATAACTTCTCCGTTCACCGCGTTGAAGCCGATTCGATTCGTCCGCCGAATGCTCGGTGGGCACTGTCTTACGCCGTCCTCGCGATGAGGACTGAATTCGAAATTAGGCATCCGCCGAACGAAGGTGCCGGACCGCTAACGCTTTCCTTACGCTTGTTGCCGTTACCTTTGCGGCCTTCGACCGGGTGCGGAGGGTCGGCTGCGCGGCCCCGCTGCCCAGTCGTTCCTTCGGCCGGCGGCGCATAAGTCGCCGACGGCGAGTATTAACGGTTTTGCGGCGGATTCGTCGGCGCGACGAGGACGTTCGAGTCGCTTCCGGCCCCAGCGGTGGCCGGCGGTTCGGTTGTCGGGATGCAGACCCGGAAGACGGTTCGACCGTCAGCCGACTCACCGGTGACGTGACCCTGATGTGCTTGCACGATCGAGGCGACGATGGCCAATCCGAGTCCGGTGCCCGCCTCGCCGGACCGGGACTTGTCTGCTCGCACGAATCGCTCGAACAGGTGCGGAAGCAGCGCGGAATCGATACCGGGCCCGTCGTCTTCGACCGTCAATTCGGCGTAAGGCCGGTCGGGACCGGAGCGGTGCTCGACGATTCCCGTGGTGACCGTCACGCCGGGCGGGGTGTGCACCCGCGCATTGTTCAACAGGTTGCTGACCAGCTGGTGCAGCCGGTCACGATCACCGCGGACCCATACCGGATGCTCGGGCAGTTTCGTGACCCAATGGTGCGTGGGCGCGGCCACCGCGGCGTCGTTGATTGCGTTGAGCGCAAGGTCGCTGAGGTCGACGTCTTCGATGTCGAGGTCTTCGCCTTCGCCGAGCCGGGAAAGCAGCAGAAGTTCGTCGACGAGCGACGTCATCCGGCGGGCCTCGGATTCGATGCGGGCCAGAGCGTATTCGGTCGTCGGCGGCAACGCGGCGCTGTCCTGCCGGGTCAGTTCGGCATAACCCCGGATGGCAGCCAGCGGAGTTCGCAGTTCGTGGCTGGCGTCGGTGATGAATTCGCGCATCCGGCGGTCCGATTCCGCTCGGTGCGCCAACGCGCTGTCGACGTTGTCCAACAACCGGTTCAGGGTGTGCCCGACGATCCCTACCTCGTTGTCTGGATCGGTGTCACCCGGTGGCACTCTCGCGGTGATCCGCTGATCACCGCCGATGAGTGGCATCCGGGCAACAGTGGCGGCGGTGGCGGCAACGCGCCGCAGCGGACGCAGCGCGTAGCGCATCACCGAAACCGTGAGACCTGTAGTGACCACCAGTGCGAGCATCAGAAGCACTGCGGCCGTGATGGTTCGGCTCCTGATGGTTCGATCGGCGAGGTTTGATGAGACTCCGACGATGAGCCGGTCACCATCGGCGGCACGGCTGTCCACCCGATAAGAACCGAGGCTGCCCAAGTGCTCGCTGCGCGGTGGCCCGTCGGTCCATGGTTGCGCCTCGATCGCGGCTACCACGTCGGCGGGCGCGGGTTGCGGCTCGTCCTCGGAGAAGACCGCCGAGCCGATCACCTTACCGCCGCGGACCACCGCGATCAGATTTCCCGGCGTCTGCCCGGTGAACCCCAATAACGCCTGCCCGACCGTCGGAGACTCGGGCAGCGGCGCGGAGGCTTCGACGCTGCGGTAGCGGGCGTAGGAGTGGCTCAGTGCATGTAATGATTCGGTGACTTCGTTGTCGTTCATCGCGGTCACGTAGGTGTCCAGGCTGACCACCGACGCCACACCGAGCGCCACCAGGACGAAACTGACAACGGCGAGCACCCCCAACAGGAGCTGGCCGCGCAGCGAATGAGGGCGCCACCGGGAGGTGTGCCGCACAGGGGTCATTCCGAGGGTCGCAGCACATAGCCGACACCGCGCACGGTGTGGATCATCGGTTCGTTGTCGACGTCTATCTTCTTCCGCAGGTAGGAGATGTAGAGGTCGACGATGCTGGTGCGCCCGGCGAAGTCATAGTTCCAAACGCGGTCCAGAATCTCGGTGCGTTTGAGTGCGCGGCGCGGATTGCGCATCAGATACCGCAAGAGTTCGAATTCTGTTGCGCTGAGCGGCACCGGCTTACCGCCGCGCATCACCTCGCGGCTGGCGGCATTGAGGGTCAGATCGCCCACCGTCAACACTTCGTCGGCCGGTGCGGCTGGTTGGCCGGCTCGGCGAAGCAGGCCACGCAACCTGGCGACCAACTCCTCGAGGCTGAAGGGCTTGGTCATGTAATCGTCGGCACCGGCGGTGAGGCCGGTGACCCGGTCCGTTACCGAGTCGCGTGCGGTCAAGAAGAGGATGGGCGTATAGACGTCGGATTCGCGCACGCGGTGCAGGACCTGCAGGCCGTCTACATCCGGAAGCATGATGTCGAGGACGAGCACGTCGGGCCCGACTTCGTCGAACTTGCTGACCGCTTCGCGTCCGTTGTGGGCAACTTCGACTGTCCAGCCCTCGTAGTGCAGCGCCATCTTGACCAGGTTGGTCAGCGCCGGTTCGTCGTCGACCAGTAACACCCTGATCGGCGTTCCGTCCGGCCGGCGGATACGCGGCAATTGCCCGAGTACGGCCGGGCGCGGGCGCTGGTCACGCGCGGACCCCGGTGTTGCCGTCATGTTCTCTCATTCTGCTGCGCGCATACGCAATTGTCACGAAGTTCATAGAGATCTCAAATGTGCGGACTGGGCAACCTGGCTTTGCCGGCGTGCAGATATGCATTTTCTATGCGTTGGACCGACACGCTTGATGCACGCCAGTGGGCCGAAAAATACTTTGTTACAAAGGTGTTGATTCGAGAAAGGCCATCCGGTGCACGAAGCTAACACGTAAACACTGGAGTGCGAACGGTTTTGACGCAACGTCTCTTTTGAATGACCATATGTATGGAGAACGCAATGACTTTCGTGACCACCCAACCGGAGATGATGACGGCCGGCGCCGGCGACTTGGAGATGATCGGCGCTGCGGTGGCTGCCGGTAATGCGGCTGCGACAGCGCCCACGATCGGAATCCTTCCCGCCGCGTCCGATCAGGTCTCAGCGCTGACTGCGGCGCAGTTCGCGTCCCATGCCGTCAGCTATCAAGCGATCAGCACCCAGGCCGCGGCAATTCACGAGGCCTTCGTCAGGACCCTCGGTGCGAGCGCCGGTCTCTATGCGGTCACCGAGGCCGCGAACGCGGCTGCGGCCGGTTGATCGAAGCAACGTGATGGATTTCGGGTCAATACCGCCGGAAACCAACTCCGCGCTGATGTATTCCGGTGCCGGCGCCGGTCCGATGTTGAGTGCCGCGACAGCCTGGGACCAGTTGGCTGCTGAGCTGCACATGCACGCCGTGTCCTATCAGTCGGTGATCACCGGACTCACCACTGGCTCGTGGCAAGGGCCCTCCGCAGTGTCGATGGCTACTGCCGCCGCGCCTTACGTGAGCTGGATGACGGTTACCGCGTCGCAATGTGAACAGGTGGCCAACCAGGCCAGGGCCGCTGTGAGCGCCTACGAGAGCGCGTTCGCGATGACAGTGCCGCCGCCGGTGATTGCCGCCAATCGTGCGCAGTTGACGGCGTTGGTTGCGACCAACATTCTGGGCCAGAACACGCCGGCGATCATGGCGACCGAGGCACATTACGGCGAGATGTGGGCACAGGATGCCACGGCGATGTACGGCTACGCGGGCAGCTCCGCGGCCGCGGCGACGCTGACGCCCTTCACGCCGCCGCTGCCGAACAGCAATCCCGCGGGACTGTTCGGGCATGCCTCCGCGGTCGGCCACAGCACCGGTGTCGCCGCAGCCAGCCATGCGCACGCCACGGCATCGTCATTGTCGACCGCGTCACAAACGATTCCGAGCCTGGCATTCCCGAGCTCGCCTGCGGCGGGGCTGTCGCCGGCGGCGATGGGTACCGGCACGTCGATGGCCTCGTCAGCGGCCTCGGCGCCCACGAGCGCGCTGACCGGTTTGACTCGCGCGTCGAGCAAGGGCGCCGCGACCGGTGCCGGTAATAGCTCGACGGCCGCCTCGACGCTGGGTGCCTTGTCCGGTCTGCTCGGTACGGGGACGAGTAACGCGGGCGGGGGCGCCGGCCTGGGTGCTGATGCGGCCGGACTCGGCGCGGACGGTGCTGGTCTGGCCACCGACGTCGGCGGGTTGGGCACTGACTTCGCCGGTGTGGGGTTGGATTTCTTGGGCGCCGATGAGCTGACCGAGTCCGGAGGTCTAGGGGCTTTGGGCGGCAACCTGGGCGGACTGGCTCCGATGGCTCCTGCGGGCGGTTTGACCCCGTTCGGTGGTGTCGACGGCACCGGGGCCGCGGCGGGTCTTGGTCAAGCGGGTTCGGTTGGCGCGCTGTCCGTTCCGCAGAGCTGGGCTGATGTGACGACGGCAGGCAGCTGGACCGGTGTGGCGGGGGCCGGGCCGGTTGGCCCGGCTGGCGCCATCCCGCTGCCCGGCAACAGCTTTGGCGCTGCACCCGCGACTTCCACGGCGCAATCCGGGATGCCGAAGGTGTCGATGCCCAGTCTGACCGGCCGTGCAGCCGATGCTGCGGTACAGCAGTTCGGTTTCCGTTCAACGATCATTCCGCAGTCGCCGCTGGCCGGATGACGGCGAAAGCACTGTGGCCGCACACCTTTGGTGTGCGGCCACGATAGTTGCTGTTGGTGTCAGGCCCAGCTGCCGCCGACGGCGCTGTCGGTGGCGTTCATGTTGGAGCCGGCCGACTGGACTTTTTGGCCGTGGGAGTTGGCCTGCTCGTAGATGACCTGGAAGTTGCGGCCCAGCTGGGTGATGAACTCCTGGCAGGCCACCGAACCGGCGCCGCCCCAGAAGTCACCGGCAGCCAGCACATCGCGCACGATGGCCTGGTGCTCGGCCTCCAGCGAAGCGGCCTGGGCGCGGATCATGGCGCCGTGCGAGTCGACGTCACCGAACTGGTAGGAAATGCTCATGGCGTAATAGTTCCTTTCGAATGGAAGTCAGATAATCAGGGTCAGACGGTGATCAGCTGCGCAGGAGCTGCTGGGAGGCCTGCTCTTGCTGCTCGTAGTTGTTGGCGTCGCGCACCAGTCCGTCGCGCACCCCGTGGAGCATGTTGACGATATTGCGGAACGCCTGATTCATCTGGCCCATGGTGTCGTAGGAGGTGGCCTGAGCCGTACCGCTCCAGCCCGCACCGGCGATGTTAACCGACGACGCCCACATCTTGCGGGCCTCGTCCTCGACGGTTTGAGCGTGCACATCGAACCGACCCGCCATATCGCGCATCGAGTTCGGGTCAGTCATAAAACGTGAAGGCATTGCTTGTTCTCCTTTATTGGGATGCAGTTAAGTTGCGGTATTGACCGCGATAAGTCCACTTTACGGTCCGGTGATTAACAGCTTGCGTCAAATGTGTGACATGTTCTCCTAAATTGTCACCCCACCCCGATCGGGCGTTGCATCACGGTGGGCTTGACGCCGTAACGCGGCGCGCTGAAGCCGAAACCGCCCCGCCCTGCTGAGGCCATCGCCGGCATACCGGCCGGCACTGCGGTGGTTGCAGTACTTTCCGCTTCCACGGTCATCCCGCTGCCTTCGAGCACGGTGGTACCGGTACTGGCAGGAGCGGGCCAGTTGGCCGGCACGGACAACCCCCCGACCGCCGACGACCCGCCAATGCCCGCCAGTACCGGCGTCTCAGCCACGCCGCCCACAGCGGCAGCCCCTGCCGCCGGCCCGACCGGACCGACTGAGCCGGCCAGGACTCCTCCGCCCAATCCGGCGCCGAGCGCGGCCTCCGGAGCAGCCGCGGACTGGGAATTGACGGTGGCACCGTACACCGTGGCGGTTGCAATCCCTTCCATCATGTTCCAGGCCACGGTGTCCAGGATCCCGTTCCCGGCAGCTGACACGACGTTGTTGCCGAGAAAGGCATCTAACGGATTAGTGGCTGTCGATGCACTGGCCAACGGGGAGGCGAGCGATTGCAACGCGCTGGGCAAATTGGAGACCAGCCCTTGCAGACTGGCCTGCGCGTTGCCGGTGCCGGTCGCAGCGGCTGCCGCGGCCGGGGCGGCCAGCCCGGACGAGGTGTTGGTCGGGGCCGGCGACGTCACTGGTGACAACTTCGAGGCGGCTGCCGAGGAAGCCGCGTAGCCATACATCGCGGCCGCGTCTTGGGCCCACATTTCGCCGTAGTGGGCTTCGGTCGCCGCGATGGCCGGGGTGTTCTGACCCAGGATGTTCGTCGCGACCAGCGTCGCCAGCTGCGCGCGGTTCGCCGCAATCACCGGCGGCGGTACCGTCATCGCGAAGGCCGTCTCGTAGGCGGCAGCCGATGCCATGGCCTGGCCGGCCGCCTGCTGCAGCTGCCCGGCGGTGGTCTCCATCCACGTGACGTAGGGCGCGGTCGCGGTGGCCATCGCCGCCGACGACGGGCCCAGCCACTCACTACCGGTCAACTCGGAGATGACCGACTGCGCGGACGCCGCCGTTGTACTCAACTCCGCTGCCAGACTGTTCCAGGCCGCTGCGGCAGCCATCATCGGGCCGGCGCCGGCACCGGTGTACATGTTTGCGGAGTTGATCTCCGGAGTTAGTGCTCCAAAGTCCATTTCTGTATCTCGTTTCGCTATTCGCTGTGAAATGAGGTTCGCTTGACAGTCGGCGTGCGTTAGACGACTGCGGGCTTCGGCATCACGGTGGGCTTTGCGCCGTAACGCGGTACTCCTCCAACGCCGGTGGCTTTGCCCGCCGTTGCTACCGCCGGCATCCCGGCCGGCACCGCGCTTATCGGGGCGGCTTCGGGCGGGGCGCCGGTCCACCCCTCGCCGACCAACGTGGCCGAGGTCGTGGTGACTTCCGGTGCGGCTTCGCCGGCCGCCCAGGCCGGTGGCACCGACAGCTTGCCGACCGAAGACGCATTGCCGGCGCTTGCCAGCATCGGCGCCGCTCCCACACCACCGAGACCGGCGGAACCGACCGGACTGGCTGCGCCGCTCGCGCCCACGTCCGTGGCCAAGCCGGTCGCGCCGGCGACCGAACCGCCGGCGGCTGGCGCGCCAGAACCCTGGAGGGTGCCGATGCTGGCCATCGAGATGAGGTCGGAGGCGGCGGCGGTGAAGTTCTGGACGCCGTTGATACCGAAGGAGGTAGCGCCGCCCGCGGTGCCTGGAGTCGAGAACAACCCGAGCAGCCCCGACACCGGCGTGGACGCGGCCGCGGCCTGGTTGGTGGCCTCAGTCGCACCATAGGAACCGGCGTTGGAGCCCAGCGCAGTCACCAGCTGCTGGTGAATCGCCTGGGCCTGCGCGCTGACCGACTGGTAGAGGTTCCCAAACGCGTTGAACTGCGTCGCCTGCAGCGCCGACACCTGGTCGGCGGCTGCCGGAGCGATCGCGGTGGTGGGTGCTGCCGCGGCCGCGTTCTGGGCGGCCATGCCGGAACCAATCCCCTCCAGCTGAGCTGCCGCAGCGGCTAACGCCTCCGGCAGTGTCGTAAGGAAAGACATGCACTCCTCCTCCATCCGAACGCACCGGCCCCGCAGTGGAGGGCCGGCCGATAGTGGCGTCGCGCTGTTCCTGCCGCGACCACACCACGATTCCCCCGGCAAGGGCGTTAGTGATCCTCCGTTAACGAGTTCTTAACGATTCGGTGCGCCTTTTAAGCGATTTCCATGACGAATGTCAGCGTTTGCCCAGTTTGACGCCGCCCCGGCCGCCTCCTGACAGGTCCGAACGGCCCGTTACGGTCGTCCTGCCGTGGCGAGCCAGGCCCGTTACGCTCGGGTCGGAGACGGGCGGTGGGCACCCCGTTGCTGAGCGGACGACAGTACCGTCGCGCTACATTTCCCGCCGAGCCCCCATAGCCCAATTGGCAGAGGCAGCGGACTTAAAATCCGTCCAGTGTCGGTTCGAGTCCGACTGGGGGTACTGCGCGCCCGAGGGGTCTCCAGGCTGCCGTCAGTCAGCGTTGTTGCGACGCGGATCGCTGATCCGCAACGGTGATCCTTGCTTGTCTGGGAGGTCTTGGTTACAGACAGAAGAACGACTTAATACGCCGGTCATGAGGCATACCGGCCAGGTCGAGACCACGGCGCTGCAGCGACTGCGACGTTCCCCTCGCCGGAGTGGGCCGCTTGCCGAGAGAAATTAATTCTAAAAAAATGCTAAGACGGCGGCCCTCCGGTTAGCGGCAGCGCCGTTACACCACGAAATGAAGACTCGAGGCTTCGCTGGCGACGGCTCGGCATGGCTTCGCGACGTCTTGCTTTAAGCGCAGCCTGAGTGGCCGATGTGGCCGTCGTGGCCGCTGTGAGCTCACGCCGCGGAGCTCCACGTCTTCGATCGCTAGGCTCGGCCGGGACCTGCGCCTCAGGGTGCCGTCGACGAGTAAGGCTGGTATCCGAGTGAGTGTCGTGCGTGAAATAGCGGGCTACGCAGTTGCCGCTGAAATCGGGGTCAATAACGGCCCCATCAGTGGCATCGCTGCCTGCGAAGACGGCAACCGAGTGGCGGTGACGAACAGCCGCGCGGACAGCGTATCGATAATCGACACCTACGGCCGCGGTGTCGTTGCGACCATTGCCGGCACACCGGAGCCGTTCGGAATCGTGGTCGCCGGGCGCCGAGGGTACGTCCGCGTCGCCTCACCGACCTACGACGCGATCGCGGTCCTCGAACTGCAAGCCGGATCGCTCGCCGCGATGCATCCGGTTGCCTTCGGTGTGACCGATCTGGCGGTCAGCCCAGATGGCGGTCGGCTCTACTGCAGCGCAGTTGCGGGTGGACGTGTTGACGTCGCGGCGCTGGACCCGATGACCGGAGCCTGCGACATAGTCGCTGTCTCAGCAGCGCCGGGAAGCACGGCGGGCAGTGTGCGCGTCAGCCCAGACGGCCGCCGGCTCTACGTCGCCGCCCGAGGTCCCAGCAGCGACCAGCTGGTGCTGATGGATGCTCGCCGGCTCCGCGTCAGCAGCTATGTCGAGATCGGCTCGCCGATTCGCGACGTGGCGGTCAGCTCGGACGGTGACAACGTTTACGTGGTGAGCTGCAGTCCAGACTTCGGTGCCGTGGTCGACGTCATCGACTCCCGCAGCGGCGCGCTCGCCGCTACCGCGAAGGTCACCGGAACGAGCGGATTCGTGACGCAGCTGTCCCTGAGCGCGGATGGTCAACGGGCCTACCTCGTCGACGACCATGGCGTCACGGTGCTGTCCACCCTGACGCTGGACGTGATCGGCAGCGTGGCCATCGGCGGCTCGCCGTCCTGTGCGGTAGAGATCGCCCGCGGAACGCGCCTCTGCGTTGCGGATCACGCCGGTATGGTCACCGTCTTTTCGGTTCCTTCGACCCGCGTCGAACCCGACGACGACATCACCGTCGGCAACGCCTGGGCTGTGCCTGACCGGTTTGATCTGACACCGGCGATGGCTTAGGCGCCGAAGCCGGCTGCGCGCCTGCAGGTGTCCCATCGAAGGTGCCAAAGGGACCGCGCGGCGCTAGCATTCGCGACTGAATGTGGCGATGCTGCGCCGAGGACTTAAAGGCGGTACGTCGATGTACGGCACCATGCAGGACTTCCCGTTGACGATCACCGCGATCCTCCGGCACGCCACCGGTGTCCACGGAGCGCGCCGCGTCATCACTGCGACCGGGGGCGGCTTCCGCGAGTGCACCTACTACGACCTTGGCGGCCAAGCTGCGCAACTGGCCAATGCCTTGCGTGGTCTTGGTATCACCGCGGACCAGCGCGTCGCGACGTTCATGTGGAACAACCAGGAACACCTGGCCGCCTATCTGGCGATACCGGCGATGGGCGCGGTGCTGCACACCCTCAACATCCGGCTGTTCGCCGAGCAGATCGTGTTCACCGCCAACGAGGCTGAAGATCAGGTTGTGCTGGTGGACGCGTCGTTGGCCTCGTTGCTGGCTCCGGTGCTGCCGAAGCTTGAAACGGTGCACACCGTCATTGCGGTGGGTGACCAGGACATCGCGCCGCTGGAGGAGTCGGGGAAGGTGGTGCTGCGCTACGCCGAGCTGATCAGCGGCGAGACCACCGAGTTCGACTGGCCGCAGGTCGACGAGAACGCCGCCGCCGCGATGTGTTACACCAGCGGAACTACTGGCCATCCCAAAGGCGTTGTCTACAGCCACCGTTCAAGCTACTTGCACACCATGGCAGCCTGTACCGCCAACGGAATCGGCATCGGCGCAGGCGACCGCGTGCTGCCCATCGTGCCGATGTTTCATGCCAACGCATGGGGTCTGCCGTATGCGGCGTTGATGGCGGGGGCCGATCAGGTGCTGCCCGACCGTCACCTGGGAGCCGAAGCGGTGATCCGCATGATCGAGGAGTTGCGGCCGACAGTCGCCGGCGCAGTACCGACGATCTGGAATGACGTCATGCATCACTTGGAGGAAGATCCTGACCATGACTTGTCGTCATTGCGGGTGGTCGTCTCGGGAGGCTCAGCCGTGCCGGTATCGCTGATGCGTACCTTCGAGGAACAACATCGCGTCCAGATCCGGCAGCTGTGGGGCATGACCGAAACCTCACCGATGGCCACCACGGCCTGGCCGCCGCCGGGTACCCCGGACCACGACTACTGGACCCTGCGCGCCACTCAAGGCCAGCCGGTATGCGGTGTGGAAACCCGGATCGTCGACGACGACGGCGCAGTGTTGCCCCACGACGGCGAGGCGGTGGGGGAGTTGGAGGTCCGCGGCCCGTGGATCACCGGCTCCTACTACCGGGGACGGGACGAGTCGAAGTTCCAGTCGGGGTGGTTGCGTACCGGCGATGTCGGCCGGATCGACGCCCGTGGCTTCATCACGCTGACCGACCGGGCCAAGGACGTGATCAAATCCGGCGGGGAATGGATCTCGTCGGTGGAGTTGGAGAATTTTCTGATCGGTCATCCCGACGTGGTGGGGGCCGCTGTCGTCGGCGTCCCCGACGAGCGTTGGCAGGAGCGGCCGCTGGCGGTCATCGTGCTCAGAGAAGGTGCCTCCTCGGACGCCGTCGATTTGCGGAACTATCTGTCCGACAAAGTGGTTCGATGGTGGCTACCCGAGCGGTGGACTTTTGTCGACGAGATTCCGCTGACCAGCGTCGGCAAGTATGACAAGAAGTCGATCCGCTCCCGGCACGCCGAGAACGGCTATAAGGTGACTGAGGTGCGCGACTGAGCGTGGCCGGACCGGGCCGGCACACGAAGGAGGGTGTTCATGAGCCTGCGGGTTGTGCAATGGGCCACCGGGTCGGTCGGGGTAGCAGCGGTGAAAGGCGTACTCGAGCATCCCGAACTCGAGCTTGTCGGCTGCTGGGTGCACTCGAAGCACAAGGCCGGCAAGGACGTCGGTGAGATCATCGGCACGCCGCCACTGGGCGTGATCGCCACCAACCGCGTCGACGATGTGCTTGCGCTCGACGCCGATGCGGTGATCTATGCGCCGCTGCTGCCCAATCCGGACGAGGTCATCGCGCTGCTGCGGTCGGGCAAGAACGTTGTGACACCAGTCGGCTGGTTCTATCCGGGGGAGAAGGAAGCCGCTCCGCTCGAGGTTGCCGCGCAGGCTGGGAACGCGACACTGCACGGCGCCGGTATCGGTCCCGGCGCGGCAACCGAATTGTTTCCCCTGCTGCTGTCGGTGATGTCGACGGGCGTGACATTTATTCGCTCCGAAGAGTTTTCGGATTTGAGAACGTACGGTGCACCGGATGTGCTGCGCCACGTGATGGGCTTCGGCGGTACACCGGACAGCGCGCTGAGCGGACCGATGCAAAAGCTGCTCGACGGTGGATTCATCCAGTCGGTGCGGTTGTGCGTCGACCGGTTGGGTTTCGCTGCCGACCCCCGGGTGCGTGCGTCGCAGGAGATTGCCGTCGCCACCGCACCGATCGACTCACCGATCGGTGTCATCGAGGCTGGGCAGGTCGCCGGACGCCGCTTCCACTGGGAAGCGCTCGTCGCCGACACGGTCGTCGTCCGAATCACGGTGAACTGGCTGATGGGTGAGCAAAACCTCGACCCGCCATGGTCTTTCGGGCCGGCCGGGGAGCGATACGAAATCGAAGTTCAGGGAAACCCCGACTTCCTCGTCACGGTCAAGGGCTGGCAGCCCGAGAGCGTGGAGGCCGGTCTGAAAAGTAATCCCGGGGTGGTGGCCACCGCTGCGCATTGCGTCAACGCTGTTCCCGCGACATGCGCGGCACCTGCCGGCATTCAGACCTTTTTCGACCTACCGTTGGTGACCGCCCGCGCGGCGCCGGCGCTGGCACGCTGATGTGTCGACTTTTCGGGCTGCACGCCGGAACTGAGGTGGTGCCCGCCACGTTCTGGCTGTTGAACGCCCCGGACAGCCTCTCGGCGCAGAGCCGGCGCAACCCGGACGGCACCGGGCTGGGCGTCTTCGATGACCACGGTCAGCCGAAGGTGCGCAAACAACCGATAGCCGCTTGGCAGGACGCCGATTTCGCGACCGAAGCGCAGGAATTGAGCGGCACCACCTTCGTCGCACACGTGCGCTATGCCACCACCGGGGTGCACGCCGCGGTCAACACCCACCCCTTCCTGCAGGACGGCCGCATCTTCGCGCACAACGGCGTGGTCGAGGATTTGAATGCTCTCGACGCGCGGTTACGCGCGGTCGGCACGGCTGATCTCGTTTTGGGGCAGACGGATTCGGAACGGGTCTTCGCGTTGATCACCGCCGCGGTGCGTGCGCACGGCGGCGACGTGCAAGCGGGTCTGGTCGATGCAGTGCAATGGCTGGCCGCCAACGTGCCCATCTACGCGGTCAACATTCTGCTCAGCACCGCCACGGACATCTGGGCGCTGCGTTACCCCGAGCCCAACGAGTTGTACGTGCTGGACCGCCGCCAGGTCGCGCCGGATCAGGAGTTCCATCTGCGGACCCCGCGGATATCGGCGCACTCTGCGCACCTGCGTACGCGGCCGTCGGTGGTGTTCGCCAGCGAACCGATGGACGACGACCCGAGGTGGCGCCTGATGGCCCCGGGCGAATTGGTACACGTCGACGCCGCGCTGCAGCTCAGCAGTCATCAAGTGATTCCGCATCCGCCCGAACACCCGCTGCGCCGCGCAGATGTGAAAGCCCCAACGCAGCAGCGGAGTTCGGCACCGGGCGAACAGACATGACAGCCGGACGTGCGCTGGTGCTGGCGGGTGGCGGGGTAGCCGGAATCGCCTGGGAGATCGGAATTCTGCGGGGCATAGCAGAGGAGTCGGCCACGATTACGCAGTGCCTGCTCGATTCTGAGGTCCTTGTCGGGACCTCGGCCGGCTCCGCGGTTGCCGCCCAGATCGGCAGCGGCCGTAGCATC
This sequence comes from uncultured Actinomycetota bacterium, assembly GCA_963808375.1. Classification (GTDB taxonomy): domain Bacteria; phylum Actinomycetota; class Actinomycetes; order Mycobacteriales; family Mycobacteriaceae; genus Mycobacterium. The sequence goes on along the minus strand of CAWEFS010000013.1, from coordinate 132,250 downwards.
GGCGACCTGTACGCCCGGCAAGTGCGGGAAACCTCGGCCGAACTAGATCCGGACGTCAGTATCGACGACATCACCGAGCTGTTCCAGAATGCCCTGACCGACCCCTTCGCGCCGCTGCCGAGAAAGCTACAACGCATCGGCGCGCTGGCCTTGGCCGGCGGGACCGTGCCCGAACCGGTGCGCCGTGCGGTGATAGCCCACCGGCTGCCGTCACATGACTGGCCGGACCGGGAGCTGCGGATCACCGCCATCGACGTCGCGACCGGGCAGCGGGTGGTGTTCACCAGAGCTTCCGGGATCGACCTGATCGACGCGGTGGCCGCCAGTTGCGCCGTGCCCGGCGCCTGGCCCCCGGTCACCATTGGCGACCGGCGATACATGGACGGCGGAATATGTAGCTCGATCAATCTCGATGTCGCCGGCGACTGCGCCGAGGCGGTGGTGCTGGTACCCGCGAGCGAGTCCGCGCCGTCGCCGTTCGGCTCTGGTCCCGTCGCCGAGATCGCGGCTTTCGGCGGCCGTGCGACGGCGGTGTTCGCCGACGATGGCTCGCTGAGCGCCTTCGGGACCAACCCGCTGGATCCGAATTGTCGAATAGCCTCCGCGCAGGCGGGTCGGGCGCAGGGTCGCCGCGCAGCCGAACGCATCGCGGCGTTCCTCGAACGCGGTGACGGCAACTGAATCAGCTTCGAATCACCGGCGGTGCCGGCTCGGCCGATCCGGAAGCTCTGGCGTCCAGCGCGCGGGCGGCCAGCACGCGGCCGACGTCGATCACCTCGTCAGCGCGGTGAAATTCCAGGCTGCGACAAGCTGACCGGGGCACCTCGATCAGCAGGTCGGGCGGGTAGGCGGCCAGCGTATGACGTGCCAGTGCCGCCTGGGCGATGTCAATGGTGCGGTTCATCACCTCGAAAGTGCCCAATCTGGGTGCCTCCGGCGGGCCTTCGGCGACATCGACGGGCTCGGCGGGCTCTTTCAGGTCGGCCTCGTCGTCGGCATCCGACGGCGACGCGCCGAACCGGCTCAAAACCGCCCGCGCCGTCGGCCGGTCCAGCAGGGACCGGGCGCTGTTGGCGTCGAACCATGCCGAAGTGCTGCGCACCACGCGGTTGAGCCAGTCGGTGGCGGGATGCGATTCCCCGTCGTGCTCGGCGGCGTCGTCGGCTTCGCTGCCGCCCAAACTCACGGCGATGGTCAGATCAGCGTTGACCGCGGCGATTGGTGCCATCGGCAGCGGGTCGAGGATGCCTCCGTCGGCGAGCAGGCGTCCGTCGATCAGGTAAGGCGTGATCACTCCGGGTATTGCGATCGACGCCCGCACCGCCTCGTCGACCGGTCCGCGCTGCAGCCACACCGACTTCCCGGCGATTAGATCGGTGGCCACCGCGGTATAGGGAATCCGCAGTTCCTCAATCGTCACCGTGCCGAGGATGTCGCGCACCACGTCGAGTATTTTCACCGCGCGAAGCACCCCCGCCGCGGTGATCGACGGGTCCAACAGGCGCAAGATGGCGCGCTGCGTGAGCGATCTCGCCCACTCGGCGAAGTCGTCCAACTTGGCGGCCGCCTGCAATCCACCGACGAGCGCGCCCATCGACGATCCGGCGATGCCGACGATCTCGTAGCCCCGCTCGTGCAGCTCGTTGATGACCCCGATGTGCGCGTAGCCCCGGGCCGCGCCGCTGCCCAGGGCCAGCGCCACCCGGGGACGCGCCGCGCCGCTGGTGCGGCGGGCAGCTGGGTCGGGTGCGCCCGACGACTGCACAGAGTCGGCGACCACCATTACTTCATTCTGCGCGCCGCGGGCTGCGGTCCGGCGCCGTCTCCGCCGCGAACGGCCGACTTGCCGCCGCGGATCGCGGCTTTTCTTCCACCTGTGATCCGAACTACCGCGGCTGGTTCGGGTGTCAGCCGCACTCGTTGCCGGCGGCCGCCCGAGCCGCGACGATCACGGCCGCCTGCCGCGACGGCGTCAGCTGTGCCCACGGCGTGTTGAAGGTTCCCAGGCCCGGCGCGACACCGGGCGCCTGCAATGTCGCGAGGTACGGCTCTACCAGCTGCTGCGGATCGCCGCCGCGCTGGTCCATCCAGACCTTCGCAGCGCGGCAGGCCTGGCCATACTCCTCTTCACTGGAGCCGGCCGGCGCGTCGACACGGGTGGTGACGCCGCCGGGGGACACACCGACGGCGTTGCTGCCGGACGGCCCGGTTGCCGACCCCGATGGTGATCCGCCGGGTGTGCCCGACGTCCCGGCCGACGAGGTTGCCGGCCTGCCGCTTTGGTGGCTCGACGCGCACCCCGGCGTTGCTGCCGAGCCGACGGCGATGAGCACCACACTGAACTGACTGACAAGTCGCTTTCCGCGCATGGGTGCCAATCTATGCAACACTTCATGCCGTGATGCAGGACATTCGGTCGGCGGAGTGTTGTCGCGCCTGAAGCGCAACCGGTTCTGACCCGTCGTCCATCCTGGAGTGCTGAGCATGGTCCTGTTCACCCCTGGCGCCACATCGCTTGCGCCACCTCCGGCGCCGCGCCCGTCGGCGATCCCGTTCGTTGCCGGCCCGACCCGGCTGAGACTGCCTGACTTGCTGCATGCAACCGATCAGGCGGCCGACGAGGTGCTCACCGGACGCTACGACCACCTGCTGCCGCGGGGCGGATTCCCGGTCACTGACCGCTGGTTCACCCGAATCCACGGTGACGAGGAGATCGACGTCTGGCTGATCAGCTGGGTGCCCGAACGTTCCACCGAACTGCACGACCACGGCGGTTCCCTTGGGGCGCTGACGCTACTGTCCGGTTCGCTCGACGAATTCCGCTGGGACGGTTCACAGTTGCGGCGGCGCCAGCTCCACGCCGGTGATCAAGCAGGCTTTCCGCTGGGTTGGGTGCACGACGTGATCTGGGCACCGACGGACGCGCCGGCGGTACCGACGGTCAGCGTGCACGCGTATTCGCCGCCGCTGACCGCGATGTCCTACTACGAAGTCACCGAACGCGACACGCTGCGTCGTCGGCGCACCCAACTGACCGAAGGAGCGTTCGCACCGTGACAAGCCGCATAGACACGCTGCTCGAGACGGCTCGGGCGAGGCTTCGCCGTCTTCCTGCCGAGCAGGTGCCGGACGCACTGCGCGGCGGTGCAGTCCTGGTGGACATCCGGCCGGCAGCCCAGCGCGCCCGCGAAGGCGAAGTTCCGGCGGCGCTGGTGATTGAGCGCAACGTCCTCGAATGGCGGTGCGACCCCACCAGCGACGCGCGCTTGCCGCAAGCCCTCGATGACGACGTCGAGTGGGTGGTCCTGTGCTCGGAGGGCTACACGTCCAGCCTCGCGGCGGTCGCCCTGGCTGACCTCGGGCTGCACCGGGCGACCGACGTGATCGGTGGGTACCACGCTCTGGCCGCCGCAGGGGTTCTCGAAGAGCTCGCAAAACAGCGCAGTCTCAGCGGTGAGTGAAGTTGGCGGGCCGTTTCTCGATGAACGCCGTCATGCCCTCCGACTGGTCGTCGGTGGCGAATGCTGAGTGGAACAGCCTGCGTTCGTAGAGCAAGCCCTCAGCCAGGGTCGATTCGAACGCGCGGTTGACGGCTTCCTTGGCCATCCGGGTCGCCGACAGCGACATGCCGGCGATGGTGTTGGCGACTTTCTTCGCCTCGCTGAGCAGATCATCGGCCGGGACCACCCGGGACACCAGCCCGCTGCGCTCGGCTTCGGCGGCGTCGATGCTGCGGCCGGTGAGGATCAGGTCCATCGCCTTGGCTTTACCGATGGCCCGGGTCAGTCGTTGCGAGCCGCCCATCCCCGGCAGCACCCCGAGCTTGATCTCGGGCTGCCCGAACTTGGCTGTGTCAGCGGCGATCAGCAGGTCACACATCATCGCCAGCTCGCAGCCGCCGCCCAGTGCGTGCCCGGCCACCGCGGCGATCGTCGGGGTGCGCACGGCCGCCAATTTCGACCAGGTGGCGAAGTAGTCGAAACGGTAGACCTCGGCGAAGGTCAGGCTGGACATCTCTTTGATGTCCGCACCGGCGGCAAATGCCTTGGCCGATCCGGTGATGACAATGGCGCCGATATCCGGATCGCCGTCGAATTCGGCCGCGGCGATGGTGACTTCGGTCATCATCTGGCTGTTGAGCGCGTTGAGCGCCTGCGGGCGGTTCAGGGTGATGGTGCCGACGCGTCCGTCTCGATCAACCAGCACAGTTTCGTAGTTCATACGCGTCATCGCTCCTCGTCGAATGTCAGATCCGGATCTGCCGGCGCGAAGTACGCTTCGACGTCTTCAGCGCGCACCTCGGGCAGCGACCGCGGCGACCACTGCGGATTGCGGTCCTTATCGATCAGTTGCGCCCGGATGCCCTCCACCAGGTCGTGCGAGCGCAGCGACCCGCACGACACCCGGTACTCCTGCTTCAGCACGTCTTCCAGCGTGTCCAGCTTCGCGGCACGACGCACCGACTCCAACGTCACCGACAACGAGATGGGTGAGCGGCTGGCAATCATGTTGGCGGCGTCGTTGGCCGGTCCGGCATCGTGGCCGCGCAACGCCGCCACGATCTCGGCAACGGTGTCGCCGGCGTAGCAGTCATCGATCCAATCGCGTTGCGCCGCAAGCTCGCTGGCGGGCGGGTCGACGGCATGATCGGTCAGTGCACGCTCGACGCCATCGGTGACGATCGTGCAGGAGAAGGTTTCGAGGCTGTCGTGCGGCACGAAGTGGTCGGCGAACCCCAGTGCGATGGCGTCGGGGCCGCAGAACGGTGCGCCAGTCAGCGCCGCGTGTCTGCCCAGCAAGCCCGGCGTTCGCGACAGCAGATAGGTGCCGCCCACGTCGGGAATGAAGCCGATGCCGACTTCAGGCATCGCCATCTTCGTCTTGTCGGTCACCACGCGCACGTTGGCGTGGGCGCCCACCCCTACTCCGCCGCCCATGACGATGCCGTCCATCAGCGAGATGTACGGCTTGGGGAATCGGCCGATCTGTGCGTTGAGCAGGTATTCGTCGTACCAGAACTGCCGCGCGGCCGCTCCGTCGGCGCGGGCGCTGTGGTAGATCGCCACCACGTCACCGCCGGCGCACAGACCGCGGTCGCCGGCGCCGTTCAGCACCACCGCACGCACGCCGTCGTCGTGTGCCCAATCGGTGAGGATCGCACTGAGCGCGGTCACCATCGTCTGGTTCAGCGAGTTGATCGCTTTGGGTCGGTTGAGCGTCACCAAGCCCACACCGTCGTCGACGCGGGCAAGGACCTCGTGGACCTCAGGGGATTCGCCCGTCACGCCGTCGTCTCCCCTCGCCGACACCTCTTGGTTGCTGTTGCCCTGTGCACGACCTGAGCAGCAATGTAGATCGTGAGCCGCGCGGCGACGTCCGCGGGTAAGGTTTAGCCGACGAGCGGCCCGGAAATTGCTTACCGTGCGAAAGCACAGGCGGGAACCGAGCCGGGTATTTGATCGTTGACCAGTTGTTACAGCTTGAAGTGACACACAAGAGAGGATCCGACGGTGCGGGAGACTAGCAACCCGGTATTTCGTTCGCTGCCCAAGCAGCGCGGCGGATACGCGCAGTTCGGCCCCGGCCTTGCCGGCGCCGCGACTCAGCAGGCCTATCAGACAGACCCCTACGCGGCGGCTCCGGCGGCTCCGTACCAGGATCGGCGGTCCGGGGTCGCCCGTCCGCTGACCATCGACGACGTCGTCACCAAGACGGGTATGACGCTCGCGGTGCTGACCGCCACTGCGGTCGTCTCCTACTTCCTGGTGCGCGGAAACGAGGCGCTGGCGGCGCCGCTCAGCTTCGGCGGCGCGATCGGCGGTCTGGTGGTGGTGCTGATCGCCACTTTCGGTCGCAAGCAGGACAGCCCGGCGCTGGTGTTGACCTACGCCGTACTCGAGGGACTGTTCCTCGGTGCCATCTCGTTCGTGCTGGCCAACTTCACGGTGTCGTCCGCTAACGCCGGGTCGCTGATCGGACAGGCCATCCTGGGCACCTTCGGGGTGTTCTTCGGCATGCTGGTCGTCTACAAGACCGGGGCCATCCGGGTCACCCCCAAGTTCACCCGGATGGTCATCGCCGGTTTGTTCGGTGTGCTGGCCCTGATGCTGGGCAACTTTGTGTTGGCGATGTTCGGTGTCGGCCACGGCGAGGGCCTGGGTCTGCGCAGCGGCGGCACGCTGGCGATCATCTTCTCGCTGGTCTGCATCTGCCTGGCGGCGTTCAGCTTCCTCATCGACTTCGACGCCGCCGACCAGATGATCCGCGCCGGAGCGCCGGAGCGCGCCGCATGGGGTATCGCCCTGGGCCTGACGGTCACGCTGGTGTGGCTTTACATCGAAATCCTGCGCCTGCTCAGCTACCTGCAGAGCGACTGACCTGAATCGCAAAAAGCCGGCACGCGCAGCGTGCCGGCTTTTTGGTGTGCGGCGTCAGCTCAAACGCTCGATCACCATCGCCATGCCTTGTCCGCCGCCTACGCACATTGTCTCCAAGCCGAATGTCTTGTCGTGCGTGATCAGGTTGTTCAGCAGTGTGGTGGTGATGCGGGCGCCGGTCATGCCGAACGGATGTCCGAGGGCGATCGCCCCACCTGACACGTTGAGCTTCTCCTCGTCGATGCCCAGCTCTCGTGCCGAGCCGAGCACCTGCACGGCAAAGGCCTCGTTGATTTCGAACAGGTCGATGTCTTTGATGGATAGGCCGGCCCGCGCGAGTGCCTTCTTTGTCGCCTCGATGGGGCCCAGACCCATGATCTCGGGGGACAGGCCGGACACCCCGGTGGCCACGATTCGCGCCAGCGGTGTCAAGCCGAGTTCCTTGGCCTTGGTGTCACTGGTGATGATCACCGCGGCAGCGCCGTCGTTCAACGGGCAGGCGTTGCCGGCGGTCACCGTGCCGTTGGGGCGGAAGACCGGCTTGAGCTGACTGACCTTCTCGTAGGTAGTGCCGGGTCGCGGGCCGTCGTCGACGCTGGCCGTGCTGCCGTCGGGCAGAGTGACCGGCTCGATCTCGCGCTCGAAGAATCCACTCTTGATGGCCTCTTCGGCGCGGTTCTGGCTGCGCACCCCCCAGTGGTCTTGGTCTTCCCGGCTGATGCCGGTGAGCAGCGCGACATTCTCCGCGGTCTGGCCCATCGCGATGTAGATATCGGGCAACGTCCCGTCGGTCCGGGGGTCATGCCATTCGTCGGCGCCGGTGGCCGCTTCGGCAGAGCGCTGCTGAGCCTCCTCGAACTTCGGGTTTTTGGTGTCCGGCCAGGAGTCGGAGGTGCCCTGACCGAAACGTGACACGGTCTCGACACCGGCGGAGATGAACGCGTCACCTTCACCGGCCTTGATGGCGTGGAACGCCATCCGCGTCGTCTGCAGCGACGACGAGCAGTACCGGTTGACGGTCGTGCCGGGCAGGAAGTCGTAGCCGAGTTCAACGGCGACCACCCGGGCGAGGTTGAAGCCGGACTCGCCGCCCGGTTGCCCGCAGCCCAGGATCAGGTCGTCGATCCGGTGGGGATCCAGTTCGGGGACCTTGTCCAGGGCGGCGCGCACGATTTGAGCCGCCAGGTCGTCGGGCCGGATGGTGGCCAGCGATCCTTTGACCGCGCGGCCGATCGGTGAGCGGGCTGTTGAGACGATGACGGCTTCCGACATTGCTGGCTCCTTTCTCCGCGCCCGCCACCGCGGTATACGGGACCGGATGACCAGGCTTTGATCTGAATCTAGCCCGGCGACGATGCAGAGTGCGAAGCACGATGAGGAGGAGCCGGGCAATTCAATCTAGCCGCTGGTCGGCATGACGACGGGGGCAGGCACCCCTGTCCTGGACCGCCGCCACAACCGCGACGCGATGCTGAGCCGCAGCCGGCTAGGCCGTGGCTCCGCCGCGATGGATGGTGCGGGCCGGTCGAGCGCCTCGGCGGCGCCTTTCTCACCCAGCGCGCTGCACAACGCGGGCAGCAGCTGACCGGCGAGCAACGCGTAACCCGTGGCTGACGGGTGATACTGGTCGTCGGACAACAACCGCTCCGGAGCCTGCCGGAGCTGCGGCGCCAGCAGGTCCGCCAGTGGTACCGGCACGCCACCGGCCGCCCGGACCGCGACGGCCTGGGCTCGGGCCAGCCGCAAACCGCGTCTACGAGTCACCCAGCGCAACGGTTGCGGGATGGCGGTCACGATGCCGAAGTCGGGGCAGGTGGCCACGACCACCACCGCGCCGCTGTCGCGCAGCCGGTGAACCGCAGCGCCCAGACGGGCTGCGGACGGGCCGATCCCATTGAGCGCCGTGATGTCGTTGGCGCCGATCATGATGACCGCTGCATCAGGAGGTGGCCCGGCCACGAACATCGCGTCCACCTGACCGGACAGCCCTTTCGACGTTGCGCCGACGATCGCTTTGGTGCTCAACCGGATTCGCTTACCGGTTTGCTCGGCCAGGCCCCGCGCCAGCAACACGCCGGGAGCTTCCTCGCTGTCATGGCAGCCGTAGCCCGTTGCCGTGGAGTCCCCGAAGGCCATCAGATGCAGGTCCACGGGTACGCCTCGCTGCCAGCGCTCTACCGGCCCGCCGCCCGGGCTGTACACGCCGTCGGCCCGGGGCGGAACCGCCCAGGTCTTGGGTATGACACTGCGCGCCTGCTGCGCTTGGCCGATCAGCAAGTTGCGGGCGCCGACATAGGCGGTGCCGGTCGACGCGAGCGCTCCCGCTGCGGCCAGCGCGATGGTCGATCGGCGCGGCGCGTGTATGCCCACGCCCCACATTTTAGGGACCCGGTCGGCGGAATCCGGGTCGCCGCCGGTCGGCCTGTCACAAAGCGGAACAGAAGTCGTATCAATTCAGACTCTTTGACTGTTGAAACTTAAACAGGTGTCAAGCTAAATTCGCGAGGTTGGCTGAACCGTTCGGCGGGTATATTGCCCAGAACGCAGGGGTGCAGACCGGTCGCTCCGCTACTTCGTCACATGACTACAGCGACGTAGGAAGTGTTGAGATGACCGCGACAATCGAGCCGCTGAACCCACCCCAAAACACTGAACGCCCCTTTCGGACCTACCGGGCCGTCAAAGCGCGACGGCTCCCCATCAGCGACGGCATCCCCGTCCAGGTCTGGGAATCCGGTCCCAGCGTGCCGGCCCGTCTCACTTGGGCAATCTCCCGGCTGACGATCCGCCCGGCCCTGGCCTTCGGAAGCCACGTGCCGCACTTTCCCTGGCCGTTCGGCCTGATCGACTTCGCTTCACGGTTCCTGCTGCCCACGCCGGGCACGATCCGCGCGACGATCCGCCTGCCCCATGCCACCGCCCAGCTGGTGCGGGCTCCCGGAGTGCTGCCGGCCGACGGTCGCCGACGGGTGGTGCTGTACCTGCACGGCGGCGCGTTTCTGACCTGCGGAGTGAACTCACACAGCAGGGTGGTCAATGCGCTGTCGAGGTACGCCGACTCACCGGTTCTGGTAGTCAACTACCGGCTGATCCCGAAGCACTCGGTCGGGATGGCCGTCGACGACTGTTACGACGCTTATCAGTGGCTGCAGTCCCGCGGATATGACCCGGACCAGATCGTTTTGGCCGGTGACTCCGCCGGCGGCTACCTGGCGATGGCGCTGGCTCAGCGCCTGCAGCGCTTGCACGACGAACCAGCCGCGCTGGTAGCGATGTCGCCGTTGCTGGAGTTGGCCAAGGAGCCCAAGCAGTCGCATCCGAACATTCAGACCGACGCGATGTTCTGCGCCAAAGCATTCGACGCACTGGTCGCGCTGGTCGCCAGCGCCGCCGCCAAGAACATCGTCGACGGCAAGCCCGAACAGCTCTACGAGCCCCTGCAGCACATCGAACCCGGCCTGCCGCGGACATTGATCCACGTGTCGGGCTCTGAGGTGCTGCTGCATGATGCGCAGTTGGCCGCCCGACGGCTCGCCGAGGTCGGCGTGCCGGCCGAGGTGCGGATTTGGCCGGGCCAAATCCACGACTTCCAGCTGGCTGCCCCGCTCGTTCCCGAAGCCACCCGCTCACTGCGCCAGATCGGCGAGTACATCCGCGAGGCCACCGGCTGACTTCAGCTACACCGGAGTGCCTGCGCGGAAGCCGAATTCTCCTGCAACGATGGGTGCATGCGGATCGCGCGGCACATCAGTGAACTGATAGGCAACACTCCACTGGTTCAGCTGAACTCCGTCGTTCCCGCCGGGGACGCCACGGTGGTGGCCAAGGTCGAATACTTCAATCCGGGTCTCAGCTGCAAGGACCGGATTGCGGAGAAGATGATCGATGCCGCCGAAGCCAACGGGCAGCTGAAGCCGGGCGGCACAATCGTCGAACCCACCTCCGGTAACACCGGTGTCGGGCTCGCGATAGTCGCCCAGCGTCGCGGCTACCGCTGCGTTTTCGTCTGCCCGGACAAGGTCAGCGAGGACAAGCAGAACGTACTGCGCGCCTACGGCGCCGACGTCGTGGTGTGCCCGACCGCCGTCCCGCCGGATAACCCGAACAGCTACTACAGCGTCTCTGATCGCCTGGTCGTCGAGATCGAGGGCGCCTGGAAGCCAGACCAGTACTCGAATCCGGCAGGCCCGGCAAGCCACTACGAGAGCACCGGCCCGGAGATCTGGGCGGACACCGACGGCAAGGTCACCCACTTCGTGACGGGCATCGGCACCGGTGGCACGATCACCGGAACCGGTCGTTATCTCAAGGACGTCTCCGGCGGATCGGTGCGGGTGATCGGCGTCGACCCGGAAGGCTCGGTCTACTCCGGGGGCACTGGCCGGCCTTACCTGGTGGAGGGCGTCGGCGAGGACTTCTGGCCGGCCGCCTACGACCCGAGTGTGCCTGACGAGATCATCGCAGTGTCGGACTCCGACTCGTTCCACATGACCCGGAGGCTGGCCCGTGAGGAGGCCATGCTCGTCGGCGGATCTTGCGGGATGGCGGTCGTCGGCGCGCTGCGGGTGGCCGAGACGGCCGGCCCTGATGCGCTGATCGTGGTGCTGCTGCCCGACGGCGGCCGCGGCTACCTGTCCAAGATCTTCAATGACGCCTGGTTGTCGTCGTACGGGTTCTTGCGCAGCCGGCTCGACGGGTCGGTGCAACAGCCGACGGTCGGCGAGCTATTGCGCCGCAAATCCGGTGCGCTGCCCGACCTGGTGCACACCCATCCCTCCGAGACGGTGCGCGACGCGATCGGCATCCTGCGGGAGTACGGAGTGTCGCAGATGCCTGTGGTGGGTGCTGAGCCGCCGGTGATGGCCGGCGAGGTAGCCGGCAGTGTGAACGAAAACGAGTTGCTGTCAGCGGTTTTCGAAGGCCGTGCCAAACTGGTCGACGCCGTGGGGTCGCACATGAGTCCGCCGCTGCCGTTGATCGGATCGGGCGAGCTGGTGAGTGCGGCGGCCACGGCGTTGCGTGAGTGGGATGCTTTGATGGTGGTCGAACAGGGTAAGCCGGTCGGTGTGATCACCCGGCACGATCTGCTCGGATTTCTGTCCGACGGTGCGCCGCGACGGTAGCCAGCACGGTCGAAGGCAAATTAGGTCATGCAATCAACCCGCATCATGTCGATCGACGGACGGGCCACCGGGCCGGCGCTTGGGCAGCGTTTGCGGGCGCCGGTCCTCGTCGCCGCCGCCGCGGGTCTGGTGTGCGCGGCGGTACTGCTGGGTGATCCGACCACGCCGGGCGGCCTGCTCCCGGTGTGCCCGACCAGATTGCTGCTCGGGCTTGACTGCCCCGGTTGTGGCACCTTGCGGATGCTGTACGCATTGTTGCACGGCGACTTGGCGGCGGCGGCGCGGTACAACGCGTTGACGTTGACGGCGCTGCTGTTGGCGATGCCGGTGTATGTGGTGTGGACCTATCGCCGAATGCCGGGCCGGCGAACCCTGCGGTGGCACGGCACTCGCTGGGCGGTGCCGGTAGTGATCGTCCTGACATCGGCCTGGTTCGTGGTGCGCAACCTACCGTTCAGTCCGTTCACCGCATTGCGGGTGTGAGACAGATTTAGCGATCACCTAGATACGAGCTGATGGTCGAAGCGCGCTGAGTGCACCCACCTCCGGTGCTTCACTAGGCTGACTGTCGATGAACCAAGAGCACAATGCGCCCGCCGGCAGCGGTGACCACGGCGGACTGTTCACCGGTCTGGCCACCAAAGCCATCCACGCCGGATACCGCCCCGACCCGTCCACCGGCTCGGTCAACGTCCCGATCTACCCGAGCAGCACGTTCGCCCAGAACGGCGTCGGGAATCTGCGTGGTGGATACGAATACGCCCGCTCGGGCAACCCGACGCGGGGCGCGCTGGAATTGCAGCTGGCCGTTGTCGAGGCAGGCACATTCGGGCGGGCTTTCAGTTCGGGAATGGCGGCCACCGACTGCGCGCTGCGCGCGTTGCTGCGGCCGGGCGACCACGTCGTCATCCCCGACGACGCCTACGGCGGCACTTTCCGGTTGATCGACAAGGTGTTCAGCCAGTGGGGTGTCGAGTACACGCCGGCGCCGCTGTCCAACCTCGACGCGGTCCGCGCCGCGCTCACCGCACGGACCCGGCTCATCTGGGCGGAAACCCCGACCAATCCGCTGCTGTCGATCGCCGACATCGCCGCACTCGCCCAGCTCGCCGCCGATTATCCGGCAAAGCTGCTGGTGGACAACACGTTTGCCTCACCTGCTCTGCAACAGCCGTTGACGCTGGGTGCCGACGTCGTGCTGCACTCCACCACCAAGTACATCGGCGGGCACTCCGACGTGGTCGGCGGCGCGCTGGTCACCAGTGACGAAGAAATCGACGCCGCGTTCGGCTTTCTGCAGAACGGAGCCGGCGCGGTACCGGGCCCGTTCGACGCGTACCTGACGATGCGCGGCTTGAAGACTTTGGTGTTGCGGATGCAGCGGCACAGTGAGAACGCGGCCGCGGTCGCAGACTTCCTGGCCGGACACCCGGCGGTCAGCACTGTGTTCTACCCGGGCCTGCCCAGCCACCCCGGCCACGAAGTCGCCGCCCAACAGATGCAGGGCTTCGGCGGCATGGTGTCCGTGCGCATGCGGGACGGACGGCAAGCCGCGGAGAAGCTGTGTGCGGCCACCGAGGTGTTCATCCTGGCGGAGTCGCTGGGCGGGGTGGAGTCGCTGATCGAGCATCCGGCCGCGATGACGCACGCCTCGACCACCGGCTCACAGTTGGAAGTCCCCGACGACCTCGTCCGCCTGTCGGTGGGCATCGAAGACATCACCGACCTGCTCGCCGACCTCGAGCAGGCCCTGTCAGCTCAACGCTTCGCGTAACGCCGCAGTCGTCACCGCCAGATTGACCTCGGCGAGGTCGGGCTCGGACTCGGAAACCCAACTGGCGCTGGCGATGTCGCCTGCGCGGTCGGTCACCCATTGCCAGCCGCGTCGGTCCAGACTGAATACGGCGCCCAGCCCGTGGACGGCGTGCAGCAACGAAATGATCGTCGCCGTGATCGGGTCGGGACAGTGCTGGTCGAACAGCGCGGCCATCAGCGCTGCACGGATTTCAGCCACCCGGCTGCGATCGGTCAGCGGCCACGCGCACGCCCGCTTGAATCCGCGGGCCGGCAGACGGATCTGCTTGATCTGGCCTCGCCGCTCGAGTTGGGAGAATACTGCCGGCGGAGTTTCGCGTCGCAACTTGGCAATCGCCGCGGCGGGGCTCATGGGGCGTCGCAGCAGCAGCTGCAACGAAGGCGCCAGCACCGGATCCTCGGTATTGGGGCCAGTGAGCACCACCAACCGCCCGGTTTCGACCGGCTCGCTGTCTACCGCCGGTCGAATCCGGCACGCATGCGCCAGATCCAGCAGGGCGGCGGCGGTGAGGATCCGGTCACAGCGCGATCGGTCCAGCTCCGGCTGCGCGGACGCGTTGTCCAGCAGCAGCAGGAGTAAGTCCTCGGCTATGCGCGCCATTCAGCCGACCGGCCCAGTCACCCGAGACCAAGCGCTGTCTAGGAGTGGTAGGGCTCCGCGCTGACCAGCGTCACCTCGACGGTGTTGCCGCTGGGAACGGTGTAGCTGCGCGTCTCGCCTTCCTTGGCGTCGATCAGCGCGCCACCCAGAGGTGAATTGGGGGAGTAGACCTCCAACTTGCCGTCGTTGACGCCTTCCTGGCGTGTCGCGATCAGGAACGTCTCGGTGTCGGACTTGTCCCCGTTGTAGTAGACCTTGACCACCGAGCCGGGCAGCGCGACGCCGGACTGTTTGGGCGCTTCGCCGACCTTGGCGTTGTTGAGCAGTTCCTGCAGCTGGCGGATCCGCGCTTCCTGCTGGCCCTGCTCCTCGCGGGCGGCGTGGTAGCCGCCGTTCTCACGCAAGTCACCTTCCTCGCGGCGGTCGTTGATTTCTGCCGCGATGACCGGACGATTGGCGATCAGCTGGTCGAGCTCGGCCTTGAGTCGGTCATGTGATTCCTGGGTCAACCAGGTCACCTGAGTGTCCGTCATTGCGTCGCGCTCCTCGTCTTGTCGTGTCCGCGATAATCGCGTGTGGGCTTGCGTGCCCCTGGCAGGCGCTGGTCTCTGCCTTGTGTGCCGCAGAACGCCGCCGGTGGTCGGCATACCCGCTAAAGCAGCAATACACGGTTCCAGCAGGAACCGTGCATCGAAACAGCGTACCACCGCCGGACACTCTCAATTCGTGTTTTCGCAGTTCGCTGTTTATGAAGTGGTTGCCGGGCACGACCGCTCACGGCTACCGGCGATGAGCGCCGCCGCCGCTCACTACATCTCGGTGATCGAACTGCGAGGGCTGCGGGATGCAACGATTAGAACTGGAACACTATGGCCATCCAAGGCCATTCAGCCAGACGAGCAGACGGACAGGGAGCATGTGAGCGAGTTGCGCTTGATGGCGGTCCACGCTCACCCGGACGACGAGTCCAGTAAGGGTGCGGCGACTCTCGCACGTTACGCAGACGAGGGTCACCGCGTCCTGGTGGTGACGTTGACCGGCGGTGAACGCGGCGACATCCTCAACCCCGCGATGGACCTGCCTGAGGTGCACGGCCGCATCGCCGAGATCCGCCGTGACGAGATGGCCAAGGCGGCGGAGATCCTCGGTGTCGAACACCTCTGGCTCGGGTTCATCGACTCCGGCCTGCCCAAGGGCAACCCGCCGCCACCGTTGCCCGAGGACTGCTTCGCCCTGGCACCGTTGGAGGTGGCCACCGAGGCGCTGGTTCGGGTGGTGCGGGAGTTCAAACCGCACGTGATGACCACCTACGACGAGCACGGCGGCTATCCGCATCCCGATCACATCCGGTGCCACCAAGTGTCGGTTGGCGCCTACGAGGCGGCCGGCGACTATCAGCTGTTCCCTGACGCTGGACCGGCGTGGTCAGTGTCCAAGCTGTACTACAACCACGGGTTTCTGCGTCAGCGCATGCAACTGCTGCAAGACGAATTCGCCAAGCACGGCCAGCAAGGGCCATTCGAGAAATGGCTGGCGCACTGGGATCCTGGGCACGACATCTTCGCCAGCCGAGTGACGACCCGGGTGGAGTGCTCGGCCTACTTCTCCCAACGCGACGACGCGCTGCGCGCACACGCCACCCAGATCGACCCTGACGGGGATTTCTTCGCGGCGCCGATCGCCTGGCAGCAGCGGTTGTGGCCGACGGAAGAATTTGAATTGGCTCGATCGCGGATTCCGGTGACGCTTCCGGAAACCGACCTGTTCAGCGGAATCGAGGACGACTAGTGCACCACATCATGCTGGCCACCGTTACCGTCCTCGCCGACGACACCCCTCGGCGTACCGGGCCGGACTTCGGCAAAGCCAGTCCACTGGGTCTGCTGGTGGTGGTGTTGTTGCTGATCGCTACGTTTCTTCTGATCCGTTCGATGAACAGGCACCTCAAGAAGCTGCCGGAATCCTTTGATCCGGCACATCCCCGCCAGGATCAGGCCGCCGACGAGGGCACCGTCGAACTGAACGGGGGAGCACCACCGGCTTGGGGAGAACCCACCGATACCACTGGACCGACCCGTGAACCGGACCTTTGACCGGCGACGATGCAGAGCGCGCAGGGGCACCCCAGCGAAGCGAGGGGACGCGATGAGGAGAAGCCGGATAATCCCACTGCGTCCGCGCCGATGAGTCCCGCGGCCAACACCTTGGGCAACGCCACCAGCCCGTACCTGCGCCAGCACGCCGACAACCCGGTGCACTGGCAGCAGTGGAGCCCGCAGGCGTTAGCCGAAGCCGCCGACCGCGACGTGCCGGTCTTGCTGTCGGTCGGCTACGCCGCCTGCCACTGGTGCCACGTCATGGCTCACGAATCGTTCGCCGACGACGAGGTGGCCGCCGCAATGAACGCCGACTTCGTCTGCGTCAAGGTCGACCGCGAGGAACGACCCGACATCGACGCGGTGTACATGAACGCCACTGTCGCCCTCACCGGACACGGCGGCTGGCCGATGACCTGCTTCCTCACGCCCGACGGCCGGCCGTTTTTCTGCGGCACCTACTACCCCAAGGCGGCGTTTCTGCACCTGCTTTCGGCGGTCGCCAACACCTGGCGAAACCGCCGGGACGAGGTGGAGCAAGCGTCGGATCAGATCGTGGGCGAGCTACGCAACATGGCGTCCGGGCTGCCTGGCGGCGGCTCTCCGGTGGAGCCGGCGCTGTGTGACCACGCGGCGGCGGTGGTGCTGCACGACGAGGACACCGCGCGCGGCGGCTTCAGCGGTGCGCCCAAATTCCCGCCGTCCGCGCTGCTGGAAGCGCTGCTGCGGCACCACGAACGCACCGGTTCGGCCGAGTCGCTCGGCGCGGTCCGGCGCACCGGTAGCGCGATGGCCCGCGGTGGAATCTATGACCAGCTGGCCGGCGGATTCGCCCGCTACAGCGTCGACGACGCCTGGGTGGTGCCGCACTTCGAGAAGATGCTCTACGACAACGCGCAACTGCTGCGGGTGTACGCGCACTGGGCCCGACGCACCGGTGACCCATTGGCCCGCCGGATCGCCGCGGAAACCGCGGACTTCATCGTCACCGGCCTGGGCGCCGGCGACATGTTCACCTCGTCGTTGGACGCCGACGCCGGCGGTCGTGAGGGGTCGACCTATGTGTGGACGCCCGGTCAACTACGCGAGGTGCTCGGTGGCGACGACGGCTCTTGGGCCGCCTCGGTATTCGGTGTCACCGCGACCGGCACCTTCGAAGACGGCGCCTCGGTGCTGCAGCTGGCGGCGGACCCCGAGGACACCGACCGCTTTCGACGGATCCGGATGGCGCTGCTGGCCGCGCGCCTGACCCGGGTGCAACCCGGACGCGACGACAAGATCGTCACCGCATGGAACGGTTTGGCCATCACCGGCCTGGCCGAAGCAAGTGTGGCCCTGGGCGAGCCGGAGCTGTTGAGGGCTGCCGAACGGTGTGCGCGCGCGCTGTGGGGCCTGCACGTTGTGGACCGCCGGCTGCGGCGGGCCAGTCTGGGTGGAGTGGTCGGCGACAGCCACGCCATCCTCGAAGATCACGCGATGCTGGCCACCGGTCTGCTGACGCTGTATCAGCTCACCGCCGACCAGACGTGGCTGGCGCGGGCCGCCGAGCTGCTCGACACTGCGCTGGTGCACTTCCCCGATGCCGACCGGCCGGGCCGCTGGTTCGACAGCCCCGACGACGCCGAGCAGCTTGTGCTTCGGCCCGCCGATCCGCTGGACGGAGCGACACCGTCGGGGGCCTCGTCGATCACAGAAGCGTTGGTGATTGCCGCGCACCTAATCGGCGGTGAACGCGCCGACCGGTACGGTCAGGCCGCCGCCGATTCGCTGCGGGCGCATTCACCGCTGCTGGCGCGCGCGCCGCGCTCGGCCGGGCACTGGCTGGCGGTGGCCGAAGCCGCCGTGCGCGGGCCGGTGCAGATCGCGGTTGCTTGCGATGCGGCGCGGTCAGGGCTGCTGGCCGATGCCCGCCGGTTGGCGCCGGGCGGGGCGATCGTGGTCGGCGGCCCGGTGAACTCCTCGGAGTTGCTGATTGACCGGGACCAGATTGCCGGCGCCGACGCCGCTTATGTGTGCCGCGGCCGGGTCTGTGAGCTCCCGGTCACCACTACGCCGCAACTGGCGGCCGCGCTTGCTGCGTCCCGGTAGCGTCGCGGGCGCCGAGGCGTTCCAGTTCCGGCCGATTGCCGAAGGTTCAGTAGAAGACCGCAAACCACATCGCGATGTAGTGGCAGATGGCCGCCACCGCGGTGCAGGCGTGGAAGAACTCGTGGTAGCCGAACGTCCGCGGCCACGGGTCTGGCCAACGCAGACCGTACAGCAGACCACCGATGCTGTAAATCGCCC
This sequence comes from uncultured Actinomycetota bacterium, assembly GCA_963808375.1. Taxonomy (GTDB): domain Bacteria; phylum Actinomycetota; class Actinomycetes; order Mycobacteriales; family Mycobacteriaceae; genus Mycobacterium. The sequence goes on along the minus strand of CAWEFS010000013.1, from coordinate 113,952 downwards.
CGCCCACGACGAGCAGCGTGAAGGCCGCCACCCCGGCGCCGTGCAAGATCGTTCCGGTGAACCACACCGCCACCCAGCTCAACAGCAGATACAGCGGCACGCCGACCCAGCGCGGCGCCGACGGCCAACACACTTTGAGCAGGATGCCGGCCAGCGCGCCGCCCCAGACGATCGACAACACGAGCTTGCCCGCCTGCGGCGGAAAGTTGAGCATCGCGAACGGCGTGTACGTCCCGGCGATGAACACAAAGATCATCGAGTGGTCGAGCCGCTTCATCACGTTGCGGGCACGCGCCGACTTCCAGTGCACCCGGTGATAAGTAGCGCTCACCGCAAACATCGTCACCGCAGCCGCGGTATAGATGAAGGTCGCCAAGCCGGCCTTGAAGCCGACCAACGGCCACGACACCGATATCAAGGCGGCGCCCGCGATGACGGCGACCGCAGCGGAATACACATGGATCCAGCCGCGGAACCGCGGCTTGGTCAGGACTTGAACGACCCCGTCGACGAGGTGCTCGCCGAGCGCGTCGGCCGAGCTGTCCGTTCCCGAGGACGCCGACTCCGGTGCAGTGCTGGTCTGGCCGCTCAAAGTCCCTCCCTGACTGACAATCCCAGACTGAAAGCTCGCGACATTTGTATTCAACAGTACGCAATCTCCGGCGTTGCCCGACGCTGGCACGCTGTGAGGTTTCCGCCAATCCCCGGCGGTCACAGTAGGCTGGGTGGCCGTGGAAATCGTTCCCCGGCGACTCAAAGAGCCGCTGTATCGCGTCTACGAGATGCGGCTCCGTCAGGGGTTGGCGGCGTCGAGGTCCGAGCTGCCCCGCCACATCGCGGTGTTGTGTGACGGCAACCGGCGCTGGGCCCGCAGCGCCGGGTATGACGACGTCAGTTACGGCTACCGGATGGGTGCCGCCAAGATCGCCGAGATGCTGCGCTGGTGTCAGGAAGCCGGCATCGAAATGGCCACCGTCTACCTGTTGTCCACCGAGAACCTGCAGCGCGACCCAGGAGAGTTGACGGCGCTGATTGAAATCATCACCGACGTCGTCGAAGAGATCTGCGCGCCGGTCAACCGCTGGAGCGTGCGGACGGTGGGAGACTTGGAGCTGATCGGCGAGGAACCGGCCCGGCGGCTGCGCGACGCTGTCGAATCCACCCCCACCGACGGCGGCTTCCACGTCAACGTCGCAGTCGGCTACGGCGGCCGCCAGGAGATCGCCGACGCGGTGCGCGCGTTGCTGGGCAAGGAACTCGCCAACGGCGCCACGGGGGAAGAGCTGGTGGAATCTGTGACTGTCGACGCCATCGCCCGGAACCTCTATACGTCCGGGCAGCCCGATCCTGACCTGGTCATCCGGACCTCCGGTGAGCAGCGGCTGTCCGGGTTCCTGCTGTGGCAGAGCGCCTACTCGGAAATGTGGTTCACCGAGGCGTACTGGCCCGCGTTCCGCCGGGTGGACCTGCTGCGGGCGCTGCGTGACTACAGTGTGCGACACCGCCGCTACGGCATGTAGGTGCGTGCCACACTGAAGTGATGGCTGCGCTGTCGGCAGTGGTGTTCGCGCTGAGCTGGTGGCTGGGTCTTTATCTGCTGGCCCGCGACCCGCGCAAGCCGGTGCTGGTGTTGGCGGCGATCGGACTGTGCAGCTTCGCAAGCGTGGTGGCGCTGGATGCGGTGCGGTTGGTCACGCATGCCGGGCTGCTCAGCCACCTCGAGATCTACCTCGGTGCCGTTCCCGGCGTCGCCTGGTTCGCGGTGCTCGTGGAGCTGGCCCGTCCTCGCGACAGCTGGCGGGCACGCACCGGCGAGCTGGTGCTGGTGGCGGGCGTCGGCGCGGTGGTTCTGGTGGGCGCCGTGCTGGCGGGCGGGGTGGAGGGACCGCTGCGGGCCGGTCACCTGGTGATGTGCGCCGCGATCTCGACATCCACGCTGGGCGCCATGGTGGCGGCCCTGGCCCGGCCTGCGCAGCACTTGCCGGCGTCCGGGCTGATCATCCTTGCGACGCTGTTCTTCGCGCTCAGCAACGCCATCCTCATCATTCCGCTGGGTCTGGTGCCGAGTTGGCTGGCGCTGGCCGCCACCAGCTTCGACGTGCTCTCGCTCGGCGTGGCAGTGGCGCTGTGGGATGCCTTCGACGAAGGGCAGGCGCTGCGCGCCGACATGCTGCGGTCGTTCGTCGGCAGCGTCGTGGCGGCGGTGCTCTTCGGCAGTCAAGCCTTGGTGGCGGTGGCGGCCACCGGCCGGGATCGCCCCGCGCAGGGCGCGCTGACGGCGCTGCTGTTCACCAGCGTGGCGGTAGCGGTCGCTATCCAGGTGCTGGCCGACCCGCTGGCTGGCGTGCTCGACCGGTTGGCGTTCGCGCGGTCGCCGATGCTGCGCGCCGACCGGGCCGCGCTGCGAGGCACCGAGGCGGCGCTGCCGCTGCGCTCGGGGCACCCTCTCGACAACGTCGACGACGACACGTTCACCCGGCTGACGCGCCGGGCGCTCGGGCACTACGGCGATCTGACCAAGCTGATCGCGAGCCCACTGACGGCGTTACCGGTGATCGATAAGCGGCTGGCCGCGCGCGGGGCACCCGACCAGCCGCTGGAACGCGCGAACGAACTGAAAGGCGTGCTGGCCGCCGCCATCGCTCGGCTCAAACCGCGCGACGGCGGCGACTTCGGCACCACTGAAGAGTGGCGGTACTACAACTCGCTGTACTTTCCGTATGTCGTCGGCGTCCGCGCCTACGCCCAGAACGCCACCGCCGCCGGCCTGGACGGCACGGCTCGGCAGGCCTGGCAATGGATGGTCACCGACGTCCCGCAGCGTTCGCTGCACAACTGGCAGAATGCCGCTGCCCGCCTGATCGCGGCGCAACTGCGCGGACGGGTGACCGTCACCAGCGACTAGCGCCGGGCGGCCGTGGAATAGCGCCGGGACAGAGCGCAGTTGACCAGCTCATGGCAGTGCTTGGCAGTGTCATGTCTCGATCTGGCAGCGCCCAGACCGCAGGCTCGAGTGTGTTCCCGATCCCCGCCCAAGGAGTTTGACATGACCGCCGTCACCACCCTGGCTCCCCGTCCGCTGTCCGATTCAACCGATTCGCTGCTGCGCTTCGCCATGCGCGCCGACGCGACTCTGACTGGCCTGGCCGGGCTGGCGGTGGCGGTGGCGGCGGACCCGATCTCCGCGCGCACCGGTCTGAGCTCGCTGCAGGAATACGGCATGGGCGCCTTCTTCGTCGCCCTCGGCCTGGGGGTGTTCATCTTGGCCGCGCAGCCGGATTTGCGCCGCGCCGGCACCGGCGTCGTCATCGCCAATATCGTCTACACCCTGGTGACGGTCGCGGTGGTGGCGGTCGGGTTGCTGCCGTTGACCGCTGTGGGCGTCGCCGTGACGTTGGCAAGCGGGGTTTACACCACCTTCTTCGCCTACCTGCAGTACCTCGGAGTGCGCCGACTGCCGGTGTGATTCCTGCCCGCCGGTGTGCGGCGCCGCCGTCAGAGGTTGCGGTGCCCTGAGCCGGCCGCCGCCGTGACATCAGAGCTTGCGCAGCCGCAGCCGGTTGATGGAGTGGTCGGCGTCTTTGCGCAAGACCAACGTGGCCCGCGGCCGGGTAGGCAGGATGTTCTCGACCAGGTTGGGTCGGTTGATCGAACGCCAAATCTCCCGGGCGGCGGCAACGGCTCGATGGTCGTTGAGCCGCGAATAGTGGTGAAAGTGCGACGCCGGATCGGCGAACGCCGTCGTGCGCATGGTCAGGAAACGCGAGACGTACCACTGCTCGATGTCCTCGATTCGCGCATCCACGTAGAGCGAGAAGTCGAACAGATCGGACACCATCAACGTCGGTCCGGTCTGCAGGACGTTGAGCCCTTCGAGAATCAGGATGTCGGGGTGCCGGACCACCTGCTTGGCTCCCGGAACGATGTCGTACAGCAAATGCGAGTACACCGGTGCGCACACCTGATCCGACCCCGACTTCACCGAAGTAACGAAGCGCATCAACGCCCGGCGGTTGTAGCTTTCCGGAAAGCCCTTGCGGTGCATGAGGTTTCGTTGCGTCAGCTCAGAATTGGGGTACAGGAACCCGTCGGTGGTGACCAGGTCCACCTGCGGGTGGTGGGCCCAGCGGGCCAGCAGCGCCTGCAGCACGCGAGCCGTGGTTGATTTGCCCACGGCGACGCTGCCGGCCACGCCGATGATGAAGGGCACCGGACGGTCCGGGTTTTGCTGAGGCTCGCCAAGGAACTCCGCTGTCGCGGCGAACAGCCGCTGGCGGGCGGCGACCTGAAGGTGCAGCAGCCGGGCCAGCGGCAGGTAGACCTCTTCGACTTCGAGCATGTCGATCTGCTCACCGAGACCGCGCAGCCCGATCAGTTCCTCTTCGGTGAGGGCCAGCGGCGTCGACTGCCGCAGCGCGCGCCACTGACTTCGGTCGAACTCCACGTAGGGGCTCGGCTCGCTCAGCCGCGGCATAGCTGTCAGTCTTGCAGCATCGGCCCTCGGTGCAGCGGCTGGGGCGATCCTCAACGTGCGGATATGTTTGCGACGTGAAGGCTGCCGATCTGATTCGCGAGTACCTACTGCTGGGTCTGCGCTTCGACCGGGTTGAGCCCGGCTACGTCGACTCCTACATCGGCGATCCGGCACTGCACCGCGCGGTGCAGGGCGAACCGGCCCCCAAACCGGACGACTTGGCTGGGCAGGCCGAACGGTTGCTCGCTGCGCTGCCCGATGTGCCGCACCACGGAGGGTTCGACCAGCAACGTGCGGATTACCTGTCCGCGCACCTGAGCGCCCTCGCCTGCGCCGCCCGGAAGTTCGCCGGACAGCCGGTCGGATTCGTCGACGAGGTGCACAACTACTTCGATGTACGGATCAGTAAAGGGGACACCGCGGGTTACCGCGACGCGCATGTCCGACTCGACGAGGTACTCGGCGGCACCGGTGCGCTGGTCGACCGAATGGCCGCTTACCGTGCCGGCGAAGAGATCCCGCCGGACCGGTTGGCCGACTGCATCGCCGCGTTCTCCAGTGCGCTGCGTGACCGGGTGCGGGCGGAGTACCCGCTGCCCGAAGGAGAGACGGTGGAGTATGAGGTGGTCACCGACAGGCCTTGGTCCGGCTTCAATTACTACTTGGGCGACTACCGCTCGAAGGTGGCCGTCAATGCCGACGTCAGGCAGCTGATGTCGCAGCTGCCCCGGCTGGTTGCCCATGAGTCCTACCCGGGTCACCACACCGAGCACTGCCGTAAGGAAGCTGGCCTGGTGCGGCGCAAGGGGCAGGCCGAGCAGACCATCTTCCTGGTCAACACCCCGCAGTGTCTGATGGCCGAAGGTCTGGCCGACCTGGCGTTGTACGCCGCGATCGGCCCTCGCTGGGGCCGGTGGGCCGCCGAGATCTACGCCGACCTAGGTCTGCGCTTTGACGGCGAGCGTGCCGAGACGATTGCGGAGGCGACCGCAGCGCTGGCCGGCGTGCGCCAGGACGCGGCGCTGATGCTGCACGACGAGCATCGCGACGTCGACGATGTGGCCGGTTATCTTCGGCGTTGGCTGCTGGTCGGTGACGAGCGGGCGCGGCAGATGTTGAGGTTCCTCTTGTCGCCGCTGTGGCGGGCTTACACGAGCACCTACGTCGAGGGTTACCGGTTGTTGCGGGCATGGCTCGACGACCGCCCAGAAGACGTCAGCCTGGTTGAACGGTTCGGCCGACTGCTCGACGAGCCGCTGATTCCGTCGACGATGCAGAGCGCGTAGCGCGATGAGGAGGAGACGGAACAATGTGGCCTGGTCCGTCGACGATGCAGAGCGCGTAGCGCGATGAGGAGGAGACGGAACAGTGTGGCCTGGTCCGTCGACGATGCAGAGCGCGTAGCGCGATGAGGAGGAGACGGAACAGTGTGGCCTGGTCCGTCGACGATGCAGAGCGCGTAGCGCGATGAGGAGGAGACGGAACATTCGGCCCAGCCCGTCGACGATGCAGAGCGCGTAGCGCGAAGCGCGACTCGGCGCGTACGTGCCGGTCGATAGACTGGCGGCCGTGACTGCCGCACCTGATGCCCGCACCGCCGCTTCTGTGATGTCGGCGCCGCTGAGCGAAGTTGATCCCGACATCGCCGACCTCTTGGGCAAGGAGCTAGCCCGCCAACGCGACACCCTCGAGATGATCGCTTCGGAGAACTTCGTGCCGCGCTCGGTGCTGCAGGCCCAGGGCAGCGTGCTGACCAACAAGTACGCCGAGGGTTTACCCGGTCGGCGCTACTACGGCGGCTGCGAATACGTCGACATCGTGGAAAATATTGCCCGAGACCGCGCCAAAGCCCTGTTCGGCGCCGACTTCGCCAATGTGCAGCCGCATTCGGGTGCCCAGGCCAACGCTGCGGTGCTGCATGCGCTGATGTCGCCGGGGGAGCATCTGCTCGGTCTGGACCTGGCCAACGGCGGTCACCTGACCCACGGCATGCGGCTGAACTTCTCCGGCAAGCTGTATGAGGCTGGCTTCTACGGGGTCGACCCGAAGACGCACCTGATCGATATGGACGCCGTGCGCGCCAAAGCGCTCGAATTCCGACCCAAAGTGCTGATCGCCGGGTGGTCGGCCTACCCACGGATCCTGGACTTTGCTGCGTTCAAGTCGATCGCAGACGAGGTCGGCGCCAAACTGTGGGTGGATATGGCGCACTTCGCAGGGCTGGTCGCGGCGGGACTGCACCCGTCGCCGGTGCCGCACGCCGACATCGTGTCGACCACCGTGCACAAGACCCTGGGTGGCGCGCGCTCCGGCCTGATCCTGGGCAAGCAGGAGTACGCCAAAATCGTCAACTCCGCGGTGTTCCCGGGCCAGCAGGGCGGACCGCTCATGCACGTCATCGCGGCCAAAGCGGTCGCCTTGAAGATCGCCGGCACACCGGAATTCGCCGACCGCCAGCAGCGCACGCTGTCGGGCGCGCGGATCATCGCCGAGCGACTGCTCGCCGATGACGTGGCCAAGGCCGGTGTCTCGGTGGTCAGCCGCGGCACTGACGTGCACCTGGTGCTGGTCGATTTGCGCGATTCGCCATTGGACGGGAAAGCCGCCGAGGACCTGTTGCACGAGGCCGGGATCACCGTCAACCGCAACGCAGTGCCCAACGACCCTCGGCCTCCGATGGTCACCTCGGGTCTGCGGGTGGGAACGCCCGCGCTGGCCACCCGCGGGTTCGGCGACGCGGAATTCTCAGAGGTCGCCGACATCATCGCCACCGCTCTCGCGGGCGGCCCGGGCGCTGACGTGACGGCGTTGCGGGACCGGGTCACCGCGCTGGCCCGGCAATTCCCGCTGTATGAGGGGCTGGAGGACTGGGCGCTGGTCGGCTCCTGACCGGAAACGTCCAGCCCGGCGACGATGTCAAGCGACACGTCCGTGCGATTTCACGAAACCTGTTAACGGCAGTTACGGTTACTTCATGGCAATAAAGCCTGTACCTAACGCGCTGATCCTTGAGCTCGAGCCGGTGGTGGGCGACGAGTTGGACCGTCACCTCGACACCGAGAACCTGTGGTTCGCTCACGAGTTCGTGCCATTCGAACAAGGCGAGAACTTCGCTTTCCTCGGCGGACGTGACTGGGACGCGTCGCAGGTGACGCTGCCCAAGCTCATCACCGATGCGTGCGAGATCCTGCTCATCACCAAGGACAACCTGGCCGGTTACCACCGTGAACTGGTGGAACACTTCATTCTCGAAGAGAACTGGGGCCAGTGGATCGGTCGGTGGACCGCCGAGGAACACGGTCACGCCATCGCGCTGCGGGAATACTTCGTGGTGACCCGCGAGATCGATCCCACCGCCAACGAGCAGGTCCGCTTCGAGCACGTTGCGAAGAAGGGACATCGCGCCGATCACTACTCCCAGGTCGAAACCCTGGTGTTCATGGCCTTCTTCGAGCGCGCCCACGCGGTCTTCTGCACCAACTTGGCGGCTCTGATCGAAGAGCCGGTGCTGGCCGGACTCATCGCGCACATCGCGCGGGATGAAGAGCGACACGAGCAATTCTTCGCCAACCTGGTGGCGCACTGCCTGCAGTTCACCCATGACGAGACGGTGGCCGCCATCGCCGCCCGCGCTGCCGAACTCGGCGTCGTCGGCGGCGACATCGACGCCTACCAGGACAAGCTGCAACATGTGGCCGAAAGCGGCGTCTTCGGCGCTTCGCAACTGCGGCAGGTGATCTCCGACCGGATCAGCGCCTGGGGATTGGCTGATCACCCGGATCTGCGACCCTTCGTCCTCGTCTAATAACTGGCGTTCTTCGCCACCGCACGCGACGGTCGCGCTTGTGCGGCGCGCCTGCACGACGGGTATGTTCCGACCGGAGTAGCGTCGCTGCTGATGGCTAGCGACATGCTCTGCTATCCGGGCGGCACCTCGCATTACGACTCTGGCAGGGCCGGCCCCGGTCCTGATGCCGCAGCGCCCGCCGACAAGTTCGCGCGCGGGGCCGCGCAGTCAAGGAGCCGTCTGTGACTGATCTTCGGACGTACGTGCTCGACACGTCCGTGTTGCTCTCCGACCCGTGGGCGTGCAGCCGATTCGCCGAACACGAAGTGGTCGTCCCGCTGGTGGTCATCAGTGAGTTGGAGGCTAAACGCCACCATCACGAACTGGGCTGGTTCGCCCGTCAAGCACTGCGGTTATTCGACGACCTCCGGCTCGAACACGGGCGTCTGGACCAACCCATTCCCGTTGGCACACAAGGCGGCACGCTGCACGTCGAACTGAATCACACTGACCCCTCGGTGTTGCCGGCAGGATTCCGCACCGACAGCAACGACTCGCGGATTCTGAGCTGCGCGGCCAATCTGGCTGCGGAGGGCAGACGGATCACCCTGGTCAGCAAAGACATTCCGCTGCGTGTCAAGGCAGGCGCAGTGGGCTTGGCGGCCGACGAGTACCACGCGCAGGACGTGGTGACCTCCGGCTGGACCGGGATGGCCGAGATCGAGACGGCGGCTGAAGACATCGCAGCGCTGTTCGGCGAGGGTGAAATCGACTTGGCCAGTGCACGAGACCTGCCGTGCCACAGCGGGATACGGTTGCTTGGCGGCACTTCCCACGCTCTGGGCCGGGTCAACGCGCAGAAACGCGTGCAGCTGGTGCGCGGTGACCGCGAAGTGTTCGGGCTGCGCGGGCGTTCCGCCGAGCAGCGGGTAGCCCTGGACCTGCTGCTCGACGAGTCGGTGGGCATCGTGTCGCTGGGCGGCAAAGCCGGGACCGGCAAGTCGGCGTTGGCATTGTGCGCAGGACTGGAGGCCGTGCTGGAGCGACGGACACAACGCAAAGTCGTGGTCTTCCGTCCGTTGTACGCCGTGGGCGGCCAGGAGCTCGGATACCTGCCCGGCAGCGAGAGCGAGAAAATGGGTCCCTGGGCGCAAGCCGTCTTCGACACCCTCGAAGGCCTGGCCAGTCCGGCGGTTCTCGACGAGGTGCAGTCGCGGGGCATGCTCGAAGTGCTGCCGCTCACTCACATTCGCGGTCGCTCCCTGCACGACTCGTTCGTCATCGTCGATGAGGCACAGTCGCTGGAGCGCAACGTGTTGTTGACCGTGTTGTCCCGGCTGGGCACCGGCTCGCGAGTGGTCCTGACCCACGACATAGCCCAGCGCGACAACCTACGCGTGGGTCGACATGACGGGGTGGCCGCAGTGATCGAGAAGCTCAAGGGCCACCCGTTATTCGCTCACATCACGTTGCTGCGCAGCGAGCGTTCACCGATCGCCGCGCTGGTTACCGAGATGCTCGAGGAGATCAGCGGACCGCACTGACCAGCTTGACGGCATAAGCGTCGGCCCGGTAGCCGGGTAGGCTGCCAGGGTGCCGAAGCGAACTGACAACCAGGCGTGGCGGTACTGGCGAACCCTTTTCGGTCTTGCCGCTGCCGCCGCCGTCCTGGTGATCGGCGCCCTGACCGGCCACGTCAAGCGGGCGGGCGCCGATGACGTCAACTGTTCGGTGGCCAAGTGCGTGGCACTGACATTCGACGATGGACCCGGGCCCTTCACCGACCGTTTGCTGCGGATCCTCAAAGACAACAACGCCAAGGCCACGTTCTTCTTGATCGGCAACAAGGTCGCGGCCAACCCGTCGGGCGCCAAACGCATCGCCGACGCCGGTATGGAGATCGGGAGCCACACGTGGGAGCACCCCAACATGACAACGATTCCGCCGCAAGACATTCCGGGTCAATTCTCCCGTGCCAACGATGCGATCACCGTCGCCACCGGCCACACTCCCGCGCTGTACCGGCCCGCCGGCGGACTATCCGACGACGCGGTACGCCAGGCCGCCGCTCACGTCGGGCAAGCTGAAATACTCTGGGATGTCATCCCTTTCGACTGGATGAATGACGCCAACACCGCCGCGACGCGCCAAGTGCTGATGACCCACGTCAAGCCGGGTTCGGTGGTGCTGTTCCACGACACCTACTCCAGCACCGTTGACCTGGTCTACCAGTTCATTCCGGTGCTCAAAGCCAACGGCTACCGGCTGGTGACGGTCAGCCAGCTGCTCGGGCCACGGGCGCCGGGCAGCAGTTACGGCAGGCGGGAGAACGGGCCGTCGGTCAATGACCTGCACGACATCCCGTCATCCGAGATCCCCTCGCTGCCCAACACGCCGTCGCCGCGGCCGATGCCGAACTTTCCGATCACCGACATCCCCGGCCAGAACTCCGGCGGACCGAACAACGGGGCGTGACGCCGCCCGGGTCAGGTCTGATTGACCTTCAGCGCGGTGATCACCGCGTCGATGGTGGATCGGCTGGCGTCGTCGCCGATGGGTGACGCACCGAAGAAGACAGTGACTGGTTTCGTCTGGACGGCGATGATCGTGACCGAGTCACCCGCCACGTGGCGGGAGGCATCGCTGATCGTGATGTCGGCGTCTGCCCGGGCAGCCTGAGTGCCGTCGACGGTGGTGGTCGACGTTCTGATCGGGCCGAGAGTGGGCCCGGACTGCGCGTAGCCGGGTCCGGTGGCGATGCAGTTCAGCAACTTCGACGCCTGATCGTTGATGCTCATGCTGGTGACGAAGTTCGTGACCGCGAGTTCGGCTTGCATCATCCACTGGTTGGCGTTGGGCACCTCTTGTGCCACCCCGACGGCGCCGATCGCGTTGGGAGTGGAGTTGTCCGAGATCGGCATCCATCCCGGTGCTGCGCTGGTCGGGAAGGACAGCGCACCCGCGCTGACGGTGTCGCTGCTGGGCGCATCGCCTCCGGACACGTTGGGGGTGCAGTCGGTGGCGTTCTGCTGAGAACCGCTCGGTTGCGACGTCGGAGCGTTAGGCGCTGCACTGCTTGAAGCGTTCGACGAACCGGCCTGGTCAGACGTGCCATGGTGGCCGACGACGAGAACCAGGGCCACCACGAGCCCGATGACGGCGAGCAACGCGATGGCGCCACCGATCAACCACGGCTTCTTCGAGCCGGGGCCACCCGGTGGCGGCCCGGGCGGATACGGCCCCGGGGGATATGGCCCGGGGGGTTGCCCGGGCGGATACGGCCCCGGCGGGTACTGCCCCGGCGGGTAGGGCCCCGGTGGGTAGGGCCCCGGCGGATACTGCTGGCCGGGCAGCGGGGCTTGCTGAGTGGGAGCCGAACCAGCCGCGTACGGGTCACCGTGCTGGGGTTGCTGGTAGGGACCGCCCTGCGGGTTCTGGTAAGGATCGCCATGCGACTGGCCGGCTTGATAGGGGTCGCCTTGCGGCTGGCCGCCCCAGTAGGGGTTCTGCCAATACGGGTGACCGGAGGGATTCTGACCGTAGGGGCCGCCGGGGGGAGCCGTCATTGCTGAACCACCTTCACTGTCATCGGCACCCTCGGGTGAGGGTGGCCGCATAACCGCATCGCGGCCGCGATCGGCTGCATAACACCATCATGCTCGACCCGCGTGTGCGTCGAGGCTCGCCGCCGCTTCCGCTTCATTATCCGCGATCGGGCTACCCTTCCTCGTCGGATACCTTCGCCATCGCGAGCACGTCAAGCCGGCGGTCCAGTTCGTCGACGGAGAGCTTCTCGCCGATCAGCCCGCGGTCGATCACGGTTTGACGGATTGTCTTGCGTTCTTTGAGTGCCTGCTTGGCCACCGCGGCGGCCTCCTCGTAGCCGATGGCCGAATTCAGCGGGGTCACGATCGACGGTGACGACTCGGCCAATTCACGCAGCCGTTCGACATTGGCCGACAGTCCGCGGACACAACGGTCGGCGAACAACCGCGACACATTGGTCAGCAGCTTGAACGACTCCAGCACGTTGCGCGCCATCATCGGGATGTAGACATTCAGCTCGAAGGCGCCGTTGGCGCCACCCCAGGCCACTGCGGCGTCGTTGCCGATCACCTGCGCCGCGACCTGAGTAACCGCTTCGGGCAGAACAGGATTGACTTTGCCGGGCATGATCGAGCTGCCCGGCTGCAGATCCGGAAGCTGGATCTCGGCCAGGCCGGTCAGGGGACCCGAACCCATCAGTCGGATGTCGTTGGCAATCTTGGTCAGCGACACCGCGATGGTGCGCAATGCTCCGGACACTTCGACCAGACCGTCGCGGGCCGCCTGGGCTTCGAACGAGTTTGTGGCCGAACGCAACTCGGTTACACCAGTCCGTTCGACCAGCACCTGAACCACCTTGGCGCCGAAACCGTCGGGAGCGTTGAGGCCGGTTCCCACTGCGGTACCGCCGATGGCGAGCTCACCGAGGCGCGGCAGCGTCGCTTCGACCCGCTCGATGCCGGCCTCGATCTGCCGGGCGTAGCCGCTGAACTCTTGTCCCAGGGTCACCGGGACGGCGTCCATCAGGTGGGTCCGGCCGGATTTGACCACGGTGTGCCACTCGCGGGACTTGTCGACCAGCGCGTCGTGCAGCACCCGCAGTGCCGGAATCAAGTGGCGCACCGCAGCTTCGGTGGCGGCGATGTGCGTCGCGGTGGGAAAGGTGTCGTTGGATGACTGCGACATGTTGACGTCGTCGTTGGGATGCACCGTCACGCCGTTGGCCGCTGCGATCGACGCGATCACCTCGTTGGTGTTCATGTTGGAGCTGGTGCCCGACCCGGTCTGGAATACGTCGATGGGGAACTGGTCGTCGTGGCGGCCGTCGGCGATCTCACCGGCGGCGGCGATGATCGCGTCGGCCTTGTCCGGCGCCAGCAGTCCGAGGTCCTTGTTCACCTGCGCGCAGGCACCTTTGAGCAAACCCAGCGCGCGGATCTGGGTGCGCTCAAGCCCCCGATGGGAGATCGGAAAATTCTCCACCGCCCGCTGAGTCTGCGCACGCCACAACGCTTTTGCGGGGACCTTCACTTCACCCATGGTGTCGTGTTCGATGCGGTATTCGGTGTCGGTGGCGTGAGCAGCCATGAGTCGAGGTCCCTTTTGTTCGTTCGGTGTGGCGGTGCGCCCGGGCTGCGTTACGGCAGCGGATACTGCGCCGTGCTGTCGCCGGTGAAGTCGATGGCGGAGTACTCGGTGAGTTTCGAGAGCCGGTGGTAAGCCTCGATCATGCGGACGGTGCCGGATTTCGAGCGCATCACGATCGACTGGGTCGTGCAGCCGCCGGGGTAGTAGTGCACGCCTTTGAGCAGGTCACCGTCGGTGACGCCGGTGGCGCAGAAGAAGACGTTGTCTCCGGACACCAGGTCCTCGGTGGTCAGCACCTGGTCCAGGTCGTACCCCGCGTCGATCGCCTTTTGGCGTTCCTCGTCGTCCTTGGGCGCGAGCTGGGCTTGAATGACCCCACCCATGCACCGGATGGCCGCCGCGGTGATGATGCCCTCCGGGGTGCCCCCAACACCGGCCAGCAAGTCGGTGCCCGAATCAGGTCGGCAGGCTGAGATGGCGCCGGCCACGTCGCCGTCGGTGATCAGCCGGATCCGCGCACCGGTGGCCCGGACATCCTCGATCAGCTGTTCGTGGCGGGGCCGATCGAGGATGCACACCGTCATGTCGCGTACCGATAGGCTTTTGACTTTCGCGACGGCGCGAATGTTTTCGGCGATCGGCGCAGTGATGTCCAGCACGTCTCCGGCGTCGGGACCCACGGCGACCTTGTTCATGTAGAAGACCGCTGACGGATCGAACATCGCGCCGCGATCGGCCACTGCGAGCACTGAAATGGCGTTCGGCATGCCCTTGCTCATCAGGGTGGTGCCGTCGATGGGGTCGACGGCGAAGTCGCAGTCGGGGCCGTCGCCGTTGCCGACCTCCTCGCCGTTGTAGAGCATCGGCGCCTGGTCCTTCTCGCCTTCGCCGATGACGACCACGCCGCGCATCGACACCGAGTTGACCAGCTCGCGCATCGCGTCTACCGCGGCGCCGTCGCCGCCTTCCTTGTCGCCGCGTCCCACCCAGCGCCCGGCGGCCATGGCACCGGCTTCGGTCACGCGCACCAGTTCCAGGGCCAGGTTGCGGTCGGGTGCTTCCCGGCGAGAGGCCGGTCGGGGTTCCGGCGAGGGGTGGGGACCGGCGGTAGCACGCGTCATGGTTATTGATTGTCCCAGAAGCGGCTCGGGCTCCGGTGGCAGGGCTGCCAGCTGCTGCTCGTCGAGTGGTCGGAAGTTGTCGGTGGTTTGCTGTAGGAACGTTTGTCCGCGCGAAGCGCGCATTCGCCGCTACCAAAGGCGGCCTGATGCCACGTTTCGAGGTACCCGGCGGTTGGTGGGTGCAGCTTTCCGGTTCACTTTGGACCCGGCGCCTGAGCAGGCGCGGGCTTTGGCTAGGCATTTTGGCGCTTCCTGTGATCGGCACCGTGCGGGTTCATGAGAAGCGCGGAAGGGAGAGCACCACCCGGCGCTCGAACTACCCCGCGATGGGGTGCGAGTCGGGTGAACACTCACGATCACTCAGTCGTAACGGATACTGGTGAGGTGACCAGTCAGCCGCAACCGGCTCCCCGACCGGCCAAGCCCCGGCTGCTGCAGGACGGTCGCGACATGTTCTGGTCGATCGCCCCACTGGTGGTGGCATGCATCGTGCTGGCCGGCCTGGTCGGGATGTGCTCGTTCCGGCCCACCGGCACTCAGCGCGGCTCGGTTCCGTCCTTCGACGCCGCGGCTGCTCTGCATGCTGATGCGCAGACGCTTGGTTTCCCCATCCGGCTGCCCCGGCTCCCGGCCGGATGGCAGGCCAATTCCGGCAGCCGCGGCGGTATCGACAACGGCCGCACCGACCCGGCGACCCGCCAGCCGCTGCGCGCAGTCACCTCGACCGTCGGCTTTATCAGTCCGACCGGAATGTATCTGAGCTTGACGCAGAGCAACGCCGACGAAGCGAAGTTGGTCGGCTCCATTCACGCGTCGATGCACCCGACCGGCGTGGCCGACGTCGACGCCACCAGTTGGGTTGTCTATCAGGGGGACGAGGGGGTGGAGCCGGTGTGGACCACCCGGCTGGCCGGTCCGGGTGGCGCGGCGCAGGTCGCGATCACCGGAGCTGGTAGCGACCAGCAGTTCCGCACGCTGGCTGCGGCCACCCAGTCACAGCCGCCGCTGCCCGCCAACCGATCGGCGGCACCGCGATGACGGCACCCGAAGCGGACCTGACTGGTTTGTCGGTGACGGGTTAACTGCCGCTTTTCGCCAGCTGCCGTCTGCGCTGGTCGGCCACGAATCGGATGGACATGCGCTGCAACAGGCCCGGCGCCAGCCGGGCGAGAAGCCACGATGCGTGCGCCCGTTTCGGCACCACCAGCAGCGGCTTGTTGCGTTCGATCGCCCGGAGGGTGTCGCAGGCCAGTCGATGGGGGTCGTAGGCGGTCTTCATGCCCTGACCGTGCAGGTAATAATCGCGCCCGACGAAGCCGCCGATCGCGCCTTTGTCGAGAATCGGGGTCTCGACGGCGGCCGGACACACCGCCAGGACCCCCACTCCGCGGGTTACGGCCTCAGAGCGCAACGCCAGCGACAGCCCGACGATGGCGTGCTTGGTCATGACGTAGCTGGTGATCTGGCCGGCGGCGGTCAACCCCGCCATCGAGGCGGTGTTGACGATGTGGCCCTGGCCTTGTCGCAGCATCACCGGGTATGCGGCCGTCACCCCGTGCACGACGCCGCGGATGTTGACGTCGATGATCGCGTTCCACTGGTCCAGCGTGAGCAGTTCGGTGTCGCCGCCCCAGGCGATCCCGGCGTTGTTGAACATCAGGTCCAGCCGACCGGTACGGCTCACGACATCGTCGACCGCGTGCTGCACCGCCGCTGCGTCGGTGACGTCCAGCCGGACCCAGCGCGCCGCACCTGGACCGGTCAGGCTGTCAGCGGTGCGAGCTGCGGCGGCGCCGTCGAGATCGGTGCACAGCACGTCGGCACCGACGGCGACCAGCGCCCGGCACAGCGCCGCGCCGATGCCCGAGCCGGCTCCGGTGACAATCGCCTGCTTGCCGGTGAAGTTCACTGTGCGGCCAGTTTCATGACATGCCCGTACACGTCGGGATAGCGCTTGAGGTGCGCGCCGCCGTTGAGGTCGAGCACTTCACCGGTGAGCCACGACGACTTCGGCGAGCACAGGAACAGCACCGCCTCGGCGACATCTTCCGGCGTTCCGGCGCGGCCCAGCGGCGTGTTCTCCAGGTACTCCTCGAGCACCCCCGGAATCTGCGTGGCCGGCTCGGTCAGCGGTGTGTGCACGAAGCCGGGCGCCACCGCGTTGACCCGGATTCCGCGGGGCGCCAGTTCCAGCGCGGCGACCTGGGTGAGCATTGACAGTCCCGCCTTGGCGGCGCAGTAGGCGCTCATCGCCACCGCGGGCTGGCGGGCGTTCAGCGAGCTCAGCGAGACCAGCGCGCCGCCGTCACCGAGCCGGGGTGCGGCATGTTTCATCACCAGAAACGCGCCGGTCAGGCACACGTCGACGACTGCTCGAAAATCCGCCGCCGGCAAGTCGGTGATCAGCCCGACACCGCTGAAACCGGCGGTGTTGACGACGACTTCCAGCGGGTCGGGCTGGTCGAACAGCTGTCGCACCGATTCCTCGTCGGTGACTTCGACGGTTGCTGACAGGTGCGGGTCACCCAGCTCCACGGCGACCCGCGCGGCGCCGTCGGTGTTGCGGTCGGCGACCGTGACGCGGTATCGCTCAGCTGCCAGCGCATGAGCGATCGCCCGGCCGATACCCGATGCGCCTCCGATGACGACAGCCGCGCGGATGGTCATGCTGTGGAATCTTGCCGCGCCGAACCGCATTTCGCGACGCGTTCCCTCGAGCGGTGAGTCACTACGCCGGCGCCGGAAGCGTCACCGCCGAGGCCGCGTGCTGTTTGACCGTGGCGACGACGGTCATGAACAGCTCCCGGTAGTAGGGCAGGCACTGTTGCATTGCCTGCTCGGTGGTGAACAGCGGCCGATAACCCAGGTCGCGCTCGGCCTTCGTGATGGAAAAGTAGTTGTCCAGGTAAAGACGTTCCACCGCAAGCGGTTCGAGCAGCGGCCGGGGCAAGCCGAACCGGAAATGCAACTTCTGCCACGTCGACATCACCGCGTGCACCAGCGCGCCTGACACCCGCAGCCGCGGCCAGCGCTGGCCGCATGCCTCAACGATCGGGCGGGCGAACTCGAACATGTTGATGGGCTCACCGTCGTTGATGAAGTATGCCTGGCCCGGTGCTGTGCCGCCCGGAACCAGGTGCTCGCCGGCGAGGATGAAGCCGTGAACGAGGTTGTCGATGTAGGAGTTGTCGAGCCTGGCGCTCTTGCGCCCGATCAGCACTTTGACGTGACCAGCAACCACGCTTTCGAACATCTTGCGAAACATGGTCTGGTCACCGCGGCCCCAGATGCCGCTCGGGCGGATGGCGCAGGTCAACATGCCTGTTATGCCGTTCTGGGACAAGACGAATCGTTCGGCGACCACCTTGGTTTCGGTGTAGAGGTCGGTGAAGCGCTCGGTGTAGGGCAGCGTTTCGTCGCCGCCGGCGATCGGTCGTCCGCTCATCACCACACTGTTCGACGACGTGTAGACGAACCGTTCGACACCGGCGGTCTGCGCGGCGCGCAGCAGGTTCTCGGTACCACCCACGTTGACGGCGAAGCTGCGCTGCCGGTACTTGTCGGAAGCCGACGCGCCGCCCAGCAACTCGATCACCGCCGCGGTGTGGAAGACGGTGTCTACGCCGTCGACCGCTTCGGCGACGGCGCCGGGGTCGCGGATGTCGCCTTCGAGCACCTCCAGGCCCGGTTGCTGCGGCAGGGGTGACGGCGCCCGGTCGAAGGACCGCACGGCGTGCCCTCGCGCCAGTAGGGCGCTCACCAGATTGGCGCCGACGAAGCCAGAGCCGCCGGTGACCAGGACGCGGCCGAGTTCAGTGGTCAGCGATGCATCAGCCATCCGGTCAGCATAACTGAAACGTGTTCTATTTCTTCAAAACCGCGGCGCTATTATTTGCAGTCTCAAGAATCTTCGGCTTGGTTGGCGGTCAATGCGTCGGTCACCCGCTGGCGGGCACCAGCTAAGTGCTCTTCGCAGCGTTTAGCGAGCTCTTCGCCGCGCTCCCACAGCTCCAGCGAAGTATCGAGGTCCAGCCCACCCTGCTCCAGCTGACGCACCACCTCGATGAGTTCGTCGCGGCACTTCTCATACCCCAGTTGACTAATGGGCGTAGCAGAGTGGTGCTCAGTCATCCGCGCCGGATCCATCGATTCGTCCCGCACTCACCGCTGCCACCGCGCCATCGGCCACCCGCACCCGCAACCTGATCCCGGCGGGCGCGTCAGTCACCGAGCGGAGCACCCTCGCTGATTCCTGAGCCGGTCCCTCCGTCGGAACGGTCTGCACCACCGCGTAACCACGCGCCAGGGTGGCCGCCGGGCCCAACGTGGCCAGCCGGGCGGCCAGATGCCCGACCCGGTCGGATTCGGCCGCGATCAACCGGGTGATATCGCGCCGCACCGCCGCCCGAGCGCGCGAAACTTCCTCGGCGCGGGCACTGATCGCGGTCAACGGCTCGGCGAGCACCGGGCGGCTGCGCAACTGGGCGAGCACCCGCTCCTCACGGGTCACCCAGTTGCGCAGAGCCTGGGCGCTGCGGCGGCGCAAGTCGTCGATCAACCGCTGCTCAGCAGCGGTATCCGGGACGATTTTCTTGGCCGCGTCGGTTGGTGTGGCGGCCCGCAGGTCGGCCACCAGGTCGCACAGCGGATTGTCGGGTTCGTGTCCCACCGCGCTGACCACCGGGGTACGGCAGGCGGCGATCGCCCGGCACAGCGTCTCGTCGGAGAACGGCAGCAGATCTTCCACGCTGCCGCCACCCCGAGCCACGACGATCACGTCCACGTCGGGGTCGGCGTCCAGTTCATGCAGCGCGCTCACTATCTGCGGGACGGCGTTGGGGCCTTGGACGGCGGTATTGCGCAGCGCGAAGCGCACGGCCGGCCACCGCGCGGCCGTCACCGTCATCACGTCGCGCTCGGCGGCGCTGGCGCGTCCGGTGATCAGCCCGACGCTGCACGGCAGAAACGGCAGCGGCCGCTTGAGCCGCGGATCGAAAAGCCCCTCGGCGTCCAGCAGGCGGCGCAGTCGTTCGATGCGCGCCAGCAGCTCACCGACGCCGACAGCTCTGATCTCGTTGAGCCGCAGCGAGAACGCGCCGCGCCCCGTGTAGAACGTCGGCTTGCCGCAGACCACCACTTGAACGCCCTCAGTCAGCTTGACCGGCGCGCTCAACACTAGGTCCCGCGGGCAGGTGACGTTCAGCGACATGTCGGCGGCCGGGTCACGCAGCACCATGAAAACGGTTTTGGCGTCGGGCCGAACCTTGATCTGGGTCAGCTGCCCCTCGACCCACACCGTGCCGAGTTTGTCGATCCAGCCCGCGACGCGGATGGCCACCGCACGGACCGGAAAGGGGTTCTCGGCCGAGTTCGCCGTCACCGCCTGATTCACTTGGCGGTCGCGCGGGTGATCCTGTTGGCGAGCAGCGTCTGGAACGGTGCACGAGCCTTGGTGGCTTCCTCGAAGGACAGCAGGGCTTCGAGTTCGTCGACGTCGAGTGACTGCAGGCGGGCCCGCAGCTGCGCCAGCGTCAGGTTCTCGTAGTCGAGCTCGTCGACCACGGCGGGCGCAACAACGGTCGAGCCCCCCGCTTCCTGGTCGCCCGAGGCGGGCTCACCAGAGGTGAAGGCGGCGTCGGCTGCCGCATCGGCCAGCGAGTACAGCGCGAAACGTCCTTCGGTGCGGCGTTCATCGTCGCCACCACCTCCGCCGGAAGCCTCGTCGGCTGACTCGATGGCATCCTCGTCGAATGTCGCCCACTCCGGCTGCTCGTCCTTCGGCGGGAACAAGTTCTCCAGGGTGGCGTCGCCTTTGATGACGAGCTCGGCGACGTTCTGCTGGAATCGCATCACGATGTGTGCGGCCTGACTGGCCAGCGTCATCGGATACATCAGGATGGTCTTCGGCAGCTTCATCGTCTCCTCGACGGCGGCTGTCGCGGCACCGACCAGCAGCCGAACCCCATACGGTGCAGTAGCCATGCACCCAAGACTGCCTTAAGCGGACGGTCAAGTTCCAAGCCTGCCGGGGTGAGTCGGCTGCGAAATGGCGTCGCAAGTTACGCGGCGGGCGGCGGAAAGTACCCTGGTTGCCATGCCGTCGACCGTCAACATGGGTATCCCGGGCACCACCACCCCGGTAGCTGAGGCCGCTGTGGGGAAGCGGGTGTTGCTGGCCGAGCCCCGGGGTTACTGCGCCGGCGTCGACCGCGCGGTCGAGACCGTCGAGCGGGCGCTGGAGAAGCACGGGCCGCCGGTCTACGTGCGGCATGAGATCGTGCACAACCGGCACGTGGTGGCCACCTTGGCCGAGGCCGGCGCGGTGTTCGTCGGGGAGACAGACGAGGTGCCTGAAGGGGCCGTGGTGGTGTTCTCCGCGCACGGTGTGGCCCCGAGCGTGCACACGTCGGCCGCCGAGCGGGACCTGCAGGTCATCGATGCGACGTGCCCGCTGGTCACCAAGGTGCACAATGAGGCCAAACGGTTCGCTCGGGACGACTACGACATCCTGTTGATCGGGCACGAAGGTCACGAGGAGGTCGTCGGAACCGCTGGCGAAGCTCCCGAGCACGTGCAGTTGGTCGACGGGCCCGGCGCGGTGGACCAGGTGACGGTGCGCAACGAGGACAAAGTGATCTGGCTGTCTCAGACGACGCTGTCGGTGGACGAGACGATGGAGACCGTGGAGCGGCTGCGCCAGCGCTTCCCCAAGCTGCAGGACCCGCCGAGCGACGACATCTGCTATGCGACGCAGAACCGTCAGGTCGCTGTCAAGGCGATGGCGCCGGAATGCGAGCTGGTCATCGTCGTCGGCTCGACGAACTCGTCGAACTCGGTGCGGCTGGTCGAAGTTGCGCTGGGCGCCGGTGCCGGGGCCGCGCATCTGGTCGACTATGCCGACGACCTCGAACCGGCCTGGCTCGATGGCGTCACCACGGTGGGGGTCACCTCGGGCGCGTCGGTTCCCGAGGTGCTGGTGCGCGGTGTGCTGGACCGGCTGGCCGGATACGGCTACGGCGTGGTGCAGCCGGTGACCACGGCCAACGAGACGCTGGTGTTCGCCCTGCCCCGGGAAATCCGCCGCCCGGCCCGCTGACGTGGCCCTCGCGCGAAGAGTGAAGTCGTGCGACATGCGAAGGTGTGCGTTCCGTGGGAAGGGAACTAGCGTTAGCTGTCGTACTCCCAGGACTCGGCCGTTGAGCTTTGCGCCCCACGAGCAGTGGCGGCGCCGCGGTAACGGACCTGCGAGATCGGGTGATGTGTCGAACTGGCCCGCGTGACGGCGGCATCAGATGCGGGCCGGCGGCGAGGCGGCGGGTCGTACGGCTCGAACGGTTCGTACGGATCAAACCGGGTGCTCCGAGCGGCCGGCCGGCCGTAGCGGGTGTGCGGATCGCGGCGCGCCTCCCGGGGCGGCTGACTGCGCTGATCGGGGTCGCGCACCGGCCGGGGACGGCGCCGCGGCTCGGCGTCGATGTCAGCGTCGCGGACGGGCCGACGGCGCCTGGCGCGGTCGGCGGTGGTTTCAGCGGCGTCGTCCCGGGTCGACCGGGTGAGCCGCGAGCGGGTCGGCGTCGAGCGCCGAGCGGTAGATCGAGCGCCGCTGCCTGACCGGGTGCTGCCGGTTGAGCGGCTGCGTCTCGGGGCCTCACGCACCTCGCGAACCCGCCGGGGTGTCTTCGTAGCCGGCTCGTCGGCTTCCTCGGTGTTGCCGCGTCCCAGCAAGGCTGCCAGCTTCGCGCCCAGACCACCGCCGCGGCTACCGCCGGCGTCAGCATCGGCTGCCGACCCGGTGTCCGCCGTGGGGCGACCGCGGTCCTGCGTGCCGAGATACCAACGGATGACTCCGATCACCAGCACTCCGGCTGAGGTGCACACCATCAACGGGAAGCGCTCGATCAGCGGGTAACCGCAGTTGATCAGGATGTCCTTGACGCCGGCAATCTTGGCGCCGTGGAACAGCCAGTAGGCACCGGGCACCGCGCAGAACAGCAGCAGCGGTGGCTGGATGACGGCGGTGAAGACCCCGGACTGGCGTACCACCAGCACCGCCGCGACGCAGCCGGCCACATACGAGGCGGCGAACACGATTGTCAGTTCCTTCGTGCCCGACCCGGCGTCGAAAGCGAATCCGATCGCGGTAACGATTGTCGCAATGGCCACGGCTGCCCACCACGGCACGCCGGAGATCTTGGGCAGAATCGAGCGATCACTTGTGGCTACCGCCGACGTCGCCCGCTGAGCTGACACAGGTAGACCGTACCGGCTATCGGCGCAAACACGCGTCATACCCAGCCAGCATGCCGCGGCGTGCCGAGAGCCCGCTCTCTAGACTTGGATTCCCGTGAGCTTGAGTCTGGGAATCGTGGGGCTGCCCAACGTCGGCAAATCGACCCTGTTCAACGCATTGACGCGGAACAACGTGGTGGCCGCCAACTATCCGTTCGCGACCATCGAACCCAACGAAGGTGTGGTGGCGTTGCCTGATCCGCGGTTGGCCAAGCTGGCGGAGATCTTCGACTCGGCACGCGTCGTTCCGGCGCCGGTGAGTTTCGTCGACATCGCCGGTCTGGTCAAAGGAGCCTCGGAAGGTGCGGGGTTGGGCAACAAATTTCTGGCCAACGTCCGCGAGTGCGACGCAATCTGCCAGGTGGTGCGGGTGTTCGTTGACGACGACGTCACGCACGTCAGCGGGCAGGTGGATCCGAAATCCGACATTGAGGTGATTGCCACCGAGCTGATGCTGGCCGATCTGCAGACCCTGGAGCGCGCCGTGCCGCGATTGGAGAAGGAGGCCCGCAACAACAAGGAGCGCAAACCCGCCTACGAGGCGGCCGCGGCCGCTCAACGGATACTCGACGGTGGGCAGACGTTGTTCGCCGCGGCTGTCGACACTGTGGAGCTGCGTGAGCTCAACCTGCTCACCACCAAGCCGTTCCTGTTCGTGTTCAACGCCGACGAAACGGTGCTGACCGATGCCGAGCGGGTCGCCGAGTTGCGGGCGCTGGTCGCTCCGGCCGACGCGGTGTTTTTAGATGCCAAGATCGAAGCCGAGTTGGTTGAGCTGGACGACGAGTCGACCGCTGAGCTGCTCGAGTCGATCGGGCAGACCGAGCCGGGGCTGGACGCGCTGGCCCGCGCCGGGTTTCACACGCTTCGGCTGCAGACGTTTCTGACGGCCGGGCCCAAGGAGGCGCGGGCCTGGACGATACATCAGGGCGACACCGCGCCCAAGGCGGCCGGGGTGATTCACACCGACTTCGAGAAGGGCTTCATCAAGGCGGAGATCGTGTCCTACAACGATCTGGTCGCCGCGGGCTCAATGGCCGCCGCCAAAGCGGCCGGCAAGGTCCGGATGGAGGGCAAGGACTACGTGATGGCCGACGGCGACGTCGTCGAGTTCCGGTTCCAAGCAACTTCTGGACAACCGAAGAAGTAGGCAGACCGTTGGAAACCACCGCTCCTCAAGGCGGCGGGGTACTTCCGGCAATTGGGTGCTGCGCGTGGCGGCGCGACGGCAAAGTGGTCGAATTCCGGCCCGGGAGTACAACCGTTTTCGCGAGGTAAGCCGTGGCGTGCAAACAATTGATCACGACGCGCAGCAATCGTTACCATCACTGCGGGGACACCCGTCGCAAGGAGGCGGCACATGGCATCGTCGTCGCTCGCTTCGAAATTGGGTGCCGAGGTGTTCGGCACGTTCTGGTTAGTGTTCGGTGGCTGTGGCAGCGCGATTTTCGCGGCCAAACAGATCGCCCAAGCCGAGGATGGCGGCGGCACCTACCAGTTGGGCATCGGCTTCCTCGGAGTGGCGCTGGCTTTCGGGCTCACCGTCGTCACAATGGCGTACGCCGTCGGGCACGTGTCGGGCGGACATTTCAACCCTGCGATCAGCCTGGGCGCCGCGGTGAGCGGCCGGCTGCCGTGGAAGGACCTTCCCGGGTATTGGATCTCCCAGGTCGTTGGTGGCCTGCTGGCGGGCTCAGTGCTGTTGATCATCGCGAAGGGAAAGCCCAAATTCTCACCCGTCGGGCATATGGCCGCAAATGGATACGGCGCGCATTCGCCCAGTCACTATTCACTGGGAGCTGTGATTATCGCGGAGGTCGTGCTGACGGCGTTCTTCCTCATCGTCGTGCTGGGCGCGACCGACCACCGGGCCCCACCAGGGTTTGGGCCGTTGGCCATCGGTCTCGCGCTGACGCTGATCCACCTCATTTCGATCCCGATCAGTAATACCTCGGTCAATCCGGCCCGGTCGACCGCCGTCGCCTTCTTCCACGGGGACGGTGCACCCGGCCAACTGTGGGTGTTTTGGCTGGCACCGCTGATCGGGGGCTTGATCGGCGGTCTGATCTATCCGCTGCTGTTCGAGAGGGAGAAGTCGGCGAGCAGCGAGGCGATGCTGCCGGCCGGATGACGGGCCTACGGCGGCGTGGTCGCATTCCGGGTGCCACGCAACATCTGGCCAGCAGAAGAAGTGAGTCTCGGCCACGACAACGTCAAGTTGGCGTTGTCGCTGATGAAGTGCTCGTGCTTGTCCAAATTGCCCCCACTTCGCAAGTGGCCCTGGCAGAAATGCCGCACAATCGAACGATGCCATTCAAGGAGATCACGCGCACCGACCCCGAGGGGAAGACGTGCTCAGCGTGCGGCAACAAACTAGAGCAGGTCGGCGGATACTTCACCCGCGTGGATGGCGACGACGAGGGGGTAAAGAACATCTCGTGGTCGCTACCGCGGTGCCCTGATACGTCGTGTGTCAGCCGAAAACACGGATGAGAAACACTGTTCGTAGCCCCGCAGCCGCGATGCGGTGGATCGGCAATTGGGTCTAGATCCGGTCTCAAGCAACGTCGCGCGGAAACGCCGCTGCTCGTCAACGCGAAGCATCTCACATCGTCGGGTCAACTGGTTCGGTGCTAGCGCACAGAAGGGGAAGTCATGCGCGTCAAGCGGATCACGGCCAATCTGCAAGTAGTAGACATTGAGGCGGCCAAGAGTTTTTACACCGGCTACCTGGGGTTGAGTACCGAGGAGTTCAACTTGGGCTGGGTGGCCCGCTACACCTCGCCTGACACGGGGGTGAACGTGCAGCTTGTGACCAGGGACGCAACGGGTCCCGAGGACTCGGTCATCTCCATTCACACAGATGACGTCGAAGCCGCGTACGAGGAGGCTCAGAAACTTGGTTATGAGATCGTGCACCCACTCTCGACAGAGCGCTGGGGGGTGCGCCGATTCTTCGTTCGGGCGCCGGACGGCAACGTCATCAATATCGCGTATCACCGGGACTGATGCGCCGACGGCGACGTGGTCGAGTTGCGGTTCGACGGGTAGTGGCACAGCCGGTGTTCGATGCTCCCGCCGGTAGCCTCTGCGGCGCTACAGTGGTGTCGTGGCCGGTCAGGATCGTCCGGAAAGTCGAGACAGCCTCGTGCAGCGCACTGGCGGGGCGAAACACCGCGACGATGCTCTCGCGCGGCGGGAGAGCGAGCTCCTTCGGCGCGAGCGGGTCGCTGACGAACGAGATCGCGTCGCCGACGAACGGGACCAGGTTGCCGATGACCGCGAGCAAGCCGCGGACGACCGGGAGCTACGTGCGGACGAACGCGAAGGTGCGACTGCCCAGCGGGAGCGTGAACGAATGCAACGCCTCGACGAGAAGGCGGTTCGCCGGCGAGCCGCTGATAACCGGGAGAACTCCGAAGTCCGGCGTGCCGTGGCGGAAACCCGACGACGACTGGGTGAGCGCCCATCTTCGCTGGGCGAAAGAACCGCGACCTACTGAAGCGGGTTCAACCCCTGCATGATTCAGGTTTGCGTTCGCTTGAGCGACCAGTTCCAATGTGCCCTGGCCTCCCGGGAGATCATCGGCCAGGCTGAAGGCATCGTCATGGAACGTTTCGACGTTTGACGCCCCGGTCAACACCGACCACCGACCACAGTAAACTTTTCAGGTCGCGCCTATTTCGATTTGACGGGCAACTGCAGATACGACGGGTGACGCCCGCCGGTGTGGATGATGTGCTTTCCCTTGTTGTCCGAACGGTAGTCGCGCGTCGCGGGCATGATCGGTCCTAGAGTGTTGTCCGCGCTGATGACCAGCCGGAGCTGCTCTCCGGAATGAAACAGCAAACCGACTGGCAGCAGATCGATTTCGATGTCGACAACCTCGCCTGCACTGAGCTTTTCGACTCGGTCGAAACGGTGAGCCGGCACGGCGTCGGTGCTCAGCGCCTCGTCCAGATGCCGCGCCGAAGCTCGTAGCCGCCCGTTGGAGCCCTTGTACCGCAGCACCGAGGCACCGCGTTCGGTGAGGTCGTGCATCACCGCGCCCTGATTCGGCACGTTGAACTGCTGCAGCGGGGTGCCCTGGCGGTTCAGCTTCTGCACCAGGATGAACAATTCCATGTCATCCGCACCATCCGCCTGCACCCATAACCGCACCTTCGGGTAGCCGATCACGGTGGTCTGTTCGTCGAAGCGGACCGCGAAAGACACCAGGCCCGGTGGTGACTCGGAATCGTAGGAGGCGGTGGTGTTTTCGGCGGGTGCTTTGATGAGCAGCGTTCGGGTACGAGCGTCGAGGTAGTACTTCACGTACCTGACTTCACGCGGCGGGAATTGGTCGGCGACCTGGTCGACGCGATCACCGCCTGCCAAGTCGAGGATGCTGTAGCGCACCCGGGGTGTCTTCTCCCAGCCGTTGTTCTCGTCCTTGAGGTAGTGATCAAAAAAGCGGCGCAGATCCTCGACGTTCCTCGGCTCGTAGTAGTCCGGCCATTCCTGGGTGTTGTGGATGCGCAGCCATTTGTCCTTCGAACGGATCTGTCGCCAGGCCCGGAAGGTGCCGGCGGTGTGCAGCGTGTTGGAGTAACTGGCAACGACGTAGGCAGGAACAGTGATCCGGTCGACCCGCGCGATCTTGTCTTCCCACAAGTCGTTCATCAGCGGGTAGCGCTGCGCTTCGGCGAGAATGTCTTCCCGGCGGTTGTTGCCGGCGTAGCTGTTCTTCTGCAGCCGTTCAGCGAAACCGACGTCGGGCATGCCGCCCCGCATGACCAGGTCGCGGTAGACGTCACAGAAACCTTCCCAAGGGTTGATCGCCGCAAGGTGGGGCGGTTGCTCGGCAGCCGTGAACCACTGCGAAATCGCGAGATACGAAGTTCCGCTCATTCCCACCTTGCCGTTGCACCAGTCCTGCGCTGCCAGCCACTCGAGCAGGTCATGGCAGTCCTGACCTTCTTGGCGTCCGAACATCGCGCTGTCGCCTTCGGAGTTTGCGATGCCACGGGGATCGGGATTGCAGATCGCGTAACCGTGACCGCACCAGTACGCCGGATCGGGCCCCTCGAACTTCTCCAACCCGGACAGGGATTCGTTGTCGATGCCGATCATGGTGAACAGCGAGGTGACGCTCGGCGCGGTGCCCTGGCTCTTGCCGTAGGGACTCCAGGCGACGATCACCGGCACCTGGTCAGTCGTCGGCGGCCGAAGCACGTCGACATAAATCGTGACGCCGTCGCGCAAGGTGACCGCGACGTCTTTGTCGAACACGATGTCGGTAGGCAGCGCCCGGAACTGGGGATCGATCCGCGAGCCTGCCGGCAGGGTCCGGGTGCCGGGCTGGAACGCACTCAGTAGCCCGTGCGCACTGCCGGCCGCGTAATGCGACGGCTCGAATACTTTCGCTGAGTGTCCCACCGCGGTTCTCCATTTTTCAAATTAGTGTCCGGTTGCGTTCCTTCACAGTAAAGCCAAACTGGGAAAAAATCAACGTGCGTTGAGATTGGATTGGCGGTAAATTCGGCGCATGTCCGTCAGCAGCAGACCGGTAACCGCGACGCCCCGCGGGCGTCGGCCGGGGACGAGCTCAACCCGGCAGGCCATTCTCGACGCGGCGCGCACTCGGTTCGCCAGCGACGGGTTCACTGCGACGACGATTCGGCGCGTCGCAACTGACGCCAAGGTCGACGCGTCGCTGGTGATGCAGTTCTTCGGCTCGAAAAACGATCTGTTCGCCGCGGTGATGTCGATCTCGCCGGACGCGTTGGCGCGCTTCAGCACTGCGTTCGACGGATCCGGAGACGACCTCGGCGAGCGAGTCGTCCGCGCATTTCTGGAAGCGTGGGAAGGATCTCCTGAAGAATCGGAGCCGCTGATGGCCATGTTGCGCGCTGGCGTGGTCAACGAGCAGGCCGGCGCACAATTGCGGGATTTCATTCAGGCCCGGCTGATCGACGGTGCCGGCGCAAGCTCGAGCGACCGGCAGGACGCGGCGCTGCGCGCCGGGCTGGTGTCATCGATGCTCGTCGGAATCGTCGTCGGACGACGACTGGTCGGAGTTCCTATCTTGGCCGAGGCTGACGTCGAAACGCTGGTCACGGTGGTGGCACCGGCGATTCAAAGTGTCTTGACGCCGATCAGCGATGAAAGCAACTGATCCCGACGGATTCCAGGGCCACAGTGTTGGGGCCGATCGCGAGAAGACACCAGCGGATGCGGTGGCGAGTCGCGGGCACTCCCTCAAGTGGCAGTTACCTCGATCTCGTCCCCGAGTCGGTAACCCGGGGCAAGCCCAAGTGTGTCGCCGCTCCAAAACGACCCGGGGTCAAACCAATTGGAATGCTTTTCAGTGGTCAGCAGCCCCATCTCCTCGTAGGTGATGGCGACCGTCTCCGCGCAGTATGCGGTCTGCAAACCGTTGGTGCGCCGTCGTTTCTCCCGACGCTTGGATGATTCTGCGACTTTCGCGTCGACAACTGGAATGCCGCGCACCCAATCGCTGGCCGTGGGTAAGCGACCGCGCAGCCAGCGGCCGGTCAGCCGTGCGGTGGTGGGAAATGCGGTGCCGTCCATCCGGGCGATCACTTGCAGCAGTCGGTCCTCCTGGTCGCGATTCGCGTATGGCGTCAGCTGACGCAGCCAGCAACGTTGCCCGTAACGGTGAATCCACCTCTCGACGGCTTGCCGCCCGTCGTTGAGCTGCACCCCGCGATGGTTGCTGCCGGTCCAGACGTCAACGAGTTTGTCGCCGAGTTCGGCATGCCAGATCAGCGGGGGCAGGTCGTCGATGGCCACCGTCATCCCCACATGGTTGACCGGACTATTGGTCAACGTCTGAATGGCACGGTCGGGGCCCGACGCGCCACGGAACAGCCAGACGTCGCCGGTGCGCGCCTGTTCCAACGCACGAGCCAGGGATACCGTGCTCAGTTCCACCAACGCACCTTAAGCACTTACCAAGCCAATAGCCTGGTCGAATGGGTAATGTCTGGAAGTGGCTAGGTGTCGCCAGTCTCGTCGGGGTCGCTGCTGGGGGAGTGCTGGTGGCACGCGATCAGCGGCATCGAAACGCCTACACCGCCGATCAGGTCCGAGATCGATTGCATCGGAGGTTGGCCGAAGCCGGCCGTGACGATGGCCGAGACCGCAGTCAGCCGCAGGTCTGAACCGCGTACACCCGGTGGCTGCCGTTGAAGCCCTTCAACTTGACGTCACGCCCCTCGTCCAGCTCGATGTCGTCGTAGTCGCTGACCCCGTCGCGCACGTCTTCGCTGACCAGTATCTCG
Source organism: uncultured Actinomycetota bacterium (assembly GCA_963808375.1). Taxonomy (GTDB): domain Bacteria; phylum Actinomycetota; class Actinomycetes; order Mycobacteriales; family Mycobacteriaceae; genus Mycobacterium. The sequence continues at coordinate 83,862 of CAWEFS010000013.1, read as the reverse complement.
CCGCCTTCAGCCTCGTTGGCGACCCGAGCCGCCATCGCGACGTTGCGGCCGAACAGGTCGTCTCCGCGGCGCACGGAGCGGCCCATGTGAATACCGATCCGAACCCGAAAACCATTGCGGCGCTTGTGTTGGGAATTTTCTTCCAGCGCACGCTGGATGTCGCCGGCGCAGCGTATCGCCTGCTCGGGCTGGGCGAAAGCGATCATGAACCCGTCCCCTTGGCTTTTCACCACATGTCCGGAGTGCTCTTGGACTAGTTTGCGGACCAGCTTGTCGTGATCGCCGATCACCTTGGCCCAAGAGCGATCGCCGATCCGCTCGTTGAGCGCGGTGGACTCCTCGATGTCGGAGAACAACAGCACGACCTTGCCGTCCGGCGTGATGCGGGCCAGATCCGGCCGTTCGACTTCGGCCCAGCCGGCCAAGTCTTCGATGCTGTTGCGCACGACAGCACTGAAGCCTTCTTTACGCAGGACGTTAGCCGTCTCCCAGACTTTGCTGACGGCCTCCCGGCCGCCCGTCAACAGCCGACTGCGAGTGTCGGTGCGCCGGCGCAGCTCCTCGGCCTCCCGCCGGCTCCGCACCAGCAGCACCGACACGGTGGCGATTGCGACGGCTTCGGCGGCGGTCACACCGGCTAAGACATAGACAACAGCGGTATGCAGAGCATCGACCATGCCGGCATTTTTCCCGATCCGCTTCGGCCGCGCAGTCACGAGGTGGCCTTTCCGGTGGGCGGGTTGCCGCGACGCCGGACCGCTGCTGCATTAGGGTTATTCAAATACACTGTGGCGCAACGCCGCTCGTCGGCCGCGCGGCGGGCCGTGTTGCCGTTCTCACCTGCTGCTCCTGCGGGGTCGGAGCAGTTGGGCAAAATTGTGTTTGATCGAGTGAGAAATCGGTCATGCATCTGCCCGAGCACCGTGGTTGCCGTCGGTTGTCGCCCCCAACGCCGGGTTGAGGGTTGCACTCGGTACCGGGGCGGCGGGTGTCAGGTGTGTATGTGAGCTGGTCGGGGTACGTGGAGGTGCCGGTTTGCCCGAACGCGACGGTCCGCCCGCCGATGTCCTAATCATCTTCGGCATCACCGGGGACCTGGCTCGCAAAATGACCTTCCGGGCGCTGTACCGCCTGGAGCGCCGCGAACTGCTGGATTGCCCTGTCGTGGGGGTGGCCAGCGACGACATCACCGTCGACGAATTGGTCAAGCGGGCTCGTGAGGCGATCACCACGAGCGGCGAAGAAATCGATGACGCTGTGTTCGACCGGCTGGCGAAGCGGCTGTCCTACCTGCACGGCGACGTCAACGACGACGCGCTGTATGAATCGCTGGCCGAGCACATCGGATCGGGGCATCATCCTCTCTTCTACCTGGAGATGCCGCCCACATTGTTCGCGCCGATCGTGGAACAACTGGGTAAAGCTGATCTGCTCAAGCAGGCCCGCGTCGCCGTCGAGAAGCCGTTCGGCCACGACCTGACCTCCGCCCGGAAACTCAACAGCCGGCTGCGCGCCCTGCTCGACGAGCAGCAGATCTTGCGGGTGGACCACTTCCTGGGAAAGCAGCCGGTTGTCGAACTGGAGTACCTGCGCTTCGCCAATCAGGCGCTGGCCCAAGTCTGGGACCGCGGAAGCATCTCCGAGATCCACATCACCATGGCGGAAGATTTCGGCGTCGAGGATCGCGGCAAGTTTTACGACGCGGTGGGCACGTTGCGCGACGTTGTGCAGAACCATCTTTTGCAAGTTCTGGCATTGGTGGCGATGGAGCCGCCGGTCGGACCCTCCGCGGACGACCTGAACGACAAGCGGGCCGAGGTTTTCCGCGCGATGCCTGCGCTGGACCCGGCGCATTGCGTGCGCGGCCAATATCAGGGTTATGCCGAGATACCTGGTGTCGCCGAGCACTCACAAACCGAGACTTTCGTCGCGCTGCGAACAGAGATCGACAACTGGCGTTGGGCAGGGGTGCCGATCTTTCTGCGGGCCGGCAAGGCGCTGCCCGAAAAGATCACCGAGGTGCGGTTGTTCACCCGCCGTGTTCCCGCGTTGGGCTTTCTACCTAATCGCCGACGGGCCGAACCAAACCAGATCGTGCTGCGCGTCGACCCCAATCCTGGGCTCCGCCTGCAGTTGGTCGCCCACAAGGGCGACTCTTGGCGGGACATACATCTGGACTCGTTGTTCGCTCACGATCTCGGCGAAGCGCTCACTCCCTACGAGCGTTTGCTTCACGCCGGGTTGATTGGGGATCACCAATTGTTCGCTCGGGAGGACAGCATCGAAGAAACGTGGCGAATTGTTCAGCCGCTGCTCGACAGTCCGGGCGAGATCCATCCCTACGAGCCGGGTTCGTGGGGCCCGAGCGCGGCGCAGTCATTGTTGCGTGGCCGCCATGGTTGGCAACAGCCATGGCTGCCTGCCAGTCAGCCTTAACGACGCACGACAGCACGAAGGAGATCGGGAGACATGCAGCTAGGGATGATCGGCCTGGGCCGGATGGGCGCCAACATCGTTCGTCGCGTGGTCAGCGACGGACACGAAGGCGTCGTCTATGACAACAACCCCGACGCGGTCGAGGCCATGGCTAACGATGAGAACATCACCGGGGTCTCGTCGCTGTCCGAGCTGGCGGAGAAGCTGAAACCACCGCGAGTGGTCTGGATCATGGTTCCGGCGGGAGACATCACCACCGGCGTCATCGAGAAGCTGGGCAAGGAACTGGACGCCGACGACATCGTGATCGACGGAGGGAACTCCTACTACCGTGACGACATCAAGCACGCCAAGATGCTCGCCGAGCACGGCGTGAAGCTGCTGGACTGCGGCACCAGCGGCGGGGTGTGGGGCAAAGAACGGGGTTACTGCTTGATGATCGGCGGGGACGACGAAGCGTTCGCACACGCCGAGCCAATCTTTGAGAGCGTTGCCCCAGGCGTCGACGCGGCCGAGCGCACACCGGGTCGTGACGAGGTTGGTCAAGCCGAGAAGGGCTACCTGTACTGCGGCCCGGCCGGCGCCGGTCACTTCGTCAAGATGGTGCACAACGGCATCGAGTACGGGATGATGGCAGCGCTCGCCGAGGGCCTCAACATTTTGCGCAACGCCGATATCGGCGCCCGCATTCAGGAAGGGCACGGCGACGCAGAGACCGCGCCGCTCGCAGATCCGGAGTTTTACAAGTACGACTTCGCCATTCCTGACGTGGCCGAAGTGTGGCGGCGGGGCAGTGTCATCGGTTCGTGGCTGTTAGATCTGACGGCGATCTCGTTGCAGGAATCACCCGATCTGTCCGACTTCACCGGTCATGTGTCCGACTCCGGCGAGGGCCGGTGGACCTCCATCGCGGCGATCGACGAGGGTGTTCCCGCGCCGGTGCTGACGTCGGCGCTCTATTCGCGCTTCGCCTCCCGACGCCTCGATGAATTCGCCGACAAGGCACTGTCGGCAATGCGGAAGCAGTTCGGCGGCCACGAGGAGAAGAAGAACTAGCTCACCGGTTGACGAAAGCCACGACGGCCGCGCTGAAGGCGTCGTTGTCGTCGCCGGCCGCGGTGTGCCCGGCGTCGGAGAGCTCGACGAACTCGGCGCTGGGCACCTCCGCCAGAAAGTGCCGGACCCCTTCCGGGCTGACCACATCGGACAGCTTGCCCCGGATCAACAGGATTGGGATCTTCAAGTCCGCAGCAGCCTGCTCGAATTTCTCAGTGCGCAACTCCGGGTCGTCTCCGGGTTTGGTCATGAACGCCGGATCCCAATGCCAGTACCAGCGCCCGTTGCGCAGCCGCAGATTCTTCTTCAACCCTTCCGGCCTGCGCGGCCTCGTCCGGTGCGGCAGGTAGGCCGCGACGGCGTCGGCGGCCTGCTCGAGCGATTCGAAACCGTCGATACCGCTGAACATGAAGTCGCGGATCCGGGCGCTGCCCGTCTTCTCGAAGCGCGGTACCACGTCGACCAGGATCAGCCGGGTCACCATTTGCGGGCCGGCGCGGTCAGCGGCGAGGATGCCGGTCAACCCGCCCATACTGGCCCCGATTAGCACCACCGGCCGGCCAATCGCGTCCAGGACCGCCAACACGTCGGTGGTCAACGTCTCAACGGCGTAGTCAGCGTCGGGGGAGCGGTCGCTGTCGCCGTGGCCGCGGGCATCGAGCGCCACCACATGAAACCCCTGGTCGGCCAGGATCTGACCGGTGGCCTTCCAGGAGAACCGATTCTGGCCTCCGCCGTGCAGCATGAGTATTGCCGACCGGCCGGCCGCCACTTCTGCGTCGCGATTCCACTCGTCGGCCACCAGAGTCACCCCGTCGACGCCGGAGAACTGGACGGTTCGCGGTCTGTTGCTCACAGCGCTCATCCGCTCCTTTCCAAATCCGCTCGGCTGTCGGTCCCGGCTGACGTTACCCACGCTGCGCCGTAACTGGAAAAGCGCCGTGGTTCCCCCGGGAGCCGGCTGACCGACGGTGGCCGGGAAGATCGCTACCGTCTAACGTCTCGGCCGAGGCCCGGATCCGCTTAAGGCCGCAGACTCTTCAGGGGGCAGTGATGGTTGAGCCAGGCTGGATCGATGTGCAGGCACCGACAGTCAACTTGAAGGCGCTGAGCTGGGGACCGCCCGACGCCCCGATCGCGCTGTGCCTGCATGGTTTTCCCGATACCGCCTACGGGTGGCGCAAGCTCGCTCCCCGACTGGTCGAGGCGGGTTGGCGGGTGGTCGCGCCGTTCATGCGCGGCTACGCGCCGTCGTCGATCCCGTCCGACGGCAGCTACCACATCGGTGCCCTGATGGATGATGCGCTGCGGGTTCGCTCGGCGGCCGGCGGCACCGCTCACGACGTAGTGATCGGCCACGATTGGGGTGCGGCCGTGGCAACCGGACTGGCGGCGATGCCCCAGAGTCCGTTCGCCGAGGCGGTGATCATGTCGTTGCCGCCGGCGGCGGCGTTTCGTCCAGCGAGCCGGGTGCCTGACCGGGCCCGGCTGCTCGCCGCACTGCCGGGTCAGCTGCGTCGCAGCTGGTACATCTTCTACTTCCAGTTGCCCTGGCTGCCAGAGCGTTCCGCGTCGTGGGTGACACCGCGGTTGTGGCGACGGTGGTCACCGCACTACGACGCAAGGGAGGATCTGCGCCACGTCGATGCCGCCATCGGGACACCGGAAAGCTGGCGCGCCGCGCTCGGGCCCTACCGCGCCACGATCCGCAACACCCGCCCGCCGAAGCAATACGCCGACCTGCACCAGCAGTGGATCCTGCCGCCCCAGCTGCCCAGTCTCTACCTGCACGGCAGCGACGATGGTTGCATCACAGCGGCGTCCGCGCACTGGACGGAGAAGGTGCTACCACCGGGCAGTGACGTCGCGATCGTCGAGCATGCCGGCCACTTCCTGCAACTTGATCAGTCGGAAAAGGTGGCCGAGCTGGTGCTCAGCTTCATCGGCTCGCCGCCGGCACGGGCCTAGCGCGCTCGTCACAGGTATGGCCGTACATCGGATGGCCGCCGTCGACGCGCAGTTCTACTGGATGTCGGCCAAGGTCCCCAACGACCAATTCCTGCTGTACGCCTTCGACGGCGAGCCGCAGTCCCTCGGCCGGACGATCGACGACCTCCGTGGCCGGGCCCGGCAATGTCCGGACCTAGCCCTTCGGGTCGACGACGGGTGCCTGCTGACCTATCCGCGATGGGTGCCGGTCACCGACCAGCCCAGGCCGGTCGTCGTTCATCAGCTCGCCGGCAACTCCTGGGACAGCTGCCTGGACGCGGTGGTCGGTCTTGCCGACCGCCAGCTCGACGTTCAGAGAGTGCCCTGGTTGCTGCATGTGTTCACCGGCGTGCACGGCATCCCGACGACCACGAAGCCCGGCACCGTCGCGATCCTGCAGATCGGTCATGCGCTCGCCGACGGAACCCGTGCCGCGGAGCTGGCCGGGTGGCTGTTCGGCCGGCCGGTGCCAGTGTCGCCGGTGCCCTCACCGTCGCCCGGGTGCCTGCCGTGGCGGGCGGTGGACGCGGCGCGCAGCCATCGCGCGCTGGTCAACGATATCCGCGACGGCCGATTGGTCGCGCCGCCCAGACCGCGGCCGCCGCTGTCCACCAACGCCCGCCCGGCCGGCCGCCGTTGGCTGCGCACGCTGGTGCGGCACCGCAGTCAACTGTGTGGGTCGACGGTGACCGTCAGTGTGCTGAGTGCGGTGTCGACCGCGCTGGCGCAGCACCTCGGTGGACAAGCAGATCAGCTCACAGCGGAGGTGCCGATGGCCAAACCGACAGCACGACAAGCAAACAACCACTTCAGCAACGTCACAGTCGGGTTGTATCCGCGGGAATCGGCCGATATCCGTGCACACCGGATCTCGGTGGACCTGGCCAACGGTCGTCGCCGCGCCGCACATCCGGCAGCCCGCGCCGGCGACCGGGCATTCGCCGCGGCACCGGCGCCGCTACTGCGCTGGGGCATAAGCCAGTTCGACGCCGATGCGCGTCCCGCAAAGGTCGCCGGCCACACGGTCGTGTCGAGCGTGCACCGCGGCACCGCCGATCTGCACTTCGGTTCTGCCCCAGTAGTGTTGACGGCCGGTTGCCCCGCGCTCTCACCGGTGATGGGTCTGACGCATGGCGTGCACGGCATCGGTGACACCGTAGTGATCAGCGTGCACGCGACGGAGTCGGCCGTCGGCGACGTTGATGCCTACCTGCACAGGCTGGACAGCGTCTGGTAGCTCGAAGCTAGTCCGCGTGACCGCTTCTTGCTTCTGCCTCCCGCGTGCGCCCGGCCGCGGCAATCAGTTCTTCGTGCAACTCGAACCACACGGTGTGGTAGGAGTCGACGAGCGGGCGGGTCAGCCAGTCGATTTCGCCCTCCTTGACCCTGTCCAGCGCCCGCTGCAACTTGACGGAGTAGCCCCTGAGCCGCGGCAACTGCGCGGCGGCCGCGGTAATGATCGGCCCCAGCTTTTGGTGCACGGCCTCAATGCGAGCCACTACGGACGCGTCATAGTCGGCGTCAGTGTGGGTGTTGGGCTGGCCGGCCCTGAGTTGCCAATCGCTGACCGCGGCTTTGAATTCCGCGTTCACCTCGCGAAACTGCTGGTATGCGTTGGCCATCGCTGGCCGGTCGACGTGCCGGCGCTCAGCGGTGAGCAATGCGGTGAGCCGGGCGCGTCCTTCACCGCTGAGTCTCAGCGTCTTGTCGCGCACTAGCAGGCCCTCCTGGGCCAGTCGGTCGACGGTGTGGTTGACGATGACCGGCTCTGCACCCAAGCTCTCGGCCAAGGCGGCGGGAGCCACCCTGCCTTTCAGCCGGATCGCCTGCAGCACCGCAACATCGGCTATGCCGGCGGGGTCGCTAAACTGGATTGTCATCGGGTGCCCCGGTCGGCGGGTCGCAGCGCGGCCAGCATCGCGACCAGCGACTCCCCTGGGGTATTCGCATTCGACGGGCTGATCTGTTTGGCGATGTCGGCGAGTTCCCGTAACTCCGGAGTCTCGGCCTCCGACCACCCGGACAGTTCGAGGACCCCTTCGCGCACCTCACCGTTGTTGCCGTCGACGGTCACCAGCTTGCCCGCCAGCGTGGCGGCAATTCCCTGGCCGCAGCCCACCACGGCGACGCGGCCGAGTTCGCGGCTGACCACCGCCGCGTGGCTCGAAGCTCCGCCGACCTCGGTGACGACACCCCGCGCAGCCAGCATGCCGTGCACGTCATCGGGGCTGGTGTGGTTGCGGACCAGGATGACGTCTTCGCCGGCTTCGGCCGCGGCCAGCGCCTCGTCGACATCGGTGTAGGCCCGGCCCGACACCACCCCTGGGCAGGCGGGCACTCCTTTGGCCAACAGCGCTGCGCCCAGCTGGGTTTCGGGTTGCAGCGACGGCAAGAGCAGCGTTTCGACGTGCGTCGGGGTCACCCTGCGCAGCGTTTCTCTCTCGTCGATCAGCCCTTCCCGGCGCAGTTGCAACGCCACTCGCACGGCTGCTTGCGCCGAGCGTTCCGCCGCCCGCGTCTGCAGCAGCCACAGCTTGCCTTCTTCGACGGTGAATTCGATCTCTTGAATGTCACATTCGAGCCGCTCCAATGTGCCGGCGGCGGTTGTCAACTCGTCGTAAACCGACGGCTGCTCTTCGCGCAAGGCAGCGATGGGCTGTACGTCGAACGTTCCCGAAACAACGTCGTCACCCTGACCGGCGGGTAACCACTCGCCGAACCGCTCCGCTGAGCCAGTGATCGGGTTGCGCGAGAAGAACACTCCCGCACCCGACTGTGCGCTCAAGTTCCCGAAGACCATCGCTTGAACCACGACTGCGGTACCGCCGAAGTCGTCGATGCCGTGGTGAGCACGGTAGGTGGTCGCGCGCGCGGAGTTCCACGAGGCGAACACCGCTTCGATCGCGGTGCGAAGTTGAGCGTAGGGATCCTCAACGACGTAGCCGACTTCCCGGCACAAGCCACCGGCTACCACGCGCCGATACATCCGGGTGAATCGCTGCCGGGTGTCATGGGCGAACTCCGGCGTGCTTGCAGCCGCCAGTGCCTGTTCGACAGCGTCGTCGATGCCCAGGTCCAAGATGGTGTCCATCATCCCCGGCATTGAACGCGCGGCGCTGGAGCGCACGCTGACCAGCAACGGACGCGCGCCGCGCCCGAAGGTTCGCGAAGTTTCGGCTTCCAGCCAACTGACCCGGCCCAGCACGTCCTGCCAGACGGCGTCGATGGTGGCGACCGGGTCGGCGAGATATCGGGCACCCACCTCGGTGGTGATACAGAACGCCGGGGGCACCGGCAGCCCGTGCCGGCGCATCACATCGATGCCGTAGCCCTTGTTGCCGAGTGTCTCTCGCGGCAGCCCGGCAGTGCCGTCCAGCAAAGCCACCGTGCAGTCGCACGATGACCCGGTGGAGGCGTGTCCTGACACGCCCTGAGGTTACCCGCCAGGCAAACGCCTCAGCGCTCACCCGCAGGTCGTGCCGCAGCGCGTCTGCGGTGCGGGACCGTCGCGGCCGGGTGCGAGGTGATCTAGGTTTGCGGGTATGACTGCCTACAACACTGCCTTCGATGCGGGCCTGTTGATCCTGCGGCTCGTCCTGGGGCTGACGCTGGCGGCCCACGGCTTGAACAAGTTCTTCGGTGGCGGGCGGATACCCGGAACCGCACGGTGGTTCGAAAGCATCGGGATGAAGCCCGGGAAGTTCCATGCGACCGTCGCGGCGAGCACCGAGGTGACGGCCGGATTGGGTCTGGCGGCCGGGTTGCTGACGCCGATTCCCGCCGCCGGCTTCGTCTCGCTGATGCTGGTCGCTGCGTGGACCGTGCACCGCAGCAACGGGTTCTTCATCGTCAAGGAAGGTTGGGAGTACAACCTGGTGCTGGCCGGTGCTGCCGTCGCGGTGGCCACCGTGGGTGCGGGCAGATACAGCCTGGACCGGCTCATCTTCGGCTCGCACTGGCCCGACTGGATTTACGGCTGGGGCGGTTTGCTGGTGTCGGTGCTGCTGGGTCTGGCCGGCGCGTTCGGGCAGTTGCTGATCTTCTATCGGCCGCCGGTCAAGCAGGCCCAGTAGCCGGCGGGTCCAGGCTGGGATGGCTACGCAGCGCTTCCAGTTCGGCGGTGGTGTCATGCAGGCGGCGCTGGAGGCTCACCAGGGTCTGGCCGGTCGCCGGCATCCGGGCGACCAGTTCTTCGATCTGCGGCACGGATACCTGATCCGGCCGCTCAGCGACTACACGGGGCCGCCGCAGCGCTCACTTTCCTGACCCGCGCCCCTTATCCTGACAGCGTGTTCGCCAAGGTTCTGGTCGCTAATCGGGGGGAGATCGCGATCCGCGCGTTCCGTGCGGCCTACGAACTCGGAGTGGCGACCGTCGCGGTGTACCCATATGAGGACCGCAATTCGCTGCACCGGTTGAAAGCCGACGAGTCCTACCAGATCGGCGAAGAAGGCCATCCCGTCCGGGCCTATCTGTCGGTCGACGAGATCGTCGAGACCGCCATGGCCTGCGGCGCAGACGCGATCTACCCCGGTTACGGCTTCTTGTCGGAGAATCCTGATCTGGCCGCGGCCTGCTCCGCGGCAGGCATTACATTCGTCGGGCCCAGCGCAGAGGTCTTGGAGCTGACCGGCAACAAATCCCGGGCCATCGACGCAGCGCGTGCCGCGGGTCTGCCGGTATTGCTGTCGTCGGCGCCCTCAGCGTCGGTGGACGAACTGGTGGCCGCAGCTGAGTCGATACCGTTTCCACTATTCGTCAAGGCGGTGGCCGGTGGCGGCGGCCGCGGCATGCGCCGGGTCACTGACGCCGCTGCGCTACCAGAGGCCATCGAGGCGGCCAGCCGCGAGGCCGAGTCGGCGTTCGGCGATCCCACGGTGTTCCTCGAGCAGGCGGTGATCAACCCGCGCCACATCGAAGTGCAGATCCTCGCCGACGCCCAGGGCAACGTCATCCACCTCTACGAGCGGGACTGCAGTGTGCAACGCCGGCACCAGAAGGTGATCGAGCTGGCGCCCGCGCCGAATCTCGACCCTGCCCTGCGGAGGAGGATTTGCGCGGACGCCGTGGCGTTCGCACGCCAGATCGGGTACAGCTGCGCCGGCACCGTGGAATTCCTGCTCGACGAGAACGGCCGGCACGTTTTCATTGAAATGAACCCCCGCATCCAAGTCGAACACACCGTGACCGAGGAGATCACCGACGTCGACCTGGTGTCGTCCCAGCTGCGGATCGCCGCCGGGCAAACCCTCGACGATCTTGCGCTGACGCCAGGCTTCGATCGTCGCGCGCGGCGCGGCGCTGCAGTGCCGAATCACCACCGAAGACCCGGCCAACAACTTCCGGCCGGACACCGGTCGCATCACCGCCTACCGCAGCCCGGGCGGTGCGGGTATCCGCTTGGACGGGGGTACCACTCTGGGCGCGGAGGTCAGCGCCTACTTCGACTCGATGCTGATCAAGCTGACGTGCCGCGGCCGTGACTTCGGCGCGGCTGTCCGTCGCGCGCGGCGCGCCCTCGCGGAGTTCCGCATCCGCGGTGTCTCCACCAATATCCCGTTCCTGCAAGCTGTGCTCGAAGACTCCGACTTCCAGGCCGGCCGTATCACCACGTCGTTCATCGACGAACGGCCGCAGCTGCTGACCGCCCGCAGCTCGGCTGACCGCGGCACCAAAATTCTCAATTACCTTGCCGACGTCACGGTCAACAAGCCGCACGGTGAACGTCCCTCGGCGGTTTATCCGCAGGACAAGTTGCCCGACTTGGACTTCTCGGACCTATCGTCCGAACCGCCGGCCGGGTCCAAGCAGCGGCTCACCGAACTCGGGCCGCAGAAGTTCGCAGCTTGGCTGTGCGAGTCGCGCGCTGTCGGCGTCACCGACACCACCTTCCGGGATGCGCACCAGTCGCTGCTTGCGACTCGGCTGCGCAGCACCGGCCTGCTGATGGTGGCGCCGCACATCGCCCGGATGATGCCGCAGCTGCTCTCAATCGAATGCTGGGGCGGTGCCACTTACGATGTGGCGCTGCGGTTTTTGAAGGAAGACCCGTGGGAGCGGCTGGCCTCGCTGCGTGAGGCGCTGCCGAACATCTGCCTGCAGATGCTGCTGCGCGGACGCAACACCGTCGGCTACACGCCGTACCCGGAGACGGTCACTTCGGCGTTCGTTCAAGAGGCGGCGGCCACCGGCATCGACATCTTCCGGATCTTCGACGCGCTGAACAACGTCGACTCGATGCGTCCGGCCATCGACGCGGTGCAGGAGACCGGTACCGCAATCGCCGAAGTTGCGATGTCCTACACCGGTGACCTGAGTGATCCTGCTGAGAATCTCTACACGTTGGACTACTACCTCAAGCTGGCCGACCAGATCGCCGACGCGGGCGCGCACGTTCTGGCGATCAAGGACATGGCCGGTCTGCTGCGGGCGCCGGCCGCAGCCACTTTGGTCAATGCGCTGAAGTCACGATTCGACCTGCCGGTGCATGTGCACACTCATGACACGCCCGGCGGGCAGCTGGCCACCTATGTGGCCGCCTGGCAGGCCGGCGCGGACGCTGTCGACGGTGCCGCCGCGCCGATGGCCGGCACCACCAGCCAGCCCGCGCTGAGTTCGATCGTGGCCGCAGCGGCACACACCGAGTACGACACCGGGTTGTCCCTGGCGGCAGTGTGCGACCTGGAGCCGTACTGGGAAGCGCTGCGAAAGGTGTACCGTCCTTTCGAGTCCGGGCTGCCCGCACCGACCGGCCGGGTGTACACCCATGAGATTCCCGGTGGGCAACTGTCGAATCTGCGCCAGCAGGCGATCGCGCTGGGGCTCGGTGACCGGTTCGAGGAGATCGAGGTCAATTACGCCGCGGCCGACCGGATGTTGGGCCGGCTGGTCAAGGTGACGCCGTCGAGCAAGGTGGTCGGTGATCTAGCACTGGCACTGGTGGGCACGGGTGTATCCGCCGAGGATTTCGCCGCCGATCCGGGTCGCTACGACATCCCGGATTCGGTGATCGGCTTCCTGCGCGGCGAACTCGGCGACCCGCCGGGGGGCTGGCCGGAACCCTTCCGCAGCAGGGCTTTAGAAGGCCGCCGACCCGGTAAGCCAGAACAGCAGCTCGGCACCGACGACGAGGCAGCGCTGTCGCAACCCGGCACCACCCGTCAGGCCAAGCTCAACGAACTGCTTTTCCCCGGCCCGACCAAGGAGTACCTGGCGCACAGCGAAGAATACGGTGACACCTCACGTTTGAGCGCCAACCAGTTCTTCTACGGCTTGCGCCACGGCGACGAACATCGGGTGCAGCTGGAGAAGGGTGTCGAACTGATCATCGGGCTGGAGGCGATTTCGGATGCCGACGAACGCGGGATGCGCACCGTGATGTGCATTCTCAATGGCCAACTACGTCCCGTCCTGGTACGCGATCGAAACATCGCCGCCGACGTACCCGCGGCCGAAAAAGCCGATCGCGCCAACCCCAACCACATCGCCGCGCCGTTCGCCGGGGTTGTCACTGTGACCGTCGCAGAGGGTGACAACGTCGAGGCCGGCCAGACCATCGCCACCATCGAAGCGATGAAGATGGAAGCCGCGATCACCGCACCGGACGACGGCACGGTGCAACGCGTCGTCGTGTCGGCCACTATCCAGGTCGAAGGCGGCGATCTGCTGGTCGTGCTTGGCTGAGCGCACGAAGTCATCAAGGAAGCGAGCAGGCATGACCGTCGACGATTCCACGACCTGCGCCATCGTCGGGGGCGGCCCCGCCGGGATGGTCTTGGGGCTGCTGTTGGCCCGAGCCGGTGTCGAGGTCACGGTGTTTGAGAAACACGGTGACTTCCTTCGTGACTTTCGCGGTGACACCGTGCACCCGGTCACCCTGCGGCTCCTCGACGAACTAGGTTTGTTCTCGCGATTCGACGCCCTGCCGCACAGCAAGTTCGAAAAAGCCGAGTTCGACATCGGCGGCCGGCCGGTCAGATTCGTCGACTTCGGCCGCCTGCATCAACCGCACCCTTATATCGCGTTGGTACCGCAGTGGGATCTGCTCGACCTGCTCGCCGACGCCGGCGATGAGGAACCCACGTTCACCTTGCGAATGCACACCGAGGTCACCGGTTTGCTGCGCGACGGCGACACGATTACCGGCGTGCGCTATCACGGGCCCGACGGTCCTGGAGACTTGCGGGCCGACCTCACCGTGGGCTGCGACGGGCGCTCCTCGGTTGTGCGCCGCGAAGCCGGACTGGCCGCGCACGAGTACCCGGTGCACTTCGACGTCGGATGGTTTCGGCTCGGCGCCGAAAAAGAAGTGAAATTTCAACTGACGCCGCGCAGTTCGACCGATTTGACCCTGATTCTGATCCCGCGTGAGGGCTACTTTCAGGCTGGATGCTTCCTCCCGAAAGGCGGTGAGCAGCAATTGCACGCCCGGGGACTGGACACCTTCCGTTCCCAGGTGGCGCAGCTGGTCCCGGAAGCTTCGGTCGAAGACCTCACATCGTGGGATGACGTCAAAATCCTCGATGTCCGGGTCAACCGACTCCGCCGTTGGCACACGAACGGGCTGCTGTGCATTGGGGACGCCGCCCATGCCATGTCCCCGGCCGGCGGAGTCGGGATCAACCTTGCGGTCGCCGACGCCGTGGCCACCGCCCGAATCCTCACCGAACCGCTGCTCGCCCACCGGCTCACCGCACGCGACCTGGCCGCCGTCCAGCGGCGCCGAAACCTTCCCGCGGCCGTCACCCAGGCTGTGCAACAGCTGCTGCACCGGCTCCTCATGCCTGTGATCCTGCGTGGCGAACTCAAACAGCCGCCGCCCATAGTGACGAACGCATTGGTGCGGCTCTTCGGCTGGATACCTGCGCTGTCGGCGATCCCCGCCTACGTCGTCGGCGTCGGCTTACGGCCCGAGCACGCTCCGCAATTCGCGCGCCGGGCAGCTTCGTCCTGAGGGTGGCCCGGCCCGTCACTCACGTTGCCCGCAGACCGAACCAGTACTCGAGTGCGCGATCGAGGGCGTCGGTGTCCGGGTCCTCTTCTGACGATGCCCACGCGACGTAACCGTCGGGGCGCACTAGGACGGCGGTGAGTTCGCCTGGCTCCGTCGGTGTGGCGGCCACGGTATTAATCGCTCGACCGGTGCCGTTCAGCGTCGCGGCGACAGCGCTGCGCTCGGTGAAGTCCAGCAATAGCGGCCGTCCATCGCGGGCGAGTTGAGCGATGCGCCGCTCACCGTGCGCAGGAGCGGCGACGGTGATGTCGGGAACCCAGTGTCCCACCGCGGGGTGGTCATCGGGCTGAACCGGATAACGAACCAAGGCGCCAGAAAGGGTGTCAGCCAGTTGTCGTGTCACTGCGGCCTGCGTCAGGAGGTTACCGAAAAGCTCCCGCAGGGCTGTGATTTCGGGCCCGGGGCGCATGAGCGCAAGCTGCGCCCGGCTGTGGATCAAAACCTGCTTCGCCGCGAGTTTGCGCTCGGGTTCGTAAGTTTCCAGCAACCCCGGATCGACACGGCCGCAAACGACGGCCGCCAGTTTCCAGCCGAGGTTGGCCGCGTCCTGAAGGCAGAGGTTCAATCCCGGCCCGCCCAGCGGGGAGTGCACGTGGGCGGCATCCCCGACGAGAAATACCCGGTCCTGGCGATATCGCTCAGCTGCGCGTGAGTTGATGCCGGCGAAACGGCGCAACACCACCTCGCCGCCGGATTGCGCCGGTTGAACCGGCACGCGCATGCCCAGTACGCGACTCAAGCTGTCCTCCAGCTCCGCGGTAGTCAGCGGGTCACCGAAGCCGGGGTGTTCGTTGTCGGTGCGGGTGTCGTCGGGTGTCGCAGCGAGCTCCAGGGTGCCGACGAGCGAGAGTCCCTCCCACTGACCCCACATGAACATTCCGGTTCCGGCGCGCAGAAAGGTCATCGCCGGCATCCGTCCGCGGCCAGGAACCGTTAGTTCGCCGGTGGCTGCGTCACGCCATTCCGGTGGCAGCGTCAGCCCGCGGCCGACACGAAACACCGCGTCATTGGAGGACACCCCGGGGAAGGCGATGCCGGCCAGTTTTCGAGTCGCACTGTGGCCCCCGTCGGCGCCGACCAGGTAGCCGGCGTCGATCTGGTACGGGCCGTCGGGCCCGTCGACCTCGACGACGACACCGCCCGGTCGTGCGCCGAATCCGCGCATCCGGTGTCCCCAGCGCAGATCTACCCCGCTATGGCCGGCCCGCTCAGCGAAGGTCCGCGCCAGCCGCGGTTGCTGCACCGGCAACAGATATTGGGAGGAAGAGTTGGCGCTCAAGTCGAGCCGCATCCCCGAGAACATCCCTACCGGTGACGGCCGAGGAGGCTCCGTCGAGCCGGTCAGCTCTTGGTAGAAGCCGCGGTGATCGAGGAATCGAACCGCGGTCCCGGAAACCCCGTTGGCACGCGGCTCAGGATTCGGGCCGGGCGACGAGTCCAGCACGATGGGTGTAACCCCACCCAGCGCCAGCTCACATGCCAGCATCAACCCGGTCGGTCCGCCCCCGGCGATCACCACATCCGCGTCGGTCATAGCGTCTGTCCTTGCCTGTCACCGTTCTGCACACCCGACCGTTGCGCGCACCGGCCGTGTGACCGTCGCTGAACGCCGCTTCTGTCAACCTTAAGCCGATGTGCTCAGCCGCTCCCATTGATCAGCGCGGCGCGCGCCAGTGTCTCCTGTGCCATCTTGACGTGCGCGGCATCTACCAGGACACCGCCGACTCCCACTGCGCCACGGCCTTTCGCCTCGGCTTCCCGATAGGCCGAGAGGTTGTGTTCAGCGAGGGCGATTTCATCGGCGGTGGGGGAGTAGACGGCGTTTGCGATCGGGACCTGATTCGGGTGGATCGCCCACTTGCCGGTGTATCCCAGCAGTGCGGCGCGACGCGCGTCGCGTTCGTAACCTTGGGTGTCTTTATAGTCGGGATAGGGTGCGTCGATCGCGTCGATACCGGCGATGCGGGCCGCCACGATCACCTTATTGCGCGCGTAATGCCAGAAGTCGCCGGGATATTCACCGAGCGGGACGAAGTTGGTGTCCACCCGCGCCCCTTGGGATAGCGAGAAGTCGCCCACCCCGAAGATCAGCGCGTCCAGCCGGGGACTGGCCACTGCGATCGCCTCAGCGTTGGCCAGGCCCTCCACCTCCTCGATCAACACCTCCAGCCGAATGTGCTTGTCCACGCCCAATTTCAGCTCGAGTTGAGTCAGCAGCACGTCGACCCACCACACGTCGCGTGCTGTTTTGGCCTTCGGGATGATGATCGTGTCCAGATTCTCGGCGGCGTTGGTGACGACGTCGATGACGTCGTCGTGGCACCACCGGGTGTCCAGGCCGTTGATCCGCACGGCACGCGCGGTGCGCCCCCAGTCGATCTCGTTGAGCGCGTTGATCGCTTTGGCGCGTGACTCCTCCTTGAACGCCGCGGGCACTGCGTCCTCGAGATCGAGAAACACCAGATCCGCACCGACGGATGCGGCCTTGGCGAACATGTTGTCGTTGCTGGCGGGCACCGCTAGCTCAGAGCGACGCAACAGATCAGTCATTCGGATTCCTCTGTGTCACAACACCCCGCGGGCCCGCAGATCGTCGATGTCCGCTACGCTCAGACCAAGCACCTCGCCGTAGACCTCAGTGTTGTGTTCACCGAGGCGCGGACCCAGACGACCGACCGTGCCCGGTGCCGAGGAGAACCGCGGCACCGGGGCCTGCACCGTCATTGGCCCCAGTTGTTCGTCCTCGACGGAGATGAATACCTCACGATGTTTGAGCTGCTCGTCGCCGACCAGATCAGCAATGTTGTAGACCGGCGCGGCGGCGACCTCCTCGGCCTCGAAGACGGTCATCGCCTCTGAAAGTGTCTTGGTGGCAACCCAATCGGCCACCACAGCGTCCACCTCGCGGGCGCGGGCCAGGCGTCGCTGCGGATCCAGGAAGTCTGGATCAGCCAACAGGTCGGTCCGGCCGACCGCCCGGAACACCCGTAACGCCAACGCCGGCGAGCTGCCCGACATGGCCAGCCATCGCCCATCGGCCGTGCGGTAGGTGTTGCGCGGTGCCGATATGTCCCACCGGTTGCCGGACCGCTCCGGCACCAGACCCAACTGGTCGTAGCCCAACAACGTCTGCTCCAACAGCCGGGCCAGCGGGTCGATGAGATTGATGTCGATCAGCTGGCCTGAAGCGCCGCGCACGTCACGGTGATACAGCGCCATCATCACCGCGTAGGCGGCGTTGAGCGATGCCACACCGTCGGCCAACATGAACGGCGGCAAGGTGGGCGGTCCGTCGGCGGGGCCGGTGATGTGTGCGAAGCCGCTCATCGCCTCGCCGAGGGTGCCGAAGCCTGGGCGTTCACTTTTGGGTCCGGTCAAGCCGTAGCCGGTGATATGCAGCACCACGATGCGCTCGTTGACTGCGCGCAAGTTGTCGTAGTCCAAACCCCACTTACGCAGTGTTTGCGGCCGGGTGTTGAAGATCGCCACGTCGGCGTGCTCGACCAGCCGGCGCACCAAGTCCTGCCCTTCGGCGCAGCGCAGGTTCAGCGTGACCGATCTCTTGTTGCGCGAGATCGACTTCCACATGAGACCAACACCGTCGCGCTGATTGCCCCACCCGCGAATCGGGTCGCCGTGATGCGGTTCCTCGATTTTGATGACGTCGGCACCGAACTCGCCGAGATAGGTGGCAACCAGCGGAGCGGCCGCCAAGGTGGCCAGGTCGAGCACGCGGACACCGGCGAGCATCGAATCCTTAGAACCTGGAGTCATCTAGGCGCCCACCGCGGCATGGACCCGGCTGTTCGACGGCCGGTCCAGCCCGAGGTGTCCGCGCAGTGTCGACGTTTCGTACTCGGTGCGGAACAGTCCGCGGCGTTGCAGCTCGGGCACCACCATCCGCACGACGTCTTCGAACGCACCGGGCAGATGCGTTGCGGCGAGCACGAACCCGTCGCAGGCGCCGTTTTCGAACCAGGCGGCCATCTGGTC
This sequence comes from uncultured Actinomycetota bacterium, assembly GCA_963808375.1. Lineage (GTDB taxonomy): Bacteria > Actinomycetota > Actinomycetes > Mycobacteriales > Mycobacteriaceae > Mycobacterium. The sequence continues at coordinate 65,375 of CAWEFS010000013.1, read as the reverse complement.
GGCGACCTGCTCGCCGGTGCCGACGAACCGCGGTCCCTGTAACAAGGTGGCGCGGTGGCCCGCGAGGTCACGCACGGTAACTGGGCGGCCGCCACCCTGAGAAGAAATGTGTTTGCGGAGGTTTTGCACCAACCCGCGGATCCCGGACACCGACGCGATCAGCTCGTCGGTCACCGGGTCGTCCAGATCATGTTGTGCGAAGTCGTAATTCATCAATTCGGACAATAACGTCAGCGAGGCCATCGGGTGAACCAGATCGTTGAGGAACAAAGCTTCGCGCTCCTTGGCGTGTGCCTCGGATTCGCCGACCACAGCGTATGCCATCGGGCAGATGCGCACTGCGGCAGGATCACGTCCGGCATCGGCGATGCGGGCCTTCTGGTCGGTGTAGTGGTCACGCGCGACCTCGAGCCCCGGGTCACCGGTGAAGATCAACTCTGCCCAGCGCGAGGCGAATTCACGTCCCCGGCCGGACGAACCGGCCTGGATGATCACCGGTCGACCCTGCGGCGTGCGCGGCACGGTCAACGGCCCGCGCGACGCGAAGTACTTTCCGGCATGGCCCAGTTCGTGCACTTTCGTCGGATCGCCGTACTGGCCGGAGGCGCGGTCGTGCAGGATCGCATCGTCTTCCCAGGTGTCCCACAGGCCGGCGACCACGTCCATGAATTCGTCAGCGCGGTCGTAGCGTTCGTCGTGGCCCAAATGCGCGTTGACGCCGAAATTCTGCGCCTCACTGTCGTTGACGGACGTCACGACGTTCCAGGCGGCGCGACCGCCGGAGAGGTGGTCCAGCGTGGCGAAGGTCCGTGCTACGTGGAAGGGCTGATAATAAGTGGTCGAGTAGGTAGCGCCCAGTCCGATGCGCGAGGTGGCTTGCGCCAGCACGCCGAGCACGATGCTCAAATCCAATTTGACCGGACGTGCGCCGTGCGACACCGCTTCAGCCACCGACCCGCCGTACACCCCAGGCATCGCCAGGCGGTCATCGAAAAACATCAGATCAAAGCAGCCCTCTTCCAGTTGGCGTCCGATCTTCGCGTAGTAGGACGCGTCCAGGTAACGGTGTTCGGTAGCGGGATGCCGCCATGATCCCGCGTACACCGAGGTGCTGCCGGCCTGCATGAATGCGACCAGGGCCATCTTGTCTGAGCGTCGCTGGCGTCATTGGCAAAACCTAACATCTGATATGTCAGATTTCAAATGTGAGGCACCAAACTGCTAAGGTCGACAGATGGCGACGGTTAACGACATCGCGGGCACGGTTCGCGAACGGGCGGCCCGGGAATTGCGGGATCGCATTTTGACCGGGGCGCTGCCTCCCGGGTCGCGGGTCGACCTCGATGCCATCACCGAGGAGTTCTCCACCAGCCGCACTCCGGTGCGCGAAGCGTTGCTGGAGTTGTCTTTCGAGGGCCTGGTCCGAGTCGCTCCGCGCAGCGGAATCACCGTCGTGGGCATCAGCCCGCGAGACGTGTTGGACAGTTTCACCATCCTTGGGGTGCTGACCGGGCAGGCGGCCGCGTGGGCTGCCGAGCGGGCGACAGCCGAAGAACTCAACACGCTCGGCGACCTGGCGGCCGGAGTGGCCGCATGCGCCGGTGACGCACGCATCGGTGAAGCGAACTGGCTGTTCCACCAGGCGATCCACCGCGCTGCGCACTCACCGAGGGTGCTCGCCCAGATCAAGCAGGCCGCACGGGTTGTACCGACGAACTTTCTCACCGTGTTTCCTGAGCACGAACAACATTCCCTCAGCGAGCATGAGGAATTGCTTGTGGCGTTGGATAGCAGAGACGCCGAAGGGGCACGGTCGATCGCCGAGCGGCACGTCCTCGAGGCCGGCCGCTCGCTAGCGGATTGGCTCGACCAGCGCGCCGACACCGCGCCTTCTAGGTGAGCCTTCTAGGTGAGCCTTTAGGTGAGCCCTCTGCGTGATCTCAACCCAGGACGCAGTCGCCGCACACCCCGTTGCGGTCATTGGTCAGGCGGTAGAAGAGACAACAACTGCGCCGGCGAAAGTTCGGGCCGGTGCGCAAGAAACCACCGTCGACGCGGGCGTCGGCCAAGACGCTGTCAGCCGCTGCTCGAGCCGAGTCGGCCCGTTCCGGCCGGGCGGCCGCGACAAGTCGGGCGGCGCTGTTGGCCGCTGACCCGACGTTGCCCCACAGCACGCGATCACTCACCGGAAAATGAGCGGCCGTAGCGTCGGTGATGGCCTCGACAGCCGAGCCCGCAAGCAAGGGTGCTGCCGAACCGGAGGTGACGGAAAGAGGGACGGGGCCGCCGAGGCGATCCTGTAACCAAACATGCTGTGGCGCCAGTGAAATTGACGGGTGGCCCAGCGCTATGGCTCCGATGGCCGGTGACAGAACGCGTGCCACCAAGCCGAGATGGGCGATGGAAGCGGCCACCCGGACAGCGACATCGGCGGGTTGCCGGTCAATGCGGTCTGCCAGGGCCCTCTGTACCGCCCGCACGCGCCTCTGCAACACGAAGCTGCCGTCCACCAACACCGTTATCGGCTGCCACGGCGGCGACGCGGTCCGCCCCAGCGTGTGCATCTCAACGGCGAAGAACGGCCCTATCGCTGCCAAATCCCGACGCAGCGCTGCGTATTCCGCCACGCGCCGTCAGCAGGCAGCGGGATGAGATTGGCAGTAAGGCGTCGTTCCAGGGAAGCGGCGACGATTGCCGGCCACCCACCGGTACACCCGGTCTTCGACCAACCGGATGCCGGGGATTCGGTAGAGCAGCAGCGGCAACCTGGTGCCGATCGCGCACGACAGCGCCGCATTGGCTGCTTCGGCGCCGGAGAACACCTTGCCCGAGGAATCCAGCCACCGCACCGAGTCGAGGAGGTGCGACTGCGAAATGCCGAGGCGCTCTCCGACTCCCGAGCTTTGCAGCGGTTCAGTGTGCAGTTCGCCGCTCCGATCCCACTTGAGCAGCAAGTCGTGGGAACGCGTGCACATGCCGCACTCGCCGTCGAAGAACAGGGTGCCCGTCATAAAGCGATTCTGCATCGCCTCGAGACCGGTGAAGCCGAAAATGAGACCGGTGCTGATTTCGGTCAGCGCGGACCCCCAGGAGAACCAGGTCACGTTCGGGTGCGGGGCCGAGATGAAGCTGTCCTGGTAACCCGGTAGGAATGTCGGTAGCAGGTGGGCGTAGATGAAACCAACGGCGCTGCCAAAGCCGACGACGACGGCCGCTAATGGCGCACGTGTCCGGATGGTCCAAGCCATCACCAGCGCAACCGCGACCAGCACACCCTGAATGCCGCCGACGGCCATGATGAACGGTGGTGATGCCGACATTCCGCGCCGCACGTGGTCGAGAGCATGGATACCGAAGCCGATGACGAATGCTGCTGCGGCCCAGCGGAAGAATGGATGTTGCAGTTGCTCGGCCATCGCGGATCACCACTTCCTGTGCGGGCAGACCACGACGTCCGCCGCGTGGGAACAGGTCTACTACTACCAGAAGTAGTAGTCAAGGGCCGTTTTGTTGGGCGAACCCGTCCACACCGCCTAGAACGCGTTCTAATCTTGCCGCCATGGGATTCCTCAAACAGGACACTCCACAAATCGACTTCGAGGAATGGAGTAAGGGCACTCGCGCCGAGAAAATCGTTCCGATGGCCCGACACTGGGCTGAGGTGGGCTTCGGCACCCCGGTCCTGCTGCACCTGTTCTATGTCGTCAAGATCGCCCTCTACGTCCTGGCGGCATGGCTACTCGCTTGGCGCACCAACGGCGTGGGCGGGCTCACCGATGTCAGACACTGGTACGCCGAGCCGATCGTGTTCGAGAAGGTCGTGCTCTACACCATGCTTTTCGAGGTGGTCGGTCTGGGCTGCGGCTTCGGTCCGCTGAACAACCGGTTCTTCCCGCCGATGGGCTCGATCCTGTACTGGCTGAGGCCCGGCACCATCCGGCTGCCGCCGTGGCCTAACCGAGTACCGCTTACCAAGGGCGACAACCGCACCCTGTTCGACGCGCTCCTGTACGGGGCGCTGCTGCTATTGCTGATCACCGCGATCTTCTCCGACGGCACCGGGCCGGTGCCGGCGTTGGGGACGACGGTCGGGGTCCTGCCGTCCTGGCAGATCTGGGCGGTGCTGGGGGTGCTGGCGGTACTCGGAGTGCGCGACAAGGTCATCTTCTTGGCCGCGCGGGGCGAGGTGTACGCCTCGTTCACTGTCGCCTTCCTGTTCACCGGTTACGACGTCGACATGATCCTGGGGGCCAAGCTGGTGTGTCTGGTCATCTGGCTGGGCGCCGCGACGTCAAAGCTCAACAAGCACTTTCCGTTCGTCATCTCAACGATGATGAGCAACAACCCGGTGTTTCGGCCACGGGTCATCAAACGCAAATTCTTCGAGCGCTTTCCCGACGATCTGCGTCCCGGACGGGCCTCTCGCTGGCTCGCACACTTCAGCACGACGATCGAGGGACTGGTCCCGCTTGTGCTGTTCTTCAGCCACGGCGGATGGCTCACCGCGGCCGCCGCATTCGTGATGGTGTGCTTTCACTTCGGGATTCTGTCGTCAATCCCGATGGGTGTGCCGCTGGAATGGAACGTGTTCATGATGTTCAGCGTGCTGGCGTTGTTCGTCGGTCACGCCTCCGTCGGGCTGGGCGACCTGACCACACCCCTGCCGCTGGTGCTCTTCGCCGTCGTCGCGGGAACGGTGGCGCTGGGAAACCTCTACCCCCGCAAGGTTTCCTTCCTGCCGGGCATGCGCTACTACGCCGGCAACTGGGACACCACGCTGTGGTGCATCAAACCGTCCGCCGACGCCAAGATCGCGCAGAATATCGTCGCCATCGCGAGCATGCCCGCCGCGCAACTGGAGAGGTTCTACGGCAGCAAGGAAGCCGCACAGATCCCGATGTACATGGGATATGCATTCCGCGCCTTCAACACTCACGGTCGGGCGCTGTTCACCTTGGCGCACCGCGCCATGGCAGGCCACAACGAGGACGACTACGTCATCACCGACGGCGAGCGGGTCAGCAGCACCGCGATCGGATGGAATTTCGGCGACGGGCACTTCAGTAACGAGCAGTTGATTGCGGCGCTGCAGCGGCGTTGTCACTTCCAGCCCGGTGAGGTGCGTGTCGTGCTGCTCGACGCGCAGCCCATCCACCACCAGACTCAGCAGTACCGCCTGGTGGACGCCGCCACCGGTGAGCTCGAACGCGGCTATGTCCGGGTAGCCGACATGGTCACCCGCCAGCCGTGGGCCGACGACGTGCCGGTGCACGTGTTGTCAGGCAGCACCGAAATTGGAGACCACGCAGCGAACATCGAGTAGGGGCCTGCGTGGTTCCAATCTCGACGGCGCCTCCTAGCCGGCGCGCACTTCCTGCGCCGCGGCGACCAGGTTCCTCAGTGACGCGTTGACCTCGTCCGGGTTCCGGGTCTTCAGGCCACAGTCGGGATTCACCCAGAGTCTCTCGGCAGGAACAGCTTTGAGCGCCGCACGCAGTGACTTGGCGATCTCGTCGGTGCTGGGCACCCGCGGCGAGTGAATGTCGTAGACCCCAGGGCCGACGCTGTTGGCGAAGCCCACCGAGTTCAGGTCGTCGAGCACCTCCATGTGCGAGCGGGCCGCCTCGATGGAGGTGACGTCCGCGTCCAGGTCGGCGATCGCCCCGATCACCTCACCGAACTCCGAGTAGCACAAGTGGGTGTGGATCTGCGTCGAGTCCGAGACACCAGACGTCGCCAGCCGGAATGCGCCGACCGCCCAGTTCAGGTAAGCCGGTTTGTCGGCGTCACGCAGCGGCAGCAGTTCGCGCAGCGCGGGCTCGTCGACCTGGATCACCGCGATGCCGGCCGACTGCAGGTCCACCGTCTCATCGCGGATGGCCAGCGCCACCTGATTGGCGGTGTCGGCCAGTGGCTGATCGTCGCGAACGAAAGACCACGCCAGGATCGTCACCGGACCGGTGAGCATGCCCTTGACCGGCTTGTCGGTCAGCGACTGCGCATAGCTGATCCACTCGACCGTCATCGGATGAGTCCGCGAGACGTCACCGTAGAGGATCGGCGGCCGCACGCAGCGGCTGCCGTAAGACTGCACCCAGCCATTTTGGGTGGCGAAGAAGCCCTCCAGTTGTTCGGCGAAGTACTGCACCATGTCGTTGCGCTCAGGCTCGCCGTGCACCAGCACGTCGAGGCCGAGGTCCTCCTGCAGCCTGATGACGTCGGCGATCTCCTTCTTCATCCGCTTCTGGTATTCCGCCTGGTCGATCTCACCGGACCGCAGTGCGGCACGGGCCTTGCGGATCGCCGAGGTCTGCGGATAGGAGCCGATCGTCGTGGTAGGCAACGGCGGCAGGTGCAGCCGCTCGTTCTGCGCCTCGCGACGCTGCGCCGCCGGGCCGCGCTCGGTGCCGCCGGACGTGGCGATCGACTCGATGCTGGAGCGCACGGCGTCGTTGTGCAGGCGGGGGTCGTTGCGCCGCGACTCGACCGCCGCGTTGGACGCCGCGATCTGGTCAGCGACGGCGTCGCGTCCGTCGCGCAGCGCGCGAGCCAGCGCGGCGACCTCGTGCACCTTTTCGGCACCGAAAGCCAGCCAGCTGCGCAGCGCGTCGTCGAGGTCGGTTTCCGACTCCAACGAGTAGGGCACGTGCAACGTCGAGCAGGACGTAGACACAGCAACGGCCTTCACTGAGCCCAGCAGGCTGGCCAGCCGGCTCAGCGCAGCCTCGAGGTCGGTGCGCCAGATGTTGCGTCCGTTCACGATACCGGCCACCAGCGTCTTGTTCGCCAGCTCAGGTATCGAGGCGATCGAGTCCGCAGAGCCGCGCACCAGGTCGACACCGATCGCCTCGATGGGCGTGCGGGCCAGCGCGGGCAGGGCAGTGCCGGCGTCGCCGAAGTAGGTCACCACGCTGATCGCCGGCCGGTTGTCCACTGAACCCAGCGCGGTGTAGACCCGCTCGGCAAGGGCAGCCGCGTCGGCGTAGATGTCGGTGACCAGCACCGGCTCGTCGAACTGAACCCAGGCGGCCCCGTTCTCCGCCAGCAGCCTGAGCAGTTCGGAGTACAGCGGGACCAGCTCGTCGATGCGCTCGACCGGCGCGCCGGCACCGTTGACCGCCTTGCTCAGCAGCAGGAAGGTGAGCGGACCGATGATCACCGGACGGGCCGCAATCCCTTGATGCCGGGCCTCGCTCAGCTCTGCCAGCACTTTATCGGGCTGCAGGGAAAATTCGGTGTCCGGGCCGATCTCCGGGACGATGTAGTGGTAGTTCGTGTCGAACCACTTGGTCATCTCCAGCGGCGCGACGTCCTCGTTGCCGCGGGCGGCGGCGAAGTACCGATCCAAGTCGTCGGACACTTGCAGAACGCGCTCGGGCAGCGCGCCCAGCAACACGGTGGTGTCAAGCATCTGGTCGTAGTAGGAGAACGTGTTCACCGGTACCGAATCCAGGCCGGCTGCGGCCAACTGCGACCAGGTGTCGCGGCGCAGGGTCGCGGCAACCTTCTCCAACTCTGATCGGCTGGTCCGGCCGGCCCAGTAGCCCTCCGTGGCACGTTTGAGTTCGCGGCGCGGGCCGATACGCGGGGAGCCGGTGACGGTGGCGGTAAACGATTTAGCAGTCACAAGTAGATCCATTCGCTCGACGGGTGGTCACCGCCGGCGGAAGCGCAGCCGACACAGTCGCGGTGCTGTCGGCGGACAACTGCCAGCGAACACCAACAACCTGCACGGCGTCACGCCCATTCCACGAGGCGGTGAGCCGCCAGGCGCGGCGCGCCCGGCACAGCTGGCAGGTCTTCGGACTCGCAGGCACGCACAGTTGTGCTCCTAATGGCCGTCGCTTCCCAGTCGCGGTGACGCGTCCAGTGCTGATGACGGCGGTCGTTCCTGCTTACCGCTGCGGGACAGTCCCGGACTTCCACCGGGTTCCCTCTTACGACGCATGCGTAACATTCATCGCTCGATGCCGACACCTCGCGATGACGGCAGACCAGCTGCGCCGAAGACGATACTCTCCTTCGCTGAGCCAGTGACCTACAGCCAGCTAGTCGGCGGCGAGTGCCTGGGCGATCGGAACGTCGCCGTTGTTGAACTCGATCGTGCGGCCGATGGTCGAATCATCTGCGAGGACGGCGGCCGCCACCAGCGCGACGTCTTCCCGCGAGACCTGGCCGTCACGTGCCTCGGCGCCCACCGCGATGCGTCCGGTCGCCGGGTCGAGGGTGAGGCGGCCCGGTCCGAGCACAGTCCAGTCCAGGTCGCTGTTGCGAAGGTGGGCATCGGCTGCTGCTTTGGCCTCGGCGTAGGCATGAAACGAGTTGTCCTCCGGCACGCCGTGATTCGGACCGGCACCGAAATACGACACCATCACGAATCGCCGGACCCCGGCTTGCGCGGCGGCGTCGACGACCCGGATGGCGGCGTCCCGGTCGACGGCGTAGGTCCGCGCCGCATCGCCCCCGCCGGCGCCCGCGGAGAACACGACGGCGTCGTAGCCGGTCAGCACGTCGGTCAGCGCGCCGGTGTCCAGCTGCTCAATGTCAGCGGCGACCGGGTGCGCGCCGGCGGCGGCGACATCGTCGGTGTGCTGCGGGTTGCGGAAGACTGCCGCCACCTCGTCTCCCCGTTCAGCGAGTATACGGGCCAGATGCAGGGCCACTTTGCCATGACCTCCGACAATGACGATCTGCGCCATACCCGTCAACGTACCGCAGCGGCCCGCGCAGACAACGCTCGCTTGAAGAACAGACGTTTGGTCTCAGCGCGACGCGGTGGGCATGCTGAGCCGGTGACGAACGGTCCGGCTACTTCTTGCCGCGGACCATTACTCCCCGCAGGACCGTATCTCGGACATGGATCAGTGCCGCACGGGTGCCGATCGAGGCCAAGATGTTCTCCGGTATCCACTGGACACTGATGACGCACCGCGCCAGCATTGCCTTCGACGGACTCTCGATCTCGATCGCTCCGGACGAAATGCCATCGGAAAGAAGGCTTTTCATCTGTCGCAGTCGGGTGTTGTACGACCAGCCCTGGTCGGCGGTCGGCGGCGTCTGACGCATCCACGCGAGCTGGATCCGGAACTCGTCACCGAACTGATCCAGGGCGTTGACGTTGACCCAGCTCAGCGCGTCCAGCTTTTCCAGTGGCGTGGCGTTGCAGCGAAGCACGCTCACCCAACCGGCCTCCACCTTCCTGCCGAAGGACCGCATGATCGACGCCAGCAGCTCTTCTTTCGAACCGATCAGCCGGTAGACCGTGCCGGTGCCCAGACCAGCTGCGGATGCGATGTCGCGCACGGTGGTAACCTCGTATCCCTTGCGGCCAAACTCGTTTCGTGCCACCGCGCGCACGTGCGCTGCTTTGTCATCGGCGTCGTCCTCGTCCTTCTTCCAGCCGTGAATGACTTCGTCGGCGGCCGCAAAGGCGCTGGAACGGTCCAGGTCGGCGTCCCTTGGCGGCCGGCGCGCCAGACCGTTCAAGATGATCTGGCACAACACAGTCGCCACGTCGTCGGGGGCGGAGTTGTGCCGGACAACATCAAGACCTACTTGCAGCATCGTCTGACAGATGCGGTCAGCCAGGATGGACAGATCAATGTCTGACCTCAGGTAACCGCTCCACCTCGCCGCACGCAGAGTTTGCAGCATTGCTTCCTGTATCGCCACGGGTCGCTGGCGAGTGAGGGCGGCAAGCTCCGGGTTGGCACTGGGGCCTTCGTAGAAGGACATCTGTAGAGCGGCGCGGTTCGCGACGGCGCATCTGGCGATTGCGGTTCCGAGGGCAACGATCCTGTCAACTGCGGGACGGGAGTCTCGCTCATCGAGTGCTCGGTGCGCGACGTCAGCAATGCGGTTCAGGTCGGTGTGATAACGCTTGAGCAGCTCGACGAGGATTGCTTCTTTGGATTCGAAGTGATGGTAAAGGCTGCCCGGCAGGATGCCTGCGGCGTCCGCGATCTCTTGCAGCGAGGTGCGCAAGCCCGACGACGCGATCAGGGCGGCCGCAGTCTGCAGAAGCTCGGTTCGCCGGGTGCTGTCGGCTTGCTCGACCACTTGCGCGTCGGGTTTGAGGGAGACTGCGGCACGGGAGGATTGTTGACGCGCCACACCACACCTCCGCCGCTCACGACTCCCTCACGGGTACTCGATATCTGCCAAGACGCTACCAGAGCGGGGTGCGGCGACTCGGCAGCCGAAAGAAGCGAATGCGCCGGTAGAGGAGCCGGAAGGTACGCGTATCGGCGTTCGCTTCCGGTAGCGGCGAAGACACCACGGGTGGCCGGCCGCAGGCGCATTCCGGCCGCGGCGGCCGGCGGCTCAGCTACTTTGAGGGTGTGATGAAGCCGTGGCGGCGGCGCACCGGGGGTGGCGCCGAGCGCCTATCCGAAACAGCCGGTAGCGCAATGGGTAGTCATGCACCAGAGCAGAAACGCAGCGTCAAGTTGGCGCTGCAGTACGCAGGCGGGCTGTCCTGTGCTCATCTGCTGGCGGTGGCCGACGCCGCTGCGATTGTCATCCCGCTCAACGGCCACACCGCCCCCGTGCCGCAGGCCTACTTTGGCACGAAAAATCTCGTCGTCGTCGTGGTGCTAGTTCTGCTCGGCAGCCTGGCGGTCGCGGCGGGCGGCGTCTGGAATTTGGCTCCTGCGCTGCGCTGGTTCGTGCGCGGACAGGTCCCAACTGCTCAGCAACGCCGTGTTTCAACGAGACTCGTGCGCCGGCAGTCTGCGCTACTGTCGGCTACCTGGGCGATCAGTGGCGTCGTTTTCATTGTGCTCAACTACAGCGGAGGGCTCGCTATCGTCGTGCCGACGATCTTGGGGGTGATCTTCGGCGGCGCTGCGGCAGCGAGCATCAGCCTGCTGCTCACTCAGCGCTCACTGCGGCCGATCCTGGCAGCCGCCGCGCGCGGATCCGAGGGTGTGGTGACGGCGCCCGGCGTGCTGGCCCGGCTGATGAGCATGTGGTTTCTGTCGAGTGCGTTGCCGTGCGCGGTGATTCTGGCGCTGGTCTTCCTCCGCTCGCAGGGTTGGGTTATCGAGAAGTATGCATCCGTCGAGGTGACGGTGGTCGTGGTCTCACTTGCCGCCGTGCTGCTCGGATTTCCGGCAGTCATCCTGACTTCCCGGTCGATCTCGCAGCCGATAGGTGAGGTCGTCGACGCGATGGCCGACGTCGAACGGGGCAAGTTGGACACCGTCGTCGACTTCTACGAACGCTCCGAGATCGGTCGCCTGCAAAGCGGCTTCAATCAAATGGTTTCCGGGCTCGCGGAGCGCGATCAGCTGCGCGACCTGTTCGGCCGCCACGTCGGCGTAGATGTCGCTCGGCGCGCCCTCGAAGAAGGTGCCTCTTTGACCGGGGAAGTGCGTGAGGCGGCAGTGCTTTTCATCGACCTGGTGGGGTCGACGACACTGGCAGCCAACCGCTCACCGCAGGAGGTCGCAGAAGTACTCAACCAGTTCTTCCAGATAGTGGTCAGCGCCGTCGACGAACGGCTGGGCCAGGTCAACAAGTTTCAGGGTGACGCCGTGCTGGCCGTGTTCGGGGTTCCCTTACCCATACCTGATTCGCCGTCAGCGGCGCTGGCAACCGCACGCGAATTGCGCAATCAGCTCCGTCGGCTGCGGTCGGTCGAGTTTGGGATTGGTGTTTCGGCCGGCCCAGTCTTCGCCGGCAACGTCGGTGCGGAGAACCGCTACGAGTACACCGTGATTGGTGACGTCGTCAATGAAGCCGCCCGGCTGGCCGACCTCGCGAAGACCGCTGACGCACGGGTTGTGTGCGCAGCGGTGGCCGTCGAACGCGCTGGAGCCACCGAGCGCCGGCATTGGGCACAGCACGGCCAGAAGGTGTTACGTGGCCGCACCGACCCGACCCCGCTATGGGTTCCGGCGGACCACTGAGACTCAAGTCGCCCGGTTTGGCCGCGGCCCTAATTTTTGTGCCAGTCTATTGATTTAGCCGTCGCCATCCCATAGGTTTCGCTCATCGTCTTCAGCGTGGCGGTGCCCGCCACCATGGATCGGCGGAGGTTCAATGCCCGGCAGGCTTGACGGCAAGGTTGCTTTCATCACCGGTGCAGCCCGAGGCCAGGGTCGTGCTCATGCGATCGCAATGGCTCGGGAAGGCGCCGACATCATCGCCATCGACATCTGCCGCCAAATCGCGTCGAATCCCTATCCGCTTGCCACGCCGGATGATCTGGCCGAAACCGAGCGATCGGTCAAAGAACTCGGCCGCCGCGTGCTGGCGCGGATCGCCGACGTGCGCGAGCGCCACGAACTGCGCGACGCGGTCGACGCCGGCATCGCCGATCTGGGCAGAATCGACATCGTCGTCGCCAATGCGGGGATTCTGCCGATGGCGATGGGCAACCCGGACCCGATGCATTTCGTTGACGCCTCCGATGTCGATCTGCTCGGCGTGATGAACACAATCGCGGTCACCGTCCCGCATCTTGCCAACGGGTCGTCGATCATCGTCACCGGTTCGACGGCCGGGATGATCCGCGGCACGACCGACAACCCCAACATGGGGCCCGGTGGTAGGGGCTACGGATGGAGCAAGCGCGTCGTGATGGAGTACGTCGAGGAGATGTCGTTGCACCTTGCGCCGCGGATGATCCGCGTCAACGCGATGCACCCGACCAACTGCAATACTCATCTACTGCAAAACGACGGCATGTACAGCATGTTCCGTCCTGACCTCACCGGCGCGGGCAAGAAAGCCACCCGGGAGGACGCTGAACCGCTGTTCACCATCTTTCAGGCTATGCCTATCCCGTACATCGAGCCCGAGGACGTCGCGAACCTGGCGGTTTTTCTGGCCAGCGACGAAAGTCGTTACATCACAGGGCAACAGATCCGAGTGGACGCTGGTTCACTGCTGAAGTGGCCCAACGGCCCGGGCGGATAGACCTGCTTGGTTGACGCGGATCGCCTCTCTACGCTGGGCATGCTGGGCTCGGCGCTCGCTGGCCGGCCTGTCGGGATAGCCACGGTGAAGCCGGGGGAGCGGTCCTGGACCGACGGTCAGACCCTCTTCATCGACACCGCGGCGCCGAGCCGTGACATGCTGGAATCGGTTGCGGTGCAGGCATCATTGATCGCTGCGGGCAGCTTGAGCGCAGACCTCCTGCGTGCCTTGTCGCGATCCCGGTTGGCAGATCGCTATCTGGCTGTCGAGGGCCACCGCGCCCTGTGGGCTAACACCGAGGTGCTGCCACGGACGCTGGCCGCATTGATCGATCGTGACGTGGCTCGTCGCAGCGACTCGGCAGCAACGTCGCTGACCGTCGCGTCGGGGCGAGGAGCCCTACCGACCTGCCCGAAAAGCTTCGGCGTCCTCCGGGCCAAGAAGGTGCTCGCCGCGACCCGGCGCGCCGACAAGAACGTCGATCACGACACTCCCGCGCACATACCGCACCGGGCTACCGGTGACCGCCACTTGGAGAATCTTGACGACGGTGAACTGACGGCCGGCGGCGACCCGGACTTGTTCTCCAGCCCGATCGGCGGCGGCGGGTTCATCGGTAAGTGGTTGAAGAAGCTGTTGTCGTCGGGGCGGCAGGCCGACGGCAGCGGTGGCGGGCCGCCCGGCGCCGATGCACCCACCCACCGCGCTAGGGTGGCCAACCGCGCGGCGCATGCGGTGGCGTCGACCGCCCCGGTTTCCGCTGAGGACATCAACGACATCGGCTCCGATGGTCGGAAGTACCCCGAATGGGATGTCAACCAGAGGGCGTATCGCGTCGACTGGTGCACAGTGCACGAAACCAAGCCAGTCGTCTCGGCGGGCGCGCCGCAGGCGGTGGAGGAAGCCCTTGCGTTGTGGCGTCCGCTGGCCCGCCTTGGGATGGGCTTTCAGCGCCGGCATCGCCAACCGCAAGGTGATGACATCGACATCGACGCCGCAATCCAGGCGCGCGTGGAGATAGTGGCCGGCTCGACGCCCGATGAGGCGGTGTATCACGACAGCGTGCGCCGGCGCCGCGACCTGTCGGTTCTGCTGCTGCTGGACGTCTCCGGATCGACCGCCGAACCCGGCACCATCGGCAAAACCGTGCATCAGCAGCAACGCAGCGCCGCCGCCAATCTCGCTGTCGCACTGCACGATTTGGGCGATCGGGTTGCGCTGTACGCCTACTACTCGCAGGGCCGCGCAGCGGTGCACATGGTGCCGCTGAAAAGATTCGACGACCGCCTCGACACCCAGGTGGTGCAGCGATTGAACAGCCTGACGCCCGGGGCGTATTCGCGTTTGGGCGCGGCGATCCGCCACGGGTCGGCCGTCGTAGAGGCACACGGAGGCACATCGCGGCGTTTACTGGTCGTGCTCTCCGACGGGCTTGCCTACGACCACGGTTACGAGCGGGCTTATGGTGCGGCCGACGCTCGCCGCGCGCTTACCGAAGCTCTGCGACGCGGGATCGGTTGCGTCTGTCTGACAGTCGGCGCGGGCACGGACGTCATGTCACTGCGCAATGTATTCGGCAGTGCAGCACATGCAGCTGTGGCCCGGCCCGAGCAACTCAATAGCGTCATCGGGCCGCTTTTCCGTTCCGCTTTGCGGTCCGCCGAGACCAGGCGGCGAGTGTAGTGAGCATGCTCAAGCCGCTGCTGGACAGCATCTTGAAACAAATCTCTGTTCCGAATAGGCTGGTCGGACCGCAGCACGTCGCGCGTCGGAAGGGAAGCCAAGCTCTTGTTCAGCGGCCGGGCCACCAACGTCCACAACGGGACTTGACGTGGTCACCGAATCGGTGATCGACACCGACGCGCGCGCCCGGGCTGCGGCGTCCCGGCCCTACTACGAGCCGGTCGGCGCCGAGGAAGCCATCTTCAAAGCGGCGTACCGGCAGCGGCTTGCAGTGCTGCTAAAGGGGCCAACCGGCTGTGGCAAAACCCGTTTCGTCGAGGCGATGGCCCACGACCTCGGGCGACCGCTGATCACCGTCGCGTGTCATGACGACCTCACCACTGCGGATCTGGTCGGCCGGTATCTGCTGCGGGGTGACGAGACCGTGTGGGTGGACGGGCCATTGACCCGTGCGGTCCGCGAGGGTGCGATCTGCTACCTCGACGAAGTGGTGGAAGCGCGGCAGGACACCACCGTGGTGCTGCATCCACTCGCCGACCACCGGCGCCAGCTGCCCATCGAACGGCTTGGCGTGACCTTGGATGCCAGCCCGGAGTTCGGTCTGGTCGTGTCGTACAACCCCGGTTATCAAAGCGTACTGAAAGACCTCAAAGACTCCACCCGGCAACGCATGGTCGCCATCGAATTCGGATTCCCGCGCCCTGAAATCGAGGAGGCGATCATCATTCGTGAAGCCGGAGTGGACACTGGCACAGCCGCCGAACTGGTCCGGCTGGGACAGGCGATCCGGCGCCTGGAGACCGGGGGACTGCGCGAGGTCGCCTCCACCCGCGTGCTGATCACCGCCGGCCAACTGGCCGCCGAGGGCCTTGCCTTGATCGAGGCGGCTGGGGCGGCGATCGCGGGCCCGCTGACCGACGACGCCTCGATGAGCCGCGCGCTGCACGAGTTGATCGAGCTGTATCTGGGTGACTCCGCCCGGTTCGGTGATTGACCGTGCCCGCACCCGTCACTACTGTTAGAACAAATCTTAGGTTTAGCAGTGGCCAACCGTCAGGCGCCCAAGGAGGTCGCATGTCATACGAAAGCACCGCTGAACCCATCAAGGTCGGCTACCTGATGGATTTCACCTTGCCTCCCGGTTTCCCGGAAGAGATGTCAGCCGACTTCACCCGCTGTTTTGATCTGGTCTTCGAGGAGGGCGTCGAACAGGGGTTGTTGGATCGCCCCGTGCAGATGATCTACCGCGAAGTGGAGGGCTTGCCGAAAGGTTCGGTCAAGGCGGTGATCGATGCGTTCGCGCAACTGGTGGACGAGGGCTGCCTTGTCGTATTCGGTCCACACATCACCGACAACTGCGTGCCCATGCGCGAGGCCATCGAAGAGCGATTCAAGGTACCGGCGCTCAGTGTGACCGGAACCGACGACTGGCTCGGGGAGTGGACGTTCTCTTTCCCGCAGGGCTCGATGACCGACGAGCCGATCTTTCTCGCCGATCTGGTCGCCAAGCGCGGGTTGACCGAAATCGGTGTGCTCGTCGAGCAGAACCTGATAGGTGAGACCTACCTGGGTAACCTACGAAAAGCCTGTTCACGCAACGGTGTTCGCATCATCGCACAAGTGCCGATCGCGCAGACGGCGCAGGACATCAACGGCGCCGTGCAAGCCCTGTACGAAGCGAAAGCACAGGCGATAGTGCACCTCGGTTTCGGTTTCGGGATCGTGTTCATCAACCCGGCGTTGGAAGCGGTTAACTGGGATCCGCCGCGTTTCACCACCACCGCTTTCCAGAACGCCTGGGTCAACCCGATCATGTGGAACGCGTTCATGGGCTGGACCGGTGTCGATCAGTACGACGAGAACAACCAGGTCGGGCAGGCCTGGCTGAACCGTTACGCCCAGAAGTACGACGGTCGACGTCCTGAATACTGTGTGCCGGTCGTCAACCGTGATGTGGCAGCCACTTTGGTGCAAGCATTCAGCGACGCGCACCCGCTCAGCCCGCGCGGAGTCAAAGAGGCGCTGGAGCGGGTGAAGATGATGCCGGCCGCATCAGGTGCGCCCGGCACCCGAGTGTCGTTCGGCAAGTGGACCCGGCGCGCCTGGATGGGCGCCGGTTACTTGGTGGCCCGCACGTTGGACGCCGACGGCGTCAACTCCCACCTGGTCGACCGCTTCGGCGCGGAAGGCTGATCGCGATGAGCACCGAAGAATCCCTGCCGCTGAGAACCGAGGACGCGCCGACACAACCACAGCGCGGGACGAAACGATCTTGGGGCGGCTGGATCGCGGGCGCCGCCCTGGCGGCCTTCACATCGTTTTTCATCGCCAACTGCCGCACCGCCCTCGATCCGCGGGTCGCCAATCCCAACGTGCACGGCCGGCCGCGCCCGGTGAAGTTCACCTTCGGGTTGGACTACATCACATTCCTGGACGCCGCCACCGTGGTGGCGCTGGTCGTGCTGCTGATCGTGTTCATCAGAGGCTGGCGGCGTAATCCCGGCAGCCCGGTGATGCTGATGTTTTTGTGCACCACGCTGATCGTGTGGCAGGACCCGATCATGAACTGGTCGCCGTTCGCCGTCTACAACCCCGATCTCATTCACTGGCCGGAGTCTTGGCCGCTGGTGTCGCTGTCGCCCACTGTCGAGCCGTTCGTGGTCTTCGGCTATGTCATGTTCTACTTCGGCCCGTACTTCCCCGCGGTTTGGGTGCTGCGCAGACTGCAGGCGAAACACGGACCGACAAGTTACCCGTCACGGCATCCGTTGATCAGCCTGGGCGCAATCACTTTGGCGATCGGCTTTGTCTTCGACGCGTTCCTGGAGAACATCCTGATCCACTGGGGCATGTACATCTATTCGCAGGTCATTCCATGGGGATCGGTGTTCACCGGGACGACGTTCCAGTTCCCGCTGATCTGGGAGTCGTTCTCGGTGTGCTTCGTCATGGTGCCCGCGGCGATCCTGTGCTACCGCGACGACACCGGAAAGTCGGTGGCCGAGAAGCTTTCCGCCAGAGCAAGGGTGTTCCCGAGTCGTCCGGTGCTGGGCACGTTCGTCGTCATGTTCGCGATCCTCAACGTCTCCTACTTCGCCTACGGGACGTGGTTCGCCGTCATCAAGATCAGTCATGCCGCGACGGCGGTGGCCTGCCCGTGGCCCTATCCGGAAGCCAAGGTCTATGACCCGCAAGGGTATTACGAGAAGGCCGGCGCCCGAGGTCCTTACTCGGTAGGCATCTGGTCGACGTGGGCGAGCGGCGAGCCACACGGACGGCCCACCGTCGAACCGCCACCGCCCGGCCAAGGTACCTGCGCGACGGCGAGCCTGAATGGCTGAGCCGCGCAGCGTCGTCATCACCGGGGCCTCACGAGGCCTGGGTTTCGCCTCGGCCGCCCGTCTTCATCGCGAGGGCTGGCGGGTGGTAGCGGCGATGCGTACCCCGGAACGCGGTATGCCGTTGCTGCGGCAGGTGACCGGCGCAGGCGCGGACGACGACCGGCTCATCGGGGTGCAACTTGACCTGTTGGATGCCGCGTCGATCGCAGCAGCGGCGAAAGCAATCGAGGAGACAGTCGGTGCGCCGTACGGTCTGGTGCACAACGCCGGCATCTCAGCGGCGGGAACGGTTGAGGAGGCTGATACCACGCTGTGGCAGTGCATGTTCGCCACTCACCTTCTCGGCCCCGTCGAACTGACCAGAAGGTTGCTGCCTGCCATGCGGGCGGCAGGCGAAGGTCGCATCGTGCTCGTCTCGAGTGCCGGCGGAGTGCGCGGGCAGCCGGCCATCGCTCCGTACTCCGCGGCGAAAGGTGCCGTAGAACGGTGGGGCGAGTCGTTGGCCGGCGAGATCGCCCCGTTCGGACTCGGCGTCACGATCCTGGTGACCGGCACGTACGACACCGACATCATCACCGACGCCGGCACCATTGACAATCGCAACTTCAACGGCCCCTACGCCCGGCTGCACACCACGATGAACACTCGGGGGCGATTCGCCATGAGCTTTGCCCGTCCGCCGGAACGCTTCACCGACGGTTTGGTCAAAGCACTGGCCGACCGCGGGCCGTTTCGCCGCCACGGAGTTGGGCCAGACGCGTCGATGTTGTTGTTGAGCAACCGAATCCTGCCCGCGGCCGGCATGCATCACATGTCGCGCATTGCGATGGGCATACCCCGGTACGGCAGGATGCGCGACGGAGCGGTGCCCTTGACCGGCGCCCAGCGGGCGATGATGCTGGCGGCCCGGATACTTCCCCAACCGGTGCTGCAGCGGGTGGCCACTGCGGCAATGCGCTTTTCCTCGGCAAAGGACAAGTGGCAGAACGAAAGTGAAGACCATGCCTGACACACCAACAGTGACGTTCGAGCCCAGGATGATGATCGACGGCAACCTCGTCGAGGGGGAAGCCGGCACCTTCACCAACATCAACCCGGCCAACGAAGACGTCCTCGGCGAAGTCGCCGACGCATCGAAGTCGGACATGCAGCGCGCCATCAACGCGGCGCGGCGCGCGTTCGATGACACCGACTGGTCCACCAATCGTCAACTGCGCAAGCGCTGCCTCGACCAGCTGCACGAGGCCATCGAAAGCGAATTAGAGCAGTTGCGTGAGGAACTCATCCGCGAGGCCGGCGCCCCGCGTGCCGTTACACACGGGCCGCAGCTGGACGCGCCATTCGCCGACGGGCTCAGATACCCAGCCCAGCTGATCGAAACTTTCCCCTGGGAAACCGATCTCGGCGACACCGTGGTGTCGGTCACCGGCGTCAACACCACGCGCCAGGTGTGGCATGAGCCGGTCGGCGTGGTCGGCGCGATAGTGCCGTGGAACTTCCCCTTCGAAGTCACCATCAACAAGCTCGGTCAGGCGCTGGCAACCGGCAACACCATGGTGCTCAAGCCCGCGCCCGACACTCCGTTCAACGCCACCCGGCTCGGTCGGCTGATCGCCGAGAAGACCGACATCCCGGCCGGTGTGGTCAACGTCGTCACCGCATCGGACCACCTGGTCGGGGAAGAACTGACCCTGTCGCCGAAGGTCGACATGATCTCGTTCACCGGCTCCACGGCGGTCGGCAAGCGCATCATGGAAAAAGGCGCCGCCACGATGAAGCGGCTGTTTCTCGAGCTGGGCGGCAAGTCAGCAACAATTGTGCTCGAGGACGCCGACTTCGGCACCGCCTGCCTGATCGGCATTGGCCCGCTGATGCACGCCGGGCAGGGCTGCGCCGCGCCGACCCGGATGCTACTGCCCCGCTCCCGCTACGACGAAGGCGTGGCAATTCTCAAAAGCATTTATCAAAACATCGCCGCCGGTGACCCGCAGGATCCCAGCACCATCTGCGGCCCGGTCATCTCGGCCAAGCAGCAGCGACGCATTCTCGGTTACATCCGAAAGGGTGTCGACGAGGGCGCGACACTACTCGTCGGCAGTACCGAGCCCCCGAAACAATTCGAGAAGGGCTTTTGGGTCAGCCCAACGCTTTTCACTGACGTCGACAACAAGATGACCATCGCGCAGGAGGAGATCTTCGGGCCCGTCCTAACTGTCATCGGATACGAGGACGAACAGGACGCCATCCGGATCGCCAACGACAGCGCCTACGGGCTGGCAGCAAATGTGATGTCGAGTTCGCGGGCTCACTCGCTGGCGGTGGCACGACGGCTCCGCGCGGGCTTCATCGGGCTCAACGGCACCGTCGGCTACGGCGCCGACACGCCGTTCGGCGGCTACAAGGACAGCGGTGTGGGACGGCAGAACGGCATTGCGGGCTTCAGCCAGTACACCGAAGTGAAGTCGGTCGCCTACCCGGCCGACGGTGCCTGAAGCAGTCGGCGTTGCCCGAGTGACCAGATCTGACTAGGAGTAGCAATGGAACAACTTTTCGACGACCTCGAGGACTTCGGCGCCTTCGACGACGCGGTGTCCGGTAACGTCCGCGACCCCTACACCGAGCTGGCACGGCTGCGCCGAGAGGAGCCCGTGCAGCGCCTCGACACATCAGGTATGCCGCACGAGGAAGCCAAGCCGGTGTTCATCGTCTACCGCTACGAAGAAGCTCAGCAGTTACTGCGCGACAACGAAACGTTTTCGTCGTCGGGTGTCATTGCCGCGTTCGGGCCGGTGTTGGGTGAAGGCGTGATGTTGGGCATGGACGAGCCGGTGCATGGTCGGTTGCGATCACTGGTCTCAAAAGCGTTCGCGCAAAAGGCATTGGCGCGGTGGGAAGACGAATTGGTCGGGCGTGTCGCCAATAGCCTGATTGACAAGTTCGCGCCGAATGGCAAGGCAGATCTGGTGAAAGAGTTCACCTTCGACTACCCGAGCCAGATCATTGCCGGTCTGCTGGGCTTACCGGAAGAGGATTATCCCCAGTTCCAGCGATGGTCGATCTCGTTGCTCAGTTGGATTCTGAACCCGGAACGTGGCCTTGCGGCTTCGGCGGCCCTGTGTGAGTACTTTGCACCGATCCTCGAGGCGCGCCGTGCCGAACCCAGAGACGACTTGATCAGCAGGCTCGCCGGAGCCGAAATCGACGGGCAGAAGCTGCAAGACGAGGAGATCTTCTCGTTCCTGCGACTGCTGCTGCCAGCGGGTGTCGAAACCACGTACCGGGCGCTAGGTAATTTGCTGCTCGCACTGCTGTCGGACCCGCTGCAACTCGACGCCATCCGTGCCGACCGGTCGTTGCTGCCGCAGGCTATCGAGGAAGGGGTGCGCTGGGAGCCGCCGTTGCTGACCATCACGCGAACCGCCACCCGCGACACCGAACTGGGTGGAGTGCCCATCCCTGCCGGATCGTCGGTCATGCCGATGCTGGGAGCTGCCAACCGGCAGGAGGACCGGTATCCCGAACCCGATCACTTCGACATTTTCCGGCAGGCCCGTGGCCATCTTGGTTGGGGACACGGTGTGCACGTCTGCCTGGGGATGCATCTGGCCCGCTTGGAGATGCGTACCGCCATCAACTTGTTGCTGGATCGGCTGCCCAACCTGCGGCTCGATCCGGCCGGCGATGACCCGCACATCCGCGGTCAGGTGTTCCGCTCACCGACCTCGCTGCCGGTGCTCTTCGATGCCGCTCAGCGGTAAGGGTGCGATGAATTCAACTGCGACGCAGCCGGGTCGCCGTACTCGCGGAGCCGAGATTAGGAGGCGCGATGAGTGATTACGAGTCGGTCGACTATTTCACCGACCAGTCGCTGGTTCCTGATCCCTATCCGTACTTCGACTATCTGCGTTCCCGGTGCCCGGTGCACCCGGTCACGCCTCATGGGGTAGTTGCCGTGACCGGGCATTCCGAGGCGCTGGCCGCCTACAAAGACCCGGCGTTCTCGTCCTGCGTCGCGGTCGCGGGTCCGTTTCCGCCGCTGCCCTTCACGCCGGAGGGTGATGACATCAGCGAACAGATCGCCGAACACCGGGTGACGATCCCGATGGCCGAACACATCGTGACCATGGACGCAGCTGACCATGCCAAGACCCGTGGGTTGCTTAACAAATTGATCACGCCCAAGCGGTTGAGCGAGAACGAAGACTTCATGTGGCGCCTAGTCGATCAACAGATCGACAAATTCCTCGAACGCGGGTCGAGTGAGTTCATGGAGGACTACGCGAAACCCCTGTCGATGTTGGTGATTGCCGACCTTCTGGGTGTCCCTGCCGAAGATCATGGTGCATTTCGCGCGAAGCTGGCCAACGAACTGGTGGGTGAGTTGGGGGAAGCGGATACCGTCGCGCATAACCCGTTGATCTGGCTGGAAAACAAGTTCGACTCCTACATCACCGACCGCAGAAGCGCTCCGCGAGACGACGTCCTCACCGAGCTCGCCGCGGCTACTTACCCGGATGGTTCGATGCCGTCGGTCGACGAGGTGGTGAAATTGGCGACTTTCCTGTTCGCAGCCGGAATGGAAACAACCACTAAATTGCTCAGCACGGGGATGCGGGTGATCGCGGAATGCCCGGACACACAGCAGCAGCTCCGCGACAACCGAGGGATGATTCCATCGTTCCTGGAAGAAGCGCTCCGGATGGAAAGTCCGGTGAAAAGTCATTTCCGCTTGGCCCGGACCAACACCCGCGTCGGCGACGTCGACATCCCGGCCGGCACCATTATCATGTTGTTGCCCGGAGCCAGTAATCGCGATCCGCGGAAGTTCGATGAGCCGCACCAATTTCGGCACGATCGTCGCAATGTGCGCGAACATGTCGCTTTCGGCCGCGGCGCCCACTCCTGCCCAGGTGCGCCGCTGGCCCGCGCCGAAGCGCGCATCTCGTTGAACCGTCTGCTCGACCGGATGGCCAACATCAGCCTCTCCGAAGCGCACCATGGCCCGGCCGGGCATCGTCACTATGAGTACGACCCGACGTTCATCATGCGCGGCCTCAGCGCCTTACATCTGAAGTTCGAGCCGGTGCCGAACGGTTAGCCGTTCCGTCCAGCGTGGCTCAGTCCGGCGCGCCTGAATTCGGCAGGTCGACGCCGAGCCGGTTGACTACGCCGAACAGCTCTTCGTAGATGTTCGCCGGAATACTGAACGCTTCGGTGTCCGACACTTCGTTGAAGTGCGCTTCGATGTCTTCTGCGGTTGGCGTGGCGTCAGTGTCGGCGAGCCAGCCGTCGCCCAGGCCGATGAAAACACGCGCATAACGTCCCGCGCAGGCCGAGTAATTCTGATGGCTGACTTGGCAGGCGCGACTGGCCAAGTAGGTCACGATAGGCACGACTTTGTCGGGGCCAATGAGTTCCAGAAGGCCCAGGTTCTTCAACGTGTCCGGGCCGACGGTTTCCGTGACCATCCGCGAAATGCCGAAGGGCAGAACAGTGTTGGAGAGGATACCGTGTTCAGCACCCTCCAGCGCGATGACGTTGCTGAGGCCAACCAGTCCGGATTTCGCGGCGCCGTAGTGCGCCTCCAGATGCTGTCCGAACATCCCGCCGGACGACGAGATGAAGACGAACCTGCCATAGCCCTGTTTCTTCATCAATGTGAAAGCCGGTTGGCTCAGATAGAAACCGCCGTCGAGGTGCACCGCCAGCATCTGCCGCCACTGCGCCGGTGTCAACTCGTCGAAGGCGATGCTATTGAAGATGCCGGCGTTGCTGATTATGACGTCGAGGCGATCGAAGTGCTTGACGGCGGTATCGACGATCACCTGGCCCCCTTCGGGGCTGTCGACCGACTCGTAGGACGCCACCGCCGCACCGCCCGCGGCGACGATTTCGGCGACGACCTCGTCTGCTACTCGCGGATCGGCCCCCTCGCCGCGCATAGTGCCGCCGAGGTCGTTGACCACGACAGCGGCTCCGCGGCGCGCCAGGTCCAGCGCGTAAAGTCGGCCGAGGCCGCGTCCCGCTCCGGTGACGACTGCAACCTGATCGGTGAAGTCGATCATCGCACTACCTTCCCGTCCGTGTGGTTCGGTGCTTCAAAGTTATACTGGAACAGAGATTTGGTCTTCAAGTACTGCAGACGCGCGGTGTCAGCCGATGACGGGCAGCCGGCGTCGGCGGCCCAGTTCACGCAGTGCGGTCTGCATCAGTGACCGGACGTGGCTGTCCACAACATCGACGTCGGGATGTGGGCCGAACTGCGCCGCGATGTCGACAGGTTCCAGCACTCGGGTGACGATCTTGGTGGGCAGCGGCAGATTGACCGGCACGACGACGCTCAGCCCGAACGGGAAGCCGAAGCTGACCGGCAAGATGCCTGATCGGAAACGTTGCAGACCGAGCCGTTCAGCAAGCCAGGCGCCCCGGGTGAGGAACAGTTGACTTTGCTGGCCGCCGGTCGACACAACCGGGACGATTGGGACGCCGGCAGCCAATGCGGTCCGCACATACCCGGTGCGCCCCTTGAAGTCGATCCGATTTTCACTCAGTGTCGGGCGGTAGGCGTCATAAACGCCACCGGGAAACACCAGGACGACCGCACCGGAACGCAAGGCGTCCTGCGCAGTTTCACGGTCGGCACGAATGAGGCCGATGCGGCTGGTGATGCCGGCCAGCGGACCGGCGAACAGCGCGTCGTGACCGAGGATCAACACCGGCCGCTGGTAGCCGAACTGGTCGTAGAAAGCGGTGGCGAAAATCATCGCGTCAGCGGTGAGGATGCCCCCGGAATGATTGGACACCGCCAGTGCTCCGCCCTCGGGCGGGAACAACTCCAGGCCGTGAACTTCCCAACGAAACCAGCGCTTGCCGACCGGCCGGGCCGACTCGATCAGGCGGCGGGTGAAGTCGGCGTCCCATCCGACCGGCTCATCGTTGTGCGACTGGCCGACCTTTCCCATACGCAAACACCCTTTCTTATTCCGTAAAGCGCGAGTGAACCAAGTATCTGGTCCGATCTTGTCACGCGACCGGTGAGATCCTGGCAGCGGTCGAGGACTGCGCTCGAACGATTCAACGAGCGCGGACGGGACCAGGGAATTGGTCCGCTGGAAGGCCGGATCTGCGAGAATGGTCTAGGGACGGCGCTAACTGCATGGCGGCGGCCGGTTGGCGGAGGAACGGGCGAGGTGCACGATGCGACGGCTCAATGGCATGGACGCGGTGCTGCTTTACAGCGAAACCCCGAACCTGCCCAATCACACCCTCAAGATTGCCGTAATCGACGGCAGCCACAGCGCAGATTTCAGTATCGAAACAGTACGGCGCACCTTACAGCGCCGTCTGCATCTGCTGGATCCCTTGCGTTACCGCCTTATCGACATACCCTGGCGACTGCATCATCCGATGTGGCTGGAGAACTGCGATGTCGACCTTGACTATCACCTACGAACCGTGCGGGTACCGGCTCCTGGCGGGCGGAGGGAACTCGATCAGGTCGTCGGCGACATCGCGAGTACGCCCCTGGACCGGCGGCGCCCGCTGTGGCAGTTCTACTTCGCCGAGGGCATGGCTGGGCAGCGCTACGCCCTGATCTGTAAGATCCACCATGCGCTGGCGGACGGGGTGGCGTCGGCGAACTTGCTTGCACGAATGATGGACGCGGGCCGCTCGGCACAACTGGATCGCGACGATGAAACCGACTGCGTCCAACCCTCGGCTACGTACCTGCTGCGAGCCGCCTTCGGTGATCACGTTCGGCAATTCGTCGAACTGCCTGCGCTGATCAAGGACGCAGTCGTCGGAATGCGAAGGCTCTATCGCCGTTCACGTCAGCGAGACCAACGCAGTCAGCGACTGGCCAAGCCGCTACACACGCCCCCTACGTTCCTCAACCACAGCGTTTCGCCGGGCCGCACGTTCGCGACCGCGACGCTGTCGTTGGCCCAGACCAAGCAGACGAGTAAGCACCTCGGTGCCACGGTCAATGACCTGCTTCTGACGACAGCCAGCGGCGCGCTCCGCGAAATGCTGTTGCGCGAGGATGGCCGAGCCGATCAAGCCATTGTTGCCTCGGTCCCAGCGAGCACCGATAAGTCTGCGGACCGCATCAGCGGCAACGAGATTGGTGGCATGGCTGTCTCGCTGCCGGTTCATATCGATGATCCGTTGCGGCGTCTCGAGTTCATCTCGCTGAGCACGAAGATCGCAAAGGAGAATTACGAACTGGTCGGTCCGGACCTTTTCGGCCGACTGTTGACATATCTACCCGCGGCGGCGGCGCCCGCTGCATTCCGTTGGCTGGCAGCGCGCGATGCGCACAACAAGCTGTACAACCTCCCGATCTCTAACGTGGCCGGACCGCGTCAGCGCGGCCACTTCGCCGGCGCACCCGTGAGCGAGATCTATTCAGCCGGACCGCTGACCCCGGGCTGCGCTATCAACATCACGGTGTGGAGCTACGTCGATCAACTCAACATCTCCGTCATTGCCGACGATCAGACCCTCGCTGACACGCACCAAGCGACCGAAGCGATGGTCCAGGCCTTCGGCGAGATACGCAGGGCTGCAGGCTTAACCGACGAACTGCTCGAGGTACCTACGGCGATGCCCCTGACGCCAGCGGTTTGAGCGGCAACGGTCAACTCGCGGTGCTGAAGTGAAGTGCGCGATGAGTGAGTTGAAAGCCGCCGAGGTGGCTTTCGTGAATCCAGGATTTATTTGGTGAAACGGTCGAACACCCACTAACGTCACATCCGACACTCCCAAACGCTCGAAGAAACGGGTGTTTATGAACGTCCGGCAAGTGTTTGGCGGGGAGCTGGCTGTGGGGACCAGGTTGCCTGCGCCGAATCGACACGGCTTGGATTCGAAGCCGGCGCGTTGAAAGAGATCGTCGCAAAGGCTGCACGAGGAATACCCGGCGCCCAGTGCGCGGGGCTGACGCTGATTACCCGCGGCCGGTACATCACCACTTTGACCAGCACCGACCACTATCCGATGTTGCTCGACGAAATTGCACAGCGTCACCTCGAAGGTCCGTGCCTGACCGCCGCCTGGCTACACGACACCGTCCGCGTCGACGATTTGACCGAAGATGGCCGATGGCCCGACTTCCAGCGAGAAGCGTTGCTCAAGACTCCAATTCGAGCTATCTTGTCGTTTCGCCTCGTCACTCCCGAAGACACCGTCGGCGTGCTGAGCGCCTATTCGTGCAGCGTCAACGCCTTCAACGACGTCTCCGAAGACATCGGCCGGACGTTCGCCGCACAGGCCGTGCGCGGGTGGCACAGCGCCTCCCAGAACGGGCAGTTGCGCAGCGCTTTGTCCGGTTGCGATGTGGTCGAGCAGGTCCAAAGCATCCTGATGCATCACTTCGACCTGGATAACCGGTCCGCCTCCGAACTACTTGAGTGCCTTTCGCGTGAGCGGGACGTGTCACTGACCCGATTGGCGCTCCGGATCGCTCAGCAATGGTTCGACGCCACCGGTGACTGAGGTCTTTTCATCTGCTCTCGCTTCAACCTGACCGAGGTGGGTATTGATGACAGGTGAGCACGTTATCCGACGCTCAAATCGAAGCGATGTCACCCACAGAGCGACGCGAGTTGATCAAGCGACTCGAACGACCGCTCAATGAGTTGCTGCCGATCACTCAGGCTTACCGAATCCATCGGGCTTGGCTAAGTTTGATGATCGGCGGAACTTTTGTATTGATCCCCTGGATTATTTACCTGGCTTTCGCACTGCCGCAGGACTACGTCGTGCACGACTGGTGGCTGACGTGGGCGGGCTTCGATCTACTGCTCCTCATCTTCATGGCGGCGACCGTTCTGCTGGGTCTGCTGCGCCGGCAGTTGCTACTGCTCGCCGCTTTCGCCACCGGTGTTCTGCTGATTTGTGACGCCTGGTTCGACATCATGACGGCCGGTCCCAACGATGTCTGGCTGTCGGTGTTGACCGCCGCTCTCGCAGAGCTGCCGCTGGCGGTGCTGCTGATCGTCGTCAGTTTGCGGCTGGTGCGGCTTACCGCCACCCGTCTGTGGGCGCTCAAACCCAGCGCGCCGTTGTGGCGACTACAGCTGTTCCCCTGAATTGTCACACCGAACGATTCAGTGGTCACGCAGCCAGTCCCGCAAGGCCGCGAAAGCATCCGGTACGCCACCGTCCGTCGCTTCCAAAACCGTTGTCATCGACCCGTGTTCGACAGTGATCTGGTACGTCTGAGCATCTCTCACGGCGTCGTCGCCGGCTGGCGGGTAAGCGGCGCCCCCCATCGCTGCGGATACCAGCCGGTGCAATTCCCGGCTGTCGGGCTCGGCAAGCTCGTCGGAGTCGACGACATGGCTCCGTTGCCCGAGGCGGGGAAGCAAGCCGCCGTAGATGTTCAGCGAAACCTTCATCGGTCGATCGGGGGCTCGGCCGTCGGCTTGTTCTCACCGCGAACTTCCTGGGCGAGCGCCTTGATGCCTGAAGACAGCTCCACCAGCTGATCTTGCAGTGCTGCAAGCGACGTTTCGGCGGCAGGAGCGGTCGGGCGGGGCAGAAGACCTTTGACCCGAATACCGACCTGCTCCCACGCGTCTTGGACAGCGCCCTGAGCGTCGACACCGTAGAGCTGAGCTGCCTTGGTCACCGTCGTCTGGGCGAACTCCGAGAAATCGGAGGTGGGATTGGACGCTTTCAGCGATTCGTACCAGATGTGGCCGGGAACCTGCCACGCGTTGCCGCCAATGTTGGTCGCGACGAGATAGAACGCCTTGTTCGGGATACCGGAATTTATGTGCACGCCGCCGTTATCGCCGCGCGCTGTGTCAGGCAATTCGACATAGCCGCGCATGTGCGCCGGCTGCGGGTCTTTGCCCATGGTCGGATTGTCATAAGCGTGCCCGGGATCCTTCATCGACCTCAGCGCGTCGCCGGTGAATCCGGGGGTGAAAATCTCGACTCCGATCAGCCAGTCGGCTTCGGATGCCGCCTGAGTTTCTGGACCACTGTTTGATCAACGATCCGAACACATCTGAAATCGACTCGTTCAGCGCCCCGGACTGGTTGTGATAGACCAGCGCCGCCGTCGTCTGAGTCACCCCGTGGGTCAACTCATGACCGACCACGTCGAGCGCCAAGGTGAAATCGGCGAACAGCCGGCCGTCGCCGTCCCCGAACACCATTTCCTGGCCGTCCCAGAATGCGTTGTCGAAGCGCCTACCGTAGTGCACGTAACCGTTGAGGCGCATCCCGAAGCCGTCGATAGAGTTGCGAGAGAACACCTTCGAATAAAATTTGCGCGTCGTCCCCAGATGTTCGAAGGCCCGGTTGACCGCACCGTCCGTCGTCGGCCCGGAAGTCTCAGACCGGACCAGTTCAGCGGTTTCCAGTCTTTCTCGGTGCTGTGCGTCCCAGATTGTCCGCTCGCCGTGCCCGGGGTTGACGAGGGCGGCGAAGGCGGGGCGGACCCGGCGTTCGCCCCGCAGGGCCGCGCTGGCGATCAACGTCTGCTGAGCTGCTTCCCGTATGGCTGTGTCGTCACTTTCCAGCAACTTGTCCAACAGGTGTGGCGGTGTGATGCAGTTGCAGGGCCGGCTCTGGAGCATGTAGAGCAGCATGGCATCTGTGCCGTGCACTTGCTTCCGTGGTGGCGATCTGCCGATGACCCCGCCGCCGACCTGTGGTCGGCGCTGACCGACAATCGACACAGGACTTTCATCGAAAGCTCATCGAAGGATTCGAAGGAGATGTGATGGCTGAAGCGGTCATTGTGGAGGCGGTGCGATCACCGATCGGGAAACGCAACGGCGGCCTGTCCGGCGTGCACCCGGCCGACCTCTCTGCGCAGGTGCTCAACGGCCTGGTGGAACGCGCCGGTGTCGACCCCGAGGTCGTTGACGACGTCATCTGGGGCTGCGTCATGCAGGCGGGTGAGCAAGCTCTTGACATCGCGCGCACTGCGTTGCTGACGGCCGGTTGGCCCGAGACGGTGCCCGGTGTCACCGTCGACCGCCAGTGCGGGTCAAGTCAGCAGTCGGTGCACTTCGCCGCCGCCGGCGTCGTCGCCGGCCACTACGACGTCGTGGTAGCCGGTGGGGTGGAATCGATGTCGCGAGTGCCGATGGGAGCATCGCTGGCCGGCGGCGGCCGCCCCTTTCCGGACTCCTTCCTGAGTCGCTACAACGGCGCGATTCCCAACCAGGGCATCGGCGCGGAGATGATCGCCGAGCAGTGGGGCTTCGACCGCACCACACTCGACGAGTTCTCCCTTGGCTCACACGAAAAGGCGGCGGCCGCACAGGACTCCGGCGCTTTCGATGACCAGATCGTCGCCGTCAAAGACCAGGACGGGAATGCGGTGCTCAAAGACGAGGGCATCCGCCGGGGCACACCGATTGAGAAGATGGCGCAACTGAAACCGGCATTCAAAGAAGACGGCGTCATTCATGCCGGCAACTCCAGCCAAATCTCGGACGGCTCGGCAGCGCTGCTATTCATGTCGGCCGAGAAAGCCAAGGCCCTGGGGGTCAAGTCGATCGCCAAGGTGCACACGGTAGCGCTGGCCGGGGCTAACCCGGTGATCATGTTGACCGCGCCGATCCCGGCGACCCAGAAGGCGCTCAAACGGTCCGGTCTGAGCGTCGACGACATCGGCGCCTACGAGGTCAACGAGGCGTTCGCGCCGGTGCCGCTGGCGTGGTTGCACGACCTCGAAGCGGACGAGAAGAAGCTGAACCCCAACGGCGGCGCGATCGCGCTGGGCCATCCGCTCGGCGGCTCCGGGGCCCGGTTGATGACGACACTGCTCTATCACATGCGGGACAAGGGAATTCGTTACGGCTTGCAAACGATGTGCGAGGGCGGCGGTCAGGCCAACGCGACAATCCTCGAACTCTTGTGACGGCGGCCGACACCAAGCCCGCTGCGCTCACCGAGCGCCGCGGCAACGTCCTGGTGGTGACCATCAACCGGCCGGAGGCCCGCAACGCGGTCAACGGCGCGGTCAGCACCGCCGTCGGCGATGCGCTCGAGGAGGCGCAACGCGACCCCGAAATCCGGGCGTTGGTGATCACCGGTGCCGGTGACAGATCCTTTTGTGCGGGAGCCGACCTCAAGGCGATCGCGCGCCGGGAGAATCTGTATCACCCTGAGCACGCTGAGTGGGGCTTCGCCGGCTATGTGCACCACTTCATCGACAAGCCGACCATCGCAGCCGTCAACGGCACAGCTTTGGGTGGTGGCACCGAATTGGCATTGGCCAGCGATTTGGTCGTGGCCGAGGAAGGTGCGAAGTTCGGCTTGCCCGAGGTGAAAGTGGGATTGCTGGCCGGCGCGGGCGGGGTGTTCCGCATCGTCGACCAACTTCCGCGCAAAGTGGGAGTGCAGATGTTGCTCACCGGTGAGCCGATTACGGCCGTCGAGGCCGCCAGCTGGGGCCTGGTCAACGCGGTCGTCCCGAACGGCACGGTGCTGGATGCCGCGCTGACGCTGGCCGAGCGGGTGACCGTGAACGCGCCGCTGTCCGTGCAGGCAAGCAAACGGATCGCCTACGGCGTCGATGACGGCGTGATCGCAGACGAGGAAGCCGGCTGGGCGCGCACCGAGCGGGAATTTCGCGTGTTGCTCAAAACCGAAGACGCCAAAGAAGGTCCGTTGGCGTTCGCGGAAAAACGGCCGCCGGTCTGGAAGGCGCGGTGACGCGTACCCCGTCGGCTCCTCCTCATCGCGTCCCCTCGCTTCGCTGGGGTGCCCCCGCGCGCTCTGCATCGTCGCCGGGCTGGGTCGATTGCCCGGCTACTGCTCATCGGGCTGTGCGTTCTGCATCGTCGCCGGGCTGGGTCGATTGCCCGGCTCCTCCTCATCGGGCTGTGCGCTCTGCATCGTCGCCGGGCTAGGTTAGAGGTCGTGCGAATTCTAGTGACCGGTGCGACCGGCTACATCGGATCACGGCTGGTGACGGCACTGCTCGCCAACGGCCACGAGGTCGTCGCGGGCACCCGAGACCCCGAGCGCCTCGGGCGCTTCGGCTGGGTTGACGAGGTCAGCGGTGTCGTCCTGGATGCGAACGACCGCGAATCGGCGCACACCGCGTTCGCCGTCGCCGGACCCATCGACGTCGTCTACTACCTCGTGCACGCGATCGGCCAGCCCGGCTTCCGCGACGTCGACAAGGCAGCCGCGGCGAACGTGGCGGTCGCGGCGAAAGACGCCGGTGTGCGACGCATCGTCTACCTCGGCGGCTTCGTGCCGGATGACGACACGTTGTCGGAGCACCTGGCCAGCCGCGCGGAGGTCGGCGACGCGCTCAAGATCGACGGCGGCCCGGACCTGGTGTGGCTGGGCGCAGCGATCATCCTCGGCGCCGGTTCGACGTCGTTCGAAATGCTGCGCTACGTCGGAGACCGATTTCCGCTCATCCCGGTCACCCCGTGGATGGAAAACGCGTTGGACCCGATTTCCATCCGCGATGTTCTGCACTACCTGCTAGTTGCAGCCGATTCGCAGTTGGTGCCCGCCGGTAACTATGACATCGCCGGCCCGCAAACCACGAGCTACCGGGAGCTGCTGAAAACCTATGCCCGTGTCTCGGGGAAATGGCAGACCGGTGTGCCGGTCCGCGGGATCGGCACCGCGGCCGCCTCGCTGGTGACCGCACTCGCCCTGCCGGTGCCCGACGGGTTGGCCGCTGATCTGGTGCGGTCGCTGGACCACCCGATGCAGGCATCCGCCAAACTACTGCGTGACGTCGTCGCCGACCCGCCCGGCGGTTCGGTGTCCATCGAGGATGCGATCGCGTTGGCGCTTTCCAGCCCCCGGCCCCGACGGGTCAACGCGCTGGTCGATCCACACCACTTGGCTGACAGCGACCCATCGTGGGCCGGCGGCGACGCACTGCGGATCAAGAAGCTTTTCGGTATCGTCACACCGCCGATCGCCCGGCCCACCTTGGGGCTGGTCGACTTCGTCCCCGGCCCGATCACCGGTGCGCTGCGAACCGGCTTAGACGTACTGCTCAACTTGACCCCGAAGGTGCCGCAGATCTGATGAGCGATTTCGTGACCGTCCCGAACACGACAGTGTTGGAGGATGTCCGCCGCGCGATCACCAACGTTGCAGTGCCCTACAACGAGCCGCCTTCGGTGGTGCGCCGCCGGCGTGTCGTCGTGGCCGTCGTTCTGGTGTGCGGCGCGGTAGTGCTGGGCTTGTCGCTCACGCGGCGCCCCGGCGAAGCCAGCTTCTACTGGCTGTCTCTCGCGCTGGCCGGGGTCTGGTTTCTGGGGGCGTTCGCCTCAGGTCCACTGCATTTGGGCGGTGTCTGCTGGCGCGGCCGCAACCAGCGACCGATCGTCAGCGGCACTGGCATCGGGCTGGTGCTGGGCGGTGTCTTCATCCTCGGTGGCCTGGTCGTCCGGGAAATCCCCCCGGTCGCACACTTGATCTACCGCGTTCTGCTGTTCGCCAACCAGGGTTCTTGGCGGCTGAGCCTGGCGATCGCCTTAGTGGCCGCGGTCGCCGAAGAGCTGTTCTATCGCGGCGCGCTGTACTCCGCGTTGGGCCGGAATCATCCGCTAATCATCACCACCGTCATTTACGTCATCGTGTGCTTGGCCAGCAGAAACGTCATGCTCGGCTTCGCCGCGATAATCCTGGGCACGGTATCCGGCTTCGAGCGTCGCTCCACCGGTGGGGTGCTGGCGTCGATCATGACCCACTTCGTGTGGAGCCTGGTGGTGGTGATCGGCCTACCGCCGCTGTTCGGGCTGTGAACCGCGGTCAAGTCAGCGAGTCGGTGAAGAGCGGTGTCCGCCGCTGCTGGAAAGCGGTCGCGCCTTCCCGGAAGTCGTGTGATCGCAATAGTTGCGCCTGGCCCTGCGTTTCCCGCTCCAAAGCGGCTTCCAGCTCGGTCAGCGTGGCCGCGTTGATCGCGTCCTTGGTCTTGGCGTAAGCCACCGCCGGACCCGTCAGCAACGCGGCCACCACTTTGTCTACCTCGGCCGCGAACTGGTTGTCCGGATACACCGCGCTGACCAGACCGTAAGCCAGCGCTTCGGCGGCCGGCAGCCGCTCTGCCAGCAGCGCCATCCGCATCGCCCTGGTTCGGCCGATGGCCGCGGCCACCAGCGCCGATGCCCCGCCGTCGGGCATCAACCCGATCTTGGTGAAGGCGAGCAGGAAGAAAGCCGCGTCAGAGGCCAGCACCAGATCGCAGGCCAAGGCGAGCGAGACACCGACGCCGGCCGCCGGCCCGTGCACGACGGCGACGACCGGACGGGGCAGCGCCACGATGGCCCGCACGGCGCGGTTGGCCTCGTCGATGAGGTCCGTGCCCACACCTGCGGCGACGTCGGCTGTACTCATGCCCGCACCGGAGCTGAAACCTCGGCCCGCACCACCTAGGCGCACCACCTTGACCAGCGGGTCCGTGGCTGCATGTTCCACGGCGTCGGCGATGCCGGCCAGCACCGGCGTGGTCAGCGAGTTGAGGCTGTCCGGTCGATCGATGGTCACCGACAACACACCGTCGGCCAAGCTGACAGAAAGGCCCGTGACGGGGGCCAGCGTGTTGATCCCGGAATCCGGCATGTGGCTCACCTTAAGCGACCGCGCTGCGGCGTCGCGCCCGGCGGCTGCGAAGATGCGAGTCGACAACTTGTGGCGACCCGCTGCGCCCGGCTTTCGCCGCGCTGGCGATCGCCACGAGAATGTGGCGACCCGCTGCGCCCGGCTTTCGCCGCGCTGGCGATCGCCACGGTCGGGCGGAGTCGATGCGGACAGAAAGGGCGGAGCATGGCGGGACCGTTGAACGGACTACGTGTCGTCGAACTGGCCGGGATTGGGCCGGGCCCGCACGCCGCGATGATCCTCGGCGATCTGGGTGCCGAGGTGGTTTGCGTCGAACGCCCCACTGCCAGCGGCGGCATCGTCAGGGACGCTATGCTGCGCAACCGGCGGCTGATCACCGCCGACCTCAAATCCGACGAGGGACGCGAACTGGTGCTACGGCTGATCGCCAAGGCCGACGTGCTGATCGAGGGTTACCGGCCGGGTGTCACCGAGCGGCTCGGTCTGGGTCCAGAGGACTGCGCGGCGGTCAACGAACGGCTCGTCTACGCGCGGATGACCGGCTGGGGTCAGAGCGGTCCGCGAAGCCAGCAGGCCGGCCACGACATCAACTACATCTCGTTGAACGGCATCCTGCACGCGATCGGCCGGGTCGATGAGCGACCGGTGCCGCCGCTGAACCTGGTCGGCGACTTCGGTGGCGGCTCGATGTTCCTGTTGGTCGGCATCCTGGCTGCGCTGTGGGAGCGGCAGACGTCCGGGAAAGGCCAGGTCGTCGACGCGGCGATGGTCGACGGCTCCAGTGTGTTGGTGCAAATGATGTGGGCGATGCGGGGTCTGGGAATGTGGACCGACGCTCGCGGCACAAACCTGCTCGACGGCGGCGCGCCCTACTACGACACCTACGAATGCGCCGATGGCCGCTACGTCGCGGTCGGCGCCATCGAACCGCAGTTCTATGCGGCGATGCTGGCCGGACTGGGACTGCAGGCCGCCGATCTGCCGGACCAGAACGACGTGGCCCGCTGGCCTGAACTGCGGGCCCGGCTCACCGAGGTCTTCGCCGGTCACGACCGCGATCACTGGGCCAAGGTCTTCGCCGATTCCGACGCCTGCGTGACGCCGGTTCTGACGTTCCGGGAAGCCGAGAGCGAACCGCATCTGGCTGCCCGGCGCAGCCTTTACCGGACCGAGCAGGGTGTGCAGGCGTTTCCGGCGCCGAAGTTCTCCCGCACGGCGCCCGGCGAACCTCGTCCGCCGGCGCCGCCGGGAGCCGACACCGAAGCCGTCATCAACGACTGGCTATAGTCCCAGCCGACCGCTGGACCGGCCTCGCGCGAGGCCGGTCCGAATCGAAAGGAAATATTTCGCGTGGAGATCAAAGACGCGACTGCGCTCGTGACCGGCGGCGCGTCCGGACTGGGCCTGGCGACCACCTGTCGGCTGCTCGACGCCGGTGCGCAAGTGGTAGTGCTCGACCTCAAAGGCGAGGACGTGGTCCGCGAGCTCGGTGAGCGCGCCCGGTTTGCGCCGGCCGACGTCAGCGACGAAGATGGCGTCGCCGCGGCCCTCGACCTCGCCGAGTCGCTGGGCCCAGTGCGCATCATCGTCAACTGCGCCGGCACCGGCAACGCCATCCGGGTGCTCGGCAAGGACGGCGTCTTCCCGCTGGCCGCGTTCCGTAAGGTCGTCGACGTCAACTTGGTCGGCACGTTCAACGTGCTGCGGCTGGGCGCTGAACGGATCGCCCAAACCGACCTCATTGGCGAAGAGCGCGGAGTCATCATCAACACCGCCTCGGTGGCGGCATTCGACGGTCAGATCGGTCAGGCGGCCTACTCGGCGTCCAAGGGCGGCGTGGTCGGCATGACGCTGCCCATCGCCCGGGATTTGGCGGGAAAAGCCATTCGCGTGGTCACCATCGCCCCGGGCCTGTTCGACACCCCGCTGCTGGCGGGTCTGCCGGAACCGGCGCGGGAATCGCTCGGCAAGCAGGTGCCGCACCCGTCACGGCTGGGCAACCCTGACGAGTACGGGGCGCTGGCCGTGCACATCATCGAAAACCCGATGCTCAACGGCGAGGTGATCCGCTTGGACGGCGCGATCCGGATGGCGCCACGCTGAGACCTGGACGAATTACGAAACGACAACAGGGCTGACCGAGGCAGACGCTGCCGCAGCTCGGTACGACCGCTTCAGTTCGAGCGGCCGCGGCGGTTCAGCTTGCGGTGGGCAGCGGGTGCCAGTCGTCAAGCTGCTCGGAGGTCTCGCCCTCCACCAGCATGTCGCCGTGGTAGAGCGCTTCGAAATCAGCTTTGATGACGTCCACGCTCGAGTCGTCGATCCACATGTAATTGACCGTATGGGCCGCGATTAAGGAAACTTTGAGCCACCATTCAAGAATTGGTGGCAATATTACCGCCGGGTAGGGATAGGCGCGCCGCATACGCGTACGCGCCGCTAGGTCTTCCACAGCAAGCCCGAACCGGCTTCTTCCCCGAATCCGGTGAACCGGACGTTACCTCCCAATCGTCTTGACCAGCAGTGGCCTCGCTGAGATGCTGGGAACCTAACTTACCGTCGGTAAGTTATATCGACTGCGCCGCCGGCGGAACGCTACCGGCGATGGAAGGACGCGCCATGCTGCACGCAATCGCCCGACTCGCCATTGCTGCGCCGCGTCGCATCATCGCGGTCGCCGCCTTGGTGTTCGCGGCCGCTGCGGTGTTCGGCATCCCGGTGGCCAAGAGCCTTTCGCCGGGCGGGTTTCAGGACCCCAACTCGCAGTCGGCCCGCGCGATTACGCTGCTCACGGACAAGTTCGGCCAAAGCGACCAACAATTGCTGCTCGTGGTGACCGCGCCCGCCGGTGCCCGCAGCGACCAGGCGCGCACGGTTGCCACTGACATCGCCGGGCAGCTGACCCGCTCACCGTTCGTCTTCAATGTGTCGTCGGCGTGGACGGCACCGGCGCAGGCCGCAGCGAACCTGGTCAGCAAGGATGGCAAGTCGGGGTTGATCGTCGCCAACCTCAAAGGCGGCGAGAACAACGCTCAGAAGTACGCCGAGACCCTGTCGCAGCAAGTCGTGCATGACCGGGATGGCGTCACCGTCCGCGCCGGCGGCGTGGCGACGGTGTACGCGCAGATAAACCAGCAGAACGAACGAGACCTGCTGCTGATGGAAGCGCTCGCGATTCCGCTGAGCTTCGTCGTCCTGGTGTGGGTGTTCGGCGGACTGCTGACCGCCGCGCTGCCGTTGATTCTCGGCGGTTTCGCCATCGTCGGCTCGATGTCGGTGCTGCGCCTGATCTCCTTCACCACCGATGTGTCGACCTATGCGTTGAACCTGAGCACTGCGATGGGCCTGGCTCTTGCGATCGACTACACCCTGCTGATCGTCAGCCGCTACCGCGACGAGCTCGCGGATGGCACTGCCCCGAACCAGGCGTTGATCCGCACCATGGCCACCGCGGGTCGGACCGTGCTGTTCTCGGCCACCACGGTTGCGCTGTCGATGGCGGTGTTGGTGCTGTTCCCGATGTATTTCCTGAAGTCTTTCGCCTACGCCGGTGTTGCGACGGTGGCGTTCGTCGCCACCGCGGCGGTCGTGGTGACACCTGCGGCGATCGTCCTGCTGGGCCCGCGGCTGAACGCACTGGACGCCCGCCGGCTGGCACGGCAGCTGCTGCGCCGCCCAGATCCGGCGCCCAAATCGGTCGAGGAGCTGTTCTGGTATCGGTCATCGAGGTTCGTGATGCGCCGCGCCGTGCCGATCGGTCTGGCTGTCATGGCGTTGCTGGTGCTGCTCGGGCTTCCGTTCCTCGGGGTGAGGTGGGGATTCCCCGACGATCGGGTGCTGCCGCGTTCGGCTTCCGCCCACCAGGTTGGTGACGAGTTGCGCGACGACTTCACCAACGATTCCTCGACGTCAGTTCCGGTCGTGGTGCCCGACGCCGGCGGTCTGGACCCCGGCGACCTAGATCGCTACGCCGCTGACCTGTCGCGGGTGCCCGAGGTATTGGCGGTGACGGCTCCCACCGGGACGTATCAGGCCGGAACTCGGGTCGGCCCGCCGGCCGCCGCTACCGGGCTGGCCGACGGCAGCGCGTTTCTCAACGTTGCCAGCAGCGCGCGATTGTTCTCGGACGCATCGGAGTTCCAGCTCACCCGGTTGCATCAGGTCCCTGGTCCGGCGGGCCGGTCGGTGCAGTTCGCCGGACTGGCGCAGATCAACCGCGACAGCATCGAGGCGATCGCGCAGCAACTACCGCTGGTATTAGGCCTGATCGCCGTCATCACTTTTGCGCTGCTGTTCCTGCTGACCGGCAGCGTGGTGCTGCCCCTCAAGGCACTGGTGCTCAATGTGCTGTCGTTGACCGCGGCGTTCGGCGCGCTGGTCTGGATCTTCCAGGACGGCCACTTGAGCGCGTTGGGAACCACGCCCAACCAAACGTTGGTGGCGAACATGCCGGTGTTGTTGTTCTGCATCGCGTTCGGACTGTCGATGGACTACGAGGTGTTCCTGGTCTCCCGTATCCGCGAGTACTGGCTCCAAGCCCAGGCCGCCGAACCCACCCCCGCCGGCGCTGCGGCGCGCGCGGCCAACGACCGGGCGGTGGCGCTCGGGGTGGCCCGCACCGGCCGGGTGATCACCGCGGCTGCGCTGGTCATGTCGATATCGTTCGCTGCGCTCATCGCCGCACAGGTGTCGTTCATGCGGATGTTCGGTGTCGGCTTGACACTTGCCGTGCTGGCAGACGCTACCTTGGTGCGAATGGTCCTGGTTCCTGCCTTCATGCATGTGTTGGGCCGCTGGAACTGGTGGGCACCGGCACCGTTGGCCTGGCTGCACCAGCGGATCGGCATCAGCGAATCGGGCGACGAAGCACCGCCTGCGCCCGTCGAACCGGAGCAGCCTGCGGAAGATCAGCGACCTGCGGCAGTGGTGGCGGACGGTTAAGGTGCCCGCGGGAAGATTTCGACGTCAGCGTGCGCCCCGCGGTTCCGGTGATCGGCTCCGCGCAGAGATACTCGACGCCGCCACCGAGTTGCTGCTCAAGACCGGACACGCCAAGGCCGTGTCCATCCGCTCGGTCGCCCAGCACGTCGGCGTCACACCGCCGTCGATCTACCTACACTTCCAGGACAAGGACGCATTGCTCGACGCGGTTTGCGCGCGGTACTTCGCCAAGCTGGATGCGGAGATGCAGCAGGCCGCGGCAGGGCAGTCCTCGACCGTCGACGTGCTGCGGGCACAGGCGCTGGCCTACGTGCGGTTCGCCGCCGAAACCCCTGAGCTGTACCGGCTGGCGACCATGGGGGAGTGGCGCTCGGGCAGCGACGTCGACGCCAGCCTGGACAGTTCGGCGTTCCGGCACATGCGGTGCACCGTGCAGGCACTGATTGACGAGGGCGTGTTCGCGCCGGGGGATCCCACCAGGGTTGCGCTGCAGCTGTGGAGCGCCGCGCACGGCGTGGCAGCGCTGTTGATCGCCAAGCCGCATCTGCCGTTCGGTGATGCCGACGTGTTCGCCGACCAGGTGCTGTGCGCGGTGTTTTGCGGGCACGTGGTGCAAGGAATGGGCGGCACCGACGCGACGCCTCAGCAATTGGTGAACTGGCTGAGCTCCAACCTCAGTGTCGAACGTCGAGTCGTTGCGGAGGTTCGCGCCGTTCCACCGCAATGAGTCGACGTTCGACGAGCTAGCCGAGCAGGGCGGGCAGTCGTTGCAGCAGCGTCGGCAACGACTGGCTGGCCGGCTCGCGCACGATGAGGGTGGCAGACGGTGAAAGCGGAGTGGGCTCCGGGTTGACCTCGATGACGACAGTGCCCCGGGCCAGCGCCAAATCGGGCAGACCCGCCGCTGGATAGACGATTCCCGATGTCCCGACGACGACGAGCACGTCGGCAGTCGCGGCGGCCTCGACTGCGCGTTGCCACGGTCTTTCCGGCAGCTGTTCGCCGAACCAGACGATGTCGGGCCGGATCAACCCGCCGCAACCGCATATCGGCGGCTTAGCCTCGAGCGCCGGCTCGGCCATGTCCGGCAAGTCGCCGGTATATGGCAATGCACAGCTGGCACAACGGAAATCAAAGAGGCTGCCGTGCAGGTGATGCACCGGTGCGCTACCGGCCCGCTCGTGTAAGTC
This sequence comes from uncultured Actinomycetota bacterium, assembly GCA_963808375.1. Taxonomy (GTDB): domain Bacteria; phylum Actinomycetota; class Actinomycetes; order Mycobacteriales; family Mycobacteriaceae; genus Mycobacterium. The sequence goes on along the minus strand of CAWEFS010000013.1, from coordinate 24,724 downwards.
GTCGACGTTCTGTGTGACGACGGTGACCTCGGCGTGGTCCTGCCAGGCCGCGACCGCGCGGTGGCCGTCATTGGGTTGCACGCGGCTGACCAGATGGTGCCGCCACAGATACCAGGCCCAGACGCGCTCGGGATCCTGCTGCCAGCCTTCGACGGTGGACAGCTGGTAAGGATCGAACTTTGCCCACAGCCCGTTCTTGTCGTCGCGAAACGTCGGCACACCGCTTTCCGCGGAGATTCCCGCCCCGCTGAGCACCGCGATCCGCATGCCACCAAGATAGCGGGACTGGGCCATACTGAGCACGTGACGCTGGGGCAGTGGTTGCACGTCGACCCGGGGGCGCACCAGCCGCTGTTCGATCAGCTTCGCAGCCAGCTCATCGACGGTATTCGAGCCGGGACGTTGCCGCCCGGCACCCGGTTGCCGACCGTGCGTGAGTTGGCGGGTCAGCTCGGTTTGGCGGTGAACACCGTCGCCCGCACCTATCGGGAGCTGGAGGCTGCCGGCATCGTTGAAACCCGCGGTCGCTTCGGCACATTCGTCGCTCGAATCGACCCGGCTGACGCGGCGATGGCCGCAGCGGCTCAGGCTTACCTCGCGACAGCCAGGTCCTTGGGTTTCGGTAAGGCCGAGGCGGTGCGTTACCTGGACACCGTGCCGGACTGAATGCACCCAAACCCGTTGTGCGCAGGTAGGTCAGCGCAGCACTTTGAGCAGGGTGCGCAGATTTCGAGTAGTCGTCGAAGATTTGTAGCGTTTATTGCCCATCGTCTTGCCGATCGTGCTGTTCAGCGTGTTGTTCTTGAGTACCTGCCAGTAAATGACGCCCGCGCCGGGCGCGATTTTCTCTTCTGCCCCTGTGTCGTTCATCAACGCAGTGATCTCCTCGAGTACGGCGGGGTCGGCGACAAACGTGACGTAGGACTGATAGCCGTCGACCTCGGGCTCGAAGGGATACCCGTCGACGATCGACTGAACCGTGCCGACGTCGTAGACCAGCACCCAAGCGTCGTAGCCGAATCCGTCCCGCAGCGCGGTCTCAGCCGTGCGGCGCACTGCTGCGGCGTCGGATTGTGCTTCCAGCACGACGTTGCCGCTTGCCAGGATGGTTCGCACGCCGCGGAATCCGGCGTCGCCGAAAGCGGCGGCCACCTCAGCCATCTTGAGATTGACGCCGCCGACGTTGACGCCGCGCAAAAAGGCAACGTAGCGCGTCATCGACCGGATGCCTCGAAAACCGCAGCCGCACAACGTTGCTGACTGACCACGACACGATGATAGCCGGGGCGTGGGCAACTCGAAGCACTTTGCAGCCACCCCGCGTAAGCTGCCGTCATGGCACGTCAAGTGTTCGACGACAAGCTGCTGGCCGTGATCAGCGGCAACTCGCTCGGAGTGCTGGCCACGATCAAGCGCGACGGGCGTCCGCAACTGTCCAACGTGTCCTACTACTTCAATGTCCGCAGCGCCGCTATCCAAGTGTCGATCACCGAGCCGCGAGCGAAGACCCGGAATCTGCGCCGGGATCCGCGGGCTTCGATACTGGTCAGCTCCGACGACGGCTGGTCGTATGCCGTCGCCGAAGGTACCGCCGAGCTGACGCCGCCCGCTTCGGCACGTGACGACGACACCGTCGAGGCGTTGATCGCGCTGTACCGCAACATTGCCGGCGAACATCCCGACTGGGAGGAATACCGCGAAGCTATGGTCACAGACCGGCGGGTGGTGCTGACACTGCCGATCGCGCACCTCTACGGCATGCCCCCGGGAATGCGCTAATCTTCGGCCATGGCTACAACGCCTTCCGAACGCTCCACGCCTGACCCCGCGTCCGAGGACGACCCCAAGCGGAAATTCCGGGAAGCGCTCGACCGCAAGAACGCCAAATCGTCGAGCGCAGCCGGTCACAAGGACGGTGGCACCAAACAGCCGCGGGCGCACGGACCCGTCGAGAGCCGCCGGGAATTCCGGCGCAAGAGCGGCTAAGCCGCACTCGAGACAGGCTTATGCGGAACGGGTCTCGCGGCCAGGACCCGGGCCCCGAGCAGTCCGGCCAGCATCACCGTCACGCAGTACAGGCCGTCGTCCTTCAGGCCCCACTTCACCGAGGCCAGGATGGCCGCCGACGCGATACACAACAGCAGGCCCACCGCCGCGCTGCGGGCGCCCCGCTGGAGGGTCGCCGCCCCGTCCCAACCAGGCAGCGGCGAGTTCTCCAGTGGCCGCAGCGTCGCGAACACCGCGCTGACCAGGCCGGCCATCAGCACCAATTGGATGATGCTGAGCAAAACCAGGTTCGGCTGGCCCGGGAAGCGGTACCAACCAAGTGCATCGAACACCAGGTGCGTGCCCAGCAGCGCGGGAATATGCCACAAGTAGAGCGTCATCGCACCCGAATTCCCGATGACGGTCAGCCACCACACCCGCGGCCGTTGCGCCCACCGAGCTATCGCCGGCGCGGCCCAAATTGCCAACGTGCTCAACACGATTGCGTGACCAGCCATCAGCAGCGACGGCGGTGACATGTTGGCCAGGTGTTGCTCGCCGATGCCGACCAGGCTGACCTGGTACGGGCCCGCCCAGCACAGCACGACGTTGACGCCCAGCATCACCAGCCCGACCCGTAGCGCCGCGCGCGGACTGAGCAGGTTGCGGCGATAAGCGACGCCGAACATTCCCGGGATAATCCAGGTGGCCATGTTGACGTACCCGAGCGGGCCGGCACCGGAGGTGTGCAACCGGACGAAGTCGACCAGCGCGACGCCCGCGTAGACGGCCGCCACGCCCGCGGCGAGCCGGCCTGCGCTGGTGATCCGGTACAGCAGCGGCGTGGTGGCGAGCACCAGCACATAGGCACCGAGGAACCACAACAGCTGGATGCTGACGCCGGCCACCGGATCAAAGACGTGCACAGGCAGGATCGTGCGCAACGCGACCAGAACGACCGCCCAGAACACCAGGTAATAGAACACCGGCCGGTATAGCCGGGTGCACCGTCTCATCAGCCATCCGCCCCAACTCGCGCCCGGTCGCCAGGACAGCACGCAGGCGGCAGCGCCGGCGAAAAAGAACAGCGGCATGATCTGAAAGGCCCAAGTCAGTACCTGCAGCAGCGTGGCTGAAGTGAGTAGGTTGTCCCAGATCAACACGTGGTTTCGGATCATGCTCGTCGCCATGACGGTGTGCCCGACGACCACACCGAGCAGTGACGCGATGCGGATGACGTCGATGACGCGGTCGCGGTCGGCGGGCGTCTGCGCGGTCACGTCCGCGGGGCTTGGAAAGTCAAGAAGTTGCGTCATTCGGCAAAGCTAACAAGCTGTCAGGTGAGTGATTCTGCTCAATTCGCGGGGCCCGCGGGTGCTTGAGCACCGATTTACACTGTGGCGATGCCCATACTGCAGCTCGCTCAGGACCCGGCCGCCGACGCATTGCTGGGCGACAACCCGTTCGCGCTACTGGTCGGCATGCTGCTCGACCAGCAGGTGACCATCGAAACAGCGTTCGCCGGCCCGAAGAAGATCGCCGACCGGATGGGTGGGCTGGATGTCCGGGAGGTCGCCGATTACGACCCGGACAAGTTCGCCGCGTTGTGTGCGGAGCGACCGGCGATACACCGTTTCCCGGGTTCGATGGCCAAGCGGATCCAGACACTCGCGCAGCTCATCGTGGACCGCTACGACGGCGACGCGACGGCGCTGTGGAGCGCCGGTGAGCCGGACGGCGCTGAGTTGCTGCGTCGGCTGAAAGCCTTGCCGGGCTTCGGTGACCAGAAGGCGAAAATCTTCCTGGCGCTGCTGGGCAAGCAGTACGGTGTGACGCCGACGGGCTGGCGCGCCGCTGCCGGAGAGTTCGGCAAGGCGGGCAGCCACTTGTCGGTCGCCGACATCGTCGACGCCCGGTCGTTAGGCGAGGTCCGTTCGTATAAGAAGCAGATGAAGGCCGCAAAGGCGGCGGCCGGTAAGTGAATCGGAAGGCGGCGACAGTGAAGACGCACATCACGTGTCCGTGTGGCGAGGCCATCGTGGGCAAAGACGAGGACGAGCTGGTCGAGCTGACTCAGGCGCATCTCGCCGATGTTCACCCCGGCCTGGAATACGACCGCGACTCCATCCTCTTCATGGCCTACTAAAAGCCAACCCGCCGTCGCGCACCCCGCGACGTGCCCGCGACGGCGGGTTGGAGTTCAGCGGTTAGGGCACCACCGTCGAACCGATGGTGGGCATGAACTGGCACTGCTTTTCCTTGGTGGTGACCTGGCCGAAGATCGTCGACATGATGCTGCCGGAACCGGTGTCGGCGATCGCGGTCAGCGTCGTCGGCCCGTCGGGGTTGATGTCGGGCCGCGGTTTAAGAGTGGCGCTGCCCGACTTACCGGTGGTCAGGTTGACCCAGGTGACGTTCAACGGCAGCTTTTGTACGTCCGCCGGTCCGGACGTGCCGACCGCGGTGAACACGTAAGCGGTCTGCCCGGGCCCTGGACCCGGGGTGGGGATCCTGGCCGGACCGGCTACTGACAACGCCGGCGCGATCGAGTTGCCGCCGTCGGGCAGGCAGGCCTGACCGATCGACGGGTACATGAAGTCCTGCGTGGGCGGTGCGTCGGGACCGAAACCCGGGGTCGCCGCCGCTGGAGCAGGTGCCCCACCTGCCGGTGCCGGCGGAGCCGGAGCGGCGGCCGGTGCTGCGGACGCGTCACCCGGGGCAGCGGGAGCCGCTGCCGGCGTGGCCGGGTTGACCGCCGGTGGTACGGCCGAGTTGGCGGACGGGGCCGGGGCCGGTGCCGCGCTCGGGGGTGGCGGGGCGGGCGCCGCAGCAGGCGGTCCCGACATCGACGCCGGAGCCGCAGCCGGCGTCGGTGCAGGCGCGGTGGCCGGCGGTACTGCACCGGGGCCGGCGGCGTGAACCGGGTCGATACCCGTCGGCAGGTGCGCCTCGGCACCCGGCACCACGCCCGGCGGTGGAACATGCGCTTGTGGCTCCTGGACAAACTGATTTACCGATGAGGCGACGTTCTTCGACTCGGCCGGAGCCGTCGGGCTACTGGCGAACGCCGACGCCGCCGCCATCAGCAACTGCGACGCCGACTGCGGATCGGCAGCCGCCTGCTGAATGATTGGACTCAGTTGCGTCAGCGCCGGAAGGCCCGGCAGTTGTGGCGCGGGACCCGGCTGCGGCGGAGCCGGGTCGGCCGCCGCGCTCGAACTGAGCGCGAACGCGGCGGTCGATGCGATGGCGATGGCGACGATGCCGTTGGTCAGTTTTCCCGTGCGATTCACCATTTCTCCCGTCCTCAACGTGCGTTTACTGGCTGGATCAGGGCTTGGTCAGGGCAGCGCGGACAAGAAGGCGTTTGTCGGTGCAGGGACCGGAGCCGGCGCTGCGACGGCCGGGGCAGGTGCGGCACCCGCGGGCAGCGGGACACCGCCCGGAGCAATCGACCCCAGATTGCTCGGCAGCGAAAGCTGCTGGGGCAACGGAAGGAACGGCACCTGTGGCACGTCGACGTGCGCCGACGGCGAGTTTGCCGATGCGCCCGGCACGGCTGATGGAACCTGCGGCGCGGTGGCCGGTGCTTGCGGAGCAGTCAACGGCAACCCGGGGATGCCGGCGGTAGGTGCAGATGCGGACGGGGCCGGCATCCCGGGCACAGCGCCCTGCGGCACGGTGACCGATGCGCCGGCCAGCGGCGGGGGCGTGACAGTCGCCGGCTTCGGCAACACGCCGAGGGCCGAGCCAACGCTTTGCAGTAGCTGCGGTGCGTTGGCCACAGCGGCACCCAGATCGCCGACGCCAGGCAGCGATGGCGTGGTGTCCGCGTGGGCGATGCCGCCCGTGACGAGTGCGGCCATCAGGCCGCCCACGACGGCGGTGGCGCGTAAAACGATCCAAATGAATGACATGGCTCTCCCTGGTCCTTGACGACTGGTCGCCGCTGATAGTTCGCGTGTTGCCAAAGTGACTCAAGTGACACGTGTGGCATTTATGCGATCGTTACTGACCTGAGTGACAGCAGTGACCCGCCACCGTCGTCGAGGCACGCTCGCTAGAGTCGAAACGCATAAACATCACATCGGCCGCGCGGGCGGCCCCTTCTGGCCGTCGGCACGCATTGTCACTGAGCGCTGCCGGGCCGCTGCTGCTGGTAGTCAGCGTCGCTGCGCGACTGGCCTGGACATACCTGGCGCCTAACGGGGCCAACTTCGTCGACTTACATGTCTACATCGGTGGTGGTGCGGCCATCGACCACTCCGGAGCCCTCTACACATACGTCTACGCCGACCAGACGCCGGACTTCCCGTTGCCGTTCACCTATCCGCCATTCGCCGCCGTGGTCTTTTACCCGCTGCATCTGCTGCCGTTCGGCCTGGTCGCCTTCTGCTGGCAGGTCGGGACGATGGCGGCGCTGTATGGCGTCGTCCGACTCAGTCAGCGCCTGCTCGGGCTGCCGGCCGGTAGCGGTTATCGAAGTGCCATGGCCTGGACGGCGGTTGGCATTTGGACTGAGCCACTGCGCAGCACCTTCGACTACGGGCAGATCAACGTCTTGCTAACGCTGGCCGGGCTGTGTGCGGCTTACAGCACCCGGTGGTGGCTGTCAGGTTTGCTTGTCGGTCTGGCCGCAGGGGTGAAGCTGACGCCGGCGATCACCGGTTTCTACTTCGTCGGAATGCGTCGGTGGGCCGCCGCACTGTTCTCGGCTGTCGTCTTCGCCGCCACGGTTGCCGTCTCGGCACTGATCGTCAGCAACGAAACCCGCTTCTACTTCACCAAATTGGTGCGCGACACCAATCGGGTCGGGCCGATCTGCACCACGTTCAATCAGTCCTGGCGCGGCGGCATCTGCCGGATTTTCGGCCACGACCCCGGATACAGTCCCGTGGTGGTGGTCGCGCTGGCGCTTACCGCTGTGCTGGCCACGTTGGCTTGGCGCGCGGTGAAATCGCTCGGCGCGGAAGGTGAACCGGATCGGCTGGGACTCTTGCTGATCGTCGAATTGTTCGGGTTGCTGGTGGCGCCGATCTCATGGACCCATCACTGGGTTTGGCTGATCCCATTGATGATCTGGCTGATTCACGGACCACTGTCGGCTCATCGCGGCGCCCGCATGCTGGGTTGGGGGTGGCTGGTACTGATTTTGATCGGTGTGCCGTGGCTGCTCAGCTTCGCTCAACCGAGCATCTGGCAGCACGGCCGGGCATGGTATTTGGCTTGGGGCGGAATGGTTTACATTGTGGCGACGTTCGCGACGCTGGCTTGGATCGCGATCCACTGCGGACGACGGGTGGCGGTGTCGCAGGCGGGGCCATCGGTCGCTGCAACGGCTGGGACGCCCCATACCGCCGTAGCACCGCGGCGCGGGAACGTCGAGGTGAGTTCAGAAAGTCGAGCCTCGGAAGGTTGAGGCTGAGCGGGTCGGAGGCTGTGGTCAAATCAACTAAGAACCCGGTGAAGTCAGCGGGACTGAGAGCCGTTGCAAGGTCGGCGGCGGCAGTAAAACCCGCCGGGAAGATGACTCGGCTGTGGGGAGTGCCGCCGTCGACGCGAACGTGGCGGGCGTGTTGAAGTCGCCGAACGGCGTGACGAGGGTGTCGGTGATCGTGTTTGTCGCGCCGCCCGTCCCGACGGCGTCGGAATAGACGTTTTCGAAGCCATAACCACTGAGCGTCTCGAAGAACCACCCCGCCGTCGGATCGTCCGTAGTGGTGAAGGTATCCGAATCAGCGCCGGTGACCTGAATCTCCTGGTTGCTGAAGCCCAAGGCGTCGATGCTGCAAGTTGACACGCCCTAGAACTGCCCCGCTGTGTCCCCGGGTTGGCCCGTTGACGTCGTACAGCTCACTACCAGACACCGTCTGGTCAACCAGCGCCTACCCGCTGATCGCGTTGACCTCTTGGTAATCGGAGTCGGGCACGTAGCTGGACGGGCCGGGTCTTGCGGTCTCCGGCCTTGCAGGCATGGTCAACATCCCGCCAACCGCGGTATTGGCGTGATCTGCCGCAGCGGAGCACGACGCCCGGCTCAGCGGGCGCCGTAAAGGGAATAACCCCACCCGGCATGATTGCCGAGTGGGGTTATTCGTTACCCCCGTCTGGTGGCCGCCCGAATCATTCTAAGGCAACCAGACCGGCTAGAACGGAAGGAAGGAACTGAGGTCACCGAGGTTGCCGAGATCGAAGACGCCGAGCAGCGAGGTGCCGTCCAGCGGGGAGAAATCGAAGAAGTTTCCCAGGTTGAGGAGGGTCGCGAACGTGTCGTCGGCGAGGCCGCGGGACGCGTCAAAGCCGCCGATCAAAGGAGTGAGGTCGAAGGACCCGAAGGGGGTCACGAACGTGTCCGAGACTACGTCTCCCGCCGCTGTGGTAGCGCCGCCACCCCCCATTAGGTCTGAAAATAGACCACCGAATCCCGTCGTTGAGTCTGTCGCAAACTGGGCGGGCGGTGTCGATGCCTCTGGTACGACGCTGGAGTAAATGTTCTCGAAGGGGCCAAAGGAGGCGATGTCGTACGTCGATCCGGCTGTCGGAAGTCCCGCCGCCGTCGCGCCGACAAGAAGGTCCTTGGCGCCTTCGGCGGGGGAGCTGCCGGTCACAAGGTATTCGGTGTTGGTGAAACCGATCGGGGTCGTCAAGGTGCTCACGTCAGCGTTCACGGTCCCGATGTCGGCTGCCGGGGTGGATCCTGCCGCGGAGCTGAAGAATTCGAACGTTTGGTACCCCTCAACTTGCTGGTCCAGCGGCGGAAGCCCGGACACCGTGAGGACAGTTTCCGGCGAACCGCGCAGGGCCTCGAAGCCGAAGACGTCGGGAGTCGCGGCAGTGATAGGGGAGGTGGCGAAGTCGGTGGCGTCGGCGTTGGCGATGGCCATCGGCAGGTATGCAGCAGCCAGCAATCCCCCGGCTGCGGCACCCAAGGTGAGGGTGGCACGGCGAGCGTTCATTCGAACTCCTTGTCGTTTGGTACGTGGCTCACAACCTGCGAGCAGGCTGAGAGTAACCCAAGAAGAAGCTCAGGTTAAGAATCAACTGAAGATTTCCTGAGTTTTTTTGATATAGCCAACTCCGCCCCCTCGCCGCAGTCCAGGCCTAGGATCCTCGGCTTTGCCGATCGACTAGGTCCCTCAGGTCTGTGGGCGTGCAGTCGCTTTCCGTCGGGCGAACAGTCAATTTGATGGCGCTGCCAGGACTGCGCGGTAGCGCCACGCGCAAGGTCGAGGGTCGTAGAACACGCGTCTTGCATGCCGAACGGCCGTGGATACCGCAGAGGCCTAACCGGCGCGTTGGACGCGCAGTGCATGCCGCGCGACCGTCGCTAGACGCCGAGGATCCCGTCGATGTCGTGCGCCATTGCCACGTCCTTTTCGGTGATGCCGTGCTCAGAATGCGTCACCAGCGCGAACTTAACTGTGCGCCAACGGATATCGATGTCGGGGTGGTGATCCTGCGCTTCGGCGTGCTCACCCACCCGACGCACGGCGTCGATGCCGGCGAGGAACGACGGAAACTTGATCGACCGGCGCAGGGCACCTTCCGACCGCTGCCAGCCGTTCAGCTCAGACAACGCAGCGTCTACTTGCTCATCGGATAACACGGCCATGATTCGACCGTATACCGTCACTGGCGATGCCGAACCAGATCGTCGTCGCCGGTGCAATCATCTCCGGTGCTGCGGTGTTGGTCGCGCAACGCCGACGACCTCCCGAACTGGCCGGGTGCTGGGAACTGCCCGGCGGCAAGGTAGCGCTCGGTGAGACTGAGCAGGGCGCGTTGGCGCGGGAGTTGGCCGAAGAACTCGGCATCGAGGTAGCCGTCGGCGACCGCTTGGGCAATGACGTGCAGCTCAACGAAACCACGACGCTTCGCGCGTACCGGGCCCGGCTGCTCAACGGCGAACCACACCCGCACGATCATCAGGCGCTGCGCTGGGTGACGGCAGGTGAGCTGCATGACCTGAACTGGGTGCCTGCTGATCGGGATTGGCTGCCGGCGCTGACTCGACTTATCTGATTGCGCAGATCGTCACTGTTGACTCCTGCGTGCAGCGCACAGGTCCTGCAATGAACGCCCGACACAGCGGCGCGCCCGCCTAGCACGAAGCCCTGAAGCGGCAGCGACGGCCCTGTGACCGCTCAGTTTCGCGATCAGCGGCCCACGCTGGCAGAATCGCCGGGTGAATTTCCGCAACATCGCCATCGTCGCGCACGTCGACCACGGCAAGACGACCCTGGTCGACGCCATGTTGCGGCAATCCGGAGCCCTGCAGGAACGCGGCGGATTGACCGATCGCGTGATGGACACCGGCGACCTGGAGCGGGAAAAAGGGATCACGATCCTGGCCAAGAACACGGCGGTGCACCGGCACAACCCCGACGGCAGCGTGACGGTGATCAATGTCATCGACACTCCCGGCCACGCCGACTTCAGCGGTGAGGTGGAGCGCGGGCTGTCGATGGTCGACGGAGTGCTGCTGCTTGTCGACGCGTCCGAGGGCCCGCTGCCGCAAACCCGCTTCGTGCTGCGCAAGGCGCTGGCCGCGCACCTGCCGGTGATCCTGGTCGTCAACAAGACCGACCGTCCCGACGCGCGTATCGAAGAGGTGGTCGACGCCAGCCACGATCTGCTGCTGGATGTCGCCGCCGACCTCGACGACGAAGCAGCCAAGGCGGCTGAGGAAGCGCTCGGCCTGCCTACGCTTTACGCATCCGGCCGCGCAGGCATCGCCAGCACGGTGGCACCGCCGGACGGCCAAGTTCCCGACGGTGACAACCTGGACCCATTGTTCGACGTTCTGCTACAACACATCCCAGCTCCCGGTGGTGATCCCGAAGCGCCGCTGCAGGCACTGGTCACAAACCTCGATGCATCGGCGTTTCTGGGCCGGCTGGCACTGGTCCGCATCTACAACGGGCGGTTACGCAAGGGTCAGCAAGTGGCGTGGCTGCGAAACATCGACGGTGAACCCGTCGTCGTCACCGCGAAGATCACCGAATTGCTGGCCACCGAAGGCGTTGAGCGCTCACCGACCGACGAGGCGGTCGCCGGTGACATCGTCGCTTTGGCCGGCATCCCCGACATCATGATCGGTGACACTTTGGCCGATCAGGTCAATCCCGTTGCGCTGCCGCGTATCACCGTCGACGAGCCGGCTATCTCGGTAACCATCGGCACCAACACCTCGCCACTGGCCGGCAAGGTGCCCGGCCACAAACTCACTGCGCGGATGGTCAAGACGCGTCTGGACACCGAACTGGTCGGCAACGTCAGCATCCGCGTGCTTGACATCGGGCGCCCCGACGCCTGGGAGGTGCAGGGTCGCGGCGAGTTGGCGCTGGCGGTGCTGGTCGAACAGATGCGCCGGGAAGGTTTCGAATTGACGGTCGGCAAACCGCAAGTCGTCACCAAGACCATCGACGGCCGCCTGCACGAGCCGTTCGAGTCGCTGACCATCGACTGCCCGGAGGAATACGTCGGAGCCATCACCCAGCTGATGGCCGCCCGCAAAGGCCGTATGACAGAGATGGCGAACCACACCACCGGTTGGGTGCGAATGGAATTCGTCGTGCCCAGCCGTGGACTGATCGGCTGGCGCACCGACTTCCTGACCGAAACCCGAGGCACCGGAATCGGCAACGCAGTGTTTTACGGATATCAGCCGTGGGCGGGGGAGATTCGCGCCCGCCACACCGGGTCACTGGTTTCTGACCGGTCGGGCACCATCACGCCTTTTGCGCTGCTGCAGTTGGCTGATCGAGGTCAATTCTTCGTCGAACCTGGGCAGGACACCTATGAGGGCATGGTGGTCGGCATCAATCCGCGCCCGGAAGACTTGGATATCAACGTTACTCGGGAGAAGAAGCTGACCAACATGCGGTCCTCGACGGCCGATGTCATCGAGACGCTGGCCAAGCCGCTCGAACTTGATCTCGAGCAGGCCATGGAGTTCTGCGCGCCCGACGAATGTGTTGAGGTGACACCGGAAGTGGTTCGGGTCCGCAAAGTCGAACTGGCCGCCACCACACGTGCCCGGAGCCGATCGCGGGCGAAGGCGCGGGGTTAACCGGTGAGTTTCCCGCGAATTTGCGGTGGCGTCAGGCTCGTGGCTCATACCTGCCGTAGCTGTAGACCGATACCCTGATGGACGTGCCGAACCGAGGTCACCGCGCGCGTCAGGCAATCGCCGCGTTGTGTTCGGCGCCAGCATTGGTCGTCGCAGGCTGTACCGTCAGCCCGCCGCCGGCTCCGCAGAGTACCGAGACTTCACGCTTCACTGTGCCACCGCCACAACGCATTACGCAGATCATCATGGGTATCGACTCGATCGGCGCAGGGTTCAATCCGCATCTGCTATCCGATATTTCGGCGGTGAACGCAGCGATCAGTGCTTTGGTGCTGCCCAGTGCATTCCGGCCGATTTCCGATCCGAACGAACCGACGGGCTCGCGCTGGGAGATGGACCCGACGTTGCTGATTTCCGCCGACGTGACCAACGACAACCCATTCACCGTCACCTACAAGATCCGGCCGGAGGCGCAGTGGACGGACAACGCACCGATCGCCGCCGACGACTTCTGGTATCTGTGGCGGCAGATGGTCAGCCAGCCCGGTGTGGTGGATCCGGCCGGATACGACCAGATCACCGGCGTGCAGTCCATCGACGGCGGCAAGCAGGCGGTGGTCACCTTCGCCCAACCGTATCCAGCCTGGCGTGAGCTGTTCAGCAACATCCTGCCGGCACACATCGTCAAGGACGTGCCAGGCGGTTTCCCGGCCGGTTTAGTGCGGGCGCTGCCGGTGACCGGCGGTCAATTCCGGGTGGAAACCATCGACCCGCAGCGCGATGAGGTCCTGCTGGCCCGAAATGACCGGTACTGGGGCCCGCCCGCCAAACCGGACCTCATCCTGTTCCGGCGAGCCGGCGCGCCCGCCGCGCTGGCGGACTCGATCCGCAACGGCGACACCCAGGTGGCTCAGGTGCACGGCGGCTCTGCGGCATTCGCGCAGTTGTCAGCGATTCCCGACGTGCGGACCGCGCGCATCATGACGCCGCGGGTCATGCAGCTCACCTTGCGCGCCAACGAGGCCAAACTGTCCGACTCGCAGGTGCGCAAGGCGATCCTGGGCCTTCTCGACGTCGACCTGCTCGCCGCCGTCGGCGCCGGCAGCGACAACACCGTGACCCTGGCTCAGGCGCAGATCCGCGCACCGAGTGACCCCGGTTACGTCCCGGCCGCGCCGCCCGCGATGACGAAGGCGGCGGCGCTGGCGCTACTGCAGGCCTCCGGATTCCAGATCGAGAATGAAGCCGCCCCGCCGGCCGCGGACACGACCACCGCGCCGGGAACCGCCGGCCCCACGGAGACCACCCGAGGCCGGGTCGTCAAGGACGGCAAGCAGCTCTCCCTGGTGATCGGCGTCGCAGGGAACGACCCAACCTCAGCGGCGGTGGCCAATACGGCCGCCGACCAACTTCGCGATGTAGGCATCGCCGCGACGGTGCTTGCCCTCGATCCGGTGCTGCTGTATCGCGACGCGCTGGTCAACAACCAGGTCGATGCCATCGTGGGCTGGCATCAGGCCGGCGGCAACCTGGCCACGCTGCTGGCTTCGCGGTACGGCTGTCCGGCCTTGGAGGCGACTGCGGTGTCGACTTCGGGCGCGGCGGTGACGACTAAGCCGAACCCGGCTTCCTCGCCGGTTGACGGGACCAGCGGACACCCGACAACACCGACGTCGACCACCGCCAGCCGCACACCCGAGCCGGGCGCGCTGGTGCAGGCGCCGTCGAACCTCACCGGCATCTGTGACCGCAGCATTCAGTCGAACATCGACGCTGCCCTCAACGGCACGAAGAACATCAACGACGTGATCACCGCCGTTGAGCCGCGGCTGTGGAATTTGTCGACCGTGTTGCCGATCCTGCAGGACACCACGATCGTCGCCGCAGGGCCCAGTGTGCAGAACGTCAGCCTGTCCGGCGCGGTGCCGGTCGGCATCGTCGGCGACGCGGGACAATGGCTCAAAACCGCACCCTGACCGCTGGTCGCCTTAGTGCCGGACCAGCCGCCCGCGCTTGCGGAATTTGTATAAGAAAATAGCTCATGTTGCGCTGCATCTCAGCTGTTTCTCAGCTAGGGTATGGCAATCGAGTAACGCAGTGTGTCACCTAAGCAAAGGGTTGCCATGCAAAGAGCCGCTCGTTCCTACGTCACCGCAGCCGCCGCCGTGGCAGCCGGCAGCATGATCGCCGTGACACCGGGGATCATGATCGGAATTCAGGCTGGCGACGTCAAACTCACCTCAGCGGACGACGCGCTCGCATCGACGGACGACTTCTTGTCGAATTTGATAGGGCCTGCCGCACCAATCTTCGCAGACCCCTTGATCGACATTCAGGCAGGAGAACTCAGCTCCAACGCCGCGCTGATCTCGCAAGAGTTGGCAGCCAACACCGGGCTGGTGACCGGCGAAGAAAGTCTGGTGTCGAGCATCGCATCGGCATTTCCGGACCCGACGGGCGCCACCCCCTTTGCCGAGATTGCTGCGGTGACAGCCGCGGGGGACCCGGTGGTGCACGCCTTCGACCGGCTCTTCGACGCCAACAATCTGTTCCTCGGCACGTCGGAAAACGTGTTCAACAGCATCCTCGGTGCAGACAACTTCGATCCGGTTGCCATCAACCAGAGCCTGCTGCTCGACGGCCTCAGCCCGATCGAGTACAACGTCGCACCCGATATCGGCATCGGCCGCGGCGCACCCTTCCTGGACGGCAACGTCGGCGGCATCCAGGGTGTGGCCGGCAACGACCTCGCTGCGCTGTCTTACGCCTTGGATGGCACTCTGACTGCGTCCGTGCCTAACTTGGGCAACGCCTTCATCAACTTCGACACGGACCTCATCAACGACGAGTTGGCCTTCAACCAGAATCTGCTTGACAACGAGGTGCTTGCCGAGCACGCGGCATTCGGTCTTGGTCCAAACGGCACCGAACCGCTCAACGGGGTTGTCGACCGGGTCATCAACCTCGGCAATCTGCCGCTGTCGACCGCCGAGAATTCGTTCAACAGCTTGATCGGCGCGGACCACGTCAGCGCTGCAACGGTGTTCGCCGACCTGCCCCAGCCCGCCGGAATTACCCTGCCCGAGGAAATCACCGCCAGCCTGCTCACCGGCGGCCCGACGACCGTCTTCGACAGCGGTGCCCTCGGCGGGGCCGAGGGCTTTGCCGACCAGTACGCGGCGCTGCTGGCCGACCTCGCCGGCCTGAACTCCGCCGAGATCACCAGCGCCTTGGCCCCTGGGGTCTTCGACCCAGCCCTCTTCAGCACAGCGATCGGCAACCTCATCGATCCGACTGCGTTCGGCAACCTCGCGCCCGACCTCAGCGTGATCGCCACCGACTTCGTCAATGCACTCACCGCATTGTTCTAAGTGCCGAACCGGCCACTCGCTGCGGTTAGAGGGCCGCTACCTCCGCAGACTGCGGGATCACGGTATCGACGATGCGAACGAGTTGGCGCCGGTTCGGCGGAGCCCCAGTCAGCATCAGGTGCTGATTGATCAGCGCCGGCCCGACGCGTGCAGTCAGCGGGGTCAGTAAGCGCGAATCGATCTCTCCGTTGTGTTCACCGGTTTGAAGGATGGTTTCGATGATGCGCAGACGAGGGGCGACGACCGCGTCGGCGAAGATGGTGCGCAGCTCCGGTTCGTGGATCAACTGGCCCATGATGCTCAGACTGGGGAAAGCGGTCTTCCCGGCCACTACGTCACAGTGTGCGCTGAACGCGGCCAGAAGATTTTCCCGCGCTGACCGGTCGGCGCGGGGCTCGGGCATCGGCGGCAACGCATACAACAACGCCGCCTGAACCAGCGCCTGCTTGGTGGACCAACGCCGGTACAGCGCCGCCTTACCGGTACGGGCGCGTGCTGCGATCCCCTCCATGGTCAGCCCGCCATACCCCACATCCTCGAGTTCCTCGAGGGTCGCGTCGTACAGCGCGTGTTCGAGCGCTTCACCGCGGCGTCGGCTCCGGACGGGCTTTACCTGCTCTCCCACGTTGCGATACTAGCCGCTGGCCGCAGTTCGTCGGCGCATCACACAATGATCGTCAGAGAACGAGGTCGTACACAAAAACCGCTGTTTACACGCATTGCGGGCCGGTTCGCCAGACGCCGCATCACTGCCCCGTCAGCGCGGTAAACTGCCGGTCAGGCAGCCACGGAAGGAACCGGTATGGACCCGAACCTGCGGCACCGGCGAGACCGGCTCGACAATCTTCAGTGGGTGGTCCGCTCCACCCTCCCGCAGGCCGACAGCATTCCGTCCTGACTGCCACCAAGCCGATCGTCGCCTCGAGTGACCGCACCCCGGCGACAGACCCGGCGATCCGTGTCGTCGTCCTGACGCTGCTGGCCGTGGACGGTGTCCTGTCGGCGGTGATGGCCGTCTTGCTGCTGCCGGAGTACATCGGCTCGGTTCCCTTCCCGGTCAGCGCGCTGGTTAGCGGTCTGGTCAACGCGGCACTGGTGTGGGCGGCTTCGCGGTGGACGACGTCGCTGCGGGCGGCCGCGTTACCGCTGTGGACGTGGTTATTGACCGTAGCGTTGGCCAATTTGGGTGGCCCGGGTGACGACGTCATTCTCGGAGGTCGGGGCATGATGGCCTACGGCGGGCTGCTGCTGATCGCACTGGGACTCGTTCCGCCGGCCGTGGTGCTTTGGCGGCGCCGCGACCTGCTCCTACCCGTTCGACCGAGCCGCCCGAACTAACCACGGCAGTGTCCGCCGCCACGCGGTCGAGCGCTAACCTGGCGATCATGCCAGGCGCCATGGCCTGGACGCCGATCTCGGACATAGTGAGAGGTGCGGATGAATTCTCAGCGACCCGACGTTAACCGGGAGTGGCTCTGAACCCGCCTGTCGATCCGCGGCGTACCACCGATTTGCCCAGCCCTGACGTACCGGCAGCACCGCGACAACCTAGCTCCAGCGCCTTGCGACGAGTACTCAAGCGGGCTCGCGACGCGGTGGCGCTGAACGTCGACGAGGCGGCGGTGGCGATGACCGCGCGCGGTGACGACCTGACGGATCTGTGCATGAGCGCGGCGCGAGTCCGCGACGCCGGGCTGGAATCCGCGGGCCGGTGCGGCCCGCACGGCCGACTGCCGATGACGTATTCGCGCAAAGTTTTCATCCCGCTCACCCACCTGTGCCGCGACACCTGCCATTACTGCACTTTCGTCACGGTGCCGGGCAGGCTGCGCGCGCGTGGCGCGGGCATGTATCTCGAACCTGACGACATCCTTGACATCGCTCGCCGCGGTGCCGAATTAGGCTGCAAAGAGGCACTTTTCACCCTCGGCGACCGTCCGGAAGGGCGCTGGCCCGAAGCGCGGCAGTGGCTGGAGGAGCGCGGATATGACTCGACGCTGTCGTACGTGCGGGCGATGTCGATCCGAGTACTGGAGGACACCGGGCTGCTGCCCCACCTGAACCCCGGTGTGATGAGCTGGTCGGAGATGTCGCGGCTCAAACCCGTTGCGCCGTCGATGGGTATGATGCTCGAGACGACGTCGCGGCGACTGTTCGAGACCAAAGGCCTCGCTCACTACGGCAGTCCGGACAAGGACCCGGCGGTGCGGTTGCGCGTGCTGACCGACGCCGGCCGATTGTCAATCCCGTTCACCACCGGCCTCCTTGTCGGCATCGGTGAGACGCTGGCCGAGCGGGCACAGACGATGCACGCAATCCGTAAGTCGCACAAAGAGTTCGGTCATATTCAAGAAGTGATCGTGCAGAACTTCCGCGCCAAGGAACACACCGCGATGTCATCAATGCCTGACGCCGGCATCGACGATTTCATCGCTACGGTGGCCGTCACGCGATTGGTGTTGGGCCCCGCGATGCGGGTGCAGACCCCGCCGAATCTGGTGTCCAGCCGGGAGTGTCTGGCCCTGATCGCCGCCGGCGTCGACGACTGGGGCGGTGTGTCGCCGTTGACGCCCGACCACGTCAATCCCGAACGACCGTGGCCCGCATTGGAGGAACTCGCGGCGGTGACCGCCGACGGCGGATTCGACTTGGTGCAACGGCTGACCGCGCATCCCAGATACGTCCGGGCCGGGGCGGCATGGATCGACCCGCGGGTGCGCACCCACGTAGCGGCGCTGGCGGACCCGGTGACCGGGCTGGCTCGAGATGTCGACCCGGTGGGCCTGCCGTGGCAGGAGCCCGACGACGTGGCTTCGGCCGGCCGCGTCGATCTGAACGACGGCATCGACATCGACGGCCGCAACACCCAAACCCGGACCGACCTCGACAGCGCCTTCGGCGATTGGGACTCGATTCGTGCGCAGGTGCACGAGCTGACAGCCCGCGCGCCCGAGCGCATCGACACCGATGTGCTGACCGCGCTGCGCTCAGCCGAACGTGACCCCGCCGGCTGCCGCGACGCCGACTACCTGGCGTTGGCGACTGCCGATGGTCCGGCGCTTGACGCCGTTGCGGCACTTGCCGATTCACTGCGCCGGGACACGGTCGGCGATTGCGTGACGTTCGTGGTCAACCGCAACATCAACTTCACCAACATCTGCTACACCGGATGCCGCTTCTGCGCCTTCGCCCAGCGCAAGGGTGACGCCGATGCCTATTCCTTATCTACCGCCGAGGTGGCTGAGCGGGCGTGGGAAGCCCACGTGCAGGGTGCGACCGAGGTGTGCATGCAGGGCGGTATCGATCCCGAACTGCCGGTCACCGGCTACGCCGACCTGGTCCGCGCGGTCAAAAAGCGGGTGCCGTCGATGCACGTGCACGCGTTTTCCCCGATGGAGATCACCAACGGTGTCACCAGGAGCGGGCTGAGTGTCCGCGACTGGCTGACCAGCTTGCGCGAAGCCGGCCTGGACACCATCCCCGGCACCGCCGCCGAAATCCTCGACGACGAGGTGCGCTGGGTGCTCACCAAAGGCAAATTGCCCACCTCGATGTGGATCGAAGTGGTCACCACCGCCCACCAGGTGGGGCTGCGCTCATCTTCGACGATGATGTACGGCCATGTCGACACGCCGCGGCACTGGGTGAGCCACCTCAATGTCCTGCGGGAAATACAGGATCGCACAGGCGGTTTTACCGAATTCGTTCCGCTGCCTTTCGTGCACCACAACTCACCGTTGTATCTGGCCGGCGCGGCGCGGCCCGGGCCCACTCACCGCGACAACCGCGCGGTGCACGCGCTGGCCCGGATCATGTTGCACGGCCGCATATCGCACATCCAGACCAGCTGGGTCAAGCTTGGTGTGGAGCGATCCCAGGTGATGCTCAACGGTGGTGCCAACGACCTCGGTGGCACGTTGATGGAGGAAACCATCTCGCGGATGGCGGGATCAGAGCACGGATCGGCCAAGACCGTCTCTGAACTGGTTGCGATCGCCGAGGGTATCGGCCGCCCCGCGCAGCAGCGCACCACCACCTACTCGCCGCTGGCCGCTTAACGTCCCTAGGCGCGAGCGTGCGTGTTTGCCCGTCGACACGCCACGCGCACGTTCGAGGCTCAGCGGAACCCGCACCCGTAGCCCGAAGTAGTTGAACTTATATGCAACGTCTAGTATCAGTAATCACCGTAACCGCTTCGCTGGCAGGCGATGCGCTCGGAAACGCCCAGCACTGACGGCATTGAAGAGTACTTGGAGGAGACCGTGAGGAGACGTCTGTGACGTACACGATCGCCGAACCCTGCGTCGACATCAAAGACAAGGCATGTATCGAGGAGTGCCCCGTCGACTGTATCTACGAGGGCGCCCGCATGCTTTACATCCACCCGGACGAGTGCGTGGACTGCGGTGCGTGCGAACCGGTCTGCCCGGTCGAGGCCATTTATTACGAAGACGACGTGCCCGATCAGTGGAGCCAGTACACGCAGATCAACGCTGATTTCTTCGCCGACCTCGGGTCACCCGGCGGCGCGGCGAAGGTGGGGCTGACTGAAAATGATCCGCAATCGGTGAAGGATCTGCCGCCGCAGGGCGAGGGCGACTGATCCCCCTGAAGGCTCGGCGGCCGGCGGTGTCGGCCCGGTTACCCGAATTTCCGTGGGACACGCTGGCCGCGGCCAAAGCCGCTGCTGAGGCTCATCCAGACGGGATCGTCGACCTGTCCGTCGGCACACCGGTCGACCCGGTAGCGCCGCTGATCCGGCAGGCGCTCGCCGACGCCGGCGCCGCGTCCGGCTACCCGGCCACTGCGGGCACCCCGACGCTTCGCCAGTCGATCATCGCCGCGCTGGGCCGCCGCCACGGCGTCACCGGCCTCCCGGATGCGGCCGTGCTGCCGGTGATCGGCTCCAAAGAGCTCATCGCCTGGCTGCCGACGCTGCTGGGTCTCGGCACTCTAGACGTCGTCGTGGTACCCGAACTGGCTTATCCGACCTACGACGTGGGCGCCCGGTTGGCCGGCGCCCAAGTGCTGGCCGCCGATTCGCTGACCCAGCTCGGCCCGCAATCCCCGGCGCTGGTGTACCTCAATTCCCCGAGCAATCCGACCGGGCGGGTGCTGGGCGTCGATCACCTCCGCAAAGTCGTCGACTGGGCCCGTGAGCGTGGTGCGCTGGTGGCTTCCGACGAGTGCTACCTGAATCTGGGTTGGGACGCCGAACCTTACTCGGTGCTGCACCCCGCGGTCTGCGACGGCGACTTCAGCGGCCTGCTGGCCCTGCATTCGCTGTCCAAAAGCTCCTCGCTGGCTGGATATCGGGCCGGTTTCGTGGCCGGGGATCCAGCAGTGGTCGCCGAGCTGCTGGCGGTCCGCAAACACGCCGGGATGATGGTTCCGACACCGGTGCAGGCTGCGATGGTCGCGGCGCTGGACGACGATGCACACGAGTGCGAGCAGCGCTACCGCTACGGGCGACGCCGCCCGATCCTGCTGGCAGCCTTCCGGTCGGCCGGCTTTACCGTCGAGCATTCCGAGGCCGGTCTGTACTTGTGGGTCACCCGCGGCGAGCCGTGCCACGACACGGTTGAGTGGCTGGCCCGGCGCGGCATCCTGACCGCGCCCGGTGACTTCTACGGCCCGCGCGGCGCCCGGCACGTCCGGGTGGCGCTCACCGCGTCCGACGAGCGGATCGCGGCCGTTGCTCAACGGCTGGCGGCCTAAGCTTTCTCACAGCAAGCAGGGGGTACGGTCACCGCATGGTGCGGCACGACTCCGCCGACGGCCTGGCGATTACCGGCGCCGGAACCGGCTATGACCTTGAAGCGGTTGACCGGCTTCCGTTCGCGACCCCGGAGAAGTCTCAGCGCTATCGCAGCGAAGACTATTGCGGGGCGGTGGGACTCAATTGGTATCTCACCGACCCGACCCTGCAGTTCACCATGGCCTACTACCTGCAGCCTGCCGAGTTGGCAATCGCCGAGCCTGCGCTGGTCCGGATCGGGGAGCTGATGGGCGGGCCAGTCGCCCAGTGGGCCGAGGAGACTGACCGCAACCCGCCCCGGCTCGAGCGCTACGACCGCTGGGGCCATGACATCAGCCGGGTGGTGCAGCCGCCGTCGTTCACCGAATCCAAGCGGGCAGTCCTGGCCGCTCAGGGGGAGTTGCGCCGCGAGCTCAAAGGCGCCGGCGTCAATCCGTCGCTGCCGTTGTTCGCCTCCAACTACCTGCTCGACCAGGCCGACATCGGGATGGGCTGTGCGCTGGGCACCGGCGGCAACATGGTCAAGTCGCTGGTCGCGGCGTATGCGCCGGCTGACGTGCGCGATCACGTGCTGGCCAAATTCGCCTCCGGCCAGTGGGAAGGCGAGACCGCCCAGCTGTTGACCGAGCGCACCGGCGGGTCCGACCTGGGAGCGCTGGAGACGACGGCTCGACGCGTCAGCGGCGACAATGAAGACGGCTTTACGTGGCTTCTCAATGGCTTCAAATGGTTCGCGTCCAACTGTGACGGTGAGGTCTACGTCGTGTTGGCCAAGCCCGAGGGCGCGCCCGATTCGTCCCGCGGTGTGGCCACCTTCCTGGTGCTGCGAACCCGCCGTGACGGTTCGCGCAACGGCATCAGGATTCGACGGCTCAAGGACAAGCTCGGCACCCGGTCGGTGGCCTCCGGTGAGGTGGAGTTCGTCGACGCGGAGGCGTTCCTGCTCTCCGGTGAGCCGAGCGGCGCGGCGGCGCGATCCGGCTCACACGACGGCAAAGGGCTGGGCCGGATGATGGAGTTGACCAACGCGGCCCGGTTGGGCATCGCTCTGTTCGCGCTCGGCAACGCGCGTCGGGCACTGGTGGAGTCTTTGACGTTCGCCCGGCAGCGACGTGCTTTCGGCGAGCGGCTCATCGACAAGCCGCTGATGCGTCGCAAACTCGCCGAGATGATCGTTGACGTCGAAGCCGCTCAAGCGATGGTGTTCGACAGCATCGGCTTCGCCAACCATCAGCAGCCCCGTGCGATCCGTCAACGCATCGCCGTGCCGGTGACGAAGTTGAAGGTCTGCCGGTTGGGCATCACCATGGCCTCCGATGCCATCGAGATTCACGGCGGCAACGGGTACGTCGAAACGTGGCCGGTAGCACGGCTACTGCGAGATGCGCAGGTCAACACCATTTGGGAAGGGCCGGACAACATCCTCTGCCTCGACGTGCGACGCGGCATCGAGCGGTTACAGGCGCACGAGCCGCTGCTGGCCCGCCTGCATGACGCGGTGTCCGTGTCTGACGACGACGAGACGACCCGCCTGGTGAGCCGGCGCATCGAGGATCTGGAGGCGGCGATCACCGCGTGGACCAAGCTACGCGGGCAGGTGGCCGAGGCGCGGCTCTTCCCGCTCGCTCAGTTCATGGGTGACGTCTACGCCGGAGCTTTGCTCATCGAGCAGAGTTCCTGGGAACGGGCCACCCGCCGTACGGATCGCAAAAGCTTGGTCGCCCGACTGTATGCAGATCGCCGCCTCGCCGATCACGGGCCGCTCCGAGGGATCGACAACGAGGTGGACGAGGGGATCGAGCGGTTCGACGAGCTCGTCGATGGAGCGCTGATGGGGGGGTAACGTTGCTGGCGCCGCAGTCGCCCGGCTCACAGCGCTGGCCCGATCGGCATATTTGGGCGCGAGCTGTGAGGTAGCGTCAAGATCGCGTAAAGAAGGCTTTGGGGGCGTCGCTGAGCCGCGTTCTGACGCGCGAGATCCGCACAACGATCGTAGGCTTTTGCGGGTCCGTCATGATTACGTAAAGGTCGTCAAGATTGTATAAGGAATAACTTGTGACAGAGGTGGCTGACGAGCAGCGCATTTCGCCGTCGTTCTCGGACGTCTGTAAACGGGCCCTCCTTGGGAGGCCGATGATCACTGATCAGCTACAGCACGAGCGATTGTCGAATCCCGTTGCGCTGGGGGTGCTTTCGCCGGACGCCATCTCCTCGACCGCCTACGGCTCCGAGCAGGTCATGATCGAACTGCTGCCCGCTGCGGGAATGGCTGCATTCGCACTGTTACTTCCGATCACCGGCGTCATTTTGTTGATTCTGGTATTGGTGGCGGCGTCCTATCGCCAAGTTGTCATGGTGTACACCCGATCCGGCGGCTCCTATGTTGTCGCTCGGGACAATTTCGGGCCAAGGGTCGCGCAAGTCGCCGCCGCGGCACTGTTGATTGACTACGTCGTCACCGTTGCGGTGCAATGCGCAGCCGGAACGGTGGCGGTGGCGTCGGCGATACCCGCGTTGGGTCCCTACAGCCTGGAAATCACCGTCGGCATCGTGCTCGTCATGTGCCTGGCCAACCTGCGCGGACTACGAGAGGCAGGTTTGCCCTTTGCGCTCCCCACCTACTTCTTCGTGGCCATGGTCTCACTGACGATCATCGTGGGCGTCATCCGCGAGGTTTTCGGCAGCCTGGGAACCTACGATCCCGAACACATAGCCGGCGCGGTGGCGATCCATCACGGCAGCGGCCTCATCATGGGCGCGACCTTGCTGATCGTGTTGCGGGCCTTCGCCAACGGTGGTTCGTCCCTGACCGGCGTCGAAGCAATCTCCAACACCGTGAACAGCTTCCGCAAACCCGAGGGGCTCAACGCCCGCAAGGTCCTCACCGTAATGGCGTGCATCCTCGCGTTCCTGCTGGCCGGAGTGGCCTGGCTCGCACACCTCACCCACGCCACGCCATACGCCGACGGCTACCCGTCGATGCTGTCGGAGATCGCCAGGATGGTCTTCGGTAGCGGAACCGTCGGCAAGGTCTTTTACATCCTGGTCCAGGCATCCACTGCGCTGATTCTCTATACCGGCGGCAACACCAGCTTCAACGGGTTTCCTGCCCTGGCCAGTTTCGTCGCTGAGGACCGTTTCCTGCCGCGGCCGCTGATGAAGCGTGGTCATCGTCTGGTGTTCTCCAACGGCATCATTGCGCTCACCGCCCTGTCGGTCGTCTTGCTCATCGTGACGGGCGGATCGGTCAACGCGTTGGTGCCGTTCTACGCCATCGGTGTGTTCACCGGCTTCTCGATGGCCGGTTACGGAATGACCAAACACCACCTCACCCAACGGGAGGCGGGTTGGCGCTATAAGCTGGTCATCAACTTCTCAGCCGGTGTCTTGTCGACGATCGTGGTGGGAATCTTCGCCGTCGCCAAATTCACCGAAGGCGCCTGGCTGATCGTTGTCGTCTTCCCCATCCTGGTGCTCGCCCTGATGCGGCTGAACCGGGAGTACCGCGCCGAAGCGTCCGTCCTGGAGATGTCGCGT
>CAWEFS010000012.1:0-423887 GCA_963808375.1 uncultured Actinomycetota bacterium | reverse complement strand
TGCTTTTTTGATATTCATTTCAGTCGAAGAGCGTCAAATGGCCCGGCATTCGGCTCTTTTCCAATTGCAAAAGTGTTCTTTTGCGGTCGAGCCCGCCGCCATAACCGGTCATGCTGCCGGCGGCTCCGATAACGCGGTGGCACGGCACAATGATGGCAATGGGATTTCGTCCGTTGGCCAAGCCCACCGCACGGGCCGCGCCGGACGCGCCGATCTCGTTCGCGATCTGGCCGTAGGAACGGGTTTCTCCGTACGGGATGGTCAGCAGCGCATTCCACACCCGTCGCTGAAATGCGGAACCGGCGAAGTCAAGAGGCAAATCGAACTCAGTCAATTCGCCGGCGAAATAAGCACCGAGCTGGTCGACGGCATCGGGAAAGGTCTGGTCATCGCGCACCCAATCGGCCCGGTTCGGCTCATGGGTCTGATCGACCATCCGCAGGTGGGTGAGTGCGGGTCCGCACCCCGCCAAGGTCAGCGGGCCAATCGGACTGTCAATCATGCGGTAATACGTCATGCGATCTCCTTTGCCGGCCAGTCGTTGACCGGATGGTCAAGAACGGTCCACAGATGCTGAATGGCATAGGAGCGCCATGGCCGCCAAGCCTGGCTCTTGGCGATCAACGCCCGACCCGCTGGTAGGCCCAGCTGCTCAGCCGCCACCCGGACTCCTAGATCGGTGGATGGGAAGGCGTCCGGATCGCCGAGCCCGCGCATGGCGATCAACTCGGTGCTCCAGGGACCGATGCCCGGCAACGCCAGCAATTGTTGGCGTGCACGTTCCCAGTCGCAGCCGGCGTCCAGCACCAGGCTGCCGTCGGCCAGACTGCCGATCACCGCGCTGAGGCTGCGCCGGCGCGCCGCAGGGACGGCCAGATGAACGGGATCGATCTCAGCAAGCTGATGAACCGACGGGAAGGTGTGGGTGAGCGCGCCTTCGGGGTCATCGACTGGCTGTCCGTAGGCGACCACCAACCGGCGTGCATGCGTACGCGCCGCGCCAGTCGACACCTGTTGGCCCAGGACGACACGTACGGCCAACTCCGCCTCGTCGACGGTGCGGGGGATGCGCTGGCCGGGTGCCTTGAGGACGGCACTGCCAAGATCAGGATCAGCTCCCAGTGCATCGACGACCGCCTGAGGATCGGCATCCAGGTCCAAGAGCCGCCGGCAACGGCTGATCGCGGTGGTGAGGTCACGAAAATCGTCCAGTCTCAGCAGGCAACGAACGTGGTCAGGCGCCGGCTCGAGGCGGACGATGCCGTTCCCATGGGCCAGTCGCAAAGTCCGTCGGTATGCGCCGTCGCGAACCTCTTCACAACCCGGTACCCCAGTGGCTGCCAGATGTCCGAAGACGCCTTCGTAAGCGAACGGCGTCCGGACCGGCAGCCGCAGGGAGATGTTGCCGGCAGACGTGCTGTCGCGGCCGAATCGAGCACGGGAGTTCCTGCGCAGCAGCGTCGGCGTGGTCTCGGTCACCGCGCGCACCGTGTCGTTGAACTGGCGGATGCTGGCGAAGCCCGCGGCGAATGCGACGTCGCTGAGCGGCAGGTCCGTCGTCTCGATCAGCACCCGGGCAGTCTGCGCACGCTGAGCGCGAGCCAGCGCCAGGGGGCCGGCACCGACTTCTGCTTGCAGCAACCGCTGCAGCTGCCGGGTGGTGTAGCCGAGGTGTTGGGCGAGGCCGCTCACCCCGTCGCGGTCGACTGTCCCGTCGGCGATCAGTCGCATGGCCCGCGCCACCACATCGCCACGAACGTCCCATTCCGGCGAGCCCGGTGACGCGTCCGGACGGCACCGCTTACAGGCGCGAAAACCCGCACGCTGCGCAGCTGCCGCAGTAGGCAGAAACCGCACGTTCCGGGCGAATGGCGGACGCACCGGGCAACTCGGCCGGCAGTAGATCCCGGTGGTGAGCACCGCGGTGACGAACCAGCCGTCGAATCGAGCGTCCTTGGACTGAACGGCCCGGTAGCAGCGGTCGAAGTCTTCGTGCACACCTCGACTCTTACACCTGCCCCCCGACAGCACTGGCGGAAATCCGACATCGTTGTGCTGATAGCGGTGGCAACACGCGGCTGACGATGCGCCCGCACCGGCGCCCCGGTCCCTACGATCGTTCGGTGGCTGACCGCTATGGCACCGACATTCTGGCCAACAACCCGCACAAATCGGGTAAACCGAAATCCGTCGATCAGCCGGTCGAGGTCGGCCTCGTGGTCGAGGACGCCCAGACAGGCTATGTCGGCGCGGTGGTGCGGGTGGAATACGGGCGGATCGAACTGGAGGATCGGCACGGGCGCAGAAGACCCTTCCCGATCGGCCCCGGCTACCTGATCGACGGCAAGCCCGTCGTCTTGACCGCGCCCCGCCGCGCGTCCGCCCAGCCCGCGACGCGCACCGCATCAGGCTCGGTCGCGGTCACCGGCGCGCGCGCCAAAGTGGCGCTCGCCAGCCGGATTTACGTGGAGGGTCGACACGACGCCGAACTCGTCGAGCAGGTGTGGGGCGATGACTTGCGAGTCGAGGGTGTCGTCGTCGAATACCTCGGCGGCGTGGACGACCTGGTCAACGTCGTCAAGGACTTCCGGCCCAGCCCCGGCCGCCGGCTGGGCGTGCTCGTCGACCACCTCGTCGCTGGCTCGAAAGAAGTCCGCATCGCCGACGCGGTCCGATGCGGACCCGGTGGCGCGGACACCCTGGTGGTGGGTCACCCCTTCATCGACATCTGGCAGGCTGTCAAACCCGTCCGGATCGGCATACCGGCGTGGCCGTCGATACCGCGCGGAGTGGATTGGAAGCACGGTGTGTGCGCGGCGTTGGGCTGGCCGCATGCCGGGCAGGCCGATATCGCAGGTGCGTGGCAGCGGATCCGCGGCCGGGTGCGCGACTGGAACGATCTCGAGCCGGCGCTGATCGGCCGGGTAGAGGAGCTGATCGACTTCGTGACCGCTGCGCAGGTTTTGGCGCCGTAACGGTCGGCGAGTGACCCGTAGGCTCGAGTAGTGACTCTCGGCGGTCCTGCGGTGACGCCTTACCCGGACATGCCGGGCGCCGGTCTGCCGCCGAGACGAACCTCGGTGCGGACGTGGTGGTTGTTGACGGTGTCGAGTGTCGCGCTAACAGCTGCGGTGGTCACCGGTACGTGGGCGACCACGCAGCACCGTGCGCCTTCACGCAGTGCCGAGTGCGTAGTGGTGCAAGCTCGATCGCCCGGCGAGGAATTGCACGCCAACCATGCGCCGTGTAGTACCGATCCGAGTTTCACCGTCGTCAAGCGAGGTGGCCCAGCCGGCAACTGCGGCCCTGGGCGTTACACCCAATTCCGTCCGCCGTTTGCCGACCGTGCCACGGGTCGGCTGTGCTTGGTGCCCAATCTGGTTGTGGGGCACTGCTATCGCTTCGGTGTGCCGGTGGGGATGTGGGAGTTGGGCAACTGTGTCGGACCGGCGACCATCAAGATCTCTTTGCGAGTCGAGGCGGACAACCCGCATGCCTGTCCCGTGCCTCCGTCCGCAGCGCCGGGGATGGCACAGCCCGCGCCCGTGCCGCTGGCACTGGCGTTTCCATCGCGAACGTATTGCTATACCGATGTACCGGATAAGTAGTTCGGCGATGCGCGTTGTGCGCGCCGCCGAAAACGTTTGTAGCAGAACGCAATTCATGGCTTGGCTCGCGGCCATGGCTGCAGTCGCGGCGTGCGCCGGCTGCACGGCCACCGTGAGCGGAAGCGCCGAACCGGCCCGCGACTCGGCGGGCATCATCGGTATCGGCCGCTCGGTGCCGCAAATCCTGCCCACAAGCGCGCAGTTGGCTTCGGCTTTGCGATCTCCGGTCGCCGACGACGGATACCCACCAAGTGTCGGTGGTCCCGACGTCCTGGTGCCCGGGCGGGAGGTGTCCGGGAAGGACGGCGCAGAATGCCTCGGCGTCACAGACCCATTCCGCAAGGCTTCTTACCAGGGTGCTCCCGTGCGCGCGGTCGCAATCCAGGGCTGGCATGGCGTCGAATCCAGTCACTGGGTGGACGCCGGAGTGATCGCGCTGACTTCACCGCACGACGCGAAGGCGATATTCGCGCGATTCGCCGAGCAATGGCAACGATGCCAGGGAAAAAGTGTCACCTTGCGGAACGTGAAATCAAAAGCGCCGGAATATCGCAACGACATCGCCGCCGTGCAGGAGGCCAACGGACTCCTGACGGCGGTAGTGACGTTGTCGTCCTTCTACGACAACGTCGCTTTCCCGTCTGAACGCGCGCTGGGCGTCGCCTACAACTGCGTCATCGATGTCAATGTCACCGACTTCGATTTTCGCGACGGCGACCCGGCTACTGCGGAGCGGGCCGAGACAGTGTTCGCCTTGATGGCCGCCAAGGCCGGCGACTCTCACCGCTGAGTCAGATGGCGGTGACCCGCTTCGCCCGGCGTTTCAGCCGCGCTCGCGATCACCGCTGAGTCAGATGGCGGCGACCCGCTTCGCCCGGCGTTTCAGCCGCGCTCGCGATCACCGCTGAGTTAGATGGCGGTGACCCGCTTCGCCCGGCGTTTCAGCCGCGCTCGCGATCACCGCTAGCAAGCGTGGCCAGACGGGTGGGCTCGTCATGGCCGCGGAGTGTCACTGTGTCGCCGATCGTCCAGTGCGCACGTTCCTCTTCTCCAGCCGCTTCGACGGCGTCCGACGACGCCAGCAGCCGCGTCGGCTTCTTTTTGGCCAGCTCGCTGAGCCGAGCCGCTTCGTTGACCGGCTCACCGATCACGGTGTATTCAAAACGTTCCTTGGTGCCGACATTTCCCGCGACGACTTCTCCGGCGGCTAGGCCGATACCGGCCTTGATTTCAGGGACTTCGTTTTCCAGCCGCTCAGCGATGGCGCGAGCAGCGGACAGCGCCTGATTCTCGGGTTGTTCGAGGCGGTTGGGGGCACCGAAGATAGCCAGCGTTGCGTCGCCTTCGAATTTGTTGACGATTCCGCAGTGGTTGTCGACTTCGTCGACGATCACCGCGAAGAACCGGTTCAGCAGCTTCACGACCTCGTCCGCAGGCCGCTTGGTCACCAATTGAGTGGAGGAGATGATGTCGACGAACAGCACGGCGACGTGGCGCTCTTCGCCACCGAGTTTGGGCCGCTCGCGCTCCGCCGCGGCGGCGACTTCGCGACCGACGTGTCGGCCGAATAGGTCCCGCACACGTTCGCGCTCACGCAGACCGCTGACCATCGCGTTGAAGCCGCGCTGCAGCTCTCCGAGTTCGGTTCCGTCGAACGTCACCAGGTCACCGCGCAGGTTTCCCTGCTCGACACGTTTGAGCGCGGCGCGGACCATGCGTACCGGTGTCGCGACAAGCCACGACAAAATCCACATCAGGAAAAATCCGAAGACAAGCGTTGCCGCGGCGATGATCAGCACCGCCACCCCTAACTGGGTTTCGTTGAGGTTGCGCAGCGACAGCGCGAAGACCGCAGTGAGGGCGATGCCCACGACGGGCAAGCCTGAACCAAGCGCCCACACCGCCATGGTGCGGCCCATGATGCCGGGCGCCAGCCGTCGCGGCGGTGGGCCCGCCTCGAGGGCCTGGGCGGCCACCGGGCGCAAGGCGAATTCGGTGAAGAGATAGCAGGCGGTGGCCACGATAAGGCCGCAGAAGGACACCGAGAACAACTCTTGAGGGATGAAGAAGGTGTTGGCCAAGCCGTAGAGGGTCGTCATCAGCACCGCCCCGACGCCCCACAAGAGCAACGTCACAATCGCTACCCGCAGCGGCGCCATGAAGGTGTTTCGCTCATCCGCCGGGCTTGGGGCGCGATCCTCGATCGCCCAGCGTAGGACCCTCACCGTCCGTTGGGTGATCCAGTAGGTGCCGACCACCCCTGCCGCCAGGGTGTAGGCGGGCACCACCCCGAACGTCAGCCACTTGGGCGCGTCGGTAAAGACGCTCGGGACTGGGAAAGCCACCGTGACCAGCACCACCGCCATGCCGACCCCAATGACATTCGCCTGCACGAGGCCGATGGTCAGAATTGCCTGAATTCGGACCCGCCGGCGACTCGGGGTCTCCGACACCCGCCCGAGCAGCCACGAACCGAAGGCCGGCGTCTCCGTCAGCCGCCCGCTCTGCTGGGTCACTCGTTCCAGCACTCGACCCAGGCGCTGGGATATCGTCGGCGCGGCCATGGTGTGATCAGCCTAATTCGTCTGGGTCTGCGGTCCTAAGGTGAGTCGCGTGCGTCTTGTCATCGCTCAATGCACGGTCGACTACGTCGGACGGCTGACTGCGCATCTGCCGTCAGCGCGCCGGCTGCTGCTCTTCAAGGCCGACGGCTCGGTGAGCGTGCACGCCGATGACCGGGCCTACAAGCCCCTGAACTGGATGAGTCCGCCGTGTCGGCTGATCGAGGAGCTCGACGGGTCGGCGCCGGTGTGGGTAGTGGAGAACAAATCCGGCGAGCAGTTGCGGATCACCGTCGAGCGGATCGAACACGACTCCAGCCACGAACTGGGCATCGACCCGGGCCTGGTCAAAGACGGTGTAGAAGCACACCTGCAAGCCCTGCTGGCCGAGCACGTCGAACTACTGGGAGCCGGATACACCCTGGTGCGCCGCGAATACATGACTGCCATCGGTCCGGTCGACTTGTTGTGCCGTGACGAGCATGGTCGCTCAGTGGCTGTCGAGATCAAACGGCGCGGCGAGATCGACGGTGTCGAGCAGCTGACCCGATATTTGGAACTGCTCAACCGGGACAGCCTGCTGGCGCCGGTCAGCGGGGTGTTCGCCGCACAGCAGATCAAACCGCAGGCGCGCACGCTGGCCCTCGATCGTGGGATCCGTTGCCTGGTCCTGGATTACGACAAGATGCGCGGCATGGACAGCGACGACTACCGGCTGTTCTGACCAGGACGCTTAGACTTGCCGGGTGGCGCCTCGTCGTACCGGCCGCAGCGCGGCAGGTCGGCAACAGCCGTTCCGGCCGTTGCCGGTGCTTCGCGTCGAAACCGGCCCAGACGGCTACGAGTACGAGGTGCGGCCTATCGCTGCCGCCCGAGCCGGAAAAACCTACCGCTGCCCGGGCTGCGATCACGAGATCGGCGCCGGAACTGCTCATCTGGTGGCATGGCCGGCTGACTCGCCGCAAGGTGGCGTCGATGATCGGCGCCACTGGCACACGCCTTGCTGGTCCAACCGAGCGACACGCGGTCCGACCCGCAAGTGGTCGTGAAAGCCTCAGGTGTCGGCGGGTTCGACGAGCTCGATCAGCACGCCGCCGGCGCTTTTGGGATGGACGAAATTGATGCGGGAGTTCGCCGTGCCTCGCCGGGGAGCGTCGTAGAGCAGGCGGACGCCCCGCTCGCGAAGGCGTTCGCTGAGCGTCTCGAGGTCGCTGACCCGGTAGGCGATCTGCTGAATGCCCGGCCCGCGCTTGTCCAGGAACTTCGCGATCGGCGAGGACTCGTCGAGCGGGGCCATCAGCTGCACCTGTGCGCTACCCCCGCGGGCGCCGCGCACCGCCAGCATCGCCTCGCGGATACCCTGGTCCTCGTTGACTTCCTCGTGCACCAAGATCATGCCGAGGTGGTCGTGGTACCACGCGATTGCCGCGTCCAGGTCGGCCACCGCGATGCCCACGTGATCGACCGCGGTGACCAACGAGGTAGACAGTGCCCGACGGACGTCGACATGTTCGGTGGTCATATCGCCACGGTAACCTGAGAAAAAAGACTGCGCTTCTCGATCGGTCCTAAAGGCCGTCTGCGCCCCCGCTGGAGGTATTGATGACGACATCGGTGATCGTTGCTGGAGCACGCACCCCCATCGGCAAGCTGATGGGGTCGCTGAAGGATTTCAAGGCGAGTGATCTGGGCGCCATCGCCATCGCGGGCGCACTGGAGAAAGCCAAGGTGTCGCCCGCAGACGTGCAGTACGTCATCATGGGCCAGGTGCTGACCGCCGGCGCCGGTCAACTGCCCGCCCGGCAAGCCGCCGTGGCGGCCGGCATCGGATGGGACGTCCCGGCGCTGACGATCAACAAGATGTGCCTGTCGGGTCTGGACGCCATTGCAATGGCCGATCAGCTGATTCGCGCCGGTGAGTTCGACGTGGTGGTGGCCGGCGGCCAGGAGTCGATGACCAAGGCACCACACCTCCTGATCGACAGCAGGGCCGGTTACAAGTACGGCGATGTGACGGTCGTGGACCACATGGCCTACGACGGCCTGCACGATGTGTTCACCGACCAGCCGATGGGCGCGCTGACCGAGCGGCGCAACCACGTCGACCAATTCACTCGTGCCGAACAGGACGAATACGCCGCGCGGTCGCATCAAAGGGCCGCGGCGGCGTGGAAAGACGGGGTGTTCGCCGACGAAGTGGTGCCGGTCAATATTCCGCAGCGCAAAGGTGATCCGCTTCAGTTCAACGAAGACGAGGGCATCCGCGTCAACACCACAGCCGAGTCGCTGGCGGGACTCAAGCCGGCCTTCCGCACGGACGGAACCATCACGGCCGGCTCGTCGTCGCAGATCTCCGATGGTGCGGCCGCGGTAGTCGTGATGAGCAAAGAAAAAGCCCAGGAGCTCGGGCTGACGTGGCTGGTCGAGATCGGCGCGCACGGAGTGGTGGCCGGCCCGGATTCCACCCTGCAGTCACAGCCGGCCAACGCGGTGAAAAAGGCGGTTCAACGGGAGGGCATCGCCGTTGAGCAACTCGAGGTGATCGAGCTCAACGAGGCTTTTGCTGCGGTGGCGCTGGCATCGACTAAAGAACTCGGCGTCGACCCGGACCTCGTCAATGTCAACGGCGGGGCCATTGCGGTCGGCCACCCGATCGGCATGTCCGGTGCGCGCATCGTGCTGCACGTCGCTCTCGAGTTGTCCCGCCGCGGCTCCGGATACGGCGTGGCGGCGCTGTGCGGCGCCGGCGGCCAGGGCGATGCGCTCATCCTGCGCGCCGGCTAGCCCCAGTAGTCGGTGAAGCTACTGGTCAGTGCGCTGCGAAGCTACTGACGAGTATTTGTTCCAGCCGGAATTTGCTGGCCACTGGTCGTCGAGCCCAACTGTGATCTTCGCCATAACCGGTGAGTAACATTGGTGGGCAACCGCATTGCCCTCCCTTTGCGGCGGCATGACAGACTTGACGACGTGACCCGTCCACGACCTCCGATCGGCCCCGCCCTGGCCGGGGCGGTCGACTTGTCAGGCCTCAAACAGCGTGCGCAGCAGGCCACTCGGCCCAACACCGCACCGGGCGCGACGGCGCCGGCCGACCGACTCGACACCGAAATCACCGAGTCGAATTTCGAAGACGAGGTGTTGGTCCGGTCTCAGCAAGTTCCGGTGGTGGTGTTGTTGTGGTCGCCGCGCAGTGAGGCTTGCGCGCAACTGGCCGACACCCTGTCCGAACTGGCCGCCGCCGACAGCGGCAAGTGGTCGCTGGCAACGGTCGACGTCGAGACGGCGCCTCGGGTGGCGCAGATCTTCGGCGTGCAACGTATCCCGACGGTCGTTGCATTGGCCGCCGGTCAGCCGCTGAGCAGTTTCGAAGGCGTTCAGCCACCCGAACAGCTCCGGGGCTGGCTCAACTCGCTGCTGTCCGCGACAGCCGGCAAGCTCAGCGGCGCACCGGACTCCGACGAAGCAGAGGTCGATCCAACGCTCAGCCAGGCCCGAGAACAGCTCGAGTCCGGCGACTTCGCCGCCGCGCTCAACTCTTATCAGGCGATCCTGGACGCCGACCCTACCCATGCAGAAGCCAAAGGCGCGATCCGTCAGATCGAATTCCTGACCCGCGCAAGCGCACAACGGCCCGACGCGGTCGCGCTCGCCGACGCGGACCCCGACGACATCGAGGCCGCACTGGCGGCCGCTGACCTGCAGATCCTCAACCAGGACGTCGGGGCGGCCTTCGACCGCTTGGTGGCTTTGGTGCGACGGACATCCGGGGACCAGCGCACGGCTGTGCGGACCCGGCTCATCGAATTGTTCGAGCTGTTCGACCCGGCCGATCCTGACGTTGTTGCGGGCCGACGCAACCTCGCCAACGCGCTGTACTGAGCGGCCCCGGCGCCTGGGTTGACGGCGGCGACCCGCTTCGCCCGGCTTTCCGCCGCGCTCACGATCGCCGCTGGGTTGACGGCGGCGACCCGCTTCGCCCGGCTTTCAGCCGCGCTCACGATCGCCGCTGGGTTGACGGCGGCGACCCGCTTCGCCCGGCTTTCAGCCGCGCTCGCGATCGCCGCTGGGTTGACGGCGGCGACCCGCTTCGCCCGGCTTTCAGCCGCGCTCGCGATCGCCTGGGTTGACGGCGGCGACCCGCTTCGCCCGGCGTTTCCGCCGCGCTCGCGATCGCCGCTCAGGCGGGTTCCAGCCACAGCGCCGAGGTGGGCGGCAGCACCAGTGCCGCAGACGCCGGGCGGCCGTGCCAGGGGTCTTCCGTGGCGTCCACGCCGCCGAGGTTGCCGATACCGCCGCCGCGATAAGTCGTGGCATCGGTGTTGAGCACCTCGCGCCACCGCCCGGCCGAGGGCAGTCCCAGCCGGTACCCGCTGTGCTCGGCACCGGAGAAGTTGAACACGCAGGCCAGCACCGAGCCGTCGCTGCCGTAGCGCAGGAAGCTCAGCACGTTGTTGGCCGAGTCGTTGGCGTCGATCCAGGAGTAGCCTTCCGGGCTGGTGTCCTGGCTCCACAGCGCCGGGTGGCTGCGGTAGAGGCCGTTGAGATCGCGCACCAGGCGCTGAACTCCTGCTGAGAAGCTGTTCTCGTCGAGCTGGAACCAGTCCAGGCCCCGCTCCTCGGACCACTCGGCGCGCTGACCGAACTCCTGACCCATGAACAGCAGCTGCTTGCCCGGATGCGCCCACTGGTAGGCCAGCAGGCTGCGCAGCCCGGCCGCCTTCATGTGGTCGTCGCCCGGCATCCGACCCCACAGCGTGCCTTTGCCGTGCACCACCTCGTCGTGGCTGATCGGCAGTACGAAGTTCTCGCTGAACGCGTACAGCATCGAGAAAGTGATCTCGTGGTGGTGGAAGTTGCGGTAGATCGGGTCGAGGTGGAGGTAGTTCAGGGTGTCGTGCATCCAGCCCATGTTCCACTTCATCGAGAAACCCAGCCCGCCAACGTTGGTCGGCCGGGAGACGCCGGGCCACGAGGTGGATTCCTCGGCAACCGTCACGATGCCTGGTGCGGCTTTGTGCGCGGTGGCATTCATCTCCTGCAGGAACTGCACCGCTTCCAAATTCTCCCGCCCACCGTAGATGTTCGGCGTCCAACCGTCCGCAGGCCGCGAGTAGTCCAGGTAAAGCATCGAGGCCACCGCATCCACCCGTAGCCCGTCGATGTGAAATTCGTGCAGCCAGTACAGCGCATTGGCCACCAAAAAGTTGCGCACCTCAGGTCTGCCGAAGTCGAAAACGTACGTGCCCCAGTCGAGTTGCTCTCCGCGCGTGGGGTCGGAGTGCTCGTAGAGCGGGGTGCCGTCAAAACGCCCGAGCGCCCACGAGTCCTTCGGGAAGTGGGCCGGCACCCAGTCCACGATGACCCCGATTCCGGCTTGGTGCAGGGCGTCGACCAGCACCCGGAATTCATCGGGCGTGCCGAAGCGGGCGGTGGGCGCGTAATAGGACGTGACCTGGTACCCCCACGATCCGCCGAACGGGTGCTCGGCCACGGGAAGCAGCTCCACATGTGTGAAGCCCTGCTTCACAACGTATTCGGTCAGCTGTTGAGCCAGTTCAAGATAGCTGAGGCCGGGACGCCACGAGCCCAGGTGCACTTCGTAGGTACTCATCGGCTCGAACACCGGGTTGCGCTGAGCGCGTTGGGTCATCCACTGCTCATCACTCCAAGCGTGCCGGCTCGACGTCACCCGTGACGCGGTGTTCGGCGGCACCTCGGTGGCGAAAGCCATCGGGTCGGCGCGTTCAGTCACCACCCCGTCGGCGCCGTGCAATCGGAACTTGTACAAGCCTCCGAGCTGAAACCCGGGCCAGAACAACTCCCACACGCCCGAGGAGCCCAGCACGCGCATCGGCGCCTCGTTGCCGTTCCAGTGATTGAATTCGCCGATCAGGGTGACGCCCTGGGCGTTAGGCGCCCACACGGCGAACGACACCCCGTCGACGACACCGTCCGGCGTGGTGAACGAGCGCGGATGAGCGCCCAGCACCTCCCACAGTCGTTCGTGTCGGCCTTCGCCGAAGAGGTGAAGGTCGACTTCACCCAGCGTCGGCAGGAACCGGTAGGGGTCCGCGACGACGTGGTTTTCACCGCCGTAGCTGACCTCGAGGCGGTAGTCGATCAGGTCGACGAACGGCACAGCGACGGCGAATACGCCGGAGTCGATGTGCTGCAACGGGTATCGCTCCCCGCCGATGAGCGCAACCACCTCGGCGGCATGCGGGCGCAGCGCACGGATCACGGTGTGGTCGCCGTACTCGTGAGCACCCAGTATTGCGTGTGGGTTGTGGTGTAGGCCCGAGACCAGGCGTTGGATGTCGTCAGGATCGGGGGCCAATTCGGGGCTGATCAGTTGATCGGTCGGCTTCATCGTGGGCTCACCTCCGGCGCAGCAGGGTCGGTCGGGATTCTGACGGTACGAGCGGCATGTTGATAATGTGCGCAACAGTCCGCGCAGGATCGATGCGCACGTAATTCGTTGCTCCCCACTGATATTCTTCGCCGGTTATTTCGTCTCGCACCCAGAACCGCTCGTAGGGCTCCATACCCAGCGCCGCCATGTCCAACAACAACATCGCTTCCTCGGCGCCGAATGCGTTCAACGTCACCACGATCAACACGCAGTCTCCGCTGATCGGGTCGAACTTGCTGAAGGCCAGCAACGCCTCGTTGGTCACGGTGTGGAAGTGGATCGTGCGCAATTCCCGCAGCGCGGGGTGAAGCCGGCGAATCTCGTTGAGCCGCGCAATGAACGGTTCCAACGACCGCCCTTCGGCGAGAGCTTTCTCGAAGTCGCGCGGCCGCAGTTCGTACTTCTCCGAGTTCAGGTACTCCTCGCTGCCCTCAAACACCGCGCGATGCTCGAAGAGTTCGTACCCGGAGTACACCCCCCACAGCGGGCCCATCGTCGCTGCCAGCACCGCGCGGATCGCGAACATGCCCGGGCCGTTGTGCTGGAGCACGGCGTGCAGGATGTCCGGCGTGTTGACGAACAGGTTCGGCCTTCGAAAGTCGGCCTCCTCAGCGTTGATCTCGCCAAACTCGGTTAGCTCCGTCTTTGAGGTGCGCCAGGTGAAGTACGAATACGACTGTGTGAAGCCCAGTTTGGCCAGCCCGTTCTGCCGCGCCGGGGGGGTGAACGCCTCGGCGAGGAACAGCACGTCGGGGTCGACCGCCTTGACCTGGGCGATCAGCCAGGCCCAGAAGTTGGGCGGCTTGGTGTGCGGGTTGTCCACTCGAAAGGTTTTGACGCCGTGATCCATCCAGTACCGCACGACCCGCAACACCTCGTCGTACAAACCGGCCGGGTCGTTGTCGAAGTTGAGCGGGTAGATGTCCTGGTACTTCTTCGGCGGATTCTCCGCGTAGGCGATGGTGCCGTCGGGCAGCACTGTGAACCACTCGCGGTGGTCCTTCGCCCACGGGTGGTCCGGCGCGCACTGCAACGCCAAGTCCAACGCCACTTCCATGTTCAGTTCGCGGGCCGCGGCGACGAACTCGTCGAAGTCATCGATCGTGCCGAGCAGCGGGTGCACCGCATCGTGGCCGCCCTCGTCGCTGCCGATCGCCCACGGTGACCCGATGTCCCCCGGTGCGGCCGTCGCGGTGTTGTTGCGGCCCTTACGGTGCACCTTGCCGATGGGGTGAATCGGCGGCAGGTACACCACGTCGAAACCCATCCGGGCGATGCGCGGCAGCGCGGCTGTCGCGGTGGCAAAGGTGCCGTGCACAGGCTTGCCCTTAGCGTCCCAGCCACCGGTCGATCGCGGGAAGAACTCGTACCAGGAGCTGAAGCGGGCCTCGGGCCGGTCCACCCACATTCCGTACTGCTCGCCGCGAGTTAACAGATCGCGCAACGGATAGCGGCTGAGCAAGTCGTCGACCTCGGGGCTCAGCGCGAGCGCGGTGCGGGTGAGCGGGTCGCCGGGAGCCTGCAGCACCTTGGCGCATTGCAGCAGCGGGTCACGTTGGCCGCGCGGCACTCCGGTGGCGGCGCGCTCGAACAATTGGGCTCCGAGCAGCAGGTCGTTGTTGAGCTCTGACTCACCTTGGCCGGCATCGAGCTTGGCCACCACCGCGTGCCGCCAGGTGTGGATGGGGTCGCCCCAGCCGTCCACCCGGAACGTCCACAAACCGACTCTGTCCGGGACGAACTGGCCATGGAAAACATAAGGTTCCTGCCCGGTAGCCATGGGCAGCAGCATCGGTTTGATCCGTGCCGGCGCCGGGTTGGTCACGGTGGCTGCGACGTCAACGGCCTGCACGGCCTTGAGCCGGCGCACTTCACCGACCTGTGGGTAACGCGGCCCCAGATAACGCACGACCAAGGTCGCGGCGACCTCGTCATGGCCTTCGCGCCAGACCGCGGCACTGACCGGTACCACTTCACCGACCACCGCTTTAGCGGGATACGCGCCGCAGGAAACGACTGGCTGGACGTTATCGACCTCGACACGACCAGGCACCAGCACTCCGTTCTGTATCCGTTGTCTGTTCAACGTGCGTGCTCAGCGCGGCGACGTTGCGGCGCCATTTCTCGAGCCACGTTCGCCCATACCCACCGTAGTGTCCGGTCACACTTGGCCGCGACGTCGTCTCTTCTGTGCGTGCGAGCCGCGACCCGAAACTGCCAAGGGCGGGCAGCCAAACGTCAGTAAGGTAACGACGTGTGAAAGCCCTCCGTCGGTTCACCGTGCGTGCGCATCTTCCAGAGCGGTTGGCCGCCCTGCAGCCGCTGTCGACAAACCTGCGGTGGTCGTGGGAGAAGCCGACTCAAGACCTGTTCGAGGCCATCGACCCCGGGCTGTGGTCGCAATGCGGACAGGACCCGGTGGCGCTGCTGGGCGCGGTGAAGCCGGCCCGGCTCGACGAGCTGGCGGTCGATGACAGATTCGTGGGCAAGCTCGACGAGCTCGCGGCGGACTTGGACGATTATCTGCGTCGTCCGCTGTGGTATCAGCAGCAGGAAAACGACGGTCAGGCCATGCCGACGGGCATCGCCTACTTCTCCATGGAATTCGGCGTCGCTGAAGTATTGCCGAACTATTCCGGTGGCCTCGGCATACTCGCCGGGGACCACCTGAAGTCAGCTTCCGACCTCGGCCTGCCGTTGATCGCGGTGGGTCTGTACTACCGGTCGGGGTATTTCCGGCAATCGCTGACCGCCGACGGTTGGCAGCAGGAAACCTATCCGTCGCTGGACCCGCAAGGCCTGCCGCTGCGGTTGCTCACTGAAGCCGCCGGCGACCCGGTGCTTGTCGCGTTGGCACTGCCCGGCTCGGCCCGGCTGCACGCCAGGGTGTGGATCGCGCAGGTCGGCCGCATCCCGCTGCTGCTGCTGGACTCCGACGTTCCGGAGAACGAGCACGAGCTGCGCCGCGTCACCGACCGGCTTTACGGCGGCGGTCAAGAGCACCGGATCATGCAGGAGATCCTGGCCGGCATCGGGGGCGTGCGCGCGATCCGGGCTTTCACCGCGATCGAAGGACTGCCCGAGCCTGAGGTGTTCCACATGAACGAAGGCCACGCCGGATTCCTCGGCGCCGAACGGATCAGGGAACTCGTCACCGACTCCGGTCTGGACTTCGATTCCGCGCTGACGGTGGTGCGGTCCAGCACGGTGTTCACCACCCACACCCCGGTGCCAGCCGGTATCGACCGCTTCCCGGTGGATCTGGTGCGGCGTTATTTCGGCGACGACGAATCGGCACTGTTGCCCGGCGTCGCCACCGACCGGATCATCGCGCTGGGCGCCGAGGACGATCCGGCCACCTTCAACATGGCGCACATGGGGCTGCGGCTGGCGCAGCGAGCCAACGGGGTGTCGCTGTTGCACGGCCGGGTAAGTCGCAGCATGTTCAACGACTTGTGGCCGGGATTCGATCCCGACGAGGTACCGATCGGGTCGATTACCAACGGCGTGCACGCGCGGACCTGGGCCGCGCCGCAGTGGTTGCAGCTGGGCCGGGAGCTGGTCGGCTCGGACTCGTTCAGTGAGCCGGCGGTGTGGCTGCGGTTGCAGCACGTCGACTCCGGACATCTCTGGTCGATCCGCTCCCAGCTGCGGGCGCTGCTGGTCGAGGACGTTCGGGCCCGCCTGCGTCGCTCATGTCTGGAGCGCGGCGCGTCGGCGGCCCAGCTTGGCTGGACGTCGACGGCCTTTGACTCCGAAGTGCTCACCATCGGCTTCGCCCGCCGCGTCCCGACTTACAAGCGACTGACCCTGATGCTCCGCGACCCCGAACGGCTGGAACGGCTGCTGCTCCATGATGAGCGGCCGATTCAGTTGATCGTGGCGGGCAAGTCGCATCCGGCCGACGACGGCGGGAAGGCGCTGATCCAACAAGTGGTGCGATTCGCTGACCGGCCCGAGGTGCGTCACCGCATCGCTTTTCTGCCGGACTACGACATGTCGATGGCACGCCGCCTGTATTGGGGCTGCGACGTGTGGCTCAACAACCCATTGCGTCCGTACGAAGCCTGCGGCACCTCGGGGATGAAGAGCGCGCTGAACGGCGGATTGAACCTGTCGATTCGCGACGGGTGGTGGGACGAGTGGTACGACGGCGAAAACGGCTGGGACATCCCGTCTTCCGATGGCGTCGCGGACGCGAACCGCCGCGACGACCTGGAAGCCGGCGCGCTCTACGACTTGCTGGAGCAGTCGATAGCGCCGAAGTTCTACGACCGCGACGACCATGGCGTGCCGCCGCGCTGGATCGAGATGGTCCGCCACACGTTGCAGACGCTGGGCCCCAAGGTGCTGGCGTCGCGGATGGTGCGTGACTACACCGAGCGGTACTACACACCGGCGGCGCAGTCGCTGCGCCGCACGGTCGGCGACGACCGTGCCGACGGCCATCCGGCCTACCGCCCGGGCCGGGAGCTCGCCGCCTACCGGCGCCGTGCGTTGCAGGCGTGGCCGAAGATTCGCATCACCGATGTCGACAGCACCGGACTGCCGGACACGCCGCTGCTCGGCTCGAAGTTGACCTTGACGGCGACCGTGCAGCTGGCCGGACTGCGTCCCGAGGAGGTGGCCGTGCAAGCCGTGCTGGGCAGAGTGGACGCCGGCGACGCGCTGCGCGATCCGACCACCGTCGAGATGCTGCACACCGACACCGTTGCCGGCGGGGAGGTCTTCTCGATGACGACGCCGCTGCCGGTGGCCGGTGCGGTCGGCTACACAGTGCGAGTGCTGCCAAACCATCCGTTGCTGACCGCCGCCAACGAGCTCGGCCTGGTCACGCTGGCCTAGACGGCGTGTGCCGGGTCGGCTGTCGCGCGCAGCCGTTGCAGCGCCTGGCGTACCACCGCACCGTCGGTGGTCGGCCAGAACGGCGGCAACGAGGCACGGAGATAGCCGCCGTAACGAGCGGTGACCATCCGGGAATCCAGCACCGCGACGACGCCGCGGTCATCGGTGCGGCGTAACAGTCGCCCTGCGCCTTGGGCCAGCAGCAGGGCGGCATGGTTGGCCGCGACCGCCATGAATCCGTTGCCGCCGCGCGCGGCGACGGCACGCTGTCGCGCACTCAGCAGCGGGTCATCGGGCCGCGGGAATGGAATGCGGTCGATGATCACCAACGACAGCGACGGCCCGGGCACGTCGACGCCCTGCCATAACGACAACGTGCCGAACAGCGACGTGGCGGCGTCGGCCGCGAACTGTTCGACCAGCGCCCCGGTGCTGTCATCGCCCTGACACAACACCGGGGTCGGCAGCCGGTCCCGCATCGCCTCAGCGGAGGCCCGCGCCGCGCGCATCGAGGAGAACAAGCCCAGCGTGCGGCCGCCGGCGGCGCTGATCAGGTCGGCGATCTCGGCCAGTTGTTCGGCCGAGCCGGTCCCGTCGCGGCCGGGCGGGGGCAGCTGGGCGGCGACGTAGAGGATCCCAGCCTTGCCGTGCTGAAACGGCGAACCGACATCCAGCCCGCGCCACCGTGGCCGGTCAGCGGCGTCGCCGGGCCCGTTGGTCAGCCCCCAGCCGCTGGCCATCGCCTCGAAGGACCCGCCGGGAGTCAGCGTCGCCGACGTCAGCACCGCCGTCGCACGACCGAACAGTCGGCTGCGCAGCAGGTCTGCCACCGACAGCGGCGCCACGCGCAGCGCCACGCGGGCGGAGCCGCGGCTGTCGTCGCGCTCGAGCCACACTACGTCGGTGCGATCGGGGATGGGAGCGGCGAATGCCGCCAGTACCCGCGCCGCGGTGTCGCCGATGTCGGTGAGGGCGGCAACCGCCTCGGCGCGCGCCGCTGCTGCTGTGCTGTCGCTGCGGGCGGTGTCGATGGCGGAGCGGGCTGCGTGGGCCGCGTCGCGCAGTGCGGCCAGATGTGTTGCCATCGCGTCGTCGAGGCGGTCGATGCGTCCCGGCGTCGCGTCCTGGAGGGCCGCGATGAAACTGCTCGCGGCGGTTTCCCAGCGCTCGGCGGGTTCCGGCTCGATCAGCCTGCCGATGCGTCGTCCGGCGACGGTCAGCGATGTCGGTGTCAGCTCGCCAGTGGCCACTGTGGTCATGCGATCCACCAGGTCGTGCGCCTCGTCGACTACCAGCAGCTCATGCTCGGGCAGCACCGAGGAGTCGGAGATCGCGTCGATGGCCAGCAGCGCGTGGT
Organism: uncultured Actinomycetota bacterium; assembly: GCA_963808375.1. Classification (GTDB taxonomy): domain Bacteria; phylum Actinomycetota; class Actinomycetes; order Mycobacteriales; family Mycobacteriaceae; genus Mycobacterium. The sequence goes on along the minus strand of CAWEFS010000012.1, from coordinate 405,104 downwards.
TCGTGACGACGATATCGGCGGCACCGGCGCGGTTGCGGGCGTGTTCCGAAAAACACCTGCTGCCGAACGGGCAGCGCGCCAAACCGAGACACTCCCGGGCCGAAACACTGACCTGCGCCCAGGACCGGTCGGCGACGCCCGGTGTCAGGTCGTCACGGTCGCCGGAATCGGTTTCCGACGCCCAGCACGTCAGACGTTGCACGTCACGACCCAGCGCGGTGGTGGCGAACGGTTTGAACAACTCCTCACCCGCCTCGGCCGCGGGCTCTTCGGTGCCGGCCGAACCGTTGTGCACTTTGTTCAGACACAGGTAGTTCTGCCTGCCCTTGAGCAGCGCGAACTGCGGGGGACGGGGCAGCGCCCCGGCAAGCGAGTCGATCAGCGCGGGCAGATCGCGGTCGACGAGCTGGCGCTGCAGCGCGATCGTCGCCGTCGACACCACGACCGGCGTGTCATCAGACACCGCGCGCACAATCGCCGGAATCAGGTAGGCCAACGACTTGCCCGTCCCGGTGCCGGCCTGCACAGCAAGATGCTCGCCGGTCTCGAAAGCCTGCGCGACGGCCTGGGCCATCTCGAGCTGGCCGCGGCGTTCACTGCCCCCGAGGGCTGCCACCGCGGTGGCCAGCAGCTCGGGCACCGAAAGCTCGGGCGTGACTGCTCCTCTGTCGTCAGTTCGGGGCTGCGCTGGCTCCGTCAGGCGGGTCGCAGCGGGATCTGCTGGGTCGGGATGGCCGGCTCGCCGTGCGAGAGGTTCAGCCCCTCCCACGGCAGGCTCTGTAACCCGGCGACCACCAGTTTGCGGGCGGCCGCCAAATCGGGTTCAGCGACCGGCCGGCCTGCCCGCACCAACGGCGTCGTTAGCACCCGGTACGGTTCGCCGGTGTCGGGCGGCGAACCTGCCGGGTGCACAAGCTCCTCGATGATCGTGCCGGTGGGACGCGACAACCGCCGTGCCTCCTTGCGACCGCCGCGGGATTCTTTGTGGCTGCTGCGTTTCTGTACGGGTATGCCGTCGGCTTCGACCAGCTTGTACACCATTTGTGCGGTCGGCGCCCCAGACCCGGTGACCAGTGAGGTGCCCACGCCGTAGCTGTCCACCGGGTCGGCGCCCAGCGCGGCGATCGCAAACTCGTCGAGGTCACCGGAGACCACGATTCGAGTCCGGGTGGCACCCAGGCCGTCCAACTGCTCACGGACCTGGTGAGCCAGCACGCCCAATTCACCGGAGTCGATGCGCACCGCGCCCAGCTCCGTCCCCGCCGCCGCCACCGCGTTGGCGACACCGGTGGTGACGTCGTAGGTGTCGACCAACAAAGTGGTGTCGACTCCTAACGCCTCGACCTGTGAGCGGAAAGCGGCCAGCTCGTCTGGGCCGTCGGGTCCGGTGTGCAACAAGGTGTAGGCGTGCGCGCTGGTGCCCTCGGCCGGCACATCGTAGCGACGGTGCGCTTCCAAGTTGGACGTCGCGGCGAACCCGGCCAGGTATGCAGCACGCGCAGCCGCCACCGCGGCCAGCTCATGAGTTCGTCGTGACCCCATATCCATGACCGGGCGCTTACGGGCGGCGCTCACCATCCGCGCGGCGGCGGACGCGATGGCGGTGTCGTGATTGAAGATCGACAGCGCCAGCGTCTCGAGCAGCACGCATTCGCCGAAGCTACCCTGCACGCTGAGTACCGGGGATCCGGGAAAATACAGCTCGCCTTCGGCGTAGCCGTCGATGTCACCGCTGAACCGGAAGTCGGCGAGGTAGTGCAGCGTGTCGCGGTCCAGGAACTCAGCCAGCGAGGACAGCGCGGCATCGTCGAACGTGAATTGCGGCAACGCCTCGAGTAACCGGCCGGTGCCGGCGAGCACGCCGTAACGCCGTCCTTCGGGCAGCCGGCGCGCGAACAGCTCGAAGGTGGCGCGCCGATGGGCGGTCCCGTCGCGGAGCGCCGCCGCCAGCATGGTCAGCTCGTATTTGTCGGTCAGCAGGCCGGCGCACGGCGAGTCCGTCACACCGCAACGGTATCGGGTGCGTCGCAGCAACCTCGCTATTCTTGAACCCATGACGCGCCGTCGACGCGCACCGAGAGCGATGAGGTGGGGGCACCTCCCGCTTGCGGGGGAAGAGCTGCGCCATCATGACGCGCCGTCGACGATGCAGAGCGAAGCGATGAGGAGGAGCGGCGCCATCATGACGCGCCGTCGACGATGCAGAGCGAAGCGATGAGGAGGAGCGGCGCCATCATGACCGCGTCAGCACCCACCAAGCCGGGAACCACCGGACAACGCGAGACTGATCCGGTCGAGACCACGGCCAGTCCGTGGGTCACGATTGTCTGGGACGATCCGGTCAACTTGATGAACTACGTGACCTACGTCTTTCAGAAGCTATTCGGTTACAGCGAGCCGCACGCGACCAAGTTGATGTTGCAGGTCCACAACGAGGGCAAGGCCGTGGTATCGGCCGGGTCCCGCGAGTCCATGGAAGTCGACGTGTCCAAACTGCATGCCGCCGGATTGTGGGCGACCATGCAGCAGGACCGCTGAGCAGGCGAGGCTGTCCGGGGTCGCATTGTGCGCAAGTGGAAGCGGGTGGAGACCGCTGAGGGCCCCCGTTTCCGGTCAGCACTGACCTCTTACGAAGCCGGCCTGCTCAAGAGCTTGGTCGGTTCGCTGATCGAAATGCTCGACGTGCGCCAGGCGGCGTCGCCAACCGACGAGCTCGAACAGATCACCGGGATGCGGACCGGCAACCCCGAACCACCCGAGGACGCCACCCTGCGGCGCCTGCTGCCGGACTTTCACGCGCCCGGCGACAAACCCGGTGACGCTGACGCGGCTGACGGCCTCAACGCGGCGCTACGCAGCCTGCACGAGCCGGAGATCATCGACGCGAAACGATCCGCCGCCGAGTTCGTGCTGGAGTCCCTGCCCGAGGGCGGCGGCCGCTTCGAGCTGACCGAAGACGGCGCGAACACCTGGATCGCGGCGGTCAATGACCTTCGACTGGCGCTGGGGACCATGCTGGAGATCTCAGCGGACGGCCCCGACAGCCTGCCCGACGACCATCCGCTGGCCCCGCACCTTGACGTCTATCAGTGGCTGACGGTCCTGCAGGAGTTCCTGGTGCTGGCACTGATGGCGTCCCGATGAACGCTGCTGCACTGCGATGAACGCCATCACCGACGTCGCAGGCATCCTGGTCGGCCACCACCACCGCCTGGACCCCGACGCGGAGCTCGGCGCGGGCTGGGCGCGCGGCGTCACGGTGGTGGTCGCGCCGCCGGGCACCGTCGGCGCCGTCGACTCCCGGGGCGGCGCACCGGGCAGCCGGGAAACCGACGTCCTCGACCCGGCTAGCAGCGTGCGCTACGTCGACGCGGTGTTGCTCGCCGGCGGCAGCGCCTTCGGACTGGCCGCCGCCGACGGGGTGATGCGCTGGCTGGAAGAACACGACCGGGGTGTCGCAATGGCCGGCGGCCGGGTGCCCATCGTGCCCGGCGCGGTGATCTTCGATCTCGACGTGGGCGGCTGGAGCTGTCGCCCCACAGCGGAATCCGGTTACTCGGCCTGTCAGGCGGCGGGCGTCGAGGTGGCGGTGGGCACGGTCGGCGCTGGCGTCGGTGCTCGCGCTGGTGTGCTCAAAGGTGGGGTGGGCACCGCGTCGACAACGCTGCAATCCGGCGTGACCGTCGGCGCGGTGGTCGTGGTGAACTCCGCCGGCGAAGTCGTCGACCCGGCCACCGGTCTGCCGTGGCTGAGCCACCTGATCGGCGAATTCGGGCTGGCGCCACCACCGGACGACCAGCTGGCCGCCTTCGCCCAGCTCGAACCCCGGCTGGGTCCGCTCAACACCACCATCGCGGTGGTCGCCACTGACGCCGCGTTGAGCACTGCCGGCTGCCGGCGGGTGGCGACTGCCGCTCACGACGGTCTGGCTCGCACGATCCGACCGGCGCACACCCCGGTGGACGGCGATATGGTGTTCGCGCTGGCCACCGGGGCGGTCGAGGTACCGCCACCGGTCGACGCGCCGGCCGCCTTCGCGCCGGAGACCAAGCTGGTGACGGCGGTGGGTGCCGCAGCCGCCGACTGCCTGGCGCGCGCCGTGCTGGTCGGGGTGCTGGCCGCGGAGCCAATCGCTGGAATACCGACTTACCGCGGCATGTTGCCGGGAGCATTCGCAGGGCAGAGGAGGAACGGCTGACGTGTTGGTGATCCGCGCAGATCTGGTCGATGCCATGGTCGCGCACGCCCGCGCCGACCATCCCGACGAAGCGTGCGGTGTGCTCGCCGGCCCGGACGGCTCGGACCGCCCGCAGCGGCACATCGCGATGGTCAACGCCGAGCGGTCGCCTACCTTCTACCGGTTCGACTCACAAGAGCAGCTGAAGGTGTGGCGAGCTTTGGAAGATTCTGGCGAAGCCGTGGTGGTCATCTACCACTCGCATACCGCAACCGAGCCGTATCCCAGCCGCACCGATGTCAATTTGGCCGCCGAGCCGGACGCCCACTACGTGCTGGTCGGGACCCGCGACCCAGACCATGACGAGTTGCGCAGCTACCGGATCGTCGACGGAGTCGTCACTGAGGAACCTGTCAAGATCGTGGAGCAGTACTAGCCGGCAGAGGAAGGCCTTATGAGCGTCACCGTGTCCATCCCGACGATCCTGCGCACCCACACCGGGGGCGAGAAGCGCGTCGCCGCCGACGGCGCGACTTTGCAGGCCGTCATCAGCGACCTGGAGGCGAACTATTCCGGTATCTCCGAGCGTCTGATCGACTCGGACAATCCGGGCAAGCTGCACCGGTTCGTCAACATCTACGTCAACGACGAAGATGTGCGGTTCTCCGGTGGGCTGGACACCGAGATCGCCGACGGCGACTCGGTCACCATCCTGCCTGCCGTAGCAGGCGGGTAATCGGCGCCGATGACGCGCCGGCGACGATGCAGAGCGCAGCGATGAGGAGGAGCGGCGCAAGTGGTGCGCCGGCGACGATGCAGAGCGCAGCGATGAGGAGGAGCGGCCCAAGTGGCTAGGTACGACTCGCTGATGGCGGCTCTGGGCAACACCCCGCTGGTGGGTTTGCAGCGGTTGTCGCCGCAGTGGACGGACTCGCCGGAGAGCCCACACGTGCGGCTGTGGGCCAAACTTGAGGACCGTAACCCCACCGGCTCCATCAAAGACCGGCCGGCGCTGCGGATGATCGAGCAGGCCGAAGCCGACGGGCTGTTGGCGCCCGGGGCGACGATCCTGGAGCCCACCAGCGGCAACACCGGAATTTCGTTGGCCATGGCGGCGCGCCTGAAGGGCTACCGGCTGATCTGCGTGATGCCGGAGAACACGTCGATCGAACGTCGCCAGCTGCTCGAGCTGTATGGCGCGCGGATCATCTTTTCGCCCGCCGAGGGCGGCTCCAATACGGCGGTCGCCCAGGCCAAGGAACTAGCTGCGGACAACCCGTCCTGGGTGATGCTCTACCAGTACGGCAACTCGGCCAACTCGGACGCGCACTACCGCGGCACCGGACCGGAGTTGCTCGCCGATCTGCCGGAGATCACCCATTTCGTCGCGGGGCTGGGCACGACGGGCACGTTGATGGGGGCCGGCCGGTTCCTGCGTGAGCAGGTGCCGGGCGTGGAAATAGTCGCCGCCGAACCCCGCTACGGGGAGGGCGTCTACGCGTTGCGCAACCTCGACGAGGGATTCGTGCCCGAACTCTACGAACCCGAAGTGCTGACCCGGCGCTTCTCGGTGGGCTCGATGGACGCGGTGCGCCGCACCCGCGAGCTGATCGACGCCGAGGGGATCTTCGCCGGCATCTCCACTGGTGCGGTGCTGCACGCCGCCCTGGGCCTAGCGGCGAAAGCCGTCCATTCCGGGCAGCGCGCCGACATTGCGTTCGTGGTGGCCGATGCCGGGTGGAAGTATCTGTCTACCGGTGCCTACGCCGGTACCTTGGACGACGCCGAGGAAGCGCTGGAAGGGCAACTGTGGGCGTGACGCGCCGGCGACAAATTACCGAGAGCGATGGGGTGGGGGCACCTCCCGCTTGCGGGGGAAGAGCGACGGAAGTGACCCGGTGAGCAAACCGGTGCCGGCGTCGCCTGCCAGGCGGCCGAACAAACGCTCGGGATGGGTGGTCGGCGGGGCCACCATCGTCAGCTTCGTCGCGCTGCTCTATGTGGCCGAGCTGGTCGATCAGCTCAGCGGCCACCGGCTCGACGAGAACGGCATCCGGCCGCTGGAGGGCGACGGGCTGTGGGGAGTCATCTTCGCGCCGCTGCTGCATGCGAACTGGGCGCATCTGATGGCCAACACCGGCCCCGCGTTGGTGCTGGGCTTCTTGGTCACCCTGGCGGGGTTGAGCCGATTCGTCTGGGCGACTGCCATTGTGTGGATCCTCGGCGGCTTCGGCACCTGGCTGATCGGCGACCTGGGATCACCATGCGGTCCGACCGATCACATCGGCGCTTCCGGGCTGATCTTCGGCTGGTTGACCTTCTTGTTGGTCTTCGGTTTCTTCACCCGGTCGGGCTGGCAGATCACCATTGGGATCGTCGTGCTGTTTTTCTACGGCGGAGTGCTCTGGGGTGCGGTGCCGGTGCTCAACGTGTGCGGCGGCGTGTCGTGGCAGGGCCACCTGTGTGGCGGCATCGCCGGGATCGTCGCCGCCTATCTGCTGTCCAAGCCCGAACGCAGGGTCCGCGAGCTCAGCCGACGGCCCCCGATCAGGTGAGCCGACATGAGTGACGCGCTGGCGCCCATCGGCATCTTCGACTCCGGTGTGGGCGGACTGACGGTCGCGCGAGCGATCATCGACCAGCTTCCTGACGAGGACATCGTCTACGTCGGTGACTCCGCCAACGGTCCGTACGGACCGTTGAGCATCCCTGAGATCCGCGCGCACGCACTGGCCATCGGTGACGATCTGGTCGACCGGGGGGTCAAGGCGCTGGTGATCGCCTGCAATTCGGCGTCCTCGGCGTGTCTGCACGACGCGCGGGAACGCTATGACGTGCCGGTCATCGAGGTGATCCTGCCGGCGGTGCGGCGGGCCGTCGCGGCTACCCGTAACGGCCGCATCGGGGTGATCGGCACCCAGGCGACCATCGCGTCCTGCGCATACCAGGACGCGTTCGCCGCCGCACCTGATATGGAAATCACCGCGGTGGCCTGCCCCCGCTTCGTGGACTTCGTCGAGCGCGGCATCACCAGCGGTCGCCAGGTCCTCGGCTTGGCGGAGGGGTACCTAGAGCCCCTGCAACGCGCCGGGGTGGACACGCTGGTGCTCGGCTGCACGCACTACCCCCTGCTGTCGGGGTTGATCCAGCTGGCGGTGGGTCAGCACGTCACACTGGTGTCCAGCGCCGAGGAGACCGCCAAGGACGTGCTGCGGGTGCTGACCGGACTGGACCTGCTGCGCCCGCACCCTGATCGGCCGGGCGCATCCGCGCGGCTGCGACTCTTCGAAGCCACCGGCGATCCGGCCGCCTTCACCAGCCTGGCAGCGCGCTTCCTGGGCCCCGCCGTTACAGGGATCGCGCCCGTTCACAGTCACTCGTCCGCGCGGTAGCGCGTCCGTCGGACAGCAAAGCGGCGATGTTTCGCCAACAGGGCATCCGACGTGGCACAGTGGTGACGTGCGAATGACCGTGCTCGGCTGCTCGGGCAGTGTCGTGGGCCCGGATTCGCCGGCGTCGGGTTATCTGTTGCGGGCGCCTGACACGCCGCCGCTCGTCATCGATTTCGGCGGAGGAGTTTTAGGCGCGCTGCAGCATCAAACCGACCCGGGTGCGGTGCATGTCTTGTTGTCACACCTACACGCCGACCACTGTCTCGATTTGCCCGGCCTCTTCGTCTGGCGGCGGTTCCACCCGACGCCGCCCGAAGGCAAGGCGCTGATGTACGGGCCGAGCGACACCTGGTCGCGTTTGGGCGCCGCATCGTCACCGTACGGCGGTGAGATCGACGACTTCTCGGACATCTTCGACATCCGGCACTGGGTCGACGGTGAGCCGGTAGCTGTCGGAACGCTTACCGTGCTGCCCCGCGTCGTCGCCCACCCGACCGAGTCGTACGGGTTGCGGTTCACCGATGAGGAAGGGGCATCGTTCGTCTACAGCGGTGACACCGGACCCTGCGAGTCGGTGGTCGAGCTCGCTCGCGGCGCCGATGTGTTTCTCTGCGAGGCGTCTTGGACGCACTCGCCGCACCGTCCGCCCAACCTTCACCTGTCCGGCACCGAGGCGGGCCGGGTCGCGGCCGAAGCCGGTGTACGCGAACTGCTGCTCACCCACATCCCGCCGTGGACTTCGCGGGAGGACGTGATCGGGGAGGCCAAAGCGGAATTCGACGGTCCGGTGCATGCGGTGGTGTGTGGCGAGACGTTCGAGATCAAGCCGTCGGGTTGCGCCGCGGGTTAGTGCGCCGGGGGCTGATCTCCGGAGCCTCGACATCCTCTTTGTAACTAATCCTTTTGTAATGCGAATTCCTTTGCAGCACAGTGTAATTGATTGACCAGACCGCTCCTCCTCGGGCCGTTCCGGCCGGCATCGGGACCCGGGGCTAATGTGAGCGCGTGTCCAGACGAGAAGACGGCCGCCTTGATGACGAGCTTCGCCCCGTAACACTCACGCGTGGATTCACCTCACATCCGGCGGGGTCCGTGCTGGTCGAGTTCGGCAACACCAAGGTCATGTGCACGGCCAGCGTCACCGATGGGGTGCCGCGCTGGCGCAAAGGCTCCGGCCTGGGCTGGCTGACCGCGGAGTACTCGATGCTGCCGGCGGCCACCCACACCCGCGCTGACCGGGAAGCGGTGAAGGGCCGTCTGAGCGGCCGCACCCAGGAGATCAGCCGGCTGATCGGCCGCTCGCTGCGGGCCTGCATCGACCTGGCAGCGCTCGGGGAGAACACCGTCGCCGTGGACTGCGACGTGCTGCAGGCCGACGGTGGCACCCGCACAGCGGCGATCACCGGCGCCTTTGTAGCGCTGGCCGACGCCGTCACCTACCTGGCGGCGGCGGGCAAGCTGTCGGATCCGCGGCCGTTGTCATGTGCCATTGCGGCGGTCAGCGTCGGGGTGGTCGACGGCCGGGTGCGGGTGGATCTGCCCTACGAGGAAGACGCCCGCGCCGAGGTCGATATGAATGTCGTCGCCACCGACACCGGAACATTGGTTGAGGTGCAAGGCACCGGCGAGGGCGCGACGTTCCCCCGCTCGACGCTGGACAAGCTACTTGACGCTGCGCTGAGCGCCTGCGACGAACTGTTCACCGCGCAACGTCAGGCGTTAGAGCAGCCTTATCCCGGTGTGCTTCCGGAGGGGGCTGCCCCGCAGAAAGCGTTCGGAAGCTGACCGCCGGCGACGATGCAGAGCGCAGCGATGAGGAGGAGCGGCGCTTGTGACCGCCGGCGACGATGCAGAGCGCAGCGATGAGGAGGAGCGGCGCTTGTGACCGCCGGCGACGATGCAGAGCGCAGCGATGAGGAGGAGCGGCGCTTGTGACCCGCTTACTCGTCGCCAGCCGAAACCGGAAGAAGCTGGCTGAATTACGCCGTGTCCTCGACAGCGCACAGCTTTCGATGCTGACGCTGGTGTCGCTCGATGAGGTATCGCCGTTCGACGAGTCGCCGGAGTCAGGCGCCACCTTCGAAGACAACGCGCTGATCAAGGCGCGGGACGGATTCGCTGCAACAGGGTTGCCGACGGTGGCCGACGACTCCGGCCTGGAAGTCGCGGCGTTGAACGGCATGCCCGGAGTGTTGTCCGCCCGCTGGTCCGGCACACACGGCGACGACGCTGCTAACACCGCATTACTGCTGGCGCAGTTGCGTGATGTGCCCGACGAGCGGCGCGGCGCGGCGTTCGTCTCCGCCTGTGCGCTGGTGTCGCCAACGGGTGAAGTCGTCGTGCGGGGCGAATGGCCGGGCGTGATCGCGCGCGAAGCGCGCGGAGTCGGTGGGTTCGGCTACGACCCCGTCTTCATCGCGGACGGCTACGACTGCACCGCAGCCGAACTGAGCCCGTCGGAAAAGGATGCGGTGTCGCATCGCGGGCGCGCACTCGCGCAGTTGGTGCCCGCGCTGAAAGAACTTGTTCACTGAGCTGTCGAACATTCGCTTGGCCGCACAGTCGGCGCCCAACGTGCAGCCGGCCGCACGCTCGATACTCACAACTCGTAACGCGCCTTGACGTCTCTTGTCTGGAAATGCTCGACGACGATGCCCAGCAGTGGGATGGTGCCCGACAGCAGCACTCCGATCGTCTTTGGTATCGGCCAGCGCACCTTGATAGCGAGATTGAAGGCGGCCAACACGTAGATGAAGTACACCCAGCCGTGCACCACTTCGATCCACCGGATCTCGTGGTGGAAAGCCAGATGCGAGACGATCTCGTAGCACAGCGCGATCAACCACAGACCCGTCGTCCACGCCATCACCCGATACGCGAGCAGCGCGGTCCGGATCTTGTCAACGCCCACCTGCTGGGCCTGAGGCGTTTCTGGCGTCGTCATGCCGTCGTCCTGTTCTGTTTATCCGTGTCGTTCTTCGCCAGTTCGGCGAGATAAGCGTTGTACTGCCGCACGACGGGATCGTCGGTGGCTTTCGGCGCAGGCTTAGGGCGTTCGGGCAGCAGCCCCGGGGGCAGTTCAGTGCGGGCCCGGTCTTTCGGCGGCGGTGGGGTGACTTCGTAGCGCACGTATTTCCGGTAGGCGTATACACAGAACCACGCGAATAGCGGCCACTGCAGCGCGTAGCCGAGGTTCTGGTAGGTGCCCGACGCGCCCTGGAACCGGGTCCACTGCCACCACCCCAAAGCCAGACAGCCGCAAGCGGCGACCAAGACGAGCGTGATCAGCGCCCACCTCCGAGGCCGTGCAGTCGACACCTTCCGACCGTACCGCGCCGTCGTTCAACAGCGGTGCGACCGAGCGGTGATCGCGAGCGCGGCTGAAAGCCGGGAGCAGCGGGTCACCGCCATGGACTCAGCGGTGATCGCGAGCGCGGCGAAAGGCCGGGAGAAGCGGGTCGCTGCCATGGACTCAGCGGATCGCTCAGCGACTGCGACCGATTAACCGTGTGCGCAGCGTTAGGATCGGACGGCTGCGGGCGTGATGGAATGGAAGACATGCCGGCTTTAGGTGCCGGTGCTCGGAAGAGCGTGAGGGTTCGAGTCCCTCCGCCCGCACCGAATGTGAATTTTCTGCTCGAATTGCGGGCCGCCGAAGTAACCGGCTGTTCTAGAGTCAGCTCAAGCTCTGGTCTGGATGGTTCCGACGGGAAGGCCTTCGATGAGTATGTTTGTTCGCCGGGTGGCAGGCGTCGTCGCGGTGGCATTAGCGCCCATGACCTACGTGGCAGCAGGGCCGCCTGCAATAGGCTGGGCTCAACCCCCGGATTGCGGTCCTGGCAACTTTTGGAACCCAGGAGCCGATGCCTGCCAGCCCTTAGGCCCGCCGCCACCGCCCGATTGCGGTCCCGGCAACTTTTGGAACCCAGGAGCCAATGCGTGCCAGCCTGTCGTGCCGCCGCCACCGCCCGACTGCGGTCCCGGCAACTTCTGGAACCCAGGAGCCAATGCCTGCGAGCCCGTGGTGCCGCCGCCACCGCCGCCGTCCTAGCTCGAACCACCTCTAGCGGCACCGGAGTTCCTGAAACCAACGCTGTCATGTGGTGTCGCGAATCTGACCCTGCCGTGAGATCGCGCGCTGAGTTCATGGAAGACACGCGGCGACGGCGGGGGAATGTACCGCCTGCAACCGTTGAGGCGGCGCTAGATCGGATGCGCGGCGAACCAGTCGAGCAACAAGTCGGCGAGCACGTCGGGTTCTTGGTCCGGGATCCAATGCGACACGCCTCGTAGGGTTTCGAAGCGATATTCGCCCGAAACGTATCGGCCGGTGTTGCGCGCCGCCTTTTCGGCCAAGGCGACGTCCCGGTCGCTCCACACGTACAGGGTCGGGACAGTGATCTTGCCGGTGCTGCGGATGTCGGACAACGGTATCGCCCGATACCAGTTCAGCGCGGCGGTCAGCACGCCTGGTTCGGCCATCGCGCGAGCATCGCGGTCGGCCGCAGTGGCAGACTGGCCGCCGGATCGAAGAGCCTTTGCCAAGCGGTCGGCTTTCCCGCTGCCGCCCAGCAAAAACCGCTCGGGGAGCCAGGGGAGTTGGAATGCGTACATGTAATACGAATCGAGGGCTTGCCGACTGCTGACCAGCGCCCGTAAGAACGCGGTCGGATGCGGCACCGACACCGGCGACACGGTGGCCAGTCGGTCTGGGTAGGTCGCGGCGAGGCCCCAGGCGACCACCGCGCCCCAGTCGTGTCCCACCAGGTGGACCCTGGTTGCGTCGCTGGCGTCGATCAGCGCGGCAACATCGTCGACCAGATCAGGGATCCGGTAGTCCCGACGACGGGTGGGGCGGGCGCCGCGCGAGTAACCGCGCTGGTTGGGCGCCAAACAGCGGTAGCCCTGTGCGGTCAGGCGGGGGATCACCTTGCTCCAGCTGTTGTTGAACTGGGGAAAACCGTGCAGCAAAACTACGACTGGGCCCTCAGCCGGACCCTCGTCGATGACGTCGAAGACCAGATTCCCGCGGCGGAAATTTTCCATGCGATCAGCATGCCCGATCGCACCGAGCGTGCGGTGTCAACATTTCGCTGAGATGCGAAACTCCGCTGTCCTCGGTTGGTTCACGTTGTCCGGATTAGTTCCCTGAGCAGCGCCGGAGACGGTGTAGGTCTCGCCGGAGAAGTCCGCGTGTACGTTGCCCTCGCCGCTGTCGGCATTACCGGTGAAGCCGTTGACGTTGTCGAAGTCGACCGATCGAGCCTGCGGCTTGCCGTGTTCCAAGTCGAGCACCATTTTGACGCGGGCGGGGGCGGCGCTGATGTCGACCGTCAACAACCACTCGACTTGGGTGCAGGAGACGGCGTGCGAGGTGCGGGTGTTGCCGTCGACGGTGATCTGGGCGGTCTTCTGCGCCACTTTGTCGGCGTGCGGAGAGCATCCGCAGCCCAAAGCGCCGACGGCCGAGGCGGTCACCACCGCGACAATGAAGCGGGCTGTCACCGGCCACCTCCGTTCGAGCAGCGCCTACCGAAATGCGGCTTGCGTTGCACCGCTTTTCTATCAGTCTCCGCGCCGTGGCAGGAGGCAAACGGCGTTGAACTAGCGCGCGCAACGCCTGGTCGCCACGGCGAACGGAGTGAGCCGGTGACCTAGAACAGACTCGGCACTATGTCGGCCAAGAACTTGCGTCGGCGGTCCCGTAGCTTTTGGTGCCGACCAGCAGGGCGACGTCGTTGCTGCCAAGCAGGGATTCGTAGCCGTTGGCGCCGGCGATGTCGTAGTTGCCCAGGATCGTGCCGAGTCGCTTGGGCGCCGGGCAAGCATGCGGAAGCACATGAGCTTCGTGCCCGGCTACTGTTGCCTGAAACGACGACAGAAGGCAGTGATGGACAACGTTTCGCGGTTGAGACGAGCACGACATGAGGCGGTGAAGCTGCAGCGGCGAATCTGGCTGATACAAGCGGCGCTCTGGCCGACCGTCCTGCTCACTTTCGTGCTGATCGCCGTCGTGACCGTGCGGTGGCTGCGGCGCCGACAGCGCGTCTCGACCGCCTCGGTAGCGCCGCCGCCGGCGCCGGCGCAAAACGCGCAAGCGGGCTAGCGACGCCTTCCCTCACAGCTGTCGTTGCACCGCCTTGATCAGGTTGGAGCCCACGATGAGCCGCTGGATCTCGCTGGTTCCCTCATAGAGCCGCAGCAGGCGGACGTCTCGATAGATCCGCTCTACCGGGACATCGCGCATGTAACCGCTGCCACCGTGAACCTGCACCGCGAGATCGGCCACTTTTCCCGCCATTTCGGTGGCAGCGCTGACTTCAGCTGTGGTCACGACAGACCTTTCTGGTGGGGCAAGCGACCAACGGCTGGCCGGCCCGCATGAGCCGACACCCCTGGCGCAGGCACGATCGTATATCAAATATGATGTCGGACAGTTCGGTGTCAGGTGACAGGAAGAGCGGCGGGGAGCAGGTGATCAGGTGTCTTTGCTGAAGGGTCAGATCGCGGTGGTAACGGGCGGCGCGCAGGGCCTGGGTTTCGCGATAGCTGAGCGGTTCGTCGCCGAGGGTGCCCGAGTGGTGCTGGGAGACGTGAACCTGGATGGCACCGAGGACGCGGCGAAAAAGTTGGGCGGCAACGACATTGCTGTGGCCGCGCGCTGTGACGTGACTGATTCGGCACAGGTCGAGTCGCTGGTCGGGACTGCTGTCGAACGTTTCGGTGGCCTGGACATCATGGTGAACAACGCCGGGATCACCCGCGACGCGACGATGCGCAAGATGACGGAGGGCCAGTTCGACGAGGTGATAGCGGTGCACCTCAAAGGCACTTGGAACGGGATGCGCAAAGCCGCGACGATCATGCGCGAGAACAAGCGCGGTGCGATCATCAACATGTCGTCCGTGTCGGGCAAGGTCGGTCTGGTCGGCCAGACCAACTATTCTGCCGCGAAGGCCGGAATCGTAGGAATGACCAAAGCTGCGGCCAAGGAGCTTGCGTACTTGGGAGTCCGGGTGAACGCGATCGCCCCGGGTTTGATTCGATCGGCTATGACGGAGGCAATGCCGCAACGAATTTGGGATGAGAAGGTGGCCGAGATTCCGATGGGTCGAGCCGGTGAACCCAGCGAAGTTGCCGGCGTCGCCGTGTTCTTGGCCTCCGATCTTTCCTCGTACATGACGGGCACCGTGATGGAAGTCACCGGCGGCCGCCACATTTGAGCGGAGCACTGAAATGAGCCAGGCCGTCATCTGTGAACCGGTGCGCACGCCGATCGGCCGCTACGGCGGACTGTTCAAGTCGCTGAGCGCCGTCGAGCTCGGCGTCACGGTGCTGAAGGGTTTACTGCAGCGAACCAGCGTCACCCCCAACGTCATTCAAGACGTCCTGCTCGGGCACTGTTATCCGAGCGGGGAAGCGCCGGCGATCGGGCGCGTCGTCGCATTGGACGCAGGTCTGCCGGTGACCGTGCCGGGACTGCAGATCGACCGACGATGCGGTTCCAGCCTGCAGGCCGTGATTCAGGCGTGTCTGCAAGTCGCCAGCGGTGACAACGACCTCGTCGTGGCCGGCGGCGTCGAAAGCATGAGCAACGTCGCGTTCTACTCGACCGACATGCGCTGGGGCGGCGCTCGCGGCGGTATCAAAGTGCACGATGGGCTGGTGCGAGGCCGCACCACCGCGGGCGGTCGCAACTATCCCGTGCCGGGCGGCATGTTGGAAACGGCAGAGAATCTGCGGCGCCAGTACCGGATATCGCGTCAGCAGCAGGACGAGCTGGCGGTCACGTCGCATCAGCGGGCGGTAGCGGCTCAGAAAGACGGCATCCTCGCCGATGAGATCATTCCGGTCGCCGTGCCCTCCCGCCACGGTGAGGACTTGATCGACACCGACGAACACCCACGCGCCGACACCTCGGTGCAGTCGCTCAGCAAGTTGAAGCCGATTCTGCTGCAACAAGATCCGGAGGCAACCGTCACCGCGGGTAACGCCAGTGGGCAGAACGACGCCGCTTCGATGTGTATCGTGACGACGCCGCAGAAAGCCGACGAGCTGGGCTTGACACCGTTGGTTCGTCTGGTGTCCTGGGGTGTCGCCGGCGTATCGCCTGATGTGATGGGCATCGGTCCAGTTCCGGCCACCGCCGCAGCCCTCGAGAAGGCCGGTCTGCAATTGAAAGACGTTGACCTGATTGAGCTGAACGAAGCATTCGCTGCTCAGGCCCTCGCGGTTATGCAGGAGTGGCAGTTCACCGACGTCGACCGGGAACGCACCAACGTACATGGTTCGGGTATCTCGCTCGGTCATCCGGTCGGGGCTACCGGCGGCCGCATGCTGGCCACACTGGCCCGTGAGCTGGTTCGCCGCCAAAGCCGTTATGGACTGGAGACGATGTGCATCGGCGGTGGGCAGGGGTTGGCCGCCGTCTTCGAGCGAGTCGCATCCTCATGACCGATCGGGGCGACGCGGCCGCCCTACCGTTGACCGGTGTCACCGTCATCGAGGTGTCCAGCTTCGTCGCCGCGCCGCTATGCGGCATGACGTTGCGTCAGCTTGGGGCGCAGGTTATCCGAATCGATCCGATCGGCGGTGCAGCCGACATCCACCGCTGGCCACTTGCCGACAGTGGAACGTCCATCTACTGGACCGGCCTGAACAAAGGGAAACGTTCGGTCACAATAGATTTGCGGTCGCCAGAAGGTCAGCAGTTGGTGCAGCGACTCGTGCTCGACGGCGACGGCATCGTGGTCACCAACGCCGCCGTTCTGACGTGGCTGGGCTACGAACAGCTGGCCGCTAGCCGGCCCGACGTCATCCACCTGCAATTACTCGGCCGCGGGGACGGTTCTACCGGCGTCGATTACACAGTCAACGCCGCGGTCGGATTTCCGCTCGTCACCGGGCCCAGTGAGCACGCCGGTCCGATCAACCACGTGCTGCCGGCCTGGGACGTGTGCTGTGGGCTATATGCGGCGCTCGCGGTCGTCGCCGCCGTTCGCCGCCGCGACCAAACCGGGCAAGGTGCGCGGATCAGCCTGGCGCTGGAAGATGTGGCACTGGCCACTGCGGGAAATCTCGGGCTGCTGACTGAGCCTCAGGTCAGCGGAACCGAACGCCAGCGGCTGGGCAATACCATCTACGGGCAGTACGGTCAGGACTTCCGAAGCCGGGACGGCGCCGCGTTCATGGTCGTTGCGTTGACAACTCGGCATTTCCGCGACTTGGTGCGCGCAACCGG
Organism: uncultured Actinomycetota bacterium; assembly: GCA_963808375.1. Classification (GTDB taxonomy): domain Bacteria; phylum Actinomycetota; class Actinomycetes; order Mycobacteriales; family Mycobacteriaceae; genus Mycobacterium. The sequence continues at coordinate 388,294 of CAWEFS010000012.1, read as the reverse complement.
CACCGATACGGCGGTGTCGGCGCTCGCCGACGCCCTGGCTGCCGACTTCACCGACGAAGGTGATCGATACCGGCATCGCGATGTGCTGACCGGTTTGTTCGCCGGCTGGTTCGCCGAGCGCACCGCCGACGAGATCACCGATGCGCTGTCGGTGACCACCGTGTTGTTTCAGCGATACCAAACCTTCGCCCAAACCGTGGAAGACGCTCGGGTGAAGGCCAATCCGCTGTTCGCCCGATTGCATCAGAACGGTGTGGGGGAGTACTTGGCGCCTGGGTTGCCCGCCAAGTTCGACGACGTCCACCCGGCCGGTGCACCGGCTCCCGCACTGGGGCAGGACACCTGCGATGTGCTCGCCGAGTACTTGGACCTGAGCCCGGCCGAGATCGCCCGGCTCACAGAGGCAAACACGATCGTGTGCCCAGCGGGAAAGGCAGATGGTGCCGGATGACCCGACTCGCGCAGACAATCGGGCTGACGGAGTTCCAGACCGAGATCGTTGCTACAGTTCGGCAATTCGTAGACAAGGAAGTCATTCCCAGCGCTGCCGAACTCGAACGCACTGACAGCTACCCGCAGGCGCTCGTCGACCAAATGCGGGATATGGGCTTGTTCGGACTGATGATACCGACTGAATACGGTGGGCTGGGCGAGTCATTGCTGACCTATGCGTTGTGCGTCGAGGAACTGGCTCGCGGCTGGATGAGCGTTTCGGGAGTCATCAACACCCACTTCATCGTCGCCTACATGCTTCGCCAGCACGGCACGGACGCACAGAAGCAGCGACTGCTGCCGCGGATGGCGACCGGTGAGATACGCGGCGCCTTTTCGATGTCCGAGCCCGGACTAGGTTCTGACGTCGCCGCGATCCGGACCCGTGCCATCCGCCAGGCGGATGGTCGCTACACCATTGACGGCCAGAAAATGTGGCTGACCAACGGTGCCAGTTCAAATCTGGTGGCGGTATTGGTGCGCACGGACGAGGGGGCGGACAAAGCCCATCGCAACCTGACGGCGTTCCTCATCGAAAAGCCGACCGGCTTCGGCGAAGTCATGCCGGGCCTGCTCATTCCCGGGAAGATTGACAAACTGGGCTACAAGGGCATCGACACCACCGAGCTCGTCTTCGACGGCTATGTCGCCGCTGCCGAGAACATCCTCGGTTCGGCTCCGGGACAAGGCTTTTTCCAGATGATGGACGGGATCGAAGTAGGTCGGGTGAACGTCGCAGCTCGGGCCTGTGGCGTAGGCATCCGTGCTTTCGAATTGGCCGTGCGATACGCCCAGCAGCGTCAGACGTTCGGAAAGCCCATCGCTGAGCATCAGGCGATCGCCTTTCAATTGGCCGAGATGGCCACCAAACTCGAATCCGCGCACCTAATGATGGTCAACGCAGCACGACTCAAGGACTCCGGCGAACGCAACGACCTGGCTGCCGGCATGGCCAAGTATCTGGCAAGTGAACTCTGCGCCGAAGTGACCCAGCAGAGCTTCCGGATCCATGGCGGTTACGGGTACTCCAAGGAATACGAAATAGAGCGGTTGATGCGCGACGCACCGTTTCTGCTGATCGGCGAGGGCACCAGCGAAATCCAGAAATCCATCATCAGCAAGCGATTGCTCAGCGACTACCGGATCTGACCGATGAGTATTCCCGACTTCGCTGCACGACCACAACTTTCCGAAGACGTCGCGCGGTTCGTTCGCCGGGGGATCTTCGACGGTACCTACGCTGCGGGAAAGTACATCCGGCTGGACCAACTGGCGGTGGAACTCGGTATCAGCGTCACACCGGTGCGTGAAGCGCTGTTTCAGCTGCGTGCCGAAGGATTGCTGGCTCAGCAGCCGCGGCGTGGATTTGTGGTGTTGCCAGTCACCGGACAAGACCTGACCGACGTTGCCAATGTCCAAGCGCATGTCGGCGGTGAGCTCGCGGCGCGCGCCGCTGTCAACATCAGCGACGAGCAGCTCGGCGAATTGAAAGAGATACAGGCGCAGCTCGAAGACGCCTACGCCGACGGTGACGGCGAACGGGCGGTTCGTCTCAACCACGAATTTCACCGGGCCATCAACCGCGCCGCGGACTCGCCCAAGCTCGCCCAGGTGATGTCACAGATCACCCGGTACGCGCCTGAGTCGGTGTTCCCCACCATCACCGACTGGCCGCATCAGTCGATCGAACACCATCGGAAAGTTCTGGCAGCGTTAGAGCTTCGCGACGACAACCAAGCCCGGGAGGCGATGTCGGATCACCTTGCAGCCGGAGCGGTGCCGCTGATCGACCACCTGACCGAACGCGGCGTGGTGCGGGGCGTTCAGTGACCCGAAGGCGTGCGCCTGCGGTCGGCTGTCCTGGCTGACGAGGCGGATCGCTTCGGGGACGGCTTGGCCGGTTTTCGCCGCCTGGACGTCTTCGCACCCTGCTCGATCAGCCGGCCGGCGTGGTCGAGGATGCATTCCAGGCCGTACTCGAAATTCGTCTCGTCAGGGGTGCCGAGGTGGTGGCCCTTCCTGGTGACCTGGGCGAGCAGCGGCGTGCTGTCCGGGTCGATCGCCATGGCGTCCTCGAAGTGGCGCGGACCGTTGTCCGACGACTGGTTTCGCTCCGACAACCGTTGCAGCACCACCGCGCCCCGGACGTGAAGCGAAACTGCGGAATAGGTGTCGAACGCGTCGTCCGGCGACAGCCCGGCCTCGACCAGGCTGGCGATCGCCTTCTCCACCTCTTGAGCACCGAATCGCGCCGCCCTGGCGCTCAATGCGGACCGAATCAAAATCAGGTCACACAGTATCGGGTTGCCCACGAACGTTTTCCGCATCGACCGGGCATGGTTTCGAAGAGTTTCCCGCCAGTCACTGGCCTCGACGTACGGCGTGGCGAACACGTACTTGCGTAACGCGCGGTCGGTCATCGCGTTGAGCAGGTCGTCTTTCTTGCGGAAATACCAGTAGATGCTGGTGACACCTACGCCAAGGTGCTTGCCGAGGAGAGGCATAGACAAGTTGTCGATCGACACTTCTTCGGCGAGTTGGAACGCGCCGGTGACGATGTCGTCGGGGTTGATCGATCCCCGCTGGCGTCGCTGACGCTTTTCAACGGTCGCTTGCTTCGCCACTACGCGCACCTCCGTCGCACTCGACCGGCGCGCCACTGCCACCGAGCAACCATCCCGGGATTCCGTTTCATTACTGTAAAGCCTATCGTAGGCTTTCTCATTAACGCCGAATGAGCGGCGGGAGCCAACGATCACCGGCCTGAACCGTCGCCGATGACAGCGAAGTCGGACAAGCCGATTCAGTTGATCCGGCCGAGCGAGGGAGTGCACGATGGCAACCGCCGAAGATGCGTGGGTGTGGGCGCACAGCGCACTTGCCTGAGCGGGCCGAAAGCCAGATCGGGACCGCTTATCGGCGTCTGGGACTGGTTCACGAATAGGCCCAACAAGCATAAAGCACAACAGCTCTGCGAAGCCGAGAGGAACGGTGACGATGGACCGCTTCGAACTGCGGAGGCTGGATTACAGCCTGTCTGAGGATCATGTGGCCCTGCAGGCTGCCTACCGGCAGTTCTTCAAGACTTACTGCCCGATCGAAACCGTCCGTGCCGCTGAACCTTCTGGTTTCGACGCGAAGCTCTGGGAACGGTTGTGTGGCATGGGCGCAACCAGTATGGCGCTGCCGGAGGCGGTCGGTGGCGACGGAGCGACGATGGTCGATCTCACGCTTGTGGCGGAAGAGATCGGCCGGTGCCTTGCACCGGTGCCGTGGATCGATTACGTCTGTGCGGCTCGACTGCTGTCCCGGTTCGGTGCGTTCGACACCGACGGTGCCGACCTGGTGCACGGCAAGCGGCTCGTCGTGCTCGACCCGCATCTCGACGGCACCGGCGCGGAGCCTCGCCTGATCCCGGCCGGTGCGATCGCCGATGAGCTCATCCTGCGGGACGGTGACGAGGTGGTGCGTCTGAGCCTGGGCACCCGGCGCGCCAGGGTCGACAACATCGGTCGACTGCCGATGGCGTGGGTAGAGCCGGCTGCCGCGGACGGCCGAACTGTCTTAGGCCGTGGAGCCGAAGCGATAGCGCAGTTCGACCGTGCCCTCGACGAGTGGCGGCTGTTGACCGCCGCGGCGCTGGTCGGCTTGGTCGAGGAGACGATGATGATCGCTGCGGAATTCGCGAAAACCCGCTATACCCTCGGGGTGCCGATCTCGACCCTGCAAGCCATCTCCCATCCGCTGGCGAATATGGCGATCACCGTCGAGGGCGGACGCAACCTTGCCCGTCGGGCCGCGTGGTTCTTGGACAACGAACCCGATGAGCGGCCCGAGCTGGCAGCATCGACGTTCGTTTTCATGGCCGAGGAGGCCGTCAGAGCCGCCACCATGGCAGTGCACGTCCAGGGCGGCCTGGGTGTCTCCGCCGAAGCGGCCGCGTCGGCGTACCTGGTGCGTGCCCGGGGCTGGCCGCTGGCCGGCGGTGACCCGGCTGCCAGTGCACAGCGCGTCGCGCACATCGTTGCGGCGCGGGAGGTTCACGTCTAAAGGCGGACGGGCCGATACCTGACGGCGCTGAAACAATGTCAGCCGTTGCCGAGCGCCTGCTCGCGTGCCCAACGGTAGTCGGCTTTGCCCGCCGGGCTGCGTTCAACAGCCGGTCGGAAAACAATGGACTTGGGAAGTTTGTAGCGCGCCAACGATTTTGCGGCGTGGGCAAGCAGAGCATCGGCATCGGCAGTCGCTCCGTCGGCCAGCGCGACGACAGCGACGACTTCGTTACCCCAGCGTTCGCTGGGCCGTCCTGCCACCACGACATCGGCCACCGCAGGGTGAGACGCAATCGCCTTCTCGACCTCCTCGGCGAAGATCTTCTCGCCGCCTGAGTTGATCGTCACCGAATCGCGGCCGAGCAATCCGACCGAGCCGTCGGCCAGGTGGCGTGCGCGGTCACCGGGAATCGCGTATCGCACACCGTCGACCGTGGGGAAGGTCGCGGCGGTCTTGACCGCGTCACCCTTGTAGCCGAGCGGGACGTAGCCGCGCTGTGCAAGCCAGCCGATGCCGTCGTGTCCCGGCGGAAGAACCGTACCGCGGTCCTCGCTGAGGACGCAGGTATCCGGGCCGGCCTGAAAATTGCCGGTGGCGACGGCTCCTTGAGCGGACAGGTGGTGCATCTGCGCGCCCGACTCTGATGAGCCGACCCCGTCGGCCACGATCAAATCAGGACGGGCTTGGATCAGGCGCTCTTTGACGTAGGGGGTCAACAGGGCACCGCCATTGGCCACTACAGCCAGCGACGAGACATCACCCACACCCTTCTCGATTGCGGCGATCAGCGGCCGGGCCATCGCGTCTCCCACCACCGTCACCGCCGACACCTGCTCGCGTTCGATCGTGCGTACTACATCCTCGGCGTCAAGGTGATCGACCACCGACGAGAAGACGACCGACTGTCCGGTGGTGAGCGCCGTCATCACCGTCCACTGCGCCGCCCCGTGAATGAGCGGCGGCAGGACCATCAACTTGGTGCCAGGGCCGGCGGCGGCCCGATCGACGATTTCCCGGTAGCTGCCTGCGGGCTGGCCGCTGTACAGGTCGCGGCCGCCGAACGAGGTCATGAAGATGTCGTGCTGACGCCAGAGGACGCCCTTGGGCATTCCCGTCGTGCCGCCGGTATAGAGCACGTACAAGTCGTCGGGCGAATGCTGCACCGGCGGCAGCGTCGGCGAGCTGGATGTGATCATCGATTCGTAATCGACTGCGCCATCCAGGAGTTCGTTGCCCGATTCGTCGGCGATCTGAATCAGCACCGTCAGCTTTGGAAGGTTGGGCAGGATCTCGGCCACTCGTGGAGCGAACGCTGCGTGGTAGATCAGTGCGGAGGCGCCTGCATCGGCCAGCAGATACTCCAGCTCGTTCTTGACGTAGCGGAAGTTGACGTTGAACGGGGCAACCCGCGCTTGGAAAGCACCCAGCAGCGCCTCGACGAACTCGTTCCCGTTGTAGGCGTAGAGGCCGAGCAGATCCTGCCCGACCTCGTGGCCGGGCAGCGCGGAACGCTCGGTGTGGCAGCCAAGCCCGCGCGAGTGCAGGTAAGACGCCAGTCGTTGCGACCGTTCAACGATTTCGGCGTAGCTGTACCGGTGATCGCCCTGGATGATCAGCTCCCGATCAGGTATCACAGCGGAAACCGCCTGCACCACCGCCGGAATCGTGAACTCCGCCGGAGGATCGGTCTGCGTCACGGTGAGTCCCATACTTCGAGCAGGTCATCGGTCGTCGTGATGGTAACGAGCAGTGCCCAGAGGCGGCCTCGCCGTCGAGACGACTTACCAAAGACGTTACAGTATTGGTTTCAACTGCAAAGGTAATGGGTTAGCGGGGCCGCAATGACCGACAGTGACGAACTCGAGGCGATCAGGCAGTTGAAAGCGCGTTATTGCCGGTTCCTCGACACCAAAGACGTCGAAGCGTGGCGCACGGTGTTCACTACCAACGTGGTGGTGCACTTGGACTTGGCGGTCTCGACTGGTGGCGCCGACCCGATGACCGCCAAACCGGTCGAGGGTGTCGACAACTTCGTTCCGGCGGTGATCGCCAGCCTGGAGAACGTCGCTACCAAGCATCATTGCCACACACCGGAAATCGCCCTGACATCGCCGACGACGGCGACCGGCATCTGGGCGATGGAGGATTTGCTCATCTTTCCCGACGACCGTGAGTTGCAGGGCGCAGGTCACTATCACGAGAAGTATCGGAAGGACGACGGCACGTGGCGAATCAGCGAATTACACCTGACTCGAACGATCATGCGGGTGTTGCGCACACAGCCCGGATAGTGAGATAGGGCTGCGCATGCTGTCACCGACTCGCGTCTTCGACGCCACCCGAGAACTGGGTCTGGTGCTGCCGCGCACTTTCTCGGGGCTCATCGAGTCGACCGAATGGTCGCCGGGAACCCGCCGCGCGGCACGCCAGTTCGGCGAGGTCATGCTCGACGAGTTCGCCCTGGCCGCCTTCTCGGTTCTCGGTGCGGGCGCCGAAGCGACGCTACGGCCGCTGAGCGCCTGCGCTACGGCTGCCGAGGAACTGTCGCGGCTCGGAATCGACGAGGCACACGCCGACCCTGCCCCGTTGAAGGTCGCCTCGACTCGTCGGCATCGCATCGGCAGGCTGTCCTACGAACGAATGACATTCCAGCACGACCCCAGACTGCCGAATACCCTGCAGGCGGCAGGATTAGGTGACCCGGCGGCTGCCGTCGTACATGTGTGCCGACATCGTGACGGGCCGCGACCATGGCTGGTGTGGGTGCACGGTGCCGGCCAGGGCAGACCCGATGACTTGTTGATGTCGCGCGCCGGGCGTTTGCAGCAGGGCCTGGGTTTCAACGTCGCGGTTCCCGTGCAACCCGGTCATGGGAGCCGACGCAACCATGGACCGCCCTATCCTGATATAGATCCCCTCGGCAACGTCGCCGGCATGATGCGCGCGGTGTCGGAGATCCGCGCGGTCGTTCGGTGGGCGCAGCAACAGTCGACAGTCGTTGTGGTGTCCGGAGTTTCGATGGGCAGCCCGGTGGCCGCCCTGGTCTCACATCTCGAGAAGCAGGTCGATGCAGTCGCCCTGTATACGCCCATCCTCGGTCTAAACGCGATGATCGCCCGGCACCTCACGCGGTGGGGGTCATCCCGCGGTCAGTTCCGCGAACTGCTGAGTTCGGAAGTGGTTTCTGCGCTGACCTCGGTGATCGATCCGCTCAAGGTCGAGCCGGCACCGCCGCCGCACCGCCGGCTCATCGTTGGGGCGCGGTATGACCGGATGGCGATGCGCGAGCCCGCCCTGGCCTTACAGCAGCGTTGGGGCGGCCAGTTCTACTGGTACGACGGGAGTCACGTCGGCCACATCTTTTCTCGCCGCGTCCAGGCCGTCTCAGAGCAGTTCCTGCGTGCCGTTGCCGAAGACAATTGGGAGCCCGGATGAGCACTGCGCCACGGATCGCCGCCAAGGTGCTCGCCGAAAGTCTGCTCAACACGTCACGGCAACTGTGATAGCCACGTGGCCACGGCCGCCGCGAATTCGTCAGGCGCGTCTGACTGCAGGAAGTGCCCGACGCCGTGCAGGACGACAGTTTGGGACCGTCGCATCAAGCTCTGCCAGCGGTTGAGTTCCTTGAGGCGGAAGGCGAGGTCGGCGTCACCCCAAATCAGCAGCGTTGGAAGATCGGAGAGAGCTTTCAAGCCGTGGTCGACTTCAGCGAGGAACGGTCGGGCGGCAGTGAGGTCTTTGGGAAAGATTGCACTTGGCGTACGTCGCTGCGGCGTTGGCAGTGCACGCCGGTAGTGGATCATCTCCGCGATGCTGAGCTTCCTGCGTCGGTGACCGGCAGGAATCATGACATTGACGAATAGGTTGAAGTGCCGGATCGACAGTCGACCGATGGGTCCCCCCATAAGTCGGGAAAACATTTCGAAGTGCAGATCACCGTTGATCGGCCAAGCCCACGTATTACCCAGTATCAGCCGCGAGAATCTGTCCCGATGGCGCAGTGCTGCGGCCAAACCAATTGGGCCGCCCCAGTCTTGAGCTATAAGAGTGACGTCACTGAGGTCGAGACGGTCGATGAACTTGCTGACCACTTCGGCGTGGTCGCTGGGATGGAAGCCGTAGCCGGAGTGAGCGGTCGACAGCCCGAACCCTGGGTAGTCCAGTGCGATGCACCGAAACGAGATTGAGAGCCTCGCGATTACCTGCCGGTACACGAAAGACCATGTCGGGTTGCCGTGCAGCATCAGCAGTACAGGCCCGTGCCCTTCGTCGACATAGTGGACAACGTTTCCGTCCACAGTGAGGAATCGGCTCTCGAACGGAAACAAGTCGTCATCGACCCAACTCGGTCGGCAACCAGGCCTGGACAACTCGCCCACGAGAAGACTTAACCACGAGGCGGTTAATTGAAGCTACTTCCGGCTTTTTGGATTGTGTCCGTCTTCAGACCGGAGCAGTGTCTCGGGGTGATGAAAGATGTTGGTGCGGGGTTGGCCGCGGTCGAGGTGGGGTGGGGGGAGCCATTGGGTGCGGCCGTTGCGGTGTGGTCGGGTGGTCCAGCCGCCGGGTTTGATCAGCCGGTGATGGGGACCGCAGGTGAAGGTGAGTTGGTCGATGTCGGTGCGCCCGCAGGTGGCGTAGTCGGTGACGTGGTGCACGTCGCAGAGGTAGCCGGGTACGTCGCAGCCCGGGTGCGAACAGCCACGGTCGCGGGCGTAGAGCACGACGCGTTGTGCGGGTGAGGCCAGCCGTTTGGTGTGGTAGAGCCCGAGCGCTTTACCGTGGTCGAAGATCGCCAGGTAGTGATGCGCGTGGCGGGCCATGGCGATCACATCCCGCATCGGCAACAGGGTGCCGCCCCCGGTGAGCGCGGTGCCCACCCCGGCCTCCAACTCGTGCAGGGTGGTCGACACGATGATGCTGGCCGGCAGCCCGTTGTGTTGACCCAACTGCCCGCAGGCCAGCACGGCGCGGGCGGCGGCGTGCAGGGCGTCGTGGTTGCGTTGGGCTGGGCTGCGGGTGTCGCGTTCGATCACCTTCTGGGTGGGCGCGCCGTCGACGACGGGCTCGGTGTCGTAGGGGTTGGCCATGCCCGGGGCGGCCAGTTTGGCCAGCACCGCTTCTAGGGCTGCGCGTGCGGCCGGGCTCAGCCACCCCCGCAGCGCGGTCATGCCGTCGCGGTCCTGCTGACCCAGGGTTAGCCCGCGGCGCCGGGCCCGGTCTTCGTCGGTGAACTCGCCATCGGGGTTGAGCACCTCGGCGAGTTTGGCGGCCAACCGGGCCACCAGTTCGGGCCGATACTGGGTGGCATAGCCGGCCAGTTGAGCTTCGGCCCGCTCACGGGTCGACCCATCGATCCAGCACGGCAAGTCGTTGAGGAAGCCGCGGATGACCCGGACATGACCTGCTCCCAGCAACCCGTCGCGCTGGGCGGCGGCGGTGGCGGCCAATCGCGGTGGCAACGGCTCACCGGTCAACGCCCGCCGCTGCCCGAGGTCGGCGGCGTCCTCGATGCGCCGGTTGGCTTCGGCGCGGGTGATGTTCAGCCGGTCGGCGAGCGCGTGGGGAAGCTTGCCGCCGATCTCGGCCGGGCTGGCTTACTGGCGCACCCCGTTGATCAATGCATGACTTACCACCGGCAACCGGCGTGTGTCGTGTTCCAGCCGTTCCAGGAATTCGAGCCGTTCCGGGGTGGTCAACACATCCAACGACAACCCAGCCACCCCTGAGACCGCCTCGCGCAACGCGTCGAACGCCGCGACGATCTCCTCCCGACAACTGACTGCCATACCCGCACACTAAAGACCCCCACCGACAACCAGCCTCGCTCAGAAAGCACGAAACCGGTAGACAAACTGTGGATTTCGCTGAGAGCGAAGAATGGCGGGGACGTTTCCGCCGTCGTCGTGGTGCGGACGTAACCACAGTCGACTCACTGAGCTGACTTCCCGCGGCTCTCGATACCGTCGGCAACGTTCCAAAAGAATTTCCGCTAGCAGCCTAGGTTCGCTGATCACTAAGTCGTGACAGGTGTCAATCGGTATCAATGTCTGTGCGCCGCCAAGAGCAGCGATGCTGCGGCGCCTGCCGCTCCAGTTCGATCACAGTCGGTTCCCAACAGTCCGCAGAGTGTTCACCGCCGTGCACGAGAACAACAGCCGGATCGTCAGGTGACCGCGAAATCTATGACTCCTCGCACGATTTCGCCGTTGAGCAGGTCGGCATACGCGTCGTTGATCTGCTCGAGGCGATACCGCCGGGTGATCATCTCGTCGAGCAACAGTTGCCCGGTCTGATAAAGCATCGCCAGACGTGTCACATCGGCTCTGGGATTGCAGGAGCCGAAGACGGTACCGGCCAGCGTCTTGTTCATCAGAATGAAGTCCTGCAAATCGAATTTGATCGATCGGGTCGTCTGCGCTGTCATGCCGGTCAGCACACAGGTGCCGCCCTTACGGGTGAGGCGCAGTGCGGCACGCACGTCCCCGGCGCCGATCAGAGACGGCGAGACGACCACGGCATCGGCCATCACGCCGTAGGTCAACCCGCGAACCAGATCCAGCGCGTCCTCGACCGACGCGCAGGTGTGCGTAGCGCCAAACTGTAAGGCCGACTTCTGTTTGAACTCCACCGGATCGACGGCCACGATCTGCGCCGCGCCATTGATCCGCGCGCCCTGGATTGCGCCGGTACCAATACCGCCCGCCCCCACCACGACGACGGTGTCGCCGCCGCGTACGCCGGCCCGATTAGCAGCTGAGCCGTAGCCGGTTGGGATCGCACACGACAACAACGCGCTTGGCGCCAGCGGCAGGTGGGTATCGATCTTAACGAGCGAATTGGCCGAGACCACAGTGTATTCGGCGAATGCACCGATCTTGGAGATGTGTCCGAGCGGCTTGCCCTCCGCGGTGTGGTGGCGAAACGTGCCGTCGGTGGGCATCCCGGGAGTCATCGTGCCGATACCGGCGTCACAGAGATACTCCATCCCCGTTGCGCACCAGCGGCACTGGCCGCACACGGCGACGAAGGACATCACCACGTGGTCACCGGGTGCCAAGTCGGTGACACCCTCGCCGACTTCGCGCACAATGCCGGCACCTTCGTGACCGCCGACGATTGGAAACATCGTCGGCAGGCCCATCGCGCGCAGCACCTCGTTGGGCGCTGACATGTCACCCTTGAGTATGTGGTCGTCGGAATGGCACAGCCCCGCGGCGGCCATCTGCACCAGGACTTCGCCCGCACGCGGTGGATCGAGCTCGAAGTCCTCGACTGACCAAGGGCCGCCGACGTCGTGCAGTATCGCGCCCCGGCTTCTCACGAGATTCGGCTGCTCACGCGGCCGGCGTGAAGGTAACCGGCAACTTATTCGGTGACCGAAAAGTCAACCCGACGATGCGCGCGTCGTCGTCGGCGGTCAGCGTCAAGTTCGACACACGGTCGAACAGACTGTTCAACATCACCCGGGTCTCCAGTCGGGCGAGGTGCATGCCCAGACACATGTGAATTCCGCCGGCGAAAGCGATGTGGGCCTGACGGGGTCGGCGGATATCGAAGACGTTCGGTTCGGCCCAACGACTTTCGTCGCGGTTGGCTGATCCCATGCACAAGTCGACCTGAGCGCCGGCCGGAATCGTTCGACCGCCGACCACGACATCTTCGGTGGTGGTGCGCATGACCATGGTGAGCGGTGTTTCGTAACGAATGCCCTCTTCGATGGCGGCGGGGATGAGTGTCCGGTCCGCGAGGATCATCGCCAATTGCTCGGGATGGGTGAGCAAGAGGTAGAGCAGATTGCCCGACGAACGGTATGTGGTCTCCAGCCCGGCCGGCAGCAGAAGTCGCAGGAAGGCGATGATGGCGTCATCGGTCAGTTTCTGCCCGTCGATCTCAGCGGCGACCAGGTCGCCAATGATGTCATTGGTGAGTTGGCGGCGACGCTGCTCAACTTGGTCGAGGAAGTAGTCGTGCAGCTCGGCCGCGGCGTTGAGACCCGCCACGATGTCGGTGGGAATCGAAATCAGGTCCAAAGACAGCCGGCGGAACATGTCGAGATCCTCCCGGGGGAGCCCGAGCAGCGTAGCGGTGATCCGGGTCGGAAATTCGAATGTCAACGCTTCGACCAGGTCGGCGTGCCCGTCGTTCTTGAACTCGTCAACGAGTTGATCGCACACCGGGCCGATGACCGACGGTTCCCAGCGCTCCAGCGCACTGGCGCGGAAAGCTTTGGCTATCAGACTGCGGTGGTCGTGGTGCTCCTTTCCGCCCATCGCCAAAATGGTGTGGCCCATCACCAGACCGATCGTTTTGTCGTAAGCGGCGGAGGTGAAGATCCGGTCATCGCGGAACGCCTGAAAGACGCCGTCGTAACCGAACAAAATCCACTCGTCATCCGGCCGTAGTTCGGGCGGCAACAGTGAACTTTCCGTCAATGAACCGTGAAACACCGGTTCGGTTCGCCGCTTGTACTCGAAGAACGGATAGGGGCTCGTTTCGCCGGTGGTGTCTAGCGTGACGGGTTCGTCGTGCGGGTCGGTGCTGATCGTCATCAGCATCCCTCCTAGGCAACCGGTGGAGCCAGCCGCGCGGCCTCCGTGAATCCGGCTATCATAATATAAATAGCAAATAAGCCCAACGACGTGGTTGCACAGATAGCGGCTGAGCCGGGAGTGGGCCGGATGGCTTGAATGTCCTTAGACCGGGATGAATTTGGTGATGAGCTCTGCCGTCAACCTTGGTCAACGACACCAGTACGCTGCTCGCGGCCATCGTAGGATCAGACCGTTCCTTACTCGTGGTGCTTTGATTGACGAAGACAAGAACCACCGCCGACTTCGAGTGCATCTCGGATACCGCGGCACTCATCACTTGAGCCGTCGTGGTCAATGCCTTCCCTTTGGCCGCTGGAGTGACGATCTGCAGATACCGAAAGGAGCAGCGCTGCAACGCTTGTGCGTAGCTTCGTCCTGGATGCTCGCAGCGGTCGGAAGACACCTGGACGGTTTTCCGGAGTCACAACACGAACTCGACTTTCGACATCTTCAGCTGGTCACCGTCTGGCGAAACCGTCACCCGCAGTCGGAACTCGCGCGGTTCATCTTTCGCCCCCGCCGCGTTAGTTACGCGTTCGGACGCCACCACCAGGACGACAGCCGAGTCACTCCGCACCGACTCGATTGCGGCTGCGGCCACCGAGCCTTCGGTGACGACCTTCGATTGCTAGCCCACCGTTGCGAAATCGGCGGCCCGCTCCTGAAAGTCATCCCGAAACTCACCGGTGGAGCTGTCGATGACCCACAGCGAGCAGACCGAAAGGTGTAGCGAAGCGGCGGTCGCTGACCGTAACCGAGCTAGCCGCTGCATGGGGTGCCTCGCCTCGGCGACCTGGGTCAGCCTTCTCGGCCATCGCTAACACGTCGGCCCTCGATGCCGCGGGTTGCGCAGGCTTATTCTCGGCATCAGCCACGGCGCTCACCGCCCGACAAGGCCATCTCGAACGGACCCTCTCACGGTATTGCTCATTGCTAACATCAGAGGCGCCAGGGGCCCCGCCCGGGACTGATCGGCGGATGATCCGGCAAACCCCTCTTCTTCCACAGCGTCGAAGGAAGGCATGGCCAGCATCATGACTGCTGTCGAGTCCCCCGAAAAGATACTCTTCGCTTCCACCAGTGCTGCGTTTCTGCAAAAAGAAACACCGCTCAGCAAGGTTCGGGAATTGCATGCGTCGGGCGTGTCCTTCGACCCGGTCTGGTGGCAGCGCGCTGCCGAACTCGGCTGGACCGGCTTACTGGTACCCGAGGAGTTGGGCGGCGGCAGCGTGTCCGAGGACGGTTTCGCCGATTTGGCGTTGGTCGCCGAACAGATCGGCAAGACCGTGGCACCCGGACCGCTGTATCCGGTCAGCGTTGTGCTGGCCGCACTGGTCGACTCGGCTGAGCATGCTCGGCATGCCGACACCATCGAATCCCTGATTGAGGGTGCAACCGTGGCGACCTGGGCGGTCTATGAGCCTGGCCACGGTTGGGCCCCGATGCAGCCGACGGTGACAGCGACCCCTACGGACTCCGGCTATCGCATCGACGGCGTCAAGGACCGCGTGGAAGCCGGTGCCCAGAGCGATCTGCTGCTGGTGGTCGCCCGCCTCGACGACCGGGTCACCCAATTCTTGGTGCCGACCAACGCGCCCGGGGTTCAGGTCGAGCGGCAGGATTCCCTCGACTTCGTCAAGCAGTACGCCCGAGTCACTTTCGACGGGGTGCGGGTCGACGAGGACGCCGCCGTCGGAAGCACCGGGCAGGCCGGTGCGCTCATCGACCGGCAAAGTCAGATTGCTCAGGTGCTGCAGTGCGCCGAGGTGGTCGGCATCCTGCAGACCGTCTTCGATTTCACCGTCCGCTGGGCTTTCGACCGGCACACCTTCGGGCGACCCCTGGTGTCCTACCAGGCGCTCAAACACCGCTTCGCTGACATGCTGATGTGGCTGGAAGCATGTCGCGCAACGACATCCGCCGCAGTGGCCGACGTCGCCGCCCGCTCTCCGCAGGCGGGGCTGGCGGCCAGCATCGCCAAGTCCTATGTCGGCGAGAAGTCAGGTCAACTGTTGCAGGACTGCGTGCAACTGCACGGCGGCATCGGGGTCACGTGGGAACACGATTTGCACCTGTATCTGCGCCGGGTCGCGCTCTACCGGTCAATGTTCGGTACTCCCGAGGAACACAACCTGCGGGTCTACGCCTGGAAGGACGTGTCGCGATGACGAAACACGAGTCGGTCGACGAGTTCCGCGCCCGGGCCAGAGAATGGCTGGCCGACAACCTGCCGCAGATCGACCCTGCCGCACCGCCGGCTGCTCCCCGAGACGACGAACGCAGCTGGCAGCGCGCCCGCGAATTACAGCAGCGGCTACACCAAGGCGGCTTTGCCGGCATCTGCTTTCCGCGCGAGTACGGCGGACTCGGGTTGGAGTACGACTACCAGCGGGCGTTCGACGAGGAAAGTCTCGCCTACGAGATGCCGCTGATCCTCAATACGCCGACCTTCACAATCTGCTGTGCCACGTTGCTCGACACCGGCAGCGAGGAACAGAAGAAGCAGCACATCGCTGCGGCGCTGCGCGGTGACGAGGTGCTGGTGCAGCTGCTGTCTGAGCCCAGTGGGGGATCGGACCTGGCCGCAGTGCTGACCCGCGCTGAACGGAAGGGTGATCGCTGGGTGATCGACGGCGCAAAGACGTGGACTACCAGTGCCTTCGCCGCTGACTACGGATTGTGTCTGGCCCGCACCAATTGGCACGTGCCCAAGCACGAGGGACTGACGATGTTTCTGGTGCCGATCGCCGATCCGCGAATCACGTTGCGGCGCATCACCCAGGTGAACGGCTCCAGCGAATTCTGCGAGGAGTTCCTCGACGGTGTGGAAGTCGGCGACGATGCCGTGGTCGGGGAGGTGGACAACGGCTGGGCGGTGGCGTCGCGGCAGCTGTATCACGAGCGCCGCGCGGTCGGCCAAAGCTCGGAGTTCGCCAGCGGCAGCGGCAGCGAAGGCGGTCGGGCGACACCGGTCGACTATGTCGTCCTGGCCCGGCGCCTGGGGCAGGGCGACAACGAAAGAGTGCAGGAATTGGCCGGCCGTGCGTTGGTGCATCGTGCCGTGAGCGACCAGCTCGCCGCGTCGGTGTACCGGCGCGTGCGCGACGGCGCTCTGCCGGCGGCCGGCGGAACGCTGATCAGGCTGTTTCACTCCGACACAGTCACTCTCGACGTCGACACCGCGCTGGCGATCACCGGGACCGCCGGAGTGGTGGGCGTCGAAGGAGAGGGACTCGAGACCGGTTTGCGGTATCTGTCCCGCCAAACCGTGGCCATGGGTGGCGGCACCACGGAGATGGCCCGCAACGTCATCGCCGAACGGGTGCTGAACTTTCCGCGCGAATACGCTGCTGACCGCGGTGTGCCGTTCAACCAAGTGCGGCACGGCAAGTCGTCCTGACCGGCGCTTAAGGACAGCGCCCGGTCGCTTGTGACGCGCTGGTCAGGCGGAGACCGGCTTGGCCACCTTCATCAGCTTCATCAGGTTGCCGCCCATGATCTTTTCGACGTCTTCCTGCGCGAAGCCCTCGAGCTCGTCGACGAAGCTGATCGGGTCCTTCAGACCTTCGGGGTGCGGCCAGTCGGAGCCGAACACCACTCGGTCGCTGCCGACCATGTCGACGATCTCGGAGAACCGGTCTTCCCAGAACGGGCTGACGTAGATGCACCGCTTGAACGTCTCGATCGGATCCTCGGCGAACGCCTGCGGCATCTTCTTGTAGACACCTTTGAGCCCCTTGAACAGATGCGGCACCCAGTCGGCGCCGTTTTCGATCGACAGGATCCGCAAGTCCGGGTTGCGCGTCAGCGCGCCGTGACAGATCAGGGCGCCGAACGCGTCTTCGATCGGGCGATGGCCCATGGCCAGGCTGCGAAATGCGGTCGGTTTGAACGGCAGAAACTCGTCACCGGGCTCCCATGCGTTCATGAATTCGGAGTAGCCGCTATCCGAGGCGTGCATCGACACCGGAAGCTCAGCGCGGACGCACGCCTGCCAGAACGGGTCGAACTCCTCGAGGCCGAACGAACGCGTGCCGCGGTAACCCGGGACCGGCGCGGGCCGCACCAGCACGGTGCGGGCACCGCGCTCCAGGCACCATTCGAGTTCTTCCAGAGCGCGGTCGACGATCGGCAAGGTGATCACCGGGGTGGCGAAGATCCGGTCCTGGTAGTTGAACGACCACTGCTCGTGCATCCACTGGTTGAGCGCGTGGATGACGTCGTGAGTCATCTCCGGGTCGTCTTTCATGCGTTCTTCGACCAGGCTGGCCAGCGTCGGGAACATCAGCGCGTAGTCGAGGCCGAGTTCGTCCATCACCTCCAGTCGCGCGCCCGGTTCGCGAAATGCGGGGATCGCCTTCATCGGCTCACCCAGGATCTCGCGGTAGCTCTTACCCTGCGCGCCGTTGCGGAAGTAGTCCTCTTGAGCGCCGGGACGGGCCACGACCTCGAACGTGGGATTCGGGATGTACTCGCTGATGTGGCCGCGCACAACGATTTTCGTGCGCCCGCGAACCTGTACATAATCGATGACGTTCTTCCGCTTGTCCGGCAAGAACTTCGTCAGCGCCTCCTGCGGCTCGTACATGTGGTTGTCGGCGTCGAACACCGGGAAGGGCAGCTTGCGAGACGGCATGGGCGACCTCCTAGCACTTTCGGGTCGGCCTGTGACGGGTGAGCGCAGGCGTGACGACGGATGGGTAATGACGTTACCATCAGGGCCCGGGTGCCGGTAAGGGGCCGGTAAGGGGTCAGCGCCGTTCGTCGCGGCTGACCACCGCGAAGTTGACGGTCGCGGTGGCGGCGAGTTCGTCGTCGCTGCTGCAGAAGACGTCCACCTGGGCGATGACGGTACGCCGGCCCGCCCGCACGAGGCGGGCAACGGCGCGCGCGGAGCCTTCGGTGATGGGCCGGAGATAACGGATGAACAGGTCAGCGGTGGTCAGGCCGGTGCCCGGCGCCAGATACCGGAGGCCCAGCGACCCGCCGGCCACATCGGCGAGCGTGGCGATCAGCCCGCCCTGCAGGGCACCTGCAGTGTTCACCGTTTGCGGCCGGACCGGCATCTCCATGGTGTAAGTGTCGGCATCCTGCGCGGTCTCACGGAGCCCGATCCGGCCGAACAGGTCAGCCAGCGACGACGGTGACACCTGCGCACCCGCTGCGGAGTCGTCGGTACCGCCGAGGGCACGAACGCAGAAGTCGTACAGCTGCACAGAATCCACCGGTTTGCCCGTCAATTCTGCGCCCAGCCAATGCAATCGGAGCGCACCGAGTAACGTCTGCATGGTGATGGCCGCGGCCGGTCCGACGTCAAGGCGGGGACGGAACACTCCTTCGGAGACGCCGCGCTCGACGATGTCGCTGATCAGCTGATGCAGCGGAGACAGCACCCGCGCATAGTCACGGGGCCGGGTCTCGGCCAGGTGCTGGTTGTAAAGGCTGAGTGCGCGATTGAGGCTGTGCTGCGTGCTTGACTCCGGTCGGGCGCTGAGGCGCTCGATGACCAGTTTGAGCGCCGCGTGCGCGTCGAGTCCGGTGGTCTCGGCGCGCCAGTGCTGCGCCGAGGACACCATCGTGCGTTCGAACAGCGCGAGCAGCAATTCGTCCTTGCTGTTGAAATGCTGGTAGAAGGCACGCAGTGACGTCTTGGAGCGGGCCACCACTTCCTGCACGGTGAAGTCGGTGCGGCCGGTCTCGGCCAGGATTGCGACCGCCGTCTTGATGAAGCGGTCGCCGCGCGTCGTGCCTTCGTCCTCGTGGCTGTCCATGCGCGCTTCTCCTTCGTTGGCGGCAGGGGCGAGAATGAGGTTACCGCGACAGATGGAGGGATCGTGGGCCCTACGCGGGGTCGCCTTAGCAACGGAACGAATCTGGTTGTTTCGTGCTCTCGTTATGGCTACGCCGGAATGCGTCGTGGTCGGTGACCTTGGCGGCTGATTTCAGCGTCGTTGCTGAACGAGTAGGTGCCATAGAAGTTGATGTGGTCACGCTGCGCCGGGGTCAGGTGCGCCGCGATCTAGGCGGTGACCGCGATGCCGTCTGGGCGCAGTGCGTTGATGGTGTCGCCGAGATAGGTGGTGGTCCACAGCACGCAGACTTGGTAAGTATCGCGCCGGGGCGCTGAGCACCTGTTCACCCACGAGCGTGGGCGCGACGGACGCTTTTCAGTTAGGGCATCAATCGTCGCCGTCTCGCAGTCCAAAATTTTGACAAAACGCCATGCTGCTTTGACGCGGGGCAGGATGCAAGGCAGCTGCCTCGTTCCTCAGCAGTTGGGAGTGCTTAATGATTACTTTGGACCGCTTAGTGAATGTGCTGGGTGGTTATGGGGTGCGTTTGCGCTGCTGCTCGGTGCCCAGGTCGACTGAGCTGCGCAGTGTTGTGATTCACGAGGCCGCCGCTGATCGATCAGAGGTGGGCGATGTGCTGCTGGCGGTTGGTGCTGGCTCAATCGGAGAGGCAGTGCGGTGGGCGGCGTCGGCGCGTGCGGTGGTGGTATTGATGCGCGGGGGTGAGGAGCCAATAGCGTTCGACGACGCCGAGGCTGGCGCGGTGATGGTGGTCGACGAGACGGTGTCATGGAGCGAGGTGGCCGCGGTCGTCTATGGGCTGGTGTTGGAGGGCCGCGAAACCGAGTCCGGCCGGGGTCCCACTGATTTGTTCGCGCTGGCTGACAGCTTGGCCGATGCCATCGGCGGTGCCGTGGTCATCCACGACGCGCTATTGCAGGTGCTGGCGTATTCGAAGTTGCAGCAACACGCCGACCCGGCGCGGGTGCAGACGATCCTGGAGCGACAAACACCTGAGCAGCTGCGGGCCTTCTACGATGCTCGTGGAGTCTTTGCGCACCTAGCGCGCTGTGATGATCCGATGTTTGTCGCCGAAGACATCGAGCAGGGCGTGGCCGGGCGCATGGTGGTGGCGGTGCGCTCGGGTCGAGAACTGATGGGATCGGTGTGGGTGGCGTGCGCGGTGCCGCTGGACGAGCCGGCGCGCTCCGCGTTGGCTGATGGCGCGCACACGGTGGCTCTGCACCTTCTGCGGTCACAAGCCAGCGCGGATTTGGAGCGCCAGGTCGAATCCGATTTGGTGATCCGGTTGTTGGAGGGCAGCGCTGATGCCGCCACGGTGGCCAGCCGGCTTGGTTTGCCGCAGAGCGGGTTGCGGGTGATCGCGCTGCAAGCATTCATCGATGCCGAACGCGATGCCGCTTTGTTGTTGGCGTTTGAACGCGCCACCACTGGGTTCGGTTGGTCGCGGCCGGGGCGCAGCGCCTTGGCGAGCAACACCGTCTACACTCTGCTTCCCGGGGAAGACGCAACAACGGCGCGGCGCTGGGTCGCCGGCTTGCGGGCGGCCCTACCCGGACAGGTGACGGTGTTGGCCGGCATTAGCGAGGCGGCCGAGGTGGCTGAACTCGTCGCCGCACGCCGAGAGGCCGATGAGTGTCTGGCGCTGAACGAGGCGTCACCGCGCGCCGTGCCGCCGGCCTATGACGAGTCCTGGGATGACATCTTGTTGCAGCGGTTGCGCACCGCGGCGCGCTCAGGCCGGTCCGCAGACCGCGGGCCGGTCGCCGAGCTGCGACGCCATGACAACGCCAACGCGACCGAATACGTGTCGACGCTGCGGGCGTGGCTGGAAGCCCAGGGCGATCCCGCTGAGGCCGGCGAGCGTTTGGGTGTGCACGAGAACACGGTGCGATACCGGATGCGCAAGATGACCGAGATCGCAAATCTGCCGTTGGACGATGCCCGAAAGCGGTTAGCCATGATGATTGAGCTTGCAGCCACCGACACCGACTAAGTATCGGCGCTGTCGGAACGCGACAAAGCGTGGCGGCGCCGTTGTCGGTCGGCGGCAAAGCCCGCGGCGGCCATCTACACCACCATGGAGGTCGTCAATCACTTAGCCAGGCCCGGCGCCTCTGATGGCGGGCGCCACCGGCCGGTGTTGCCGCAATGCGACCGCCCTGCCCGCTGACGCGAAGATCTCTGAAGCGACCCGCCGATAGGACTTATCCGATGAGCAGCCCACACCCCGATTGTCAACGGGTCACCGGCTACGGGCTGGATGGGGATGCCGTAGACACCTTCGCCGTGCGCTTGCCGCGGTGGCTAAATCTGGGAGTGTTTCGGCGCAACCCGCTGATGCGCGCCAGTGATCGGTTCGAGGCACTGGTCTTGGTAGTTGTTGTGGTGTCACTGCTGGCCGCGCCGTTTGGCGCCGCCGTGGGCGCTGCAGTCCATGACTCCCGCCGCCAGTTCTACGCCGAGCAAGCCCTAACGCGGCGCATGGTTTCTGCGACCGTCACCGACGCCAGCATTGCGCAAAACTGGCCGCGCAAGACGACGACGGCGCAAGTGCGATGGTTGGCCGCCGGAGCCGAACACACCGGTACCGTCCTGGCGCAACAGCTTGTGCAACCGGGCGACCATATCGATATCTGGGTCGGCCAGAACGGTTCTCGGGTTGGCCCACCCACACCGGCCAGAGCCGCCGTTGAGGAGGCGGTGGGGGTCGCTTTGACGATCTGGTTAGGCGTGATCGCCTCCGCAGCGACCGTATTCATCGCCGCGCGAACAGTTTTGGCTCGAATCCGCAACGCTGAATGGCAACCAGGTCTCGACAAGCTGATCGGCGCCGGCGACAGAAACACCGGTCAGCCCTAATCATGCAGCGGCGCGGCGCGCTGCTCTGTTACCGCTGACGTCGAGATCCTTGCTTAGAGGTCGGGGTCGGCACTGCGATGTTCACCACGGCCGTCTCGCGCGCAGCCACCCATGAGCGTCTCGGCGTTGCGCTGCGGCCACCTGCGATTCGGCCGGTACGTCCCAGTCACCGGCAAGGGTTATCGAACCCTGAGGTTGTCGCGACGCAACAATGGCGCACGCCGCAATTGTCGGCTCCTCCCAAGCGTTCGAGCGGTTGTCAACACCACCATGGAGCTTAGGTAATCAAGTTCAGTTTATGGAGGTGCGTGATGGTCAGCGTCATCGGCGAATTGAGAACGAACCTGGGTCCGCGGCCGTCGCCAGACAAGCGCCTCCTTGATAGCCGATGGCTTGACCCGTGCTGACGTTTTGCCCCATGCGGGCCGTCGAGTCGTCAGGGGCGGTTGCTGTGCTACGGCCCGTCCCTGACGACGAACCCCTCTTAAACCGGAAAGGACACCATCACCAATGTCTGCTACCGATCGCATCGGCATAACACGACAGGACTACATCCGACTGCAAAACGAGCTCGCCGGATTGCATTTGGCACACATCATCGAAAAACGGGATTGCACAATGGATTACAGCGCCAATCGCACTGCACGTGCGTCCGCGCCGCGCGCGCGTATCCGCAAGGTGAAGGATCTGCTGGCTAATGCGGTCGTCGACCAGGACGCGGTTGGTGACGTTATCGCCGAACCGGGCACAGTGTGCACCATCCGCTATGACGACACCGGCGACACCGAAACTTTCCTGCTCGGCAGATACGGTGCTCCGGCCGACGCCCAAATGACGGTCTACTCGTTGGCGTCGCCGTTAGGCCGCTCGATCGTCGGTGCACGCTCCGGCGAACAACGGATTTACGCGATTCCCCACGAAAGGGGCCGGATTGTGACGCTGCTGCAGGCGGTGCCCTACGACAAGCATGTCGCGGAAAGGTGCAAATCATCGACGCCGCCTTGGGCCATGCTGTCGCGTCATGAGAGGAACTGATGTGACCGACGTGCACCGCGCGTGGATCTCGTCGCAAGGCTATGAGCGGCTGCAAGAAGAACTAATCACCCTGCGCGAACTAGCCGCACTTGTCGCCGATGACACCGCTGAAGACAGCGCCGCTATTCAGCGTGCGTGGCAGGTGCGCATTCGACAGATTCATGATGTGCTGCTTAACGCCGTTATCGGTGAGGACCCACCCGATGACGGCATCGCCGAACCGGGCAAGGGAGTGACCGTCCGCTACGACGACACCGGTGACATCGAGACCTTCCTGCTGGGAGTGCGCGGCGCCGAAAACGCCGACATGGAGGTCTACTCCGTTCAGTCCCCATTGGGCGCCGCCATCGTGGGCGCACGTCCCGGTGAGCGGCGCACCTACAGCCTGCCCAACGGTACGGCCCTCACCGTCACGCTGCTGAAAGCCGTCCCCTACGGCATTCAACACCCCCGGCGCGAAGTAAATGCATCGAGTTAGGAAGTCCCAAAATTGTATGAGCAACAAGTTATTACGAGGTTTGCCCTTCACAATCTCGCGGGTACCACCCGGTCGCGTGGCGACCGATCACTCCGGTATGTTGCTACGCACGCATAACCAGGCGGACACAACCATTGTCGAGGTTCGCGGTGCGGTCGACGCCTGCAACGCCGCCCTGTTAAGTGACTACGCTGACGACTTGGCTAGCGTCGCACGGCCGCTGATTTTCGATTTCTCCGACGTGGAATTTTTCGGCGTCGACGGCTTACGCACATTGGTCGAGATTACCGAGAAGTCGCAGCAGACAGGAATGCGGTGGGCTTTAGTGACCAACGCAGCGGTCGACCGACTGTTGCGTATCACCGACAGCAGCGGCCGGCTACCCATCGCGCCCTCGCTGGGGGAAGCCCTACAGCAGCTGACATCATCTCCTCACCCTGCCTGGCCTCCGCCGCAGCGCCTCACCAGGCGGGAGTTCACGAGATGCTAGAACGACCGGCTCGACCCAGTCGATCGGCACGCCGGATCAACCACCGCGAGCCTGAACCATTGCCGAGCGGTTGATCTTCGTCGCCGCGGTCCGGGGAAGTTCGTCGACGAACTCGACCGTCTTGGGAACTTTGTAAGCGGCGAGCCGGGTCTTGGCGTGGGTGATCACGTCCTGCACGGTCAGCGGTGTGGCGGGATCGGCGGGTTGGACGACGGCATGCACCCGCCGGCCCCATTCGGGGTCGGCCAGGCCGATCACGACGACGTCGGCGATGCCGTGGTGCTCGGCCAGCGCGCATTCCACCTCTGCGGGAAAGACATTGGCGCCGCCGGTGATGATCATGTCGGCTCGCCGGTCCGCGATGTAGAGGTAACCGTCCTCATCCAGGTGGCCGAGGTCGCCGCCGGACCGGAAGCCGTCGGCCGTCGACGGCAGCGGCGGCGCCCCACCCAGGTAGCGGTAGCCCGCACTCATCGGTGCCCGCAGGTAGATTTCGCCGAGTTCTCCGGGACCCAGGGCTACGCCGGCCGGATCGAGGATTCGAATCTCGGTGTCGCGGAAGCCGCGGCCGACACTGCCGGGATGAGTCAACCACTCGTCACCGCGCAATGCGGTCAGGCCGAGGTTCTCCGTCATGCCGTAGGCCATGACCACCTGCTCGGGGCTGAGCAAATCAAACCAGGTGTGCAGCAGCGCATGCGGCATCACCGCGGCACCTTGCAGAATCCATGCCACGCTGGACAAGTCGCGCTGCCGGATGTCGGGCAGCGCGGCGATCCGGGCCAGCATGGTTGGGGTGGCGGTGAAATTCGTGACGCGGTGGCGTTCAATGACGTCGACGACTAGTGCCGCCTGAAATCTTTCCAGCACTATCAGCCGGTCGCCGCCCAGCAGATTGGTCAGCGGGGCAAAGCCGTTGGTGTGGTACATCGGTCCGGGCACCAGAATCGTCTGTGGCAAAGCGACCGGTGCCCATACGGCCAGGAAGGGAATGCTCATCTCCGGTGTCCATACCGAGGGCGTTAGGTTGAGGATTACTTTCGGAACACCGGTTGAGCCGCTGCTGCAGATTCCGTTGACGGTCGGCGACACTGCGGCGGGCAGCGGATCGCCGGCTTGCCGGGCGGCAAGCGAATTCAGCGCGTCGGCGCTCTCGTCGTCGACGAGAACCGCCGGGGCGATGACGTCGAGCACCCGGGACCGTTCCCACTGCGGCAGATCCCAACGCATCGGTACCGGTACGGCGCCAATCTTCCAGCAGCCCAGCGCGGCCAGCACCAGCTGCATCGAATTCGGAATGGCCAGCGCCACGAGCGAACCTATGTGCGCGCCGGATTGTGCCAGCGCCCGCCCCCACTGAGTGGCCTGAATGTCGAGTTCACCGAAGGTCACGGCCGACTCGCTGCCGTCAACCGCCACGCTGACGACGGCGAGGTCGTCACCGCGTTCGCGGGCCAACTCATGTAGCCGGATGCCGAACGGAACGCCACCGTCCGCCTGGCCGACGGTCTGACCGATTGTGGATGAGCCGGTGCTCATTCCGCCTCCGCGGCCCTAGAGATCACCGGAGCAGCGAACAAGGTCTCAAAGTGGGTGTCCCGCACGGCGGGAATCAATCGCACTGCGAGTGCTTCGGCGCCCAACGGCAGACGCAGCAACGGTTGGACGTGTCTGTCCAGCACGCTGACATCGGACTCGTCACAGAAGCCGAGCGCCCCGAGCAGCTGGTGCGAGGTGCGCAAGACCTGCCGGACAGTCTCGACGGCTTTCAGTCGAAGCGCCAGGGCGTCTGCCGAAATCACCGGTCGCGGCGCGGAAGCCGGCCGCGCGATGGTGAATTTGGCGAGTTCGTAGAGTCCGTGCACCGCGACCCACGCGTCGGCCACGGCGAACTGGACAGCCTGGAACTGCGCCAGCGTCTTGCCGAACTGGACGCGGGAGCGCACATGCTCGCAGGCGATGTGCAGGGACTGCTGTGCGACGCCGAGCATTCGCCACGACCCCAACACCAGGTGGAGGTCGACGTCGGCGCTCGGCACCGTGCCCGCGGCGGCACCCAGGGTGGCCGGTACCAGGAACGGCCCGAGTTTCGCGCTGGTCCGCGACGACGGATGCGCTGCGTACCGGTTGCCGTGGAGGTCGACGGCAACCCAGTCGCCGGGCAGGTCACCGTGGTCGATACGCGGCGCGGCGGTGTCCATCAGCGCCAGCCGGGCACCGTCGACGGCCAGCAGTTCCTCGACGAGCGGGTAGGGCAACGCCGCCGCGCCGGCGGCTTGGCACAACACGGCGGCGGCCAGCACATCGTCGCCGGCCGACCGGACATCGAGGTCGAAGGTGCCGAGTTCGACCAGCGCGTGGCGCGCCTGTCGGCGCACCTCGTCGTCGTTCTCGGCTCGCAAAGCGGCTTGCGGGCCGCCCAGCCGCGCGAAGCGCTTCGCGGCGCCGGCTGCGAAGTCGGAGATGTCAGCTGGCAGAACTGGTTTCAACGCTTACCGCCTAAGACTTCACGCGCGACCAGCATCCGCTGGACTTCGATCGTTCCGGAGGCGACAGTGGCCGCTTGGGCGTAACGCCAGTGATCCTCGACGGCTCCCGACAGCTTCGCGCGGGGACCGCTGTCCAGCGCCGAAGGCCCCAGCACCTCGAACAGCAACTCGGCCACCTGCTGGTCACAGGTGGTGGCCGCAATGCGGGCGGCGCTGGCTGCGGCCCCCGCCGACGGGTCATCCTGCAGCGACACGGCGCGATACGCCAGCAACCTGGCCACCCGTAAGTCGACGAGTGCCCGCACCCAACGGACCCGCAGCGACTCGGGCAACCGATCCCAGTCGTCGCCGAGGTCGGCGCGCATCCGGTCGAGCAGCGACTCACACCGGGCATACCGGGCGATTCCGACGCGCTCAAATGCCAACGCCTCGCGCATGATCCGCCAGCCGTCGCCGACGGTGCCGAGGACATCGTCGGGCCCCGCCGGCACTTCGTCGAGGAAGACCTCGTTGAGGTGATGCGGCCCCAGCATTGACCGAATCGGCCGTACGGTGATGCCGGTCCGGTCCATCGGGATCAGGAAAAGCGTGAGGCGCTGCGGCTTGGGGGCAGCAGGATCAGTACAGGCCGCCAGCACACACCAGGATGCCATCTGCGCGTACGACGTCCACACCTTCTGGCCGGTGATTCGCCAACCGGCGCCGTCCGGTACGGCGCGGGTCCGCAGCGACGCCAGGTCGCTGCCCGCTTCGGGCTCGGAAAAACCCTGGCACCAGATCACTTCGCCACCGGCGATAGCTGAGAGGTGACGGGTCTTCTGCTCGGTCGTGCCGTAGCGCATCAACGCCGGCCCAACCCAGTTGACACCCATGTACTGCGGTCCGCGTGGTTCGTGGTGAGCCCACATTTCTTCACGCAGCACGGTCTGTTGCCAAATCGAGCCGCCACCGCCGCCGTGCTCGGTAGGCCAGGCCAGCGCCAGCAGACCTTCGGCAGCCAGGAGTTTGCAGAAGGATTCGGTAGTCGCGAGATCTTGCGGGTCGTCGGTGCAGGCGCCGAGGAAGCCGTGTGGGATGTGGGCGGCGATCAACTGTCGCAGCCGCTGTCTCAACTCGCCGGCGTCGTCGCCGAGGTCATAATCCATCGTGTCATTCCTTCGGCAGTCCGAGCACCCGCTCGGCGATGATGTTGCGCTGAATTTCTGACGTTCCGCCGTAGATCGTCGCGGCCAGCGCGTCCTGGCGTTCGAAGAGCAGATCCGGGTCCTCGCTGCCGGACGGGCCCGCGGTTGCGGCGCTGAGTTCCCAAACCTGCTGCAGTGTGACCGAACCCAGGAGCTTGAGGATCTCCGCCTCGGGGCTTTGCCGTCCGGCGAGTTCGTTGCCCAGCGCCCGGTAACCGGTGGCCCGGAGCGCTTCGGCGTCGGCGAGCAGCGAACCCAGTTCGGTGAACACGTCGTCGGCCTCCCGGATCTGCGGGGCCGTCCGTATCGAGTCGAGCCCGCGCTTAATCTCGACCCAGTTCATGATCCAGATCATCTGGCGTTCGTGCTGCAGCGAGGACAGCGCGACCTGCCAGCCGCCGTTGCAGGGACCGAGCAGGTTCGCTGCAGGCACTTCGACGTCGTCGAGGAACATTTCACAGAACGTCTCGTCGGAGACCGACGCCATTCTGATCGGTCTGATTGTCACGCCGGGTGATTCGAGGTCGAGCAGCAGGCAGGAGATGCCGCGGTGCTTGGGCACGGATGGGTCGGTGCGGGCATACAGCGTGCACCAGCGAGACAGGTGAGCCTGCGTGGTCCAGATCTTGCGGCCGTTGACCACGAACACGTCGTCGACTCGTTCGGCGCGGGTGCGCAGGCCGGCGAAGTCGGACCCGGCTTCCGGCTCCGACATTCCCAGCGCCCACCACTCGTCGCCGCGCAGCAGCGGTACCAGCAGCCGCTCGACCTGTTCCGGTGTGCCGAACTGGCGAAGCGCGGGTGCCACGACGTTGGGCCCGGCGATGTTCGGCAATTTGGGCGCTGAGCGCAGCGCCGCCTCGATGCGAATTTCCATCGCCTCGCGCAGTCCCAGTGAGCGGCCGCCGTGCTCGGCGGGCCACGTCGGCTGTAGCCAGCCAGATTCGTAGGCCGCTCGCTGGTACTGTCGCCGAAGGCCGAGATCCCAGCGGTAGTAACGGTAACGCTCGCCGTAGTAGTCGGCTGGCAGAAAGTCGGACAGCCACGCGCTGAACTCGGCAACTATACCGGCGGTGGCATCGGTGGCTGCGTTCACGGCCGTCATGCCACACCTCGGGCGAAGCGGCGACCCAGTTCGTAGTACAGCGCGCGACTGTCGCCCAACGCGGCGGCGGCCTGCCAGGCGCGCCGCAGATACAGATGGATGTCGTGTTCCCAGGTCTGCGCGATAGCGCCATGCACTTGAACGGCGCTACGCGCACAGCTGACCGCCGCCTCGCTCGCGGTCGCCTTGGCCTGCGCCGCTGCCGTCCACGCGGCGACGGGTGTGGTGGCAGCGTCGTCCAGGGCGGCCGCTGCGGCGTAGGTGAGGCTGCGAGCACGTTCCAGCAACACGTAATTGTCGGCCAACGCATGTTTGACGCCCTGGAAGGCGCCGATCGGCTTGCCGAATTGGCGCCGCGACTTGGCGTGCTCGACGGATCGGGTGAGCGCCGCACCGGCCGTGCCGATCAGGTCGGCGGCGGCGGCGATCAGCGGTGCGGTCAGCGCAGCATCGATGCCGACCGGAGCGGTCACCAGCGGAACGGCGTCGACTTCGATATCGGCAAGAGGCTGAGCCGGATTGGTCGCTTCAGCCGCCGGCCGGCTGGTGATTTCTGCACCGTTGCGGACCACCGCGGCCACCACCCCGTGATCCGACGCGGCGAGTGTGACGATCAGCTCTGCGCGGCACAAGTCGGGGACCGCGACGGCGCGGCCTTGCAGCCGACCGTGTTGCAGCGTCATGGTGACGCCGGGCAACCGGTGACCGGGCGGGTGCAGTGCCGCAGTGGCGACGGCGCCGCCGGCGATGTCGTCGCGGATGCTGCCGGTTTGCGGGCCGGCCGCGCGCAAGACACCTGCTGCCAGGCCGACGCTGCTGAGCAGCGGGATCGGTGCGATCGCGGCTCCCGAATCCTCGAGCAGCAGCACCAGATCGGTTGTGCCGAGAGCGTTGTCGTGGCCGGGACCGGAGGCGGCGACTTGGGTCCAGCCGAGGTCGACCACTGTCCGCCAAAGGTCTCGCCACTGTTCCGGATCGGTCATCGCCCGGCGCGCGAGGGCCGGTGTGCTTTCGGCACGCAGCACCGCGCGCACACTGTCGCGCAGCGCCAGCTGATCGGCACCCAGTCCGGCACTCATAAGGCGTTAACATAGCAAAGATAGCCAACTAGCGGGACACGGTGCCGTTGCAGTGCCGTTGCCCGGGCACCACTTGTGGTCCGTATTGTGGTCAGCCATGCCCGAGTGGTTCTTGTTCTTGCCGCAGGTGCGCCTTCCTGTCGCTGACATCGTCTTGCGCGCGCGACACGCAGAGGCCAGCGGTTTCGACGGCATCGCCTTCATCGATCACCTGGAAGCGCCCGGCCAGCCCGACGAATGCATCTGGGAGGCAATGGGCGTCGCCGGCTGGGTCGCGGCCAAGACACAACGGTTACGGATCGGCCACCTGGTGTTGTGCGACGCGTTCCGGCATCCGGCGCTACTCGCCAAGCAAGCCGTCACGCTCTCAGCTGCCTCGGGCGGCAGATTCGAACTCGGCCTGGGCTCCGGTTCCTGGCCGACCGAATTCACCCGATTCCAGATTGGTCCGCAAGATGCGCTGGCACGGGTCGAACAGCTCGATCGCCATCTGTCCTTGCTGAAACAGTACTGGGGACACACCGCGGGCTCCGATCGAGCTCAGGCTCCGCTGCCCGAACATCCGATTCCGCTGATTCTGGGAGGCACCGGACCGCGAATGATGGAACTGGTTCGCGAGCACGCTGATTGGTGGAATTTGCCGGTGAACCGCATCGATCGATTGCCCCGGCTGGCTCCGGCAGCGGGCAAGGCGCGGGTGTCTGTTCAGCAGATGGTGGGCTTCGTGCCCAGCGGCGCCGACCCGCAAGCGGTGCGCGAAGTGAGCACCAGGCGGTTCGGCTACCTGGATTCCGGACTGATCTGCGGCGATGCCGCCGAACTCAACCGGCATTTCGCGCTGCTGGCCGGACACGGTGTCGAGCGGTTCTACGTGTGGTTCGCCGACTTCGCCGCCCCGGAAACCCTCGACGAATTCGGCGAGTCGGTGATCAGAACTTTTCAGGGCATCGATCGTTGACGCTGCGCGGCGCGGCGGCGAGCTTCTGTCGGTACGATCGGCTCGCGAGCGAACGGACCACGCTTCACCGCATCGAGCCGGATCTCCGGCAGATCCACCGAGGAATCCAAAGTGTCCAGCCACGCTACGGTCTGCGCCACGTCGGATACGTGAATAGCGTGCATCTCGAACGGAACGTCCTGCAACATCCCGGTTTCCACCGGTCCGGGCGTAACGACATGCACGCTGATGCCGTCCCGGTCGACCTCCAACGCCAGCGCGCGGGCAAACGCGTTCATGCCGGCCTTCGATGCCGAGTAGGCGGTCCGGCCGGGCATTGGTTCATGCGCGGCCGACGAGGAGATGAACACCAGCCTCGAACCGGCCCGCATCAACGGCAGGACCGCCGACGTCACGACGAAGCACGAATCCAGATTGGCCGACAAGACCGCTTGCCACTGCTCGAATGTCTGCTTGCGTGCATACGTTCCGCCCAGCGTTCCCGCGGCGTGAACCAGTAAGTCGACGGTCTGCAAAGCGGCTACGGCGCGAGCGAATCCGGCAGCGTCCGACGCATCGGCAACGATGTGACGGGCACCGATGTCGTCAGCGGCCAGGCGCAGCGGACCTGCGCGGCGCGCCGTCAGCACGACGTCGTAGCCGGATTCGTGAAGCTTTCGTGCGCAAGCTTTGCCGATTCCGCCGCTGCCGCCGGTGACCAGTGCGGTTCTCACGGGTGCTCCGACACGGTGGCAATCAGAGACGACGACTTTCTCTCGGCCGCGTCAAGGCCTGCGGCGAAAGTGCGTAGATGCGCTGATCGGGCCGGCCTGCCAGCACGTGCGTCTGGGTGTCGGCCAGATGGCGGGCGGCGATGCGCCGGGCGCGTTCGACGTCACCGGCTTCGATGGTTTCGGCCAGCTTGACGTGCGTGTTGAGTACCGCACGACGCTTGCTCAGCGACGGATAAGTACCGCGGGCCGCCGTTTCGTCGGCCCATTGCTGCTCGTGACTCGTCCACAGCGTCTCCAGGGTTCCCACCACCGCGATGATGGTTCGATTGCCGCAACCGCGGACGACGGCATCGTGGAACTGCCGGCCTATCTCGGTGAATTGGGCGGCGTCGGTCAACTGGGTCGCCATCGCATCGTTGACTTGCTTGAGCTCAGGCACCAACGTGTCGGCCCGGTCCGGTCGCCCCGCCGCCAGCGCTGCGCAGGTGGGTTCGAGTTCGAGCAACGCGGTGCCCAGATCGGCGACGCCCACGCGTTCACTTTGCAGCAGCAGTCCGAGCATGTAGGCGGCACTCGTCTTCGCCGGGGCATGCACGACCGCGCCGCCGCGGTTTCCCCGGCGCACCGACACCAAGCCCTCGGTCTCCAGAATTCGCAGCGCTTCTCGCAGCGACACCAGGCTTACGTTGAACTGCTCGACGAGCACTTCTTGGCGAGGCAGCAGGTCACCATCGGCCAGCTCGCGATCGATGATTTGCCGGCGCAGCTCGTCGGCAACGATTTCGGCGATTCGCGGTGCGGACAGCCGCCGTCGGACCTCGGGGCCAACTCCCAACGCGGTCATCAAGTCCTTCGAGAGTCACGGGCGAAGCGGTAAATGCTTATCTTAGCAGTAATGGCACAATAGTCGGGTGCAGCCGGACGCCAGACCGACACCGCTGAGCGAACTACGCGTCGTCGAGATCAGTGACCGCATCGCCGGCAGTTACTGCGGCAAGCTACTGGTCGACGCCGGCGCCGAGGTACGCAAAGTCGAGCCGCCGCAGGGGGATCCATTACGGCGGTTCACAGCGGGAGGTTCGGCCGTGCCGGACGCGGCGGACGCACCGCTGTTCAGTTATCTCAATGCCGGCAAGCGGAGCATCAGCACCGAGGTCGCCGGTGAACGCTGCCGCGCCGAGCTCGCCGCCGCCGACGTCATCGTCCTGACCGCCACCCGGTCGCAGGCCGTCGACCTCGGCGTCCATCCCGACCAACTGCTGACCGTCTGCCCGCGGGCGATCGTCGTGACGATATCCGACTTCGGTTGGAGCGGACCGTATGCCGAACGGGCGGCCAGTGAGTTCACCTTGCAGGCATGGTCCGGGTTGACCGGGTTTCGTGGCGATCCCGCCGGACCGCCGGTTGCGATTGGTGGCCAGCCGGGGGAGTACATGGGTGGTGTGTTCGCGGCATTCGGCATCGTGGCGCTGTGTCACCGTGTTCGGCGGGGTGGACCTGGCGGACATCTCGACCTGTCCATGCTGGAAGCCATTACTTTGATGCAGAGCGGTGAATGGCTGCACTCTCAACTTCTGCAGGTGCCGCCGGTGACACGCACACTCGAGGTGCCCTCGATCGAGCGGGCCAAAGACGGCTATGTCGGTATCACGATGGTCACCGGTCAGCAGTGGCTGGACTTCGCGGCGATGGTCGACTGTCCGGAGCTTGCGGAGAATTCACAGCTGCGTTTCCAGATCGGGCGCTGGGCGTATCGAGATCTCATCCGCGAACTGATCGGCCCATGGATGGCCGAACGTACCGTCGACGAGATCGTCCAGCTGGGACAACTGTTCCGGTTGCCGATCGCGCCGCTGGGCGACGGCTCCACGATCCGGGACATGGCCTATGTGCGGGAACGAGAAGTTTTCGTGAACAATCCGGCGGGGTTTCAGCAGCCCCGCGCTCCCTGGTTGATGTCACGGTGCCGGCCGGCGCCGGTGCGTGCCGCGCCCGCACCGGGTGAAGCAAACAGCGAGCAACCCTGGCCGCAAAGGACATTGGAGCATGAACCGGTCGAGCGCGGACTTCCGCTCGAGGGCCTGCGCATCCTGGACCTGACCGCGTTCTGGGCGGGGCCCGCGGCGACGCACGCGCTCGCGGCGTTCGGCGCCGACGTCGTCAAAGTGGAGTCGATTCAGCGTCCCGACGGCATCCGATTCTCCGGTGCCATGCGCGCCGACGTCGCGGACTGGTGGGAATACGGCTGGGTGTTTCACGCCATGAACACCAACAAGCGTTCGGTCACTTTGGATTTGGCATCCAAGGACGGTTGTCGACTTTTTCAAACCCTGGTGTCCGGGGCACACGTCGTGATCGAAAACTTCTCACCCCGGGTGATGGACAACTTCGGCCTGACCGCCGACGTGCTGCTGGGAGTCAACCCCAGGCTCGTCGTCGCGCGGATGCCCGCGTTCGGGTTGACCGGACCGTGGCGCGACCGGGTCGGGTTCGCGCCCACCATGGAGCAGATCGCCGGCCTGGCCTGGGTCACCGGGTTTCCAGACGGGCCGCCGGTGACCCCGAGGGGCGCGTGCGACCCGCTGGCCGGTATCCACGCTGCGTTCACGCTGCTGGCCGCACTGCAATTCACTGAATGCACCGGTCAGGGTCAGTTGGTCGAGTTGCCGATGATCGAATCGGTGTTGAACGTGACCGCCGGTCAACCCATCGAATTCCAGGTGTTCGGCACGACGTTGAGCCGCCGGGGTAATCGTGGTCACGATTCGGTGATTCAGAACCTGTACCAGTGCGCGGGCGACGACGACTGGATCGCTGTGACGGTGTCCGGCGACCACCAGTGGCGCGCACTGGTGGACTTGATGGGCCGGCCGTCCTGGAGCGACGACGAAGGGTTGGCCACCGTCACCGGCCGCCAGCAGCGTGCCGACGCCATCCATCGACGGCTCGGTGACTGGTTCGCCGGCCAGCGGCTGGGTGCCATGCTCGAGAAGCTTGCCGCCGCAGACATTCCCGCCGCGCCGGTGGTGTCGCCGTCGTTGGTGACGGACAATCCGCAGCTGCGTCACCGCGGCTTCTTCGAATCGCTCGATCATCCGCGCACCGGGAGCGGCTGGTATCCGCGACCGCCGTTCGCGCCGCTTGCCGGTCAGTCCCGCTGGCTGTACCGCACGCCGCCGACCCTCGGGGAGCACAACGAAGAGATTCTGCGCGACATGTGCGGGCTGACCGAATCGGATGTCGCGGAGCTGGCAGCGCGGGAAGTGATCGGGACCCGGCCCAAGGGTGTGTGAGGTAGAGCAGAAGGGAGCAGACGATGCGGGTGATTGTCGACGAGGATTTGTGCGAAGGCAATGGATTCTGTGAATCGCTGGCACCGCAAGTCTTCGAGATGGGTGACGCCGACGTGGTGCGGATTGCCGATGGCCCGGTGCCTGAACATCTGGAGATCGACGTGCGAGCCGCAGTTGACCAGTGTCCGAAGGCGGCGCTGCGTCTTGCCGAGTGACTTCAGCGGGCGGAGACAGAGATGGGCAGGCTGTCGTAGATCGACATGTTGGTGATCAGATTCGGGTAGGTCGCCGTGACCGGGCCGAGGCCGATGTCGCCGCATCGCAGCAGCAGTTCGTCGAACACCGCGCGCAACTCCGCCCGCGCCAGCATGGCACCAAGGCAATGGTGTGGCCCGCCACCACCGAACGCCACGTGGGGATTGGGCTGACGAGCGACGTCGAAGGTGAACGGCGCGTCGAAGACTTCCTCGTCGCGATTCGCCGAACGCAGCATCGACACCACTCGGGCGCCGGCGGGAATGGGCTGACCGTCCATCTCGACGTCGACCCTGGCGGTGCGCGTCCAGTACGCGACCGGTGACGCCCAGCGCAACACCTCTTCGATCGCGGCACTGCGCAGCGTCTCGTCGTCGCGATAGCGCTCGATCTGCTCCGGGTTGGCGACGAACGCCTGCAGACCGCTGGCCAACGCGTTCTTGGTGGTGTCGCTGCCGGCGAAGGTCAGCACGAAAAAGAAGAACTCGAGTTCATTGGCGGGCAGGCTGAATTCGTCACCGTCCTCGCCGGTGATGACGGCAGACGCCAGCGTGCTCCAGATGTCATCGGCAGGATTGCGCCGCTTCTCGGCGGTCAGCTCCATCGCGTAAGTGAATACGGTGGTGTACGAGTCAACTTCGGCTTGCTCGCCCAGCCGCGACGCGGAGGACCGGGCCTTGAGAATGCGGTCCAGGGCATCGAAGATGCGCGGACGGTCGTCGTCGGGTATGCCGATGATGTCGCCGATAACCGTCATCGGCAACGCGTCGGCAACGTCCTCGATCCAGTCGCCGCCGCCTTCGGTGAGCAGGTGGCCGATCATGCCCGCTGCGCGCGCCCGGATGCCGTCCTCGAGCTTGGCTATCGCGCGGGGAGTGAAGGCGCCGGAGATCAGCTTCCTGCGTTTGTTCAGTCCGGGCGGGTCCATGTTGATGATGGTGGGATAGGACGCGAACATGTCGACCGGCTGGATCAGCGGACCGTCGACCGCGGTGAATGATTCTGCGTCGCGGTGCAGTCGCACGGCGTGCCGGTGTTTGGTGCCCACCCAGAAGTCGCGCTGAACGGTCCTGGCGACTCCCGGTGTGACGCCGTGCCGGAACAAGGGTCTGGCCCGCCGCAACTCGGCGAAGATTTCGTCGGGAAACCCGTTGCGCCAGAGCGCGAAATCTGAGAGATCGACTGCGGCGGCCGTCATGGCAACCTCCACCAAGACACGGGACGGGCAAACGGGCGTCCTTGCTGTCGGTCACACACTACCGTTGCCGGCTGCCGGCGTTGACGTGCAATTCCTAAAATAGTAAAAATAGGCGAAAGCCCGGCACGCCGACGACTGCGTCCGGGCTGCTTGGGACGGAGAGGTAGTGACGCGAACGGTTTCGGACGCGACGACGGACCCGTCGGAACGCGAGTTCGGGGCGACCGGGATCGGGTTGTCGCCGTACCGTTTCCCGACCGGGTGGTTCATCGTCGGATTCGCGTCGGATCTGGCCGCCGGCGACGTCAGGCGGATGCATTACTTCGGCGAGGAACTGGTGTTGTTCCGTACCGAGTCCGGCGATGTGCACGTGCTCGACGCCTACTGCCAGCACCTCGGTGCCAACATGGGCGTCGGCGGCACCGTCGCAGGTGAGAACATCGCGTGCCCCTGGCACGGTTGGCAGTGGCGCGGGGACGGCACCAACGCGTTGATCCCGTACAGCAAGATCGGTTGCAAGCACAACGTGCGGATCCGCACCTACCCCAGCGTCGAGTGGTACGGCTTCATCCTGGTATGGCATGAGCGACACGGCCGAGCGCCGTACTGGCGACCGCCCGTGCTGCCGGAGCTGGAGACCGACGAGTACTACCCACTGCACCCGCACAGCCGGATGGTCAACCGGGTCAAGGTGCACGCGCAGATGATCATCGAGAACGCCGCCGACCCCTATCACGTGCAATACGTGCACAAGGCGGCCAATCCGGCCAATACCGCGTCGTTCGAGGTCTCGGGCTATCACTTGCACGCAACGGTCAACGCGCACTTCGGTGGCGGCCGGGCGCAAACCTGGCTGACTCCCAACGGGCCGGTGGACGCGAAGATCGTCTACGACAACTACTCGTTGGGGCTCGGCGTGGTGCGCTTCCCCAGCGACTTGGTGGCCACTATTCAGGTGACCGGTCAGACACCGGTCGACGAAGACTACACCGACTACTTCTACACCCAGGCTTCGATCCGCGAACGGGATGACACCGGGCCCATGCCTGGTGGCCGGGCGGCGAGATTCCTTGCCCTGCAACAGGAAGTCATCAAGCAGGATTTCTTCACCTGGGAGAACATGAAATATTTGGAGAAGCCGAACCTCGCGCCCGAGGAGGCGCGCGACTACGCTGCACTTCGCCGGTGGGCGCACCGGTTCTACCCGGGCGAACAGCCCTCGGTCACTGACTTCGGCTACACCCCGGACGGTGCGCCCGACCCGGTCGCCGCAGAGCGCTGAACTGACCAACGATGAGTATGACCTACCAGCAGCAGTACTTACTGCAGGCTGTGGTGGGCCGCGGCGCGATCTTGGACCTCACAGCGCGGCATAACCGCTGTTTCTGCGACGGGGACCGAAACGGCTGGATAGCGACGTTCCGGCATTCCGGCGCCACCTTTGTGCGCGACGGTGAAGTGTTCAGTGATCTGCGCGCCGCTTTCGACGGCGGTGGCGGGCAACGGCTGGTGACCCTCGACCACGAGATAGCGGTCGATGGTGTCAACGCGACGCAGCGCTGCATCGCCGTGCTGTTCACCGTCGACGAGCACCGGGCCGCAACGTTGCGCGCGACCGGTAGCTACCAAGACACGATCATCTACGAGCGAGGCGGTTGGTACTTCGTTTCCCGTGCGCTGCAGTGGGATTCGGCACCTACCCGATCGGTCACGGTGTGAAGCCGAACGGCACCACCAGTCTCGCCTTCGGCACCTACCGGGACGCACTGCGAATGGTCGGTGTGGCCACCCCACCGCGGACCGCCGGAACCGCTGTCAGCGCCGCGCGTATCCAGTTGTACGCGGCGCTGGTCCGCGACCGCAACGCGTCCTATTGGGACGCCGACTTCGCGGCCGAGGCCTGGGGCGGCCTGCTGGCACCGCCTGGGCTGTTGATGGGATGGTTGATACCGCCGCCGTGGGACCCGACGAGTACACCGCGGACCGGCGCGCTCGCGCTGCGGGTGCCGCTGCCCGGGACCACCTTCATCAACGCAGCCAACGACGCGGAGTATGCGCTGCCGATCGTCGAGGGGGACCGGCTCACCGTCGTCGAGGAGGTGTTGTCGGTGTCGCCGGAGAAGCAGACCCGGCTCGGCGTCGGCCACTTCGTCGAGACGCTCGACACCTTCCGCCGCGCAGACGGCGCGGTGGTGGCCCGTAACCGGAACACCTTGTTCCGCTTCACTCCGGCGCCGTTGTGAACGGTGTGACGAACTGGGAGCAGATCAGCGTCCCGCTCGAGCTTCCTGAGGTCGTCGACGAGATCAGCTATCAGCGTGTGGTGATGAATACCGGTGCGACCTGGGACTTCTTTCCCGGCCATTACGATCCCGTCTACGCCGAAAGGCAGGGCCAGCCAACGATTTTCGTCAATACCATGCATGTGGCGGGATTCGCCGACCGGATCGGCACGGATTGGGCCGGCCCGCGCAGCCGGGTGGTGCGCCGCAAGATGACCTTGGCCGGCTCGATTTACGCCGGTGACACCATGGTGGGCCGAGGACGGGTGGTGGCCAAGCGTTGTGACACGTCGGTCGATCCTTGGCGCTTCTTGTTGGACCTGCAGGTAGAAATCGCCAACCAGCGCGGCGAACTCTGTTGTCCGGTCGAACTCACCTTGCAAGTGTCACCGGTGATTGACGGCGGAAGCCCGGGCCGGCGAATCTCAGCGCCGCCCGACCATGCCGAGTGACCGGCTCCGGCGACTCAGTCAGCGAGCGGCGGCAGCTTGCCTTTACTGACCACTGCTTGCAGTTCGACGTATTGCTGTAAGCCCTCTGGGCCGAACTCGCGGCCAAGACCGGACTGTTTGAAACCGCCGAAGGGAGTAGCGGTGTCGAGCATGTACGTGTTGATGCCGTAGGTGCCGGTGCGGACGCCGGCCGCGATCTCGAGCCCGTGAGCGACATCGGCGGTCCAGACCGAACCGGCCAGACCGTAATCGCTGTCGTTGGCGATGCGCAGCGCGTCGTCTTCGTCGGTGTAAGTCAGCACAGTCAGGACGGGGCCGAAGATCTCTTCTCGGGCGATGCGCATGTCGTTGGTGGCGTCGGTGAACAAGGTGGGTTGCACGTACCAGCCGCGGCCGGCCGGCGCATCCTCACCGCCGACCACGATGCGCGCGCCTTCCTTGACGCCCGACCAGATGTAGTCCTGGACGCGGTGTTGTTGGCGTTGTGCGGCGAGCGGTCCGATGTCGGTCGCCTCGTCGGCGGGATCGCCCACCTGTAAACGCGACATCATCTCGGCCAGCCCGTCGACCACTTCGTCGTGCCGCCGTTCGCTGACCAGGATGCGGGTCTGCGCGACGCAGGCTTGCCCGTTGTTCATCAGTCCGGCCGTCTTCAGTCCGGTCACGGTGTCGTCGATGTCGGCGTCGTCGAGGATGATCGCCGCGGATTTGCCGCCCAGTTCCAGGCTGACCCGCTTCAGATTCTCGCCGCAGATTGCCCCGATCCGACGGCCGGTCATGGTGGAGCCGGTGAAGGCGACCTTGTCCACGCCGGGATGGCGCACCAGCGCCTCCCCGGCATCAGCCCCGCCCGGGAGGATCGAGACCACGCCGTCCGGAAAACCCGCCTGCTCGATCATCTCAGCCAGCCACAACGCATCCAGCGGTGTTTCGGGTGCGGCTTTCACGACGACGGTGCAACCGGCGATGAGGGCCGGGATCAGCTTCGGCATGATCAAGAACTGCGGCACGTTCCAGGGCACGATTGCGCCGACCACGCCCACCGGGGCTTTACGCAGATGCACCTCGCCCAGCACACCCTGGCGGCGTTCGCTCCACGAGAAGTCACGGGCGACGGACAGTGCCAGGTGCATCATCGAGACCGCGCCGGCGGCCTGGCCCAGCCGGCTGAAGCTGCGCGGCGAACCCATCTCGGCGGTGATCAGGTCCGCCATGTCATCGAGGTGCCCGGCATAGATCGCGGCCAGTTCTTCGATCTTGCGCATCCGTTCGCCCGGTGCCAGTCGGGGCCACGGGCCGTGGTCGAACGCCCGCCGGGCGGCGGTCACGGCACTGTCGACGTCCGCCGCGGTAGCCAGCGGGGCTTGGCCGACCGGTTCTTCGGAGTGCGGTGAGATCACGGTGAGCCGCTGAGCCGTGGCCGGTTCACGCCATCGGCTCCCGATAAACAATTCGTCGAACGAGCAGTGATCGCGGAAATCCGGCATTGGGCACCACCTATTGTGAACGCGAAGTCGATCTCGCTATGGCTGCTAACCTAGCAACAAAAGCGCGCTATTCCGCCGAGCCGAGAAGGCCGAGTGAGCGACGAACTCCGGTTGAGTGCCGATGGCGTTGCGCCCTCTGTCGACTGGCGGCAGTATCCGTTCCAGTTGGTGCCCGGCGACCAGGCGATGACATTTCCCGCCGCCGAAGGGCAGCACGCCGACCACGAGTCCGATACCTGGTTCATCGCCGGTGAGCTGATCGCCCCAGCTGGGCGATCGTTCGCCTTCTTGACGATCTTCAACAAGAACCGCCCCGGCGGAACGGTGGTAGCCGACTTCTACACGATGGCGCTTTTCGACCTGGACACCGGTGCTTACGGCACCTACACCGACTATGACATGCCGCCGGCCAATCTGAAACCGGGCACCCAACCGAAACTGTCTGCCGCAGAAGGTTACCTGGACATCAGCTACGACAGCGATGCCGGTCCGGTGACCTGGTCTGCCTGCCGCGGCGACGACGGTGTGCTGCTGACGTGCAGATACCGGGTCAACCTGATCGGCACAGATCAGTCGGGGCAGACGATGAACTTGGAGCTTGACGTATCGCCAACCCGCGCACCGGTTCCGGTGGGTGCCGACAGGTATGACGGCAAGATCGCGTGCTTCGGTCAGCCCGCCACCTACTCGTATTTTCAGACCGGGATGGTGCTGACCGGAAGATTGCGCTGGGGTGCGTTAGCTGAGCAGGTCAGCGGGTCTGCGGGTCACGTCGACCGGCAGTGGTTCCCCAGATATGCCGGCGGCGGCGGAACCGGCGGCGACCCCCGCGCCCGGTCACACGAGTGGCGCACCATCCACTTGGACAACGGCCTTGACCTGAGCATCTGGCGACAGTTCGACCGCACGAACAACAATGCAGTGCAACCGTTTTCCGGTGCCACCACCTGCGCACCGGACGGCGCCGCGGCACCCGGGTGCGTCGAGGACGTCGAGGTTGCGGTCACCAGTTACGTCCGCTGGCCGCAATCGGTGCGGCCACTGCTGCCACCGCTGTCACCGACCCGCTTTCTGCCCGATCGCCATACGCTCACCTCTGCACAACTGCAGCTCGAGCTCACCGGAGAACCACTGGTCGCGGTGCCCGCGCATGCCCTGCCGATCGAGTACATGGAGGGTCCGTACCGTTATTCCGGGATGCTGCAAGGCAAGCCGGTGACCGGCTTCGGGTTCTACGAGCGCTCGTTGGCGTTGTATCGCGATTGGGAATTGGTTGACGTGCTCGCCGCAGTGGTCAGTGAGTTGCCCGCACCGGGACCCGAGCTGACCGGGCTGGCCGACGAGATTAGGCCGTTGGTCTTCGCTCGTCGTCGCGACGAAGCACATGTGCGGGTGCAGGCGGCTCGCGCGGCGTTGCCGGCCACCTCGACCGCTCATTGCCGCGACGTCTTCGACAGCCTGATCGATGCGCTTGCGGTCGACGACCCGGATTGATCCGTCGCGTTGATGTCGCTGGCGAAGATCGCCGCTGCCCAGTTCTGGTGGCGGTGCTGCAGGCCCGGCTCGTTACGCCCGAACAGCAGCCGGCTTCGCGCACCTGATTGCAGGTTGGCTTGCAAGGCCTCGACCAGGCGGTAATCCTCGTCGCGCACGGTGGCGTGGGCGTAGTCGAAGACGGCCTGGGCGCCGGCCGCCATGGATTCATCGGAAAGGTCCAACGGGGTCGAATTCTGATGCACGGTGATCGAGCGGCCCGGCCGGTCCGCCGGGTAGATCCGGAACAATTCACCGTTGGCAATCGTCACCGACAGCACGATGTTGGGAAACAGCGCGTAGATCACGACCAGATTTTGGAGGGGATCCCACTGCTCCTCGGGCAGCTTGTCCAAGTCCAGGATTGAGTTGAGCGGAAAGACCAAACGGTGATGTGGCCCGTAGGAATCGAAGACAGTGCAGTTGCTGCGGGCGATGCGGGCGAAGGTCTGTTGGTGGACGGTTGCGAAGTGATAATTCTCCGAGAAGGTGTCGACGGCCAGCTTCCAGTTGATCGGGGAATCGAGAACCTTCTCACCTAGCGGTGACCATCGCCCGATGCCCCACGAATCCAGCTCGTCGGCCAGCGGGCCAAGGTGGGCGGCCACATCCAAGTCGGCACCCGGATCCAGCGCAATCCAGAGAAAGCCGGCGCATTCGGTGGCCGGCAGTTCGGTGAGACCGGCGGATCGCGGCGCGACGCTGGGGAAACCGTCGGCGCCGGGTATGCCGATCAACCGGCCGGTGTTGTCATAGGTCCACGCATGGTACGGGCAGCTGAACCGTCTGGCTCTGCCGCAGCCGGCGACAACCTGCGCCTGCCGGTGCAGGCAGACATTGTCGAAGGCGCGGACCGAGCCGTCCGACGTTCTGGTCAACAAGATTGATCGGCCCATCACCGTCTTGGTGCAGTAGGAGCCGGGGCTGGCCAGTTCGGAGACATACCCGACCAGCTGTGGGCTGCTCATCAGCAACGCGGTGTCACGTTGGTGGCGCTCCGTTGAGGTGTAGTCCAGCGCATCGACGGTGTGTTCTGCGGGTGCGAGGTCGGTTGTCTTGTCGCGGGCCAGCTTCAGCGCACGCCGGGTCAGGTCGATCAGCTGGTCGCGGTCCATCAGTGATCCTCCTGGCTGAGGTAGTCGCTTCCATGATCCTCGCAATTTTTGGTGCTACATGGCTCATGTCGTAGAGGTGGCAACTGATGCAGGTGTCTTACTCTGTGACTCGTGCCATTTTCGCGCCGTGACCTGCTCAGAGTCGCCGCCGTCAGCCCGGCTCTGGTGGGCTTGGGCATGACTGCGGCCTCGCTGACGTCGACGTCGGCCTCGGGCGCGCCGCTGGGTGTTCTGCTGGATTACGCGGCCGGCGTCATTCCCGCCAGCGACATCAAAGCCGCCGGGGCGGCCGGGGCGATTCGTTATGTCTCTGATCGCAGGCCCGGCGGCGCCTGGATGCTTGGCAAGCCGATCCAGCTGCCCGAAGCTCGCGACTTATCCGGCAGCGGGTTGAAGATCGTGTCCGGCTACCAATACGGCAAGGAAAGCACCGCCGACTGGCTCGGGGGGCAAAGCGCCGGCGTCCAGCACGCGAAGCGCGGTTTGCAGCTGCACCAGGCCGCCGGTGGTCCGGTCAGTGCTCCAATCTATGCATCGATCGACGACGACCCCAGCTACGACCAGTACAAACAGCAGGTGGCGCCCTACCTCCGCGGCTGGGAAGAGGTGGTGGGACGCCCGCGGACCGGTGTCTACGCGAACTCCAAGACGATCGAGTGGGCACTGCAGGACGGTCTGGGATCCTGGTTCTGGCAACACAACTGGGGTTCGCCGCACGGCTACACCCATCCCGCTGCGCATCTGCACCAGATCGAGATCGACAAGCGCAGCGTCGGCGGAGTCGGCGTCGACATCAACAACATCATGAAGCCGCAATTCGGTCAGTGGGCCTGAATTTGCACTGACTCCACCTGGCGACGGAGTTGTGGTGGGCTCAGCCAGCAAACTCCTGGCGACGGTTTCCAGCGAACACTTGTTACCTGAGTTTGCAGTTGCCCGAAAACAGGCGGCGCGCCGGAGTTGTCGGACGAGCCAAAATTCGAAGATAACAATTTCATAACAATACAGCCTTGATCTGCACCGTTGTGGCTACTCGACCGTAACCACTGCCATGCAGCACATTTATCCCCGCGCTCACCCGTGGCGGTTAAGCGGTGTGTTACCCACGGCATAGCTACCCGTGCGTAGAACTCGCCAGTAACCATCCGGCGCAGAAGAATGCACAGGACCCTGTGCCACTCTTAGTCGATCCGATTCGCAGTCGCGGCGGTCGATCCGGCCGGATCGACCGCCCTCGAGCGCATCGGATCGGCGAGGCCCCGCCGGGTTAACGGCGACTCGGAAGGAATCAGCAGACGTAGCGCGGCAGCGCAAACGTCAGACGGCTCGTCGAGCGGGACGCGGAGCAGGGAGAAACACAGGTGACGATCTACGAGCAAGACGGAGCCCCCCGAACGGAGCTGGGGGCGGGGTCCCCCAGCGAAGCGAGGGGAGTGCCTGCTGAGCGCGCCGGTAGTGCGCGCGTGCAGTCTGCTCCTGCTCTGGTGGACCGTCTCACTGCCGGCGAGTCCTACGCCGTCGCGTTCGGCGGTCAGGGCAGCGCCTGGTTGGAAACCCTCGAAGAGCTGGTGTCGTCCGCCGGCGTCGAATCGGAGTTGGCCACCCTGGTCGGTGAAGTCGACGTGTTGCTGGAGCCGGTCGCCGAGGAGTTGGTGGTAGTCCGCCCGATCGGCTTCCACCCGCTGCGCTGGGTGCGCGCGCTGGCAGCCGAAGACCCGGTTCCGTCGGCCAAGCAGCTGACCTCGGCCGCAGTGTCGGTGCCGGGGGTGTTGCTGACGCAGATCGCCGCGGTGCGCGCACTGACCCGTCAGGGCTTGGACTTGGCCGGAACGCCGCCGGTGGCCGTGGTGGGGCATTCCCAGGGCATGCTGGGCGTCGAGTCGGTGAAGGCCGGCGGAGCGCGCGA
This sequence comes from uncultured Actinomycetota bacterium, assembly GCA_963808375.1. Classification (GTDB taxonomy): domain Bacteria; phylum Actinomycetota; class Actinomycetes; order Mycobacteriales; family Mycobacteriaceae; genus Mycobacterium. The sequence continues at coordinate 343,428 of CAWEFS010000012.1, read as the reverse complement.
TATCGAGCTGCTGGCCCTGGCGCAGCTGATCGGTGCGGCCGGGACGCTGGTGGCGCGCCGTCGCGGAATTTCGATCCTCGGCGATCGCCCGCCGATGGTTTCGGTGACCAACGCCGACCCCGAGCAGATCTATCGGCTACTCGAAGACTTCTCCCAAGACGTGCGTACCGTGCTGCCGCCGGTGCTGTCCATCCGCAACGGTCGGCGTGCCGTCGTCATCACCGGTACCCCGGAGCAGCTGTCCCGCTTCGAGCTGTACTGCAAGCAGATCTCGGAGAAGCAGGAAGCCGATCGCAAAAACAAGGTCCGCGGCGGCGCCGTCTTCGCGCCGGTGTTCGAGCCGGTCCAGGTGGAGGTCGGATTCCACAGTCCGCGGCTCGCCGACGGCATTGACATCGTGGCGGGGTGGGCTGAGAAAACCGGTTTAGACGTGGATCTGGCTCGAGAGCTGACCGAGGCGATCCTGGTTCGTCAGGTCGACTGGGTGGACGAGATCATCGGCGTGCACGAGGCGGGCGCGCGCTGGATTCTCGACCTGGGGCCGGGTGACATTTTGACCAGGCTGACTGCGCCGGTGATCCGCGGCCTCGGCGTCGGCATCGTGCCGGCGGCCACCCGCGGCGGCCAGCGCAACCTGTTCACCGTCGGAGCGGTCCCCGAAGTGAGCCGGGCCTGGTCGACGTACGCGCCGTCGGTGGTCCAACTGCCCGACGGCAGGGTCAAGCTGTCCACCAAGTTCACTCGGCTGACCGGGCGGTCGCCGATCCTGCTGGCGGGTATGACTCCGACCACCGTCGACGCCAAGATCGTCGCCGCTGCGGCCAACGCCGGGCATTGGGCCGAACTGGCCGGCGGCGGGCAGGTGACCGAGGAGATCTTCGAAGCCCGCATCGACGAGCTCACCGGGTTGCTTGAACCGGGGCGCGGCATCCAGTTCAACGCGCTGTTCCTCGACCCGTACCTGTGGAAGCTGCAGGTCGGTGGGAAACGGTTGGTGCAGAAAGCCAGACAGTCTGGTGCGCCGATCGACGGACTGGTGATCAGCGCCGGCATCCCCGAGCTGGAAGACGCCGTCGAGCTGATCGGCGAACTCAACGACATCGGCATCAGTCACGTCGTTTTCAAACCCGGCACCGTCGAGCAGATCCGCTCGGTGATCCGGATCGCCACCGAGGTGCCGACCCGACCGGTCATCGTGCACATCGAGGGCGGCCGCGCCGGCGGGCACCACTCCTGGGAAGACCTCGACGACCTGTTGTTGGCCACCTACTCCGAGTTGCGGTCGCGCGCCAACATCACGGTGTGCGTGGGCGGCGGTATCGGCACTCCAAAACGTGCCGTCGACTACCTGTCGGGCCGATGGTCGGAGACCTATGGCTTCCCGAGCATGCCGGTCGACGGCATCCTGGTCGGTACCGCGGCGATGGCCACTCTGGAAGCCACCACCTCGCCGTCGGTCAAGCAGATGCTGGTCGACACCCAGGGCACCGACCAGTGGATCAGCGCCGGCAAAGCCCAGGGCGGCATGGCTTCCAGCCGCAGCCAGCTCGGCGCCGACATCCACGAGATCGACAATGCGGCCTCGCGGTGCGGCCGGCTGCTCGACGAGGTAGCCGGCGACGCCGAGGCTGTGGCGAAACGCCGCGACGAGCTGATCGCCGCGATGGCCCGCACAGCCAAGCCATACTTCGGCGACGTGAGCGAGATGACGTATCTGCAATGGCTGGACCGTTATGTCGCGCTGGCCATCGGCGACGGCGACAGTACCGCCGACACCGCCGGTCCGGGCAGCCCGTGGCTGGCCGACACCTGGCGGGATCGCTTCGCCCGAATGCTGCAGCGCGCCGAGGCACGGCTGCACCCGCAGGACCGCGGTCCGATCGAGACGTTGTTCGCCGACACCGACGAGCACGGCGCTCGGTTGCTGGAGAAGCCGCAAGAGGCCATCGCCGTGCTGGTTGAGCGCTATCCGGACGCCGCGACCGTAGCGCTGCATCCCGCCGATGTGTCGTTTTTCAATCAGTTGTGCAAGTTGGTGGGTAAGCCGGTCAACTTCGTGCCGGTCATCGACAAAGACGTGCGTCGCTGGTGGCGCAGTGACTCGCTGTGGCAGGCGCACGACGCCCGCTACGACGCCGACCAGGTGTGCATCATCCCCGGCACCGCAGCAGTGGCCGGCATCACCCGCATCGACGAACCCGTCGGTGAACTGCTAAACCGTTTCGAGCAAGCCGCTGTCGAGGACACGCTGCGCGGGGGAGCTCAACCCGAAGCGGTGACCTCCCGTCGGCGGGGCCGCGGCGACCTGACCGGGCCGCTGGCCACCGTGCTGGACGCGCCAGACGTGGTGTGGGCCGGCCGGATGGCGACCAACCCGGTGCACCGCATCGCCGGACCCCGCGAGTGGCAGGTGCACGGTGACATCAGCGGGCCCGAGATGCCACGCGCCACCCACTCGTCGACCGGTGCGCGCCTGCAGGTCAGCGCCGACGACCAAGTCGTGCTCAGCGTGCCCATCTCGGGCACCTGGATCGAGATCCGTTTCACGTTGCCCGCCAACACCGTTGACGGTGGCGCGCCGGTGGTGCGCACCAAAGACGCCACCGCCGCCATGCGTGCGGTGCTGGCCATCGCCGCCGGCGTGGACGGGCCCGACGCGCTACCGCGGGTGCACGCCGGGACAGCGACGGTGACAGCGAAGTGGAACCCCGAGCGGGTCGCCGACCACACCGGGGTCACCGCCACTTTCGGCGAGTCGCTGGCCCCCGGTTTGACCACGGTGCCCGACGCATTGGTCGGCCGCTGCTGGCCTGCCGTGTTCGCCGCCATCGGCTCAGCGGTGACCCACACCGGGGTGCCGGTGATCGAGGGCTTGCTGAGCCTGGTTCATCTCGATCACGCTGCACACCTCGTCGCGCCGCTGCCGAGTGTGCCGGCTGAATTGACCGTCACCGCAACCGCTTCGATGGCCTTCGACACCGAAATCGGCCGGGTCGTGCCGATCTCGGTCACGGTGGCGCTCAAGGACGGGCAGGTGCTGGCCAGGTTGGCGGAGCGTTTCGCGATCCGGGGCCGCACCGGGGCCCTCGAACTCGCCGACCCGGTCCGGGCCGGCGGGGCGGTGTCCGACAACGCCACCGACACCCCCCGCCGTCGCCGGCGCGACGTCAGCGTCGTCGCACCGGTGGACATGCGGCCGTTCGCGGTGGTCTCCGGCGACCACAACCCGATCCACACCGACCGGTCGGCCGCGCTGCTGGCCGGTCTGGAATCGCCGATCGTGCACGGCATGTGGTTGTCGGCCGCCGCCCAGCACGCGGTGACCGCCACCGACGGGCAGGCCCGCCCACCGGCGCGGCTGATCGGCTGGACGGCGCGTTTCCTGGGCATGGTCCGGCCCGGCGACGACGTCGACTTCCGGGTCGACCGGGTCGGAATCGATCAGGGCGCCGAGGTGGTCGAGGTGTCCGCGCGGGTCCGGCGGGGCAGGAGCGAAGCAACTCAAGGGGCAGGCTCAGCCTCGGATCTGGTGATGTCGGCGACGGCGCGGCTGGCCGCGCCCAAAACCGTCTACGCCTTCCCCGGCCAGGGAATCCAGTACAAGGGCATGGGCATGGAAGTGCGCGCCCGGTCCAAGGCCGCGCGCAAAGTGTGGGACACCGCCGACAAGTTCACCCGCGACACCCTCGGCTTCTCGGTACTGAGCGTGGTGCGCGACAACCCGACCAGCATCATCGCCAGCGGCGTGCACTATCACCACCCAGACGGTGTGCTGTACCTGACGCAGTTCACCCAGGTCGCGATGGCGACCGTGGCCGCGGCACAGGTCGCCGAGATGCGCGAACAGGGTGCGTTCGTCGAGGACGCCATCGCGTGCGGGCACTCGGTCGGTGAATACACCGCACTGGCCTGCGTGACCGGGGTGTACGAACTCGAAGCGCTGCTGGAGATGGTGTTTCAGCGCGGGTCGAAGATGCACGACATCGTCCCGCGCGACGAGTTGGGCCGGTCGAACTATCGGCTGGCCGCCATCCGGCCGTCACAGATCGACCTGCCCGACGCCGATGTGCCCGCATTCGTCGCCGACATCGCCGAGCGCACCGGTGAATTTCTCGAGATCGTCAACTTCAACCTGCGGGGCGCGCAGTATGCGATCGCCGGTACGGTCCGTGGGCTCGAAGCGCTGGAAGCCGAAGTGGAGCGACGCCGCGAGCTCGCCGGCGGTCGCCGCTCGTTCATCCTGGTGCCCGGCATCGACGTGCCGTTCCACTCCAAGGTGCTGCGAGTCGGTGTGGCGGAGTTCCGCCGGTCGTTGGACCGGGTGCTGCCGCACGACGCCGACCCGGACCTCATCGTCGGGCGCTACATTCCCAATCTGGTGCCCCGGCCGTTCTCCCTGGACCGCGACTTCATCCAGCAGATTCGCGACTTGGTGCCCGCCGAGCCGCTCGACGAGATCCTCGCCGACTACGACACCTGGCGGCGCGAACAGCCGCGCGAGATGACGCGCACCGTGTTCATCGAGCTGTTGGCGTGGCAGTTCGCCAGCCCGGTGCGTTGGATCGAGACCCAGGACCTGCTGTTCACCGAGCCGGCGGCCGGCGGACTGGGGGTCGAGCGGTTCGTCGAGATCGGCGTCAAGTCGTCGCCGACCGTCGCCGGCCTGGCTGCCAACACCCTCAAGCTGCCCGAGTACGCCCACAGCACCATCGAAGTGCTCAACGCCGAGCGCGACGCGGCGGTGCTGTTCGCCACCGACACCGATCCCGAGCCGGATCTCGACGGCTCGGACGATTCCGACGCTCCCGCGTCGGATGGTGCGCTCAAGCCCGATGTCGCCCCTGCCGTCGCTCCGACTGGCGCCGGAGCTCCGTCAGGTGCGCTCAAGTCCGATGTCGCCCCTGCCGTCGCTCCGACTGGCGCCGGAGCTCCGTCAGGTGCTTTAAGACCCGACGACATCGCGTTCGACGCCGCCGACGCCACCCTGGCGCTGATCGCACTGTCGGCCAAGATGCGCGTCGACCAGATCGAGGAGCTGGACTCCATCGAGTCCATCACAGACGGGGCGTCTTCGCGGCGCAACCAACTGCTGGTCGACTTGGGCTCGGAATTGAATCTCGGCGCGATCGACGGCGCCGCCGAAGCCGACCTGGCCGGACTGCGTGCCCAAGTCACCAAACTGGCCCGCACCTACAAGCCTTACGGCCCGGTGCTTTCCGACGCCATCAACGACCACTTGCGGTCGGCGTTGGGTCCGTCCGGCAAGCGGCCCGGCGCCATCGCCGAGCGGGTGAAGAAATTCTGGGAACTTGGCGACGGCTGGGCGAAACACGTCACGATCGAAGTCGCGCTGGGCACCCGGGAGGGCAGCAGTGTTCGCGGCGGGCCGCTGGGCGGGCTGCACGACGGTGCGCTGACCGACGGCGCCGCTGTGGAGAAGGTGATCGACGCCGCGGTGGCCGCCGTGGCCGCGCGCCGCGGTACCGCGATGGCGCTGCCGTCCTCCGGTGCCGGCGGTGCAACCGTCGACGCGGCAGCCCTTAGTGAGTTCACCGAGCAGATCACCGGCCGTGACGGCGTGCTGGCTTCGGCGGCCCGGCTGGTGCTCAACCAGTTGGGTTTGGACGACCCGGTCAGCGCGCCGGCTGGATCTATCGCGGCGACCGAGGCCGATCTGGTCGACCTGGTCAGCGCCGAACTCGGTTCGGACTGGCCGCGGTTGGTGGCGCCGGTGTTCGACGGCAAGAAAGCTGTCGTGTTCGACGACCGCTGGGCCAGCGCCCGGGAAGAGCTGGTCAAGCTGTGGTTGCTCGACGACGGGGAGATCGACGCGGACTGGGCACGGCTGTCCGAACGGTTTGAAGGAGCCGGGCACGTTGTGGCCATGCAGGCCACCTGGTGGCAGGGTAAGTCGCTGGCCGCGGGCCGGCAGATCCACGCGTCGCTGTACGGGCGCATCGCCGGCGGTGCGGAAAACCCCGACAAGGGCCCGCACAGCGATGAGGTTGCCGTGGTGACCGGCGCCTCGAAGGGTTCCATAGCGACATCGGTGGTCGGCCGGCTGCTGGCCGGTGGTGCCACCGTCGTCGCCACGACCTCCAGGCTCGACGACGAGCGGTTGGCGTTCTACCGCAACCTGTATCGCGACCACGCCCGGTACGGCGCCGCGCTGTGGGTGGTGGCGGCCAACATGGCGTCCTACACCGACATCGACGCGCTGGTCGAGTGGATCGGCCACGAGCAGACCGAAAGCCTTGGCCCGCAGTCTATTCACATCAAGGACGCGCTGACCCCGACGCTGCTGTTCCCGTTCGCCGCGCCCCGGGTCACCGGCGACCTCTCGGAAGCCGGGTCGCGCGCCGAGATGGAGATGAAGGTGCTGCTGTGGGCTGTACAGCGGCTCATCGGCGGATTGTCCCGGATCGGCGCCGAACGCGACATCGCGTCGCGGTTGCATGTGGTGCTGCCCGGTTCGCCCAACCGCGGCATGTTCGGCGGCGACGGCGCCTACGGTGAAGCCAAATCCGCGCTCGACGCCGTCGTCACCCGGTGGAACGCCGAGTCATCATGGGCGCAGCGGGTCAGCTTGGCGCACGCACTGATCGGCTGGACCCGTGGCACCGGGCTGATGGGCCGCAATGACGCCATCGTGGACGCGGTCGAAGAAGCCGGTGTGACAACGTATTCCACCGACGAAATGGCCGCGATGCTGCTGCAATTGTGCACCGTCGAGGCCAGAGCCGCCGCAGCCCACACGCCGGTCAAGGCCGATCTCACCGGCGGGCTCGGCGAGGCGAAACTGGATATGGCCGCACTGGCCGCGAAAGCCCGCGAGCAGGCGGCTTCGGAAAGCGACACCGAGGCACCCGAAGTTGGCATCGGCAAGGCAATTTCCGCACTACCGTCCCCGCCGCGCGGCTATCTGCCGGCGCCACCGCCGCCGTGGGCCGACCTCGATCTCGACCCGGCCGACCTGGTGGTGATCGTCGGCGGCGCCGAACTCGGGCCGTACGGATCCTCGCGCACCCGGTTCGAGATGGAGGTCGACAACGAACTGTCGGCCGCCGGTGTGCTGGAGTTGGCATGGACCACCGGGCTGATCCGGTGGGAGGACGATCCTCAACCCGGTTGGTACGACAGCGAATCCGGTGATTTGGTCGACGAGTCCGAGCTGGTCGAGCGTTACCACGACACCGTGGTGCGACGCTGCGGCATCCGCGAATTCGTCGACGACGGCGCGATCGACCCCGACCATGCTTCGCCGCTGCTGGTGTCGGTGTTCCTGGACAAGGACTTCACGTTCGTCGTCTCCTCAGAGGCCGACGCGCGGGCGTTCGTCCAGTTCGACCCGGAGCACACGGTGGTCCGGCCGGTGTCCGAATCCGGCGACTGGCAGGTCACGCGCAAAGCCGGCACCGAGATCCGGGTGCCGCGCAAGACCAAGTTGTCGCGGACCGTGGGCGCGCAGATCCCGACCGGGTTCAACCCGACCGTCTACGGCCTCAGCCAGGACATGGCCAATTCGACCGACCGGGTGGCGCTGTGGAACATCGTCGCGACCGTCGACGCGTTCCTGTCTTCGGGTTTCACCCCGACCGAGTTGATGCGCTGGGTGCACCCGGGACTGGTGGCCAGCACCCAGGGCACCGGCATGGGTGGCATGACCTCGATGCAGACGATGTATCACGGCAACCTGCTCGGCCGGAACAAACCGAACGACATCCTGCAGGAGGTGCTGCCGAATGTCGTTGCCGCGCATGTCATACAGAGCTATGTCGGCAGCTACGGGGCGATGGTCCATCCAGTCGGCGCCTGCGCTACCGCGGCGGTGTCGGTGGAGGAGGGCGTCGACAAGATCCGCGTCGGCAAGGCCGAGCTGGTGGTCGCCGGCGGCTTCGACGATCTGACGCTGGAAGCCGTCATCGGTTTCGGTGACATGGCCGCCACCGCGGACACCGCGATGATGCGCGGCCGCGGCATCCACGACTCCAAGTTCTCCCGCCCCAACGACCGACGCCGGCTCGGCTTTCTGGAAGCTCAGGGCGGCGGCACGATTCTGCTGGCCCGCGGCGACCTCGCGCTGAAGATGGGTTTACCCGTGTTAGCCGTCGTCGCTTACGCGCAGTCCTTCGCCGACGGTGTGCACACCTCGATTCCGGCGCCCGGGCTGGGCGCGCTGGGTGCCGGCCGCGGCGGCAAGGATTCGGTGCTGGCGCGCTCACTGGCCAAGCTGGGCGTCGGCGCAGATGACATCGCGGTGATCTCCAAGCATGACACCTCGACACTGGCCAACGACCCCAACGAAACCGAGCTGCACGAGCGGCTGGCGGACTCGCTGGGCCGCTCGGCGGGCGCGCCGTTGCTGATCGTGTCGCAGAAGAGCCTGACCGGGCACGCCAAGGGCGGCGCGGCGGTCTTCCAGATGATGGGGATGTGCCAGATGCTGCGCGACGGAGTGATCCCGCCCAACCGCAGCCTGGACTGCGTCGACGACGAGCTGACCTCCTCGGCGCACTTTGTCTGGGTTCGTGACACGCTGCGGCTGGGCGGGAAATTCCCACTGAAAGCCGGACTGATCACCAGCCTGGGCTTCGGGCACGTGTCCGGCCTGGTCGCTCTGGTGCATCCGCAGGCTTTCGTGGCCTCGCTGAAGCCGGAGCAGCGCGCCGACTACCAGCAGCGTGCCGAGGCCCGGCTGGTGGCCGGTCAGCGCCGGCTGATGTCGGCGATCGCGGGAGGCGCGCCGATGTACGAGCGGCCCGCGGACCGGCGTTTCGGCCAGGAGGTGTCCGAAAAACGCCAAGAGGCCGCGATGCTGCTGAATGCCGCGTCCCGGCTGGGCGACGGCGACGTATTCGCCATCGGCTAGCGTGGCGATCCGTGGGCCGCGCCGGCGACGATGCAGAGCGGAGCGATGAGGAGGAGCGGCGCCAGTGGCACCGCCGGCGACGATGCAGAGCGGAGCGATGAGGAGGAGCGGCGCCAGTGGCGATCGTCGGGATAGGCATCGACCTGGTCTCCATTCCTGATTTCGCCGAACAGGTCGACCAACCCGGCACCGTGTTCTCCGAAACGTTCACGCCGGGGGAGCGGCGCGACGCCTCTGACAAGAGTTCGTCGGCGGCGCGCCACCTGGCGGCGCGCTGGGCAGCCAAAGAAGCGGTGATCAAGGCGTGGTCGGGATCGCGGTTCGCGCAGCGCCCGGTGCTGCCCGAGAACATCCACCACGACATCGAGGTGGTCACCGACATGTGGGGCCGGCCGCGGGTGCGGTTGACCGGTGAGATCGCCAAACACCTTGCCGACGTGACGATTCACGTGTCGCTCACCCATGAAGGCGGAACCGCCGCGGCGGTGGCCATTCTCGAAGACTGAGCCGTCAGCCCGTCAGTTATCCAGCCCGTGCTCGATGGCATACCGGGTCAGCTCCACCCGGTTGGCCACCTGCAGCTTGCGGAAGGTTGCCTGCACATGGTTTTCCACCGTGCGGTGACTCAACGAGAGCTTGGTGGCAATCCGTTTGGAAGACAACCCTTTTGCCACCAGACGCAGTACTTCGGTCTCCCGCTCGGACAGGGCTGGACCGGCGTTCTGCCTGCGGGCGATGCGTCGGTATTCGCCCAGCACCAGCCCGGCCAGGCTGGGGGTGGCCACCGCTCGCCCGGCGGCGGTGGCCCGCACCGCCTCGTCGAGTTCGGCTTTCGACGCGCTTTTGACCAGGTATCCGGTGGCGCCGGCCTTGACGGCCTCGAGCACGTCGTCACGTTCGTCGGACGCCGACAGCACCAGCACCCGCGACGACGGCGACACCGCCAGCACCGCCGCTGTCGCCTGCGCACCGTCCCCGTCGGCCAGACGCATGTCCATCAACACCACGTCGGGTTTGACGACGGCCGCGCGACGCTGCGCTGCGGCTACACCGTCGGCGGTGGCAACCACGTCGAAGCCGTCCCCGGCGAGGTCTCGGGCCACCGCGTCACGCCAGATCGGATGGTCGTCTACAACCATCACGGTGATCGGTTTCGGCTCAGCCACGGCGCCCACCGCTGCGCGGTACGCTCAGCTCCCATTCGGTGCCTGCGCCGACATCGGTGTGCAGTTGTGCGCTGCCGCCGAGTGAAGTGAGCCGACCCACAATCGATTTGGAGATTCCGATGTGACCTTGACGGGCCGCTTCGGCCAGCCGGCCCGCCGCGATGCCGACACCGTCGTCGCGAACGGTCACCGAGACCGCGTCGTCGAGGTCCTCGAGCAACACGAAGGCGCGGGCGCCGGGACCGGCATGGGCGCGGACGTTGTCCAGCGCATTGCCCACCGCGGCGTCCAGTTCGGTGGCGATTTGCCGCCGCAGCGGCACCGGGGTTGTCGGCAAGCTGATCGACACGCCGTCGGTTTCTCGTCGGCTCAACAGCGCTCGCAGGTCGACGGTCGCCGCGTCTTGTTCGCGGTCGATGTCGGCGGAGGTCACCAGCCGTCGCAACGCCCGTTCCTGCTCGCTGGCCAGCTTCGCCAGATCCGTTGCGGCACCGCCCATCTCACGACCGCGTTTGGCGACCAGCGCCAGCACCTGAATCACTCCGTCGTGCACGTGCCGGGACAACCGCTCACGCTCCTCCAGCGCCGCCGACAACCGGGTCGCATGTTGCAGCTCGTCGTGGGCGCGCCGGGCGGTCTGGGCGGCCATACCCACCGCCAGTCCGACCGCCAGTTCGACGATGACGGTCGCGTTGTGGCCGAGGTTGAGGTTCATGAAGGTGTTGAAGCCCTTGATCACTGCGCTGGTGACGATCAGCAGGGCGCCGGTCAGCATCCCGGCGGCCGGTCCGAAGTGGATCGCCGAGGAGATGGTGGCGTTGCTGGCCCACAACGTCGTCGGCCACGACTGATTGTCCAGCGCCCATTGCCGGGAAGCGACCACATCGGTGGAAAGCATGAGCAAGACGGCGACCACGAGCTCCGCGGTCACCCAGGCTCCCCGGCGACCGAAGCCCCGCAAGTAGGCCACGGCGCACACGGTGCTCCACACCATGAGCACCGCGAACAGCGACCATGCCCCCGCGGGATGGCTCAGATCCTGGTTGACCGCGATCTGAAAGCCCAGCGCGTAACCGCAACTGAGCAGGCGGAATACCTGCGCCGCCCGCCACAGCGGTGCCGTCGGATCAGCACCGTCGGTCACCGCCACCGGCTCAGCTTAACCGCGGCCAGCTAGCCTCGATTACATGAATCAGCTGGTCGAACGCGTCCGCGAGGTGCTGCCGTTGGTGCGCCGCGACTTGGAGGACCTGGTGCGTGTCGAGTCGGTGTGGGCCGACGCGGGCCGCCGCCCGGAAGTGCACCGCAGCGCGCAGCTGGTGGTGGAGTTGCTGACACGGGCCGGTTTCGACGATGTGCAGGTGGTCAGCGAGGGCGGTGCGCCGGCCGTCATCGCGCGGCATCCCGCACCGCCGGGTGCGCCCACGGTCCTGTTGTATGCCCATCACGATGTGCAGCCCGAAGGTGACCGCACGCAGTGGGTGTCGCCGCCGTTCGAGCCGACCGAGCGGAACGGCCGACTCTACGGACGCGGCAGCGCCGACGACAAGGCCGGCATTGCAACGCATTTGGCGGCGTTCCGGGCGCATGGCGGTCGACCGCCGGTCGGTGTCACGGTGTTCGTCGAGGGTGAGGAGGAGTCTGGGTCGCCGTCGCTGGGACAACTGCTCGCCGCGCATCGTGACCTGCTGGCGGCAGACGTGATCGTCATCGCCGACTCGGACAACTGGAGCGTGGACACCCCGGCGTTGACGGTGTCGCTGCGTGGGCTGGTCGATTGTGTGGTCGAAGTCGCCACGCTTGACCACGGGCTGCATTCCGGATTGTGGGGCGGCGTGGTGCCGGACGCGTTGAGTGTGCTGGTCCGACTGTTGGCCAGCCTGCACGACGATGACGGCAACGTCGCGGTGGCCGGACTGCACGAAAGTACCGCTGCCGACGTGGCTTTCCCGGCGGACCGGGTACGCAAGGAGGCTGGCTTGCTCGACGGGGTGCGCGAGATCGGCAGCGGTTCAGTACCGCAGCGACTTTGGGCCAAACCGGCGATCACGGTGATCGGCATCGACACCACTCCCATTGCGGCGTCGTCGAATACGTTGATTCCGCGGGCTCGGGCCAAAGTCAGCATGCGCATTGCGCCCGGTGGGGACGCCGGCGCCCATATGGCGGTGCTCACAGCTCACCTGGAGCAGCATGCGCCCTGGGGCGCGCATGTGACGGTCACTTCGGGTGACGTCGGGCAGCCGTACGCAATCGACGCCACCGGACCGGTTTACGAGGCCGCGCGGGCGGCTTTCCGGCAGGCGTGGGGTGTCGATCCGATCGACATGGGGATGGGCGGTTCGATTCCGTTCATCGCGGAGTTCGCCAACGCATTCCCGCAGGCGAAGATCCTGGTCACCGGCGTGGAAGACCCGCAGTCTCAGGCGCACAGCATCAACGAGAGCCTGAGTCTTCGCGTGCTGGAACGGGCCGCGACCGCTGAAGCATTGCTGCTGGCCAACCTGGCGGCGCCGAGTATGTAGGTTGTCATCGAGGAAATCGCCTAGTGGCGCACACAACCCACACAGTCGACGGACGAACCGCTAGACCTCCAGCTCGCGCCGCAATTTCGCGACGTGACCAGTGGCTTTGACGTTGTACTGCGCGACGGCTATTTTGCCGTTCTCGTCGACCACGAACGTCGAGCGGATGACGCCCTGCACGGTTTTGCCGTACATCTTCTTTTCGCCGTATACGCCGTAGGCGGTCAAGACTTTGCGTTCGGGGTCGGACAGCAGCGGGAAGGTCAGCTGCTCGGCGTCCCGGAACTTGGCCAGTTTCTCCGGTTTGTCGGGAGAGATGCCGACGACGTCGATGCCGGCGCCGTCGAGTTCCTGCAAGCTGTCGCGGAAATCGCAGGCCTGCTTGGTGCAGCCCGGGGTGGACGCAGCGGGGTAGAAGTAGACGACGACGCGGCGGCCCTTGTAATCGGACAGCGACACGGTGTTGCCCTCGGCGTCGGGCAGTTTGAAGGCGGGCGCTTTGTCGCCGGGCGCCAGGTGTGCGGTGTCGGTCAACGAACGTCCTTTCTGATCACCGGCGGGCCAGGATTATCGCCGACTGATCTAGGGTAGTGCGTCAGGTGCATGAGGCCAGCAGGCGGAGTGCCGGCAAAGTTGGAGGACAGAGACGTGGCGGACCGGGATCCCGAAGCCATCAAGCAAGACATCGATCTCGCCCGCGACAAGCTGGCGACCACCGTCGACACGCTTGCCGCGCGTGCCAACCCCCGCCGACTGGCCGACGACGTCAAAGCCCGGCTCATCGAGTTCGTCAAGAAACCCGCGGTGATAGTGACGCTCGCCAGTGCCGGCTCTCTGGTGGTCGCGGTGGTGGTGTTGCGGACGCGGAAACGCTGACCTTCGGGCACGGCCCGGCACCGAGAAATGCACAGGGCGTCGAACCAGGGGCAACGATGCGCAACCGGCCACGGGTAGCGACTGTCCTCGCGACCGGCTTTGCCGGGCTGCTTGCCGGGTGCGCGGCAACGACCGCCGGCATCGCGGTGAAGGCGCCCGACCCGGGGAACTCCGATGGCGCGATCGTCGCGCTCCTCGATACCGGCAGCTACCCGGTCAAACCCAATCACCCGTTCGGCCCCGCCGGCAGCACGGCCAAAGGGTCCGCTTACGAGGGCCGTCGGATGGCCGAATACGTCCTCGGGCCGTGGCAGGCGAACTCGGCACTGCGACAATTCATTCCGATGCCTACCACCGTCATTGACGACGAGGTGCTCAGCACGGATCAAGTCGTGGATCGACCGCTGGCCGACATCGCCAAGGCGCACAACTCGCTGGCAGGTTTTGCCAGCGGACGTCGGTCTGGGCGAACCTTCACCGAGCCCGAGCTGACAAACGTCGTGCTGCAATTCCCTGACCCCACCGCCGCGACCGAAGCAGCCGGTGACATGGCCGGTGCAGCAGCTACCGGGCTCGGCAACTCACCGGGGACGCCGGTCACCATTTTCGCTCACCCCGAGGCGACCGCGTGGACGGACACCCTCGTCGATGGCTGGGTCGAGGTGCGCAGCTTCGTCACGCACGGCCCCTACGTCCTCTACCAACGCACAGCGACCCCGCCCACCTCCTCGGATCCAACTCTCGAGCGTTGGGGCCAGAACACGATTTCACAGGTGCTGAACCTGCAACCGGCCAAGATAGATGCGTTCACTCCAACGGATCCGGTGAAGTTCGCCGACTTGCCGACCGATCCGACCGGCCAGCTGCGGGCCTTGACTCTATGGGCACCCGATGGCTCCGCGCCGCGCAGTGTCGGGGTATGGCAGCCGACAGCGGCGCTGCACTTCGAAGATGACCCAATCCAGTCCGACACCTCCTTCCAGGCCGCAGGCGTGGATGCGGTGGCACAGATGTTGACGAAGGTCTACAAGACCCACCAACCGGACGGAGCAGCGCTGTTGGTCAAGCAGTTCACCGCCGACACCACCACCCAGCCGAATGTGCAGCCCGCCTCCGGCGTCGCCGGCTTACCGGCCGCCAGGTGCTTCCAGAGGTCGACGAACTGGTCCGCCAAGACAGAGGCGCCGACGCTGCGGCAGTTCAGATGGCACTTCAAGTGCATCGCGAAGGCGGACCGCTACGCCTTCGTCGCCTACTCCGACGACGAAACTGACGTCAAGCAGCAAATTTCAGCGCAATATCGCATTCTGGCTGGTAAGTGAGCGCAGCCGTCGGTTCTCACAGCGGATGTTGCTGCCGCACGACTTCCGGGTGGGCGCGTCAGGCTGCGTCGGTCTTGACCGCGCTCGTCCAAGCCAACGGGTTGAGCTCGCGGAAAGGGTCGTGCGCCCGGATGGTCAGCAGATCCGCCAGAATGGTTTCCAGAGATCGCTGAGTGCTGTCTCGGACCTGCGGCACCCACTCGTCGGTTGCCATGCCGTCCGGCTTTGCGGTGTCGATCGGATCGCCGAACCGGAGATACATCCGCTGCGGACGCGGAATGGCGGTCAGCCCGATGCCGCGCACCAAGGGCATCGCCATGTCCGAACGGCCGGACAATTTCGTACTGACTGATTGACTGAGCCGCCCCAGCGCGCTGTCGCGGGCGACCAGGCTCTTGAAAACATCGTCTCCGCCGACCAGTCCGACCGGCACGATCGGGTAGGCGTTCTCCACGGCGATGCGAGCGAAGCCGAACCGGCCGGTCCAGTGCAGGCGGTACTCCTCGCCTTTGAACTTCGGTATCTCGCGACCGCCGCCCGGGAACACCAGGATGGTTTCGCCCTGCCGCATCAATTCTCGGGCGGTATCCGGGGCACCGACGACGCCACCGTAAGCGGTCATCAAGTCGCGGCCGAAGCCCGGTCGCTCGCCAAATCGGCGGTCAGCCAGCGGCCGGACCCACGTCCCGACCGCGCGTCGCACAAAGTGCGGGATCAGCATGACCTCAGATCCACTGAACGTGTGGTTGCCCACCAGCAGGAATCTGCCATCGGCGGGCAAGTCCTCCAGCCCAGTCACGTACGGCCGGGACAAGTCGACGACCGGTGCGATGCCGTCCTGCACCCCGCGCAAGGCGCGGCGCATGACCTGCACTCGGCGATTGTCTAACGGTTCCCTGTCGGCTGGCTCATTCACGGCAACCTCGACTTTCAGCAGCATTACGCACCAGCTTACCGAATCGGCTAGGTCATCTAAGATTCTGCGGCCGTACGTACCCCCGTCGACACAACGCTGGTTGCGGCGCGTACGGAAGGCGACTGAGAACATCCTGCGCCGCACTCGCGTTCGACAGCGACTCGCGCAACTCAACCAGGGTGTTCGAGTGGAGTTCGGGCCTGATCGATTTGGTCGTAGGCGTACGTCACCATCGCGGCGGTGGCCATCGTTTGACCCTTGCGGGCGAGCGATTTGTAGGTCGCCTCGCCGAGCACATCGCGGAGGTGGGTGACCGCGGTGGTGATTTCGGGGACCGACGACGCAGAGAAAGGACTGAGCGCGAACCCGGCGATAGTGGCCGCCGGTGCGGAGCGTCCGAGCCGGTCGAAAAGAACGGCGAGGACGGCCAGCGGGACCCGCATCGTCGTGGTGTCGCCCGCATTGTGGAATCCGCGGATTGCCAGGGTGAGGTGATCGAACGCGGCCAGCGTGTCGCCGTGTTCGGCCTCAAGTCGTGCCAGACCGTTCGCCAGGACTGACGAGATGGTGCGGTTGCCGCTGTCTTGAGCGATCACCAGACCCCGGCCGAGGGCGTCAAGCGCCGTGACGGGATCCGCGTCACGGAAAGCCACACCGTAGGCCCCGAGCGCCCACGCGAGAAACAACGGGTTGCCTGTTGTCTCCGCAGCCTCGATGAGGCCATCTGCGGAATCCATCGCCTCCCCACCCGAACCGGCCACTGCACGGGCGGCAACCAGCCATGCCCGGATGTGGACGTGGGTGTCGCGGCGGCGTGCGAGTTGGGCGCGGCACACCTCGGCCATCCGCTCCGGCTGCCCGATGACCAGGTATACAGATCCAAGCGCGGCTTCGATGCCGTACGGCGGCGCCTCGCGGCTCCTGCCGACAACGATCTGCCCGGCGTCGCTGTAGCGGACCGCCTCCTCGATCCGTCCGGTCCAGTAGCACAGCGACGCAATCACGTACAGGAACGCCAGCCGCGGGTGGTCGGCCGCGCGGGCGGGCTCGATCAGCTCTTCGGCCCAGGCTATCGGCTCAAGGGTTTGGACCGCAGTGCCGAGCCACCCCGCATAGGAGGCGATGGTGGCGGCGACATCGAGATCGCCGTGGTCGGCGGCCCACCGGAACGCGGTGCGCAGATTGGGCAGCTCGATGGTGAACCAGTCGTAGGCCGCGCGCTGGCGAGGGCTGTCCCACAGGGCCAGGATGTCTGCTTCGCGCCCGGCGAAGTACCGCGAGTGCGCTGCCCGAATCGCGGATGCTTCGCCACCGGCGACGAGTTGTTCCTCGGCGAACTGGCGAATCGTCTCCAGCATCGAAAACCGAGTCCGCCCGGCTGACCGGTCGGCGATCAGCAGCGACTTGCGCACCAGAGCGTCGAGTACCTCGAGGATGGCGTACTCGTCGAGGTCATCTGATCCGGCTACCGCGCAGGTGCTGTGCAGGTCAAATCCGCCCGCGAAGACCGAACAGCGCTCCAGCACTGTCTTTTCGGTGTCGTCGAGAAGGTCGTAGGACCAGGCCACCGCGTGGCGCAGCGTGTGGTGGCGTTCCAGGCCGCGCCGCGAGCCGACCAGCAGCCTGAACCGGTGATCAAGGCGATCACGCATTTCACTGGCGGTCATCGACGCCATCCGCGAGGCGGCCAGTTCGATTGCCAAGGGAATCCCGTCGAGGCGTTGACAAATCTCGACGGCTGCGGCTGATTCATCGCCGTTGACCATCGCGAAGCCCCGCGCAATGCCCTGAGCGCGTTCGACGAACAGGCTCACCGCCGCAGAGTCCATTCCCGATGCCACGTCCAGAGAGCGCACCGGCCACACCTGCTCGTCGGGGACTCCGAGTCCTTCGCGGCTGGTGGCAACGACCCGCACGGTCGCGGATTGCGTGAGGATTGCTTCGATCAAGTTGGCGGCAGCGTCGAGAACATGCTCGCAGTTGTCGATCACCAACAGCCCGACCCGGCCCTCTAACGCAGCGGCCACCGACTCACTGACAGTCTTACCCGGTTGCTGGATGATGCCCAGCACCGCCGCCACTGCATCGGGTATTGCCGCCAGATCGGTGACCGCAGCCAGCTCGAAAAGCCAAACGCCGTCCGGAAATTCATCAGCCAGACGCCCCGCGACCTCTAACGCCAGGCGGGTCTTGCCAACTCCACCTACCCCGGTCAGCGTGACCAACCGATGCGCCTTGACCGCCGCTTCGATCTCGGTGACTTCGGACTCACGTCCGATCAAGCTGGTGGTCGCAGGCCGCAGATTTCCCGGAGTCGTATCGAGCGCCCGCAGCGGCGGAAAGTCCGCGCGAAGTCCCGCTGCTCGTACTTGAAACACCCCGACCGGCATCGGTACATCCCGCAACCTTCGCGGCCCCAGATTGACGAGATCAACTCCACTGAGCAGACCCGCAGTCGACTCAGCCACGAGAATCTGACCACCGTGCCCAGCGGCCATCACCCGCGCCGCACGATTCAGCACCGCACCGAAATAGTCGGACTCGCGCAACTCAGCTTCGCCGGTCGCCAACCCCATCCGCACCGGCAACTCCAGCGCCCGCTGCGCGGCCACCGCCGCATCCACCGCCGAGCGCGGCGAGTCGAACGCGGCACACGCCCCGTCACCGGTCTGCTTGAACAACCAGCCTCCGTGCGCCTCGATAGCCTTGCGCAACACCACATCGTGGGTAGCGAGGGCAACCCGCATCCTGTCAGCGTCGGCCTCCCACCGACGGGTCGAACCCTCAACATCGGTCAGCAGAAATGTCACCACTCCCGAAGGAGCAGCCGCCGCCGCAGCGGACACACCAGCAGGATCTCACAACGGACACGGCCCCGCCTAGCATCGGCCATCATGTCGGTGCTCGACGGGCCGCTAAGTAGAACTGGCTTTGTGCGCAATCAGGGTTTCGAACCCCGGACCCGCTGATTAAGCGCAGGTGGTTCCGGTTGCTTCCCGCTGTATCCGGATGTGGGCCGTGTTCCGTTGGGCGGCAGCGCTTCGCATACCCGATTACTTCCTGTTGCAGGCGGTCGATTCCGGTGGATTGCGTGTCATTCGCGGCGCATAAACGCCTCCTGGCCATTATTCGCGATGGCGAATTTGCTGCCGGGTGCGCGGTGCTGTGTGGCGGTACACCGCACAGCGCATCGGCGCGGAACAGCCCGGATCGGGCAACGCCGCGGTGGGAAATCGATGGCTATTCCATGCCGGTGCGGCCGGGCGTCCAAAAGGGTTTGGTGCGTATCTGGCGTCGGTCCCAGCCACGTTCAGTGATCAGTACTTTTCGTAAGGTTTGGATGGTGCGGGCCTCCCCGGCGAGGTAGGCGATGCCGGGGTAGTCGGGAAGTTGGAGGTTGCGCAGGGCGTCGGCGAGCACGGCCGAGTTCGTGGCTGAGGCGTCACCGCGCTCGACCTGGGTTAGGGGTCGGGCCAGGGAAAGGTGGTCGGTGTCGGTCGCGGCCTCGATTACCCCGTGGACTTCGGCGGTCGGGTCTAGAGATCGAAGCATCGCGGCGAACGCGACCGACGCGGTTTCTTCACCGGCGAACACGTGGTAGGGCGCGTCGTGGCGTATGACGAAGTTGCCTTGGGGCCGGGTGAAACGGGCCTGATCTCCAATGGCGACGCCCTTCGCCCAGCGGCCGGCGGGTGTAGCGGCCTCCGGGTCACCGTCGTGGTCAAACATCACAATGTCGAGTGCGCCGAGGTCGGGGTCGGTGTTGTAGATGGAATAGGTGCGTAGCACGTGGTCCGGGCGCAGCCGCAGAACGGATTCAAGCAGACCGGCGACCTGCAACCGGACATGCTGACCTGGCGTCCATCTCAGTTCTTGCAGTCGCGGGCCGCTGAATCGGATGCGACGCATTCTTGGTCTCAGTTCTTCGACCTCATCGACGGTTGCGGTGAGAAACACTGCGTCACGCAGCGTGCTGAATAGCGGGAAAGCGTCGATGAGCGTAGCCACGGAGAACTCCAAAGGTTAGCGATGGTCGAGTCCAGGTGCCGGCTGGGCGGTGGGCTGTCGCAAGTGATTGCCGATACTACGGCAGTAATGACGCCCGTAGATGCCCACCTCGCCCGACTGGCGGAAGATGGACGCGCAGCTTTGCTGTCGAAGCACTGCGCAAGCGACGCGCACAGCCTTACCTCGATGAACACCCAGTGATCAGGTTTCCGTCCACGGCGGGCACGTGGCGCGACCTGAATAACTCCGGCAGGGAGTGGCGCACCGTCCGTGACAAGCTCAGCGTGCCCCGGTGTGACGACGCACAGCTTCCGTCAAGACGGTGGCCACACTTATCGACGAACGGGGATTGTCGGCGCGGGTCGGAGCCGATCACCTGGGGCACTTCAAAGTGTCCATGACCCAAGACGTATACATGGCGCGCGGCAACGTGCATACCGAGGTCGCCGACCTACTCGTTGACGCAATAAACGACGCATCAATGGCGCGCTACGGTCACGCAGAACATCAAAATTCCCCTTGAAGTGCGCCGTCAGGGTTTCGAACCCCGGACCCGCTGATTAAGAGTCAGCTGCTCTACCAACTGAGCTAACGGCGCCTAAAACTGCTGCGTCTTCAGCCAGCGAGACTAACAGGCGCTGAGGGGCAGAGGCGAATCCGTGTGAACATCCCCGCAGGGTTACGACGCTGTCGCCGCGTGGCTTTAAACTACTGGCGAGTTTACAAGTTTGTCGGGTCGGACGGGGAGCAGTGCAGTGTCGGTGACGCATGCGCGTTGGCGTCGATCGTGGTTGGTCGGGTTGATCGTTCCGGCGGTTGTACTGGGCGCCGGCGCATGCAGCAGCGACGGCGGTGGGACGCCGCAGAAGGTGATCTTCGACAAGGCCAGCCCCTACAGTGACCTGCTCGTTCCGAAGCTAACCGCGTCGGTGACCGACGGTGCCGTCGGTGTCGCAGTGGACTCTCCGGTAACCGTAAGCGCCGAGGACGGCGTGCTGGCCGGTGTGACGCTGGTCAACGAGAACGGCCGGTCGGTCAATGGTCAGTTGAGCTCTGACGGTGTGCGTTGGGCGACCTCGGAGCCGCTGGGCTTCAACCGGCGCTACACGCTGACAGCCAAAGCCCGCGGCCTTGGCGGCGTAGCCAGCCGTCAGATGACTTTCGAGACCCAATCGCCGCAGGATCTCACGATGCCTTACGTCCTTCCGCTCGACGGCGAAGTGGTCGGCGTCGGGGAGCCGGTGGCAATTCGGTTCGACGAGGATATCGCCGATCGTGCGGCGGCCGAAAAGGCCATAGCGATCAAGGCGGATCCGCCCGTCGAGGGTGCGTTCTACTGGCTGAACAATCGCGAAGTGCGCTGGCGTCCGAAGGAGTTCTGGAAATCGGGTACGGCGGTCAACGTCGCGGTCAACACCTACGGGGTCAAGCTGGGCGACGGGCTGTTCGGCGAAGACAACGTCAACACCCACTTCACCATCGGTGACGAAGTGATCGTGACCATCGACGACAGCACCAAGACGCTGACCGTGCACGTCAACGGCGACGCCGTCAAGACCATGCCGGTGTCGATGGGCAAGGACAGCACTCCCACTGCCAACGGCACCTACATCGTCGGCGAACGCTATAAGCACATCATCATGGACTCGTCGACCTACGGCGTGCCGGTCAACTCACCCAACGGGTACCGAACCGACGTCGATTGGGCTACGCAGATTTCCTACAGCGGTGTGTTCGTGCACGCGGCGCCCTGGTCCGTCGGCGCGCAGGGCCATACCAACACCAGCCACGGCTGTATCAACGTCAACACCAGCAATGCGATGTGGTTCTACGACCACATCAAGCGCGGTGACGTCGTGGAGATCAGCAACACGATCGGCCCGACGCTGTCGGGCACCGAAGGCCTCGGGGACTGGAACATTCCCTGGGAGCAGTGGCACGCCGGCAACGCCAACGCCTGAGCCGGGCGGGCAGCTCACCGGCGAAGGGTGTAGCCCAGCTGGGGCACCGCAAGGTGCGCAATCGGTCTCCAATCCAGCTTGCGACCGTCGAGTTCGAAGCCGTTGGTCTCGTAGAAATGGCGCGCCCGGTGGTTTTTCTCAGCGCACCACAGCACGACGTCACCGTCCAGGTATGACGTGAGCGCGTCGGCCAGCAGAAGACTGCCCACTCCCTGACCCTGAAGCTCGGGTGCCACGTATAAAGCGTCGATTTCCAGGCGTTCGGGTCGGTCGGGCTCGGGCCCGAAGATGCTGACGCCGACCGGCTTCCCGGCGGACTCGGTTAACCGCATGGTCCAGCCAGGACGAGTCAGCTTCTCCGGGTAGACGTTGTCGGCCCAGTGCAGTGGATCGTCGAACAGATCGAGCAGTACCGAGGCGATGATGCCGGTGTAGGACTGTCGCCACGCCCGGTAATGCATCTGTGCGATCTGGTGATACTCCTGCGGCCGGGCTTCGCGGATTTCGACAGCGATCGACATCAGCCGCCTCTGAGCCGTCCGGCGACAGGCCAACGGCGCAAGGCCCGAACAGGCGTGGTGAGTGACCGGACCCCCGCCCGCGACAGCTTGTACTTCGGAACATTGCAAATCCGCATGTGAGACCGTGTTGACTGTAGCCGAGGTGTCTTTTCCGGATGTGCAGCCGGCTCGGTGCCCGGCCAGCACCGGCCCAAGACGCGGCTGTGGGACCACGGGCGTGTACCAACATTTCCGCCCATTTGAGTTGCTAATTAAAATCAAATGTCTTCGTCACTTACTGCATGTGCTGATCGGCGAGGCGCCTTCGACGAATTCCTTGATAAGTGAAGGATCTCCCGGGCACCGGCCTCGCGCGTCGGCCCCGGAGATCGAGGCGGAAACGAAAAGCTGCTAGAAGCAGGAGTTCTCGTTAGCCGTCCGAGAACTGAGCGGCTATCCTCTCCAGACATGCGCGATGTCAAAGCAATCGACTCTGAGCTGCGGCTATTCGCCGCATTACGCACACTTTGCCAAGAATTCGGCTGCTCACGACCAGCCATCCACGAGGCCGACGCACTACTGGACGAAAGGCTCGGTAAGACGGCTTCGATTTGTGCGACGGAATTTCGAAGTTGAAGTTTTCAAGTTCTTACGCGAGACACGGGTAGACGCTGAGGGGTGGCTAGCGAACGAACGCAAGCTGATCGAGTTGGACGGGTGGTCACCGCCCGAGGCGCGGATGCCGCGATAGCTGACAGGCTGTAGGTATCCGATAGGCAAGTGACGCGCCAAGCGTAGGGTCCTAGCCGGCACTAAAGGTCGGCCCTGCCTACGACCTGGCAAAGGTCTACCGAAACTGTCTTAATCTCAATCGGGCGGGAAGCGTGCTCCGACGTAGCCCCGCCGGGCAGCTCGTCAGACCCCGCGAGCGTGCGTGAGCCAACGCTAGAGCCATGAGCGAACAATTTCGAGGACACCCGACCCGGCGAGAAGTAACATGACGTGTATGTCTAGGGGGAAAATCTCAGGCTGAATCTCAGGCTGAACAACTGACCACGCATGAAGCGATACTTCATCGGCGACATCGACCGAGGCACCAAACTCGCCATCGCCTACATCCTAAGCCTGCCCACATACATCGCCATCTGCCGCATCGTCGGACGCATCACGACCTGGCGCAACCCCGAGGATCACCTTGTCCCGTTGGGCAGCAACGGTTTTCGCGGACTGAAATATCTTGTGGGGTTTTGTTTTTTAGCCCACATTTGTAGAAAATTTTGACCTCCGACAACGCAACACGGACCCGGCTTCGCATCTAGCAGAGAATAGGTTCGACGGTATTAGCGGTGGGCCACCCAGGGGATGTGGGTGAAGGGTATATACAACAACATCGGTGCCGGACGGTTAAAGGCAGGGCCGATGGACAATACGGCGAGCAGGCCAGTCCCAGCTCAACCAAATTCAGCCTGCTTCTGCCCGTAGATCATGCAGGCGGCAGAGGGCGAAAACACCCTCTGACCATTAGGGGTGAGTGACGGGACTCGAACCCGCGACATCCAGGATCACAACCTGGTGCTCTACCAACTGAACTACACTCACCATCGCCGCGAGCCGACCCGGTCAGCATGGGCGACAGCGGCGTCGTCGATACTAACCGCTCGGGTGCTCGGCGGCCGAATCGATACGTTCGGGCGCGCCCGACGCCGGGGCAAGTTCCGCGGCGATTGCGGCGATTTCGCTGGTGGCTGGCCCGGGGGCCGGCACGAACGCGGTGCGCCGGTAGTACTGCAGTTCCCGGATCGATTCCCGGATGTCGGCGAGCGCGCGGTGTGCCAGCCCCTTGGCCGGCTGGCCGAAGTAGATGCGGGGATACCAGCGACGGCACAGTTCCTTGATCGAGCTGACGTCGATCATTCGATAGTGCAGGAAGGAGTCCAGAGCAGGCATGTCGCGGGCGAGGAAACCCCGGTCGGTGGCGATCGAGTTGCCGGCCAGCGGCGCAGTCTTGGCTTGCTTGACATGCTCGCGGATGTAATCGAGCACCATCGTCTCCGCGGTCGCCAGATCCACCGTCGACGCTTTGACCTCCTCGATCAGACCGGAGCGGGTGTGCATGTCGACCACCACGTCGATCATCGATGACAGCGCGGCGTCGTCGGCGTGAATAACGACGTCTACCCCGTCGCCGAGGATGTTCAAATCAGCGTCGGTGACCAGAGCCGCGATTTCGATCAACTTGTCCGATGCCAGGTTCAACCCGGTCATCTCGCAGTCGATCCATACCAGTTCGTCGCGCACGACGCTCAGACTAGGCCACGTGCCGGCAGCCGGATCCGACCCGACCGCAGGCCGGTGCCAGTAATCTCAGGCATTGCCCGCCGTAGTCACCGAACCGCCGGAGAAAGGCACGCGGCACCATGAGCGCTGATTCGACATCCAGCACGGGCGCGGCAGCGAGCCCCGCCCAGACGATCGCCGCCGGATACGCCGTCGAAGGCCAGGCCTTAGAGTTAGGCACGGTGGTCGTCGACGGTACGACGGATCCCTCCGCGCAGATCCGCATCCCGCTGGCCACCGTCAACCGTCACGGTCTGGTGGCCGGCGCCACCGGCACCGGCAAGACCAAAACGCTGCAACTGCTCGCCGAACAGCTATCGGCGGCAGGCGTGCCGGTGCTGATGGCCGACGTCAAGGGCGACCTGTCCGGGCTCGCGCAGCCCGGGCAGAGCACCGAGAAAATCACCGCCCGCGCCACCGAAACCGGTGACCCGTGGCAGGCGGCGGGCTTTCCGGTCGAGTTCTTCTCGCTGGGCACCGATGGCATCGGCGTGCCGATACGGGCCACGATCGCCGGCTTCGGCTCCATCCTGCTCTCCAAGGTGCTGGGCCTCAATACGACTCAAGAGTCCACCCTGGGGTTGATCTTCCACTGGGCCGCGCAACAGAACTTGCCGCTGCTGAACTTGACCGACCTGCGGGCGGTGATCAGCCATCTCACCAGCGCCGAAGGCAAGGCCGATTTGAAAGCGTTGGGCGGTGTCTCCGCGGCGACGGCCGGTGTCATCCTGCGGGCGCTGGTCAACCTGGAAGGCGAGGGCGGCGACACCTTCTTCGGTGAGCCGAGTTTCGAACCGCAGGATCTGCTGCGCGCCGACGGCACCGGCCACGGCGTCATTTCGCTGCTGGAACTGGGCGATCAGGCCGGGCGTCCGGTGTTGTTCTCCACGTTCTTGATGTGGGTGTTGTCCGAGCTGTTCAAGACCCTGCCCGAGGTCGGGGACGTGGACAAACCCAAGCTGGTGTTCGTCTTCGACGAGGCGCACTTGTTGTTCACCGATGCGTCCAAAGCGTTTCTCGAGCAAGTCGAGCAGACCGTCAAACTGATTCGCTCCCGGGGCGTGGGGGTGTTCTTCTGCACCCAGCTGCCCACCGACGTCCCCAACGAGGTGTTGTCGCAACTGGGCGCACGCATCCAGCACGCCCTGCGCGCATTCACCCCTGACGACCAGAAAGCATTGACGAAAACCGTCCGCACCTATCCAAAAACCGATGTCTACGATCTGGCTTCGGCGTTGACCTCGCTAGGTATCGGCGAGGCAGTCGTCACCGTTTTGTCAGAGCGGGGGGCTCCCACCCCGGTCGCCTGGACCAGACTGCGGTCACCGCGCTCGCTGATGGCGGCCATCGGCAACGACGCGATCGGCGGCGCCGCCAAGGCGAGTCCGCTGCAGGCCAAGTACGGCGAAAGCGTCGACTCGCGGTCCGCCTACGAGATCCTGAACGAGAGAGCCGCGCAGGCCGCCCCTGCCGACGAACCGACCGCCAAAGGAAAAGCGCCAAAGCGTGCGCCCACAGACACCAAGAAACCCGGCTGGTTCAAGCGGTTTGTCAACAGCCGCGGCTTTCAGACGTTCCTCAACGCGATGGGTCGGGAACTGGTTCGCAGCCTGACAAGCGGCAACAAACGCCGCCGACGGTGACGCGTCAACCACCCAACTTCTTGTAGAAGCTGCCGACGATAGGCGCGACGACGGCCCGCGGAGCATACTGGCTGGCCACCGACATGGCTTTCGATGTTACGCCGGGCACCACGCGCATCTTGTTGCGCGCCAGCGCGTCTAGCGACAACCGGGCGGTGTGCTCGGTTGAGATCCACAGAAACTCCGGCACCAGCTTGTCGACCAGCGACGCATTGTCTGGATCCGGCAGTTCGGTGCGCACTGGCCCGGGCGCGAGCACGGTGACATGGACGCCGGTGCCGCGCAGTTCGCCGCGCAGCGACTCGCTGAACGTGTTGACGAACGCTTTGCTGGCGGCATAGGTGGCGTTGTAAGGGATCGGCGAGTTGCCGGCCGCCGACCCCGAAATCAGGATGCCGCCGGCCTGTTGTTCGATCATCCCGGGTAACACCGCCAACACCAGGTCGTGCACGCCAAGCACGTTGAGCTGCACCTGCGCCCGCTCGGCGGCGGGATCAAGCCCTGAGACCGGACCGAAGGTCGCGGTGCCGGCGTTGGCGCACAAGATGGAGATGTGCCGGCTTGCCAATTCCTCGGCCAGCTTCGTGCGGTCACCGGGATCGGCAAGATCGGCCGGTCGCACCTCGACGGCGACGCGGTACCGGTCGGCCAACCGACCGGCCAAGGTGTTGAGAACATCCTCTCGCCGCGCGGTGACGATCAGATTGTGGCCGCGGGCGGCAAGCTCTGTGGCCA
Organism: uncultured Actinomycetota bacterium; assembly: GCA_963808375.1. Taxonomy (GTDB): domain Bacteria; phylum Actinomycetota; class Actinomycetes; order Mycobacteriales; family Mycobacteriaceae; genus Mycobacterium. The sequence continues at coordinate 316,570 of CAWEFS010000012.1, read as the reverse complement.
GTGCTTCACCAATGTTCTGCGATGCCCCGGTGACAACGGCGCGGGCGTCGGGGCTGGGAGCGGGGATCGGCATGCGGCAATCGTAGACAGGTCGTGGCCGGCGCCCGCGTCCACGGCGGCTCACCTTCGAGACATATACGCTGCCGGAATGGGTTACCCGGCGGGCGTGCAGTCATCTAATCGTTCCCGGGTGCTGGCCTGGGCGCTGTTTGAGTTCGGTGCCACCGGTCTCATTTCGATCGTCGTGACGTTCGTCTTCTCGGTCTACCTCACCGGCACCGTCGGCGAGGGTACCCCGGGCGGCACTTCACCGGCGAGCTGGCTGGGCCGGGCGTTGTCGGTGGCCGGCCTGACGATCGCCTTGCTGGCTCCGCTGATCGGCGTCTGGGTGGACGCTCCGCGCAGACGTCGCCTGGTTCTGACCCTGCTGACCGGCCTGGCGGTGACTCTCACCTGCCTGATGAGCCTTATTCGCGACGATCCGAGGTATCTGTTGCCGGGGCTGGTGCTCCTGGCCGCGACCGCGGCCTGCAGCGATCTGGCCAGCGTGCCGTACAACACCATGCTCAAGCAGCTGTCCACCCCGGAGAGTGCGGGCCGGATCTCCGGTTTCGGGTGGGCCGCCGGTTACGCCGGCAGTGTTGTGCTGCTGCTGGTCGTCTACTTGGGCTTCATTTCCGGCAAGGGGCCCACCCGCGGTCTGCTGCACCTCACTACTCACGACGGCTTGAACGTGCGGGCCGCCATGCTGCTGGCCGCGGGGTGGCTGGCGGTGTTCGCCATGCCCCTGCTGACTACCGCTCGCCACCTGCCCGCCGTCCGCGAAGAGTCGCCTGCGCCCAGCGACGATCGCGAGCGCGGCGGAACGCCGGGCGAAGCGGGTCGCCGCCATCAAGCCAGCGGTGATCGCGAGCGCGGCGGAACGCCGGACGAAGCGGGTCGCCGCCATCAAGCTAGCGGTGATCGCGAGCGCGGCGGAACGCCGGGCGAAGCGGGTCGCCGCCATCAAGCCAGTGGCCTGCTGGGCGGCTACCGCAAATTTTGGTCGGAGCTGACCACCGAGTGGCGACGGGACCGCAACCTGGTGTTCTTTCTGTTGGCCAGTGCGGTGTTCCGGGACGGGCTGGCGGGACTGTTCGCGTTCGGCGCGGTGCTGGGTGTGAATGTGTACGGCATTTCCCAGGCTGAAGTCCTGATCTTCGGCGTGTCCGCCAGTGTGGTCGCCGCATGCGGTGCGGTGTTAGGCGGATTGTTCGACGATCGACTGGGTTCCAAGCAGGTCATCGCCGGCTCGTTGGCGGCGATCATCGTGGTCGGCCTCACCCTGATGACGTTGTCCGGTGCCCAAGCGTTTTGGATTTGCGGACTGCTGCTGTGCCTGTTCATCGGTCCCGCCCAGTCGTCGGCGCGCACTCTGCTGCTGCGGATGTCCAGTGAGGGCAAGGAGGGCGTGGCGTTCGGCCTGTACACGATGACGGGCCGGGCGGTGTCCTTCCTGGCGCCCTGGCTGTTCTCTGTCTTCGTCGATGTCTTCCATAACACGCGGTTCGGGATGGGCGGGCTCGACGTTGTGCTCGGCGCCGGGCTGTTGGGGCTGCTGGCCGTCCGGGTTCCGCGGCGCATCGAGCGCGAGGAGATCAGACAGCCGGAAAGTGTGGTCTAGTCGTGAGGACCGCCGGCCTCAGCTCTTCGCGTCGCACACTGTCAGGCCCACACCCATGCGCTGGCGTCCCTGAACCCCATCCACCGTCACCGAACAGGTGACGTTGTGGCCGATGTTGACGATCGTGACGGCGGGGTGTTGCTTCCCGGACCTGGGCAAGCTGACTTCCTTGCTCCACGGCAGCGCGACGTTGAACTCGATCTGCATTACGCCGTCGTTGTCGACGTAGCTGATGCTGATCGCCCGGCCCTCACCGGTGACGTTGTAGTCCACGGTCTCCGGCGGGCCGGCAGTGGTGGTCTGAGGGGCGGTGCTCGGAGCCGGGTTGGTGGCGGTGGCCGACGGCGGTGAACTGGTCCTGGGTGACGCACTGGTCGATGGTGACGACGGTAGTGACGTCGAGCCGGGCATGGCGGGCAATGGCGGAACAGCCGTCTCCTTCTTCGCTGTTCCGTTGGCGATGACCAGCGCGATCACCAGTGCGACAACCAATAACACTGCCGCGCCGGCCGCAATCCACAACCAACGCGGGGGTCTCGACGGCCTGCGGGGAGGCTCGCCCTGCGGCGGCTCGGCGGGCGGGAATTGACCGTATTGCCACTGCGTCGAGGACTGACCTTGCTGCCAGGACGGCGGCAATGGTTTGGTCCGGTCGTCCGGATAAGGGTCCCGTTGCGGGGGGTAGGTGGCGCCGTACGTCGGTCCATAGGGCACTTGTCCGCTGTACGCCGGATCGGTGCGGGGCTGATAGCCGGCGCGCGGTTGGTCTGCTTCCAATCCCTGTCGCGCCTGGTCGCTTCGGCGTGGTCGGCGTGGATCGCTCATGCCCACCTCATGATCTGCAGGGTACCCAAACAGCCGATCTGGGTCCGCCGATCCCGGTCTTGGTCTGGGCGGCGGTACTACCGGGTGACGGTATCGGCCTGCAAGGCGGCGACCGTCATGGCTTTCAGCACGGCGCGGGGGCGTGCTGATGGCCTGGTGTCCGCCGGTTTCAGGCTGTGCGGAGTGGAGTTCAGCAACCCGAAGACCGCATGTGCCTTCAGACGGGCGTCGGACTCAGCCAGCTCGGGGTGCAGGTCGTGCAACACGCCGACCCAGACCTCGACGTACTGCCGCTGCGCGCGCCGGACCTGGCGCTCGGCGGCAGGCGGCAGCTGGGCGAGGTCGCGATCCTGGATGCGGATCAGGTCGGGCTCGCCCAACGCGAAGTCGAGGTGGAAGTCGACGAGGCCGGTCAACGCAGCGGCCGGATTCGAGCTGTCCTTCCGGACCGTGCGGGCACCGGCGAGCAGTCTGGTGCTGATTCCGACCAGCAATTCCACCAGCAGCGATTCCTTGTTGGGGAAGTGCCGGTAGATCGCAGGCCCACTGACCCCGGCGGCGGCGCCGATGTCCTCGAGGCGCACCGCCTGAAAGCCGCGCTCGGCGAACAGCCGCTCGGCGGCGGCCAAAAGTTGTACCCGTCGGTCGGATTTCAGCCGGCTGCGGCGATTCGAAAGTTCTGTGCGATCGGCCGGGGCAGACGCTGCCATGCGGCCTCCCTGGACGTTTGAGTTAATCTCCACTAACATAGCACAAGTTAGTCGTCATTAACCGAATTTGGCGGGCACTGCAATGACCTCTCCGGCGACGCATCGCGAGGCGCATCGCGCGCTCGTGTCGCAGTTGCGCGACAAGCTGGCTGCGGCGAGCCTGGGCGGCCCGGAACGCGCCCGCACCCGCCACGTCGGACGCGGCAAACTGCTGCCCCGCGACCGGGTGGACGGTCTGCTCGACCCGGGCAGCCCATTTCTGGAGGTGGCGCCGTTGGCCGCCGACGGCATGTACGACGGCGACTGCCCAGCGGCGGGCATTATCACCGGTATCGGCAGAGTGTCCGGCCGGGAGTGCATGATCGTGGCCAACGACGCCACCGTCAAAGGCGGTACCTACTACCCGGTCACCGTGAAAAAGCATCTGCGGGCGCAGGAGATCGCCGGCCAGAATCGGCTGCCCTGCATCTACCTCGTCGACTCCGGCGGCGCGTTCCTGCCTCGTCAGGACGAGGTGTTTCCCGACCGTGAGCATTTCGGACGCATCTTCTACAACCAGGCCAAGCTGAGCGCTGACGGCATTCCGCAGATCGCGGCCGTGCTCGGATCCTGCACGGCCGGAGGCGCATACGTTCCGGCGATGAGCGATGAAGCCGTTATCGTCCGCGATCAGGGCACCATCTTTCTGGGCGGTCCGCCGCTAGTGAAAGCCGCCACCGGCGAGGTGGTCAGCGCCGAAGAACTCGGTGGCGGGGATCTGCACGCCAAGACTTCCGGGGTCACCGATCACCTCGCTCACGACGACCGTGACGCGTTGCGCATCATCCGTCGGATCGTGTCAACCCTGGGTCCGCGTCAACCGCCGGTGTGGGACGTGCTGCCCACCAAGGAGCCGATCGTCGAGCAAACCGAGCTCTACGACGTGGTGCCCGTCGACGCCCGGATTCCCTACGACGTACACGACGTGATCACCCGCCTCGTCGACGGTGGTGACTTCCAGGAATTCAAAGCCGAGTACGGCAGCACCCTGGTCACCGCCTTCGCTCGCATTCACGGACACCCGGTCGGCATCGTCGCCAACAACGGTGTGTTGTTCTCCGAATCAGCGCTCAAGGGTGCGCATTTCATCGAGCTGTGCGACAAACGGTTGGTGCCACTGCTGTTTCTGCAGAACATCAGCGGCTTCATGGTGGGCCGCGACTACGAGGCGGGTGGCATCGCCAAGCACGGAGCCAAAATGGTGACTGCGGTGGCATGTGCGCGGGTGCCCAAGCTGACCGTCGTCATCGGCGGCTCCTACGGTGCGGGCAATTACTCGATGTGCGGCCGGGCGTATTCGCCACGCTTCCTCTGGATGTGGCCTAACGCCCGGATCTCGGTGATGGGTGGTGAGCAGGCGGCGTCGGTGCTGGCGACTGTGCGTGCCGAAGCGCTGGAGAACGCCGGCAATGCGTGGTCGGCGGAGGAGCAGGAGGAGTTCAAGGCGCCCATCCGCGCGCAATACGAAGATCAGGGCAACCCGTACTATTCGACGGCCCGGCTCTGGGACGACGGGGTCATCGACCCGGCCGACACCAGAACAGTTGTGGGGCTGGCTCTTTCGGTGGTGGCCAACGCGCCGGTCGAGCCGGTCTCCTATGGCGTCTTCCGGATGTGAGCGCTCGAATGGGTTCAGCGACTTTCGACACGGTTCTGGTGGCCAACCGCGGTGAGATCGCCGTGCGGGTGATCCGGACGCTGAAAGACATGGGCATCCGGTCGGTGGCCGTCTACAGCGACGCCGACGCCGGCGCCCGCCACGTCGTCGAGGCTGATCTGGCGGTGGCGATCGGCGCGGCGCCGGCGCGCGACAGCTACCTCAACATCGCTGCGGTTGTCGACGCCGCGGTGCGCAGCGGTGCCCAGGCGGTGCATCCCGGGTACGGCTTCCTCTCCGAGAACCCGGAATTCGCCGCCGCTCTGGCCGCGGCGGGCGTGACGTTCATCGGCCCGCCCGTCGCCGCCATTCGCACGATGGGGGACAAGATCGCCGCGAAAGCCACCGTCTCGGCGTTCGGCGTACCCGTGGTGCCCGGTATCGCACGGCCCGGGCTGACCGACGCCGAACTGATCGACGCCGCCGCGGAAATCGGCTTCCCGGTCCTGGTCAAGCCATCCGCCGGCGGCGGCGGCAAGGGCATGCGCATGGTCGAGCGGCTCACCGACCTGGCCGCGGCGCTGGGTGCTGCACGCCGGGAGTCGGCTGCCGCGTTCGGCGACGACACGCTGTTCCTCGAGCGATTCGTGTTGCGGCCCAGGCACATCGAAGTGCAGGTGATGGCCGACGGCTTCGGCAATGTGGTGCACCTGGGTGAGCGTGAGTGCAGCCTGCAGCGTCGTCATCAAAAAGTCATCGAAGAGGCGCCTTCACCGCTGCTGGACGCTGCGACCCGGGCGCGTATCGGCGCGGCGGCCTGCGACACGGCGCGCAGCGTCGACTACGTAGGTGCCGGCACGGTGGAGTTCATCGTCTCCGCCGACCGGCCCGACGAGTTCTTCTTCATGGAGATGAACACCCGGCTGCAGGTGGAACACCCGGTGACCGAAATGGTCACGGGGTGGGACCTGGTCGCCTGGCAGGTCCGGATCGCCGCGGGGGAGAAGCTGACCGTCGACCAGCACGACATCGTCGCGCAGGGACATGCGGTCGAGGCCCGGGTGTACGCCGAGGATCCGGCCCGCGGATTCCTGCCGACCGGCGGTGACGTGCTGGCAGTCGTCGAGCCGAGCGGCGCCGGTGTGCGGGTGGACTCGGGCCTGGTGGCGGGCATGGTCGTCGGCAGTGACTACGACCCGATGCTGGCCAAGGTGATTGCGCACGGCGTCGACCGGCTCGCCGCCTTGCGCGCGCTGGATCGGGCTCTGGCGCATACCGCCGTCCTCGGCGTCGTCACCAACGTCGAGTTCGCACGCTTCCTGCTCGCCGATGCAGACGTGGCCGCCGGCAGGCTGGACACCGGACTGCTGGACCGCCGTGCCGGCGATTTCGTGGCCGCCTCGGCGACAGACGAGTTGCTCATCGCCGCGGCGGCCTACCAGTGGTTGCAGCTGTGGCTCACGCCCGACGCCGGCCTGTGGGCGGTCCCATCCGGGTGGCGGCTGGGTGCTCGCGCTCCAGTCGGATTTCGGCTGCGCAGCGGCGAACGCATCGACCACGTCTACCTCACCGGCACCCCCGAAGCGGCGGTTGTTCGCATCGAGGACGGCGAATCTCGCGCTCTGCAGGCAAATTTCGACGGTCGGTGGGTCGCGGTGACTCTCGATGGCGTACGTAGCCGGTACGCCGTCGCTGCCGACGACAACCGGATCTGGCTGGCCGGTGATGGCGTAACCGCGATGATCGAAGAGGTGCGCGAGGCCCCGGTGCGGGCCGAGGATGCCCACACCGGGGACGCGGATCTGCGCAGCCCCATGCCGGGCACCGTCGTCTCGGTGGGTGTCGTGGACGGCGCCCGGGTGGCCGCCGGAACCGTGGTCGTGACGGTGGAGGCGATGAAGATGGAGCACGCGCTGCCGGCGCCGGTCGACGGTGTGGTCGAGCTACTCGTCACCGGCGGCGAGCAAGTGAAGGTCGGCCAACAGCTGGCCCGAATCAAGGAATCAAGCAGCATTGAAACAGTAGAGGACGACCCGCGATGAGTGAATTCCTTTCCACCGGAACGCTTCCCGACGAATACCAACAGCTGGCCAAGACAGTGCGCGACTTCGCGCAGAGCGTCGTCGCGCCGGTCGCCGCCCGCCACGATGCGGAGCACTCCTTCCCATACGAAGTGGTTGCCGGGATGGCCGACATGGGCCTGTTCGGCCTGCCGTTCCCCGAAGAGTGGGGCGGGATGGGCGGTGACTACTTCGCGTTGTGCCTGGTGCTGGAGGAGTTGGGCAAGGTGGACCAAAGCGTCGCGATCACGCTGGAAGCCGGTGTCTCGTTGGGCGCAATGCCGGTGTACCGGTTCGGTACTGATGCCCAGAAGCGGCAGTGGTTGCCGCAGTTGACCAGTGGCCGGGCACTGGGTGCGTTCGGCTTGACCGAGCCGGGCGGCGGCACCGACGCGGGCGCCACCGCGACCACTGCCCGCCTCGACGACGGGCATTGGGTGATCAACGGCTCCAAACAATTCATCACGAACTCGGGCACCGACCTGACCAAACTGGTCACCGTCACCGCGGTCACCGGCGAACGAGACGGCAAGAAAGAGATCTCGTCGATCCTGGTGCCGGTGCCCACCCGCGGCTTCACGGCTGAACCGGCCTACGACAAAGTCGGCTGGCGCGCCTCGGACACCCACCCACTGACCTTCGACGACGTCCGGGTGCCCGAGGAGAACCTGCTCGGGGAGAGAGGGCGCGGCTATGCCAATTTTCTGCGCATTCTCGACGAAGGCCGGATCGCAATCGCCGCGTTGTCCACCGGTGCTGCGCAGGGTTGCGTCGACGAGAGCGTGAAATATGCGCGGGAACGCGAGGCGTTCGGCCGGCCGATCGGTCGCTATCAGGCGGTCGAATTCACTATTGCCAGGATGGAGACGCGCGCGCATACCGCACGCACCGCCTACTATGACGCCGCGGCGCTCATGCTGGCCGGTAAGCCGTTCAAGAAGCAGGCGGCGATCGCCAAACTAGTGGCCAGCGAAGCAGCCATGGACAACGCCCGGGACGCCACCCAGATTCACGGTGGCTACGGCTTTATGAATGAATTCACCGTGGCCCGGCATTACCGGGACAGCAAGATCCTGGAGATTGGTGAAGGGACCACGGAAGTGCAGCTGATGCTGATCGCCCGCGAGGTGGGGCTGTGAAGTCGAGTGAGCGGAACGAACGCAGTGAGTGAGGGGAACGAGACGAACCAAGGAGTGGTGAAGTCGAGTGAGCGGAACAAACGCAGTGAGTGAGGGGAACGAGACGAACCAAGGGGCGGCGAAGTCGAGTGAGCGGACGATCGTGCAGCGCGGGCTGTGGTTCGAGGAGTTCGAGATCGACACCCGCTATCTGCATCGCCCGGGCCGGACGATCACCGAAGCCGACAACGTTTTGTTCACCACCCTGACGATGAACGCCCAAGCGCTGCACCTAGACGCTGCGTTCTCCGATGCGTTGCCGCCGTTTCATCAGCGGCTGGTCAACTCGATGTTCACCTTGTCGACCCTGGTGGGGCTGTCCGTCGCGCAATTGACTCAGGGCACCATCGTGGCCAATCTCGGCTTCTCCGAAATAGCGTTCCCCAAACCACTTTTCCACGGCGACACCCTTTACGCCGAGACGGTGATCACCGAGAAAAGGGAGTCGAAAAGCCGCCCCGGTGAAGGAGTGCTGACTTTCGCCCATACCGGGCGCAATCAGCACGACGACATCGTGGCGACCGCCACCCGCAAAACTCTGGTGCGCATGCGACCGGCCGAGGCCGGCGGCTGATGGGACTGCACAAGCCTGGACCCGCCTGGTTGTTCTGCCCGGCGGACCGGCCCGAGCGATACCAGAAAGCCGCCGCCGCAGCCGATATCGTCATCCTCGACCTCGAGGATGGTTGCGCCGCCACCGACCGGCCTGCCGCGCGCGAGGCGCTCGTCGACGTTGAACTCGACCCGTCCCGCATCGTGGTGCGCGTCAACCCGTCCGGCAGCGCAGACCAGCAGCTGGACCTGGACGCGGTGGCCAAGACGCCCTACGACACCGTCATGCTGCCCAAATGTGAAGCACCCGAACAAGTCAGTGCGCTGGCGCCGCTCGACGTCATCGTCCTCGTCGAGTCACCGCTGGGTGCGCTCACGGTGACCGACAACGTCCGCGCGGATAACGCCGTCGCGGTGATGTGGGGCGCCGAAGATCTTTTCGCGGTGCTCGGCGGCACCGCCAACCGGTACCCAGACGGGACCTATCGCGAAGTGGCTCGCCACGTGCGGTCACAGTCCCTGTTGGCGGCCAAAGCATTCGGCCGTCTTGCGCTGGACTCGGTGTACCTCGACATCAAAAATCTCGACGGCTTGCGTCGGGAGGTAGACGATGCCGTCGCGGTCGGCTTCGACGCAAAAGTGGCTATTCACCCCACGCAGGTGCCGGTGATCCGCGACGGTTATGCGCCCACGCCGGAGCAGGCGCAGTGGGCGCAACGCGTGCTGGCCGCGGCCGCCAACGAGCGCGGTGTCTTTGCGTTCGAAGGGTCGATGGTCGATGCGCCGGTGCTGCGGCGCGCCGAGCGGATAGCGCAATTAGCGGCCGCCCAGGCGTCGTAGCTGGCAGAGAATTGCCGTATGACCCTGCCGCAGCCGCCCCACCACCTCTATGTCGCCGGCTACCACCCGCACCAATCCTGGGCGCCGGACGCGCGCCGACACCGGGTGGCCACCTGGGACGTCATCTGCACGGCCGCGCTTTCGGCCTTGATGCTGGTGGCGGCCGCCGTCGCGGCGTGGCTGTCGCTGTTCTTCGCTTTCGCCGCGGACAAGTGTCCGTCTGACGGTTGTCAACCCGTGCCCCATCACGTCGACGCGTTCATCTACCCGGTGACGTGGGGTGGCATCGGGTTCGCGTTGCTGGTCGGCGCGATGGGTCCGTTCCTATCGGTGTGGCGGCGCTGGCGGATGTTCTTCTGGTCCTTGACCGCGATCGGCATCGTCATCGCCAGTGTGGTGGCCGGCTTCGCCATGACGAGCTACAGCGCTCGGTTTTGGCACTGATCGCTACTTGCCCCTCGCGGCGGCCAACCGGGCGGCGAACTCCGGAGATTGAATGGATTGCGCCTGCGGCCCTAGTTCCGCGCGCTTGGAAGTTTCGTGCAGCTCGACGTCCACCGATCCGGGATTGGCGGTCGCCCGCATAGTGGCCTTGGTGGCAAGCACGATCTGGCGAGGCGCCGCGGCGGGTCCGGCAGCCAACTGCAGCGCGGCGGCGACCGGGTCGTCGGACACGCTCAACGCCAGGCCGTGCTGCACGGCGGTTTCGGCGTCCAAGCGCATGCCGAACAACATGACCGCGCGCGCGACCTGGGGTCCCACCGCGCGGTGCAACATCCAGGTGGCGCCACCACCGGGATGGAGTCCCAACTGCTGGAAGCGGGCATCGAATAAGGCCTTCGGCCCCGCGATGCGCACGTCAGCGGCCAGCGCCAGGTTCAGGCCGGCTCCTACGGCCGCGCCGTTGACCGCGGCGATGGTGGGCAGCACGCATCGGCCGACCGCCATGAACCCGTCATAGAGCTGCAGCAGCCCCTCCTCGGCGGCCTCGCCCAACGCGCTCAGATCCGCGCCGGCACAGAACGCCTTGCCCGCACCGGTGACCACGACAGCATGCACGTCGGGGTCGGCTTCGGCTTGCTCAACGGCGGCCCGCAGCTGCGTCGACATCGCGGGGGTGACGGCGTTGCGCCGGTCCGGATCGTTGACGGTGAGCACAGCGATGTGGTCGTCGACGCGGTATAGGACGAGGTCGGACTCGGACACCGGCGCCTCCGCGAAGCGAGTCGGGTCGAGGCGCGTGTTAAGCGCCCCTGTCTTCAGCGCGTCTCCGGATCGCGCACGGTGTCACAGGGTAACCGTCGGGTCGGTGCGCGCAAGTCGCTTAGGTGTGTCGCCCGAAATTAATTCAGTCTGGGCGGCGGATAAATCGGCCTTGTAATCGTCGCTGAAATCCACCCGATCAGCCACCCGCTGCCGACCAAGAGGAAGGTGTCCAGGCGGTCCGGGTACGTCACTGCAACCACAGTCAGAATCACAGCCCATACGACTGCGCAACCGATGCTGTAACCCGTATAAGTCTTGCGCAACCACATGACAAAAGGCTAGGCCTCATGCTGAAACCCCATACCGCCTTCCCCTATGTCTTCGCCATGAGGGCTGTTTGCCGATTCCAATTGACTTAGGTCCTCCCAGAGCTCAGAGCTCGCAGGCTTGCGTTCATGGACCATGCTGCGGATGCTGCGTCACCACACCGGACCTATCGTGCCCGCTAATGTCGCCGAAGAATGGGAGCGATCCCGCTGGGTCGAGCGCGTCACCGGCAAAGGTTGAGCGCTATTCGTTCTCTCGTTTAAACAGGCCGATGATTGGCCATTCCTACAGCCCCACTCATAAGGAGTTCTCATGATCTATCACCGTGTTGTGTGGGTGCTTGGCGCTGTAGCGGTAGCAATCATCGCCCCTACCCAGGCTCATGCCCAGCCGCCGACGCAGTGTTTGAGCAACACCCCTAAAGGCAAACAGGTCTATATTCCCTGCGATCTGCTCAACGCCCGCGTCAACTACCCGCCAGGGCAACGCTGCGTTGGACCACTCGATGAGTACCCGCCCGATGTACGCGACTGGTGCGGCTGACACTGAGATTTACTCTTCTTCTTCCGTTCGGCCTTCTGGGTTTCGTAACCACAATCGGCGTTGTGGCACCAGCGGATACGTACCGGTATCGGCCCGATCTCTCCCCCACCAATGTCGTCTCCGAAGTACCGGACGCAAGCCTCGGCCACGCTCCCGCATTTCGGGCACGGCACGGTTCCCTTTTGAAGCATTTAGGCCTCCGCTCCACTTGGGCTGATCGGGAGGTCACGCCGTCGATTAGCCCCCGCAGGTCGCATCGGCACTTCCACCGAGAGCAAACTCAGCAAGGGTCATAAGACCGCTGGGACGGAGGGGGCTCACCGGAGTCGAGCGCCCCGCGATTTCCGCAAACGCAACCTAAACGTCCAATGTGTAGTCGAATTCAACGGACATGAATAACTATGCTTAGCAACTGTCGCGGAAAACGAGACGTGCTACAACGCGGCTGTCGCTCTGATCAGTGCAACGCGCCGCAGCGGACGGGCGAAGGGATCGTCGGCGACTTGAGCGGGAGGCTGTAGGCGATGGGGCATCGGCGTCGCGTGGGGCGGCCTCCTGGGGATTCTCGGGCTTATCGTGGTGGCGTGTATGCAGCCTGCAAGCACTGCACCGCCGGGGATGGAAGCCGCCCGCTGTCCTCGATGCAATGCAGACCAAAACGTTCCTATCGGTGCCACCTCCTTTGAGTGCTGGCAATGCCACTACGTCGCTTCGTCCCAAGCCGGGAAGAAGGCGATAAATGAACGACGACACCGTGAGGTGTTGTTGAGTCGCAGTTCCGTTGCGCCTCTTGTGTTTCTGTGACTTGACAGGAACAGCTTTTGCATGGCCCCCGTCTCGCCTTAAACAAGGTCAGATGGAGTACCCCAGGTTTTGTTCCTACTCGGTTGCGAGGGCCGGGGTTGGCTTACTCGCAGTGTGTGAGGTGCCGGTGAGGGCGGCCTCGTACTCGGCGGGTGGAACATAGCCGAGGGCTTCGTGCAGGCGTTCCTGGTTGTACCAGGCCACCCATTCAGCAGTCGAGAGTTCGACGTCGTCGATGCATCGCCAGGGTTTGCCGCGGTTGACTAATTCGGTCTTGTAGGCAGCGTTGACCGCCTCGGCGAGGGCGTTGTCATAACTATCGCCACGCGACCCGACTGAGGGCGCGATCCCGAGTTCGGCCAGCCGGTCGGTATAGGCCAGCGATAGGTACTGCATCCGCGGTCGGAATGATGGATCAACTCGGATAGTGTCGAATTCGACTGCCAAACTGCGTGGTTGAATGCTTGCAGCGGGAGGTCCTGAGTGCGCATCGTCGCCGAGACCGCCCAGCCGACGATCTTTTTGGTGCAGGCGTCGGTGACGAACGCGGTGTAGCAGAACCCTTGCCAGGTCCGCACGAAGGTGATGTCGGCAACCCACAAACGGTTCGGCATCGAAGCTTTGAACTGGCGGTTGACCAGATCAGCCGGCCGGGCAGCAGCCGGGTCGGTGACGGTCGTGAACACTGGCTTTCCGCGCTGCACGCCGTGCAACCCTGCCTTGCGCATCAGCCGGCGGGTCTGCTCGCGGCCCAGGTGCCAGCCCTTGCGTTTCATGGCCTGGTGCATCTTTTTGACGCCGTACACCGAGTAATTCTGCAGGTGTACGGCGCGAAGGTCGGCGATTAGCTGCTCGTCGCGGATCTCGCGGTCTGACGCCGGCCGGGTCTGGGCCGCCCGGTACCCGCGTGCAGTGAGGAAACCCGGGATAGCTACCCGCAGAACACGACAAATGAGCTCGACCCCGAACTGACCGCGATGAGCATCGATGAAGGCGATCATTTCGTCGCGGGGCGGTCGAGCTCCGCGGCAAAAAACGTAGACGCTGACTTTAAAATCTCATTGGCCCTGCGCAATTCGGCAACCTCTCGCTTGAGCTTGCGGATCTCGGCATGCTCAGAACTGGTCGTGCCCAGACGCTGCCCGGCATCAACCTGAGCCTTGCGCCGCCACCGACGCACCGACTCCTCCGAGATACTCAGTTTGCCGGCCACGGACTTGATGGCCTCGAACTCCGATACTTCCGAGGCCTCCATCATGGTGTCCAACAACCGCAACGCACGCTGCCGGAACTCCGGCGGATACTGACGGGGCATAGCTTCCAATCCTCCTATGAAGATCGGAACAAAACCTGGGGTACTCCAAGAGGGTAGGTCGGCGTATCCGTCGACGATGCTGGTGTTCACGATGATTGCGAGCACCACCCAGACAGCGGTCATGTGACTCCCGTTCTTGGAGCCACGCCTGAAGTTGCACGTAGTGTGCGCAGTTGCTTTTCGCTGCTTAATGAGCGCCCCGGCAGGACTCGAACCTGCGACCACAAGATTAACCGCCTACGGTTGCCTACGGTTGCCGTATGCTGGCGTTAGGCTATGTGACTCAAGGTATTTGCCAGAATGAACCATTATCAACGTTTGACGTTAGTTGAACCCGTTTCTCGACACTTAGCGCCGATTAAACGCCCACCTCGGTAGCCTCTCTGTCATGTTTGACGATGAACCCACCGTCTAAGAGACGAGATACCTTGAAGCGGCGTTGGCACTTTGGCGCCTTCCACCAGACATCGAGCCCGACAGCCGCTCAGCCCATGGGAACCGGGACTCGGGGGTTGGTGGCAAGCACAGAAGAACGCACTTATAGCCCTGCGCCCGCAAGAGTCAACGAGTCGACGACGATGCGCTAACCGAACAAGAGAAGCAAGCGTTGAATTTCTACGCTCAGTATGAGGCTGGCGACAAACAACAATTCGAGACAAGCACAATGCTCGACGCCGCCCGCAATCTCGCGTTACGAGCGTTGCTGGCAGAAGTTGGCGAACCGTATCCCCACCCCTGAGGGCTGGCCCATCACAAGGCGCTTGGTTGACCAGTAAGCCTTGGGAACAAGGGGGCCACTTGGCCGGCATACCCTGCAGGCTTCTCTGCGCCTCGGTTTGGTATCCACAGTTCAAGCAGCTCAGGCGAAATCCCAAAGTCGTGAGACGCAGCCATGTAAGGGCTGCGGCCATATCTTGCCGACAGCAAGTCCCACAAAAGGATCGGACGCTCGACACCGACCTCTACAGGTTCATTTTTGCGCCATCCGCGCGATGACACCTGGATCATCAACGACTTGTGCCGACTGGCGGAAATCAGCTGAAGGTCTCGTCCGCGTTGAATCAGCGCCTGGATCGCGATGCCCCACTGCGACTTGATGCGCGCATACCCGTTAAGGCTCAGAGTTTCTGAAATGTCCTGCTCAGCGATGCGTCGTGGGTAAAGGAACGCTCCAGCAAATCGGTGCGCCTCCTTCTCCCGTACCCGCTCATCAGCGACCGTCCTCGCCGAGTGCAACTTAAGGTGGCCTATCTCATGGGAGATCGTGAAGCGTTGCCGGTCGCCTGCGCTGCAAGGGGCGTACATCACCAAGGCTGAATTGATCGTTGCTCGGGACATGCCTGAATGACCATCGAAAGCAGGGTGAACCATTCCAAAGCGCACCAGCGGAGCAATAGCGGCGCCGGCCCGTTCTGCTGAGCGCATGACGTGTTTGACGGGCCCATCCGCCGGAATTCTCAATTCCTCGCGAACCTCAGCCGCGAGGTCTTCGATGTCCATCCCCGTGATGTGACCAGTAACGGGCCGCAACTCGATGGGCTTCTTGCCGGAAGACTTCATAAGAGTGTCAGTGACGCGTTGCAACTCCTGAAAGTAGCGCAGCACCGCCTTCGTTGCCTTCACACTCGCACCCGACGCCTTGCGGAAATGAACGGCCTGCCGATCAACAGGTGTTGACGGAAAGTCAAAGAACGACATCGGCATTCTGACGGCTGCGCACACCGCGGCGAGCATCGCCAGCGTCGGCTGGCGATCACCTTTCTCGACGCTTGAGATTGTCGACTGCGGCACACCAGCGGCGTGCGCAAGCTCAGTCTGCGTTAGCTGCAATAACTCACGAAGGTCGGATAGTCGGGCACCGCGATTAGGCGTCGCCTCCACTGCCCTCCTCCTCGTCTTCGATGTTCACGTTGTCCTTGAGTTGCTCGTCCAGGATGTCAAACCGCAGTCGCTCAAAATCAGTCCGGGACCGTGGTAAGTCGACACTCATGTCGATCGGCACACCTCGCAGCGCGGTGCCCGGCCCAACGGGCCGGACTACGCGAAGTGCCACGCGCTCGTCGTCGGCGTCCGGCTCGTTCCATAAAGCCAGCAACCTGTGTGAGATACCGTCCAGCTCGCCCCACAGCCCCAACTGCGCGTACGGGCGGTTACAGAAGTAAGCGCGCCGCTGCTTGCTGGACCCGGCGCACGGAACACCGCCTTTCGTCGGTGCCTCGCGCAACACTCGCAGCGCCAGGTCCTTATCCTCGTGGATCAAGTGAATGGCGCCATTCTGGCTATGGGCCTGGTCGTCCAGTGACCACCCGTCCACCGGGTTCGCGTCCAAGAAGTTGAAGACCTCGCTGCGGAACAGAGCAGTGCGAAGCCATTGCTTACTAGGTCCGCTCGCGACGCGGAGCCGGTCGACGCGCAGTCGCGCTAATCCGAACCCGTCGTGCAAGGGCTCTACCAGCGGGGAAAGGCGGAAGATAAGATTGGGGGTGTAGTCCACGCGCGAATAATATCGCAACTTTGCGATATTATCGCGTCGAAAGAAACACCGATATGAGTGTGTCGCGGAGGGCTGATTCAGCCAGCGGGTGAGGCGTTAGACGGGGACCAACGGCTTAGGGCTGTTGTCGGTGAGGCGCAGCACTCGCTGATCGATCTTGGTCAAGAGCTTGTCTTTGGTCGGTCCATCCGGATGTTTCTCCCAAACCGCGAGGTCCGCCTAAATTGGTCGTCGCTGGTCGCGCCGCCCAAACCATTCGGTGATCACTACGCCCACTGCTCCGGAGCCGAGCAGTGCGATGACGTCGAGGACCTGCAACAAACGGCCGTCGTCTCACCTGACTTGCGCACCGGCGGCGGGTCGCCGACGCGTCAACGTCCTACGATGCGGACTATGCGGGGAATGACATGACGGCACCGCCGCCGCCACCACCCGGTTGGTACCCAGGCCCGAACGGCGCCAACACCCAGCGGTACTTTGACGGCACGAAGTGGACCGAACAGCTAGCACCGTTCAATCTCCCGCCCGATGACAGCCGGTTGCCGCCGACCGGGCCGCAACGTGAACGAACACCCTCGCGCAGGCCTCTGCGGCCGTTCGTGATCATGCTGATCGCCGGGTCGATCACCGCCATCGTGAGCTTCTTCCTCATGCAGCTGGCCCTGAACGTGCACAACTTCATGCCGCTCGTGTTCCACATCGTGGGCTTCGTACTGTTCGTGGTTTGGCTGGCCAGCATCGTCGCCACGGTCGTCGGCTTGATCGGCACCATCGTGCGGATCGTCAGGCAATGACCCCGTGACGTGGGAGTGGATAGGTACCGCAGCGGTCGGCACCGCCGGCATTGTTTTCACATGGGTGACCGGCAAGCAGGCGCGCGATGCCGCCCGCGCGGTCGATCGGGACGGCCGAGCAAAGCAGCTGCTGGAGAGGTCCTACACCGACGTGGTAGCCATGGCCGAACGCGTCACCCTATGGACCCTGGTGATGCCCGTTGTGGAGACCGGGATGAAACTGCCCGCTCTCCCCTCGTATCAGGAGCGGTCAAACGTCGAGGCGCTCGTCCGAGCGTTCGGCTCGCCACAGGTGCGGGAGCGGATGGTTAAGTGGCGGGCCGCGGTGAAGGAAGTCGAATCTGAAGTCGCGCTGATACAGCTGGTCGAAGAACACTTAGAGAAACGGAGTGGTTTGAAGGAGGAACCGCGACAATGCTCGAAGATTTGAGGCCCAAGGTGTGTCAGGCCCTCGACGCGCTCGGTGATCAAGTCGCAGCCGAACTGGGGTAAGAACCGCCCAAGCCCGCGAGGCCGACTTGCCGATTGCGGGGCTTCCATTGTGTTCGGCGTCGTGCGCGATCTCGACACGAGCGAGCCGACAAACGTGCTGCTCGATGGACAGATCGCCAGGTCCGCATTGGTGATCGGGTAGACCTCGATCACGCCTGGCGTCGGCGAGACCGCCGGGTGCGGGAGTTGCACGCTGCCGACCGACTGTGGGTCCTCGGGGTGCCGGAAGCAGATTAGGTACGTGACTGGCCCGCCGGCGCGTAGATCTAAGCGCGGCGCACGATCTGGCCGCCTTCCATTTCCCGTTTCCCGCGCGATCTGGCCGCGCTGGTAGAGAACGCCTGAGTGCGATCAGACCGGCTCCCAGCGCCAGCCGACATTGTCCGAGCACTGTATCCGCTCTCCGTCACCGGCCACCCCAGATGCTCCATGGTCGCTGCTGCGGCATCGCTCGCCGGGTTCATAGCAAGTGTCCCTTATTGCTCAACGGGTAGCAACCTGATGGCGAGAGCGGCGGCGACACAGGAGTCGGGGCGAGAATGGTGGCTGTTAGCGAAAGGGTCTTTCTTTACATCGTCCGCGCAGACTGCAACCAGCAGGCGCCCGACATCGAGTGCGTCGGGCCCACTAACGATGACCCACTACTGCGCTTCCTCTTCGTCGGCCATCGGTCAGCCTTAAGCGCCCTCTTATTCGCCATGGTCCAAACTTTCTTTCACCAGCTTATCTCGGAATAATTGCGTACATCGCTACCCGAACAACGATTGAGGCGGCCCACCAGATGAATGTGCTCGACGAAGTATTGCAATCGATCACCTACCACAAGAACGAACTGGTGGCCGTCGTCGTCCACCTCAATGACACGTACTTGATTGAAGAGCGCCGCCACCGCAATCTGCCGGGCTTCGCCAGAATCATTGCCACCGTCAAACGATTGCGGGCACACGTCGAAGAGGTCACCGGATCAAATCGGGTCCTCGTAGTTCATAGCGGTGACTTCCTCAGTCCCTCCCTTCTAGCTCAGAAGGACCATGGCAAAGCCATGGTAGAGCTTCTCAACCGGGCAGGAGTCAATTACTGCCTTCTCGGCAATCATGAATTCGACGACGGCGCAGAAGTGCTCGCTGATCGCCTCAGGGAGGCAAAATTCACGGTGCTTCTCGCGAATGCAACCGACCCGACCCGCCTCATCGCTGGTGGGAAAGTTGCTCGAGGTGTCTTCTGGCCCGAGGACGACCGCAACCCTCCCGCTCTCGTCGCGCTCACCGGTGTCGTCTCGGCCGACGTACACGAAAGCTTCGAGAGCCCAGACCCGGACCCATTCGGCGCATTGGTCCCTGGCAGGCCGAGGAAGTGGAAGTGGTCCTTCGTTCCGCCGAACGAAGCCCTGATCGAGTTCCTGAAAACGGCATCCAAGATACCGTTTCGTATCGTGCTCACACACGCCACGCAGAACGAGGACCGGCTGCTGCGACGGCAAATCCCTGAAACGCCACGCACCTACATCCTGGGTGGCCATGACCACGATATTGAATGGGTCGAGGACAACAAAGACGTTTATGTCATGAAGAACCTCGCCAATGCGGAAACCGTGCGAGTGTTGCTCCTCCTGGCAGGCGGGGAGTCCGTTACCTGCGAGGTCTACGCAACCTACGAGCGTTTGGCGGCACGACGGCGCGAGGCCGGCAAGACAACACCCCAGTATCCAAGGGATCTGGAGGCCGTCCTCCTAGGCACCAGCGATGTGGACAGCAAAGTCGTGAAACACCGCATCGAGAATCCCTGGCCCGTTAAGAAGTTCAAAAAACTCGAGGAGGCCCTCTTCTCCACGCGCTACGCGACCGACATCCTCGCTTACAAGCTACGGTACGGGGACCACGAGGCGGCGGCCCCGGATGACGCTGCTTACGTCGAAGGGGCGCTCAAGGCCGTGGCGGATCAGGACGATGGCTTGCCCGTATGTGATCTCAGCAGCAAGACAGCCAAACTCGAAGCCCGCGATGCGCATATCCGGCGACACCAGACAAATCTGGGAGTCTTCGTCGCCGAGTGCATACGGTTGGAGGCCGCTGCCCTCGTCGCCATCATCAACTCGGGTGCATTCCGCTGCGACAGTGAGCTGGACGCGAAACTGTCCGTGCGCGACCTGCCGAGACGTTTCTATACGACAAACCAAACGCGATCATGGTCCTAGACGTCGACTCGAAGGTAGTCGACGCACTCATCGAGCATGGCATCCAGCCGGCTAAGGGCGGAACCGGAGCTTTCGCTCAGTATTCAGACAAACGCAACGGCGCAACCGGCAAGGTGCGCCTCGCCATCAGCTCGTTCCTCCTGACCCGCAGCAACAATGACGGCTACGACAAGGTTCTCCAAAAAGCCTGGGGACTACCAACCCCAGAAGCGACGCATAAGAAAGCACTTGAAGTCGCCGAACCATCGAAGTTCAGCATCATTGCAGCAGTGAAGAACCAAGCGTCTAAAGCGATATTCAGCCCGCCTGCAGGACAGGCCGGGGACGACGACGACACAAAGAAAATCATCGTACAGCCGAAGACCTACGCCAACACCATCTACGAGCAATTCGTTCCTGAAGCCACCACCAACGCAAATTGGGAAAACTTTCGGAAGTGGCTTGGAACGGACGAACCCATCACACGATGGCCCGCGATAGAACAAGCACGCAACAACGTGCGCGCATTCCTCCGGCGACTCCCAGCCGTTGCCGCATGCACGCCTCCCCTAGAAGGCGGGGTCACGGGAATCGACGCCTTGACCGCCGCAGAGAAAAAGCTACAAGCCCTGCAGGGAACCCTGGTAGGCCACGACTTCGTGTTCCGCGACCGCACCAACTACGCATGGATGTTCGACCTCGCCGCGCGCGGCATAAGGGGCTGGTTCCCACCCTACCCTGGCTGATCCGACCATCGCCTGGCCAGTTCCAGGGTGAGGAGCACCGTCACCTATCCGGGATCGCCGGTCACAAACCGGCCAGACTTTGGTGGATAATGTGTAGCCGTTCGGCCCCCTGGCTTCGTTTCACAGGCAGTTCGCCGTTACGTCCACGTGAACTTTGGCGAAGGGCCATTGGGTGCCCGCGCGCACCAGTCCGACTGACCCGCCGGTTCGACGCCCCACCCATCGCTGCGGCTTTGATGCTCGACGTGGTGTCGCTCGCCGTAGCTGCGGTCCACGGTGGTCCCGCGCGCCCGATCAGCTTCGCTCCGGCAGTTGTAGCAGCGCCCGGCGCGGTTGGTGGTCAGTTACGGACACCGCCGGGGAAAGAAACCCGGTGGCTTCGCACCGCCCGGTTGCTTCCCGTCCCCAACGTCGACTTGCAGGCGAACCGGCGGCTTCACCGACGCTCACCCCAGAACTCCTTCGCGATCTAACCCAGGTTTTGTTCCGATCTTCATAGGAGGATTGGAAGCTATGCCCCGTCAGTATCCGCCGCGTTCCGGCTAGCGTGCTCGCGATTGTTCGACCCCATGACGGAGGCATCTGAAGTATCGGAGTTCGAGGCCATCAAGTCCGTGGTCAGCAAACTGAGTATCACGGAGGAGTCGGTGCGTCGGTGGCGGCGCAAGGCTCAGGTTGATGCCAATCAGCGTCTAAGCACGACCAGTTCTGAGCATGCCGAGATCCGCAAGCTCAAGCGAGAGGTTGCCGAATTGCGCAGAGCCAATGAGATTTTAAAGTCAGCGTCTACGTTTTTTACCGCGGAGCTCTAACGCCCCGCGACGAAATGATCGCCTTCATCGATGCTCATCGCGGTCAGTTCGGGGTCGAGCTCATTTGTCGTGTTCTGCGGGTAGCTATCCCGAGTTTCCTCACTGCACGCGGGTACCTGCGAGCCAGACGGCCTGCGCAGACCGCGTGATCCCAGAGGAGCAACTAATCGCCGATCTTCGCGACGTACACCTGCAGAATTACTCGGTGTACGGCGTCAAAAAGATGCACCAGGCCATGAAACGCAAGGGCTGGCACCTGGGCCGCGAGCAGACCCGCCGGCTGATGCGCAAGGCAGGGTTGCACGGCGTGCAGCGCGGAAAGCCAGTGTTCACGACCGTCACCGACCCGTCTGCTGCCCGGCCGGCTGATCTGGTCAACCGCCAGTTCAAAGCTTCGATGCCGAACCGTTTGTGAGTTGCCGACATCACCTTCGTGCGGACCTGGCAAGGGTTCTGCTACACCGCGTTCGTCACCGACGCCTGCACCAAAAAGATCGTCAGCTGAGCGGTCTCAGCGACGATACGCACTCAGGACCTCCCGCTGCAAGCATTCAACCACGCAGTTTGGCAGTCGAATTCGACACTATACGAGTGATCCATCATTCCGACCGCGGATCGCAGTACCTATCGCTGGCCTATACCTACCGGCTGGCCGAACTCGGGATCTCGCCCTCAGTCGGTCGCGTGGCGATAGTTATGACAACGCCCTCGCCGAGGCGGTCAACGCTGCCTACAAGACCGAATTAGTCAACCGCGGCAAACCCTGGCGATGCATCGACGACGTCGAACTCTCGACTGCTGAATGGGTGGCCTGGTACAACCAGGAACGCCTGCACGAAGCCCTCAGCTATGTTCCACTCGCCTAGTACGAGGCCTCCCTCACCGGCACCTCACACACTGCGAGTAAGCCAACCCCATCCCTCTCAACCGAGTAGGAACAAAACCTGTAGTACTCCAGTTTGCCGCTTCGCCGAAAGCAGTCAAGCCAGCAAAACATTAAATTCTCCGCACAACGGCGGCTGGGAAAACGATTTCCGGGCAACGCGCTAAGCCCGATACACCACACGCCACCCACATCACTCTCGCCTACTGGCTGCCACACCTATTGCCAATACCTGCGTAAAGCCCTATTCGCGGCGCACCAGGCGGTCAAACCTGGCCAACTCCACTATTTTGCAACCACTTCCGTGATCGCGCAGTAGCGGCCCGAGAGATTTGCGCGCAAATGTTGCTGGGGGAGATAGTTTGCCACCTACCGCTCGCCGGGCCACCCGCCGACCGCGACTGTGACGGTCTGGTCCCCAGATCCGTTGTCTCACAGCGGTTTTGCAGCTCAAAACCGTTGCTGTGCGCACTGCAGCAAACTATTCTTAAGGAGTCGGCGCAGTTCGCTGATCGCCCGGCCCATTAGGGGCCGCGTCTCCCACTTGAGAGACTTGGAGAAACAGGAATGTACGAACTGAAAATCAGCAATGAGAGTGACGCTTCGTCAGGGCTTTACGAAACGCGCCGTGAGGCGATGGCTGCCGCCGACGATGCTGCGGCGCGTGATGGTCTGACCGCCCGGTACGGGTGCGGTGACGCTAGGTTCTTCGTCGACGGTGACGATCGCGCGTGGTTCCACTTTGCGATCACGCGCTACGAGGACGGGGACGCGTGGTGAGCGCCGGGTCGGACTTCAGCTTTACGTTCGATGATCTCGACGGGTCCGAAGATGACTTGCTCGACGCCCTGATCGGCGAGGCGATTGACGCGGTCATAGCGCAGCCGACCCCGGCGGCGACCGAGGACGTGCTGTACACCTGCGAGGTCGGCGACCTGATCCTTACCGTCATCAAAGTTTCCGTCGATGGGCGCGTGGCCCACCAGCTCTACGCCGTCGGCGTCGGCGGGCAGTGGGCGTCGGTTGGGTTGTTCGGTTTGTTCACGGATGCGCTATCGGAATTGGCGACGTGGCGCGCATTCCTCGGTGCGGGCGGCTCGCTGGAACGCTGGATGGCAGATCGCCCCGAGGGTGTCCGTTTCGACCGCGGTTCGGTGACGGCGTGAGCGCCGCGACCGCGACCGTGACGCGGTTCGACAAGGTGGTCGCCGCCGCGATCCTCGCCAACTCGGGTTTGGTCGTCGCCGACTTGGCGACCGACCGATTCGAGGTGTTCTTCGAGACCGCCCACAACGTGCTTCTCGCGGTGTTCGTCGTGGAGCTTGGTGTGCGGTTGCGGCGGGCCGGGGGGCGTTTCTTTCGGGGCGGCTGGAATCTGTGCGATGCGGCGCTCATCATATTCGGTTTCCTGCCCGCGCTTGGCGTAGATGCGTCGCTGCTGCGGGTGGCGCGGCTCGCGCGTCTGGCGCACCTGTGCAAGCACCTGACCCATTTCGCGCCGCATCTCCCACCCTGGCGACAAGGCCCCAATCGTTCGGCGCACCGGCTTATTAAAGCCGCGCCAGACAAGGTCTTTAATAGCTCCCATGTTTAGTAACCCATGGCCTAATGCACCTCATTCTTTTGCGAAGACAGCGTATTTTTTACAGGTCGTCGCACTTGTGCAGTTCCAGCAGCAAGCTGCTCCTGTTAACGATCAGCAGCTAATAAACCTAGAACGCAGAAGGCTCTTCCAACAATCCATGCGGTGGTGCCGGGGCGAACCCGATAAGTTGATTCTTAGGATCACCGGCGAAAATTCCGATCCCTATGATGATCATGTATTGCTCCACGCTTGCCATGCCTTCGACCGAGACAGGATGAAAGCCATCAAGCGAATATGATGACGAATAATCCGCATGACCGACAGCGTCAGACACTTGCTTAGGAAGAGGCACAGGGAAGACCCATGACCCGTGGCCCAGCCTATCTGTGCGATACGTGTCGCCCGGATTCAAGGAAACTGTATCAACAACTGTACCAAAGCTAGCCACTCCCGGCGATCCGGGCGCAGTGTAGCTTGTGACGACACCATTCGGCGAAGGCACTAAGCCCCAGATCTTGAAGTTATTGGGTAAGTGAAACAAGTTTGCGTCGTCGTAGATACGAAGTGGAATCACGGCCTTACTGCCATCCGCAACATGCATAGGTTCGTCGGGAGGCGTTGCGACCCTCAATGTGCGTCGGTAGCTTGAGGTGGGAATGGTCTGTTTAGGCAAAAAGTCCCCAACATAGGCTATCAGAAGTCGAATCGATGAAGAGTCGCCGCCGCCGATGCCAATGGTTCTATTCCAACGATTGCTTACTGCAAACTTGAATTTTTTAGCCGCCTGACCATCGTCGCCATCCCAGCAGCCACAACTTTGCACCAATCCCAATCCGACGGGGAGGGTAGACAATGTAGTTGCCTCGATACGAATCTCCAGAGGGGGCGGAGATGCACTCTTCCTCTCCGGCGCGACGCTCATGACTATCCCCTGAGCCACTGCTAAAGAAAGGCAAACCGCGAGAAGGCGCTTAGCCACCTTCTGGCGGCGCTTCGCGGCAACATGGATCGCTGGTGCAGTCCCCGCCTGGCTTAGTTTCTTCAGCCAGTCGGGGATCAGACTGCTAAGCCAATTCGGCACAGCACTCGTATCCGCGACTACCCGATCTTCCGTAGAAGGCGCCGGAGGCGGCATGACCTTCTGATCGTCGGCCGTGAGGTCGCCACTAGCAGCGAAGTTCATGTGTCGCTGGTCGATAGTCGACGGTGAAGGGACCGCACCGTGTTCACATGATGCCGATAGAGCGGATTTGGATGGATCCCCGCTTTTTCCGCTAACATTCCGTGCATGTGGGCCACGCCGCACAGCGTTATGCGGTCGAGAACGTTGGTTTTTCCGTTTTCTATTTGACTTGGGCAACTTCAATCCCTCGTGCCGTCTGGTCGCAAGATTCGCGCAATGCCGTCATTGCATTGATATAAGCGAACGATATTTGCGTCATCATAAACGATGCCGTTCAAGTTCATCGCCAAGACATTGGGAGGAAACTTTGTCTTTCGATTGACTATAAGAAAGCGGAGGTCAGTTCCATCAGTTAATCCGGACGCCCCGGTCAAATCAGCGCCACGCATATCGGCGCCACACAATTTTGCGTTGTTGAAGACCACGCCTGTAACGAATCTGGCATCTCTAAAATCCGCTTCCTGAAGAGAAGCGCCGCTGAAAGACACATTCTCGAATGTTGCCTGTGCTGCTCGAGCCATAGTTAGGTCTTGATTAGAGAAATCTTGATTACTTACGGTTCTACCATCGACGTTCATCTTTGAGGCAGTGGGCAATTGAGAGTTACTATTTTCTTGCAGAGTTTTTGATTTTATTTTTTCCACAACTGTAAGTTCCGTCAGATGCAAACAATCAAACGCCGGAAGGGTAAATATGAGTACACTAAGAACCAAGATGAGCTTCATCTGACTCTCGGTCTTACTGCGGTGTAAGGGACGAAGGCGACGCTTTGCTTTCGTCCAGTCTTCATTGTTGCTATTTGCCTTGCCAGGTGCATTCGTCTGTAGTTTGAGGTGGTAAATGACGAATATTAGTATCAAATAGACTCCGCACAGCGCGGCCGATTCGAACGGACGCCACCCCTTGAGTCCGTAAACGTCGATGGTGTCACTGACGAAGTCGATGCAATGAATAAGGAGCAGGTAGGACATGGTTAACCCGGCGAATACTGCCAGGATGAAGTATCTTCTCAAAGCTTCCCTCGCTTCTCAGAGGCGGCTTGAATCGATTTAGTCTGAAGGGCAAACGCCGTCAGGGTCGGGCGGCCCGCGCCTCCTCCATCCCGCAAATACCTATAAAATCGCATTCGTGACACCGACTTTCAGAGGTGGATTTGCGGGGCGGGCGGGCCGGACCCAAGCGGAATTGCCGCCCTCGTATGTTTCGTGCCGACTCCGAAATGATTGCTCGCGCTTCTGCTAACGCTTCGTCGCCCAGCTCGACCTCAAGTTCCCGGCGGCCATCTTCGGTCTCACCCATGTAGCGCACGAGCCCGCGGTCGGGTTCGTATTCGAGTTCATGACGGGCGGCCAGACCGTACATGGTCACCTGTAAGCGCATCTCGTCCTCGTCCAAGCTCATCCTGTCGTCTGATTCCGGCTCGCCCGATTTGAAGTCCACGATCGTCACGCGAGGCGGATCGTCTAGGCGCACGACATCAATGGCGCCGGAAACAAGAACTTGTTCTTCTTCGATAAGCGTCTCGAATTCAAGCTCAGGCTCAAATTCGAGACGTGCGAGTTCGTCGGCATAGGTCTCGATATATTCGGCGACGACCTCAGTCGCCTTCCTCCTCATGTTGTCGGCCGGCTCGCCGACCGTGTGGCGGAGGTAGAACAGTCCGCGTGCGATCAACGCTTCGATTCGCGCCGTTAGCGCATCGTGGTCACCGGCCATCCCCGCCCACGAACGAGGATTGGAGTGAACTTCGCGGAGCAAGTTGTGGATTCCTCGGCCGTACCCGAAGGCCTGATCGATGGTTGGGGTAAATCCCAAAACCTTCCGGAGGTAGAAGTCGTGTGGGCATTCAAGGAAGTAGCGCATGTCAGAGAAAGAGGTCACCAGCCTGCTTTCACGACTTGGCTCCGACGGAAGGATCTCGATGCTCGCTGGAACATCGACCGGGTTCCCCCGGCCGAGTCCTCCCTCCGACTGCACGATGTCCGTGACGCCGGAAGCAGTCGTCCCGCGTCGAGCCGCAAAATACTCGCTCGGTCTCGATGAAGAAATGAAAAGGTAGCGTTCCGCACGCGTGAGTGCCACGTACATCAGCCGGCGCTCGCCATCTCGCGCCGCATTATCCGCGATCTGGGCGGGATCGATTCTTGTCAGGATCGGGCCGTCGAATGGCACTTCGGGCGCCCTGGTGGCCCGACTACTCGGAAACCGCGACGAGCAGACGTCGGCGAGAAATACGCAGGCGTACTCCAAACCTTTGGCGGAGTGGATTGTCGTGATGTGCACCGCCTCGGGTGTCACGAGTAGCGGGGCGGCCTCTTCTCTTGCGTTCTTAGTTCCCCAGAGCAGCAGTGCTGAGATCTGATAAGGGTAGTCGTTCGTGTTTGTCCAACCAGGCGTTTCGATTCCGGTTACCAGCGAGCTCAGTTGGCCTACATGGAACATCGCCATGGCCGAGCGGTCTCCGACAGAATCCCAGTCAGCCACCCCGATCTCAGCGAGAATGTCGTGAAATATCGACTGGGGGAAGACCCGTCTCAGCGGTTGAGCGCCACGCAGAAGGAAGTCCCGCAAGCTGCGCGTCCTTATAGCACCGATTTCTGCCGCGGCCAGTCGGTTACCTGTGCTGATGCGTTGGTGAATGGCTTGCCCAGCGGCAACAATACGTGCTTCTACGTCT
This sequence comes from uncultured Actinomycetota bacterium, assembly GCA_963808375.1. GTDB lineage: Bacteria > Actinomycetota > Actinomycetes > Mycobacteriales > Mycobacteriaceae > Mycobacterium. The sequence continues at coordinate 289,072 of CAWEFS010000012.1, read as the reverse complement.
TCGGCGAGATGGACACCTTCCGATCGCAGTTGCGCAATGGCGGCGTCGATTACCGGCAGAGGTTCTGCAGGGCATCCAAGGGTAGCGTTTATCCGACTTGGCAACGACCGTGCGTCCTGGCCCCCCATGAATCGGTCCAAGCCTGCAGATAGTCCGAGGACGCCGGCGACAAGAAGAACCTCTGGTTGTGAGAAGAGATCAGGCCCGGCGCGAACTATGGCGGGAATACCTTGTGAGCGCAGTGCTTCCATAAACGTACGAGCGTCGGTGGTGGATCGGAGAAGCACTGCGACGTCTGAATACCTGAGTCCGCGATCACCGTCTCGGCTATCGTGCCGGGCTCCCTGGTCGGGAGCCGGAACTAGCTGCTGGATAGTTTGGGCGATCCAGTCCGCTTCATCGGCGCGCGATGGAAAGTCGAGGGTGGCCACATGAGACTGGTCGAAGTCCGTTCGCTCCACGCGTCCGTGGAGCATGTCGGGGCTGGTGAGATTCGGGGGAACTCCGATCGTCCTATTCCAGCCGTTGGAGACCGCGATGACGCGGGGGGTCGAGCGAAAGTTATGGGTCAGCTCCAAGACTTCGCCATCGCCGTCCTGAGCCAGCTCGCCGGCCAACGCGGCCATGATCTCGACCCGGCCTCCGCGCCACCCGAAGATGGCCTGTCGGTGATCACCGACCGCGGTCAGGTGACCCGAATTGCCCACGAGCAAGCGCACAAGCGTGTCCTGTACGGGGTTGACGTCCTGCACCTCGTCGACCACCACATGGGTCACCCGTTGTCGCAGCGACTTCAAAGCGTCCGCGTTACCAATCAGCAAGCGGACCGCTTCCGACTGACTGGTGGAAAAGTCGAGGAATCGTCGGCATCGGAAGTAGGCGTAAAGGCGGGCGGCTGAAGTGGCGAACGTCTCCGCCGCATCGGTGGTTCCAACATCCACGAGAAGTCGCGCCTGGCGGCACCATTCCGCCTCAGGCGCGCCTAATGCTGTCGGTCTGGGCGTCTGCGGCAGTTCGACGCTTAGCTCGTTATATTCGTTGAGCAGGTCGTAGGCATATAAGAATCGGTCTGTGGTTTCGGTCATGGAGGTTCGATACTGGCGGCCTGCCGAAATCGCGGCCTGGAAGCCGGGAAGTCCGAGTAAATTGTGAAATCGTCGCTGTACCAGTGCGTGACGAGCAATCTCGTCGACGATGTCGTAGTTGTGATATTCAGTTGGGTCAAGTTCTTTCAGCAGCTTGAAGCAGTACGAATGAATTGTCCCGACGTACATTCCACCGAGCGTGGCGTCGTCGCCTTCTGGCGTGATGGCCGCGATGTACTGACGGATGCGAAATTTCATCTCCTCAGCGGCTTGCTCGGTGAACGTGAAGGCGACGATCGAGTCCTTCGGCACTCCGCCTGCTAGCCACCAGGCGACCCGACGGGCCATCACCTCTGTCTTGCCCGACCCTGCGCCGGCAATGAGAAGCAGGCGCCGGGCGGCGCTGCTCACCGCGGTTGGCTGCTGACCTTGTAGCCCTTGAAGCAACTGCGCACGGATATCATCTGCCGACCGGTCGACGGGCGCAGCAAGCTCCTGCATCGATGACCTCTCTTAACCTTGCATCCTCTCGGCCGGGGTTGACGTTAAAGGAGGGGTCTGACATCTGGAAGCGTTTTGGCCGTTAAGTTGCTTCACGGTTAATTCCACACGATCGACGGCTCGTTCAGGATTCTCGTGTTCCCAGATCCGAAGCACCGTCCAACCGGCCGATGTCAAAGCGTCGTCGTTTCGCGCGTCGCGGGCACGTGTTGCGGCGAGCTTGGTAGACCACCATTCACTGTTCAACTTAGGGGTCGCCCCGTGCTCGGGGCAGGAATGCCACCAGCAGCCGTCGTAGAAGACGGCGAGCTTGATCCGGGGGAACACGACATCCGGTTCGCAGCGCAGCCCCGCCAGGGGACGGACATGCTTCCTGAACCGAAGGCCTCGACGATGGAGAGCTGAACGAAAGCGCACCTCCGGGATGGTGTTTCTCGGGCGATTTGCCTGCATCGACCGCCGAACCGCTGGAGACGACGCCCACGACTCTTTCACGGCCGCGGGTCCCGAGCGTTCAAGTAAGTAAGGACCGTCGCCGCCTGCGCTTGAACCAGGCGAGGAGGAAGGGCGTCACCAATCATCGCCGCAGCCGGAAATTTTCCGGATGCGAGTGAGAAGTAGTGTTCAAGAGGAAACGTTTGCAGCAGCGCCGCCTCCCTCAGAGTGATCGTCCGATGTTCAATCCGGTGAAGGAATCGACCTTTCGAGGGATTGACACAACCGCTCGTGATGGTTGGCGCTACACGGTCCCACCACATCCGTCCGTACACGTCTTTGAAACCGTCGCATCGTTGATGGCATGCAAGCTGCATTGATGGTGGTAGGTCGCGCCGACTGCCACCGTCCGCAGGAATCTGGCGAATTATGTTGGCTACCGTGTAGCCACGAGTTTCACCATGATCATGCAAAGGGTCGCCACTCGTGCCTGCCGCCGGCAGAGCCTCAATCCAGTCGCGCACAGTCATTTGCGGTTCTTTAACCGGCGGTGCCGGAAGACCCTTTAAGCGACTGGCCACCAGAAGCATCCGCCGGCGACGTTGAGGGACGCCATAATCGGCCGCGTTCACTACTTCACATCGAGCTTCGTACCCGAGGGCGTTTATTTCCTGAATGAACCGCCGCATCCGTGCGTCGTCGGCAAGACCCGGTACATTCTCAATGAGAATCGCTTTCGGTCGCAGCCGCCTGACAAAGCGGGGCAATTCCAGGATTAAGTCATTTCGAGGATCGCGAGACTTGCGGGCGCCGTTCATTGTCCTCAACGTCGAGAAACCCTCACAAGGCGGGCATGCAGCCAGTAGGTCGATTTGACCTCGACCAATGCCCAGAGTCGCCTGAAACTGAGTAGCGGCAACCCTCCGGATGTCCTCCTGCCACAACGTCACGTACGGGAAGTTGCGCTTATACGATTCGCTCGCCAGGCGGCTTATTTCCACGGCTCCGATCACGCGAAAACCGGCGTCAGTGAGGCCGCGACTCAGGCCACCAGCGCCAGAGAAGAGGTCAACCGCTAGGCGCTTCGACCTTGTGGAAGTCACGATATGGAGAGTAGACGGGAATCGGCGGGCTGCCAGCACCTATCTACGATGGCGCGCCACCCAGATTCGATCGCGCCGAAGTAACGTCAACCGGCTTGGACGTTGGAAGGTCAAGTCCAGGGGCGTGGTGTACGACGTCGTACCTGAGCCAACGGGTTTTCAAGGTTCTGGCGGCCGACGGCGTGAGCGTCGCTACGTCGGCGCGAGGGCCCCGCCGCCGCCCGTAGAGTGGGGCCGTTGAGGCCGTCGTAGACGAACCGGTCTTCGCCGGGATGTCGGTTCAATTACCTTGCTGCGTCACTACCTGCGACTATTGGCGAGTACACGATTGTCAGGTCGACCAATGGGCTCATCACGTAGAACTCGCCTGTTGCAAAGTCGGCGCTGACTTTGGCGTTTCCGACGTACGAGCCCAGCCTTAACGCGACGTCGATAATGAGGTACTGGCCAGGTGGCACGATCTCCTGCTGGTAGCCCACGAGAGTTCCCCGGTACACCACCTCGTAGTTCGTTTTGTCATCGGTGTCAAAACCGGTCGAATCGGCGACGAGGTCGAGGACGTTCCACGTTTCGCCGATCTGGGGCGGCGCCGACGATATCGGCTGCGTCCAAGTCTGCACGAGGTCGAGAGTCGGATCGAGAGTTAGCTCCCCCTTTCCGCCGAAAAACCAACCGCCTTGCGACTGCGCCGAGCAGAAGCCGTTGAGAATGAGAAATGCATTGACATCCACGACGGCGGACACACTCTTCTGGTTCCCCCAGAGGAAGTAGAAGTGAAGGAAGTCATAATTCATGCCCAAGAGGTAGGCGCCGGGAACATGCTCGTCCAGGCTCGCGTCGAGGCGAATCTGCGCGCGGCTCTTGTACGGCTCGATGATGGTCGACTCAAGGTTCACGCCGTCGGTCGCCCAAATTTCGACCGGGCTATCGAGGGTAAGGTACTGCGTCGTCGGCGGCCAAATGCCGATCACCCCGCCCAGCGCTGCGCGGTGGGCATCGACCATGCGGCCCAGGGAGTCGGCCCGCACACCGGACTGGGCGACCGCTTCCGCCTTGAGTTCCTCCAGGCGGCGGTGGCTCTCCGCCCGTTCCGCGGCCAGTTCGCGCTCGATTGCCGTGGCGTCGAATCCCATTCGGGCAAGCTGCTCGGCGGCTAGAGCGCGTACCCGCGTGCTTTGCGGAAGCTGCCGCCCTCTCGTCGAGTCGCCTGCGCCGTGGGGCGCATCCGCGGCGCCGCTCAGATCACGCGCAGCAATTAGCGCCTTACGGAGGCGCGAATCAAGTTTGGTCATCGTGGTTCACCTTTCCTGCCGCACTCAAACGCTCATTGAAATCGCGATGATGAAATGGTAGATACCGGCGCTTAGCTCGTAGCTCCCTTTAAGTAGGCACTTTGGCGGCGCTCTTGTCCGCTGCACCGATGGCTCTTGGATGACGCGGCCACCGCAGAGCTGCCCGCGCGGTCAACACCTACAACGGCGACGTCGGGACGCGTTCAGCGTCACCCAGCACGGCGTTGAGGGCAACGGCGTTCCGGAGTGGAGACCCAAGCCAACAGCGCGGGACGGGCGTACGCCATGACGGCGAACCTGCCGATGGCGGGTGGATGACCTCACTTCAGGTTGAGCACCGCGACGACAGCCTGGCCAAAGGTCGCAATAACTAGGCCGACTGTCGCCCATACCAGCACCCAGCTCGCTCGGGCTAATCGCTCATTCGCTTGTTGTTCTGACTTCAGCCGCTGCTCCACGATCCACGCATCCATCCGGTCTCGGGCTGGGAGGGCCGTAGTTGCCAGGCCCAGCAATCGCCCGCCAATGGGCGTCCAGTCTGGTCCGGTCAGCTTCGGTCGGCACCCGAAACACGTCGTCGTCTTTTACCTTGCTGAAGATAGCCACCACGGTTGCCCCGTATAGCAAGCGGCCCGCCACCAAGGGAGAGTGTGGCGGGCCGATGTAATTATTCAGACGCAAGCCAGGCCGCTCCAGGTTCCCGCGCGGAGGCGCGCACCTCACGATGACGCTTCATCAACCCCATAGAAAAATGGGCGGTCTCACCGGCTTCTGTCTGAACCGGTGAGGCCTGAGCGATGTGTGTCGGGTACCACAACACGCACTTCTCCCCGCGCTTTACCGCCTATCGCGGGCCGGTAAACCTCGTCAGCCTTCTCAACTCGCTCCGGGCGGCGGTCATCATTGCGCCGCTAAACGGCAATCGGCCCGCCACCTAAGCGGATGACGGGCCGACTCTATTTCGACGAGCGTGATGTTTAGTGCTCAGCTGACCTACTACGCTGTCGCGACCTGCTTCTTGCCGAAGATGCGCTCCAGCGCCGCCGTGTCGCCGTATGCCTGCACCCGGACGGTCTTGCCGTCACGCACGGTGAACACAGTCGCAGCGTCGGTGGTTTCGCCGGCCACGGTGGTCTGGCCGAGCATGACCACTAGGTCGCCGTCGGCGAGGATGTGATCGTTAGTGACGGACGTTTGCTTCTCACCCATCTTGGCCATCAGCCCTGCCAACTCCTGCTTGCCGTGGTAGGTGCCGCTGATCGCGCTGTCGCCCGGCTGGATCCACTCGGCGTTGTCGTCGAACAGGCTCATCACCGTGTCTCCGTCACCAGCGTTGAACGCTTCGTAACCCTTCTGGATCAACTCGATGTTCTGTTCTTGCTCTGACATGGTCAGTTCCCTTCGCTTCGCATCCGATGTTTCGGCCGCGGTGGACGCACCCGGCTGGGGAGTAGCGCTAGGTCGGGTCTCCGATCAGTCAGACCATTCGCCGCCCGTTAAATGTAGGCCTGGCCAGGGCGGATTGACAGGTAACGCCAGGAATAATTACAGGTGACTTTACGAATGGGATGCTGGGCGCCGCTGTAGTTGGATTTCGGACTGTGTGTTCGTGTTTCGGAGAAGGCGTTGGCCGGGCGCCCGTAGCAACCGGTACAGCAACGCGGTCAAATTCTGGCGTGCTCGGGAGGACTGTTCGCCGATGTCGTCAAGCGCTGTGACCTGCGCACCGCCGTTTAGAACAGTGCTGCTTAACTCTTCGCCCAGGGCGCTGGCCGTGACCGTCCTCGACGGTCACGGGGTGGCGCGAAGGGTCGTCTGGCAGCTTAGGGTGCACCGCTCATCAGTTCATTTGGCAGTGAAAGCGAAGACTAGCCCTCAGCGCAAAGCTCAAATCAGTTAGCTGGCTATCCTGCTCTCAGCCTGGTCAACAGCGGCGAACATGCGCTCACTTAGATCTAGGCATTCGCGTTCGCCCACGCCCCCGTTGACGGAGAATGCGATCTGGCGCGCCTGAATGGCGAACTTACGTAGGTCATCACAGAGCTGTTTCATGGCACCTTTCTTTGGCCCCGCTTCCTGAGGCGTGGGCACATCATAGGCACCCAGCTGGCGTATCGTCGACAGGGTTCGCTGGACTTCAAACGTGACTCCGGCACCGCGCGGCACAGCTCTTAGCGGTTCGACGGGGCGACCATGACCGCTAACGGAGTTTTCGCCCGACACACTGAACGAGTCGGCCCGCCACCAAGGGGGAGTGTGGCGGGTCGATCAACTATTAAGACGAGGGCTTGCCCGCGTCGTTTCCAACCACTTCGCCCAGTTTCGTTGTCTGAATTACCTTTCGGCGGTCCCGACAGAAGCGCCTACTTGCATGTATCTTGCGCGACGGCACGTTTGTGCTGGTGAAGAGGTGCCCCCGGCAGGACTCGAACCTGCGACCACAAGATTAGAAGTCATGCGCTCTGTCCAGCTGAGCTACGGGGGCCGATGATGTACCAGCGCTGGTCAGTCTATCGAACGGCTTTCCTGGTGTGTCCCGGCGTGGGCTTTCCGGGCACCGGCCGCGGGGTCTCGGGCATGGCGCCGCCGCGGTGGAGCGGAAGCTCCATACCCTTGTCGCACAAGATATTTGAAAGTCGAGTCGACATTGGCTGCGCCGGCGAGCGGATTTCGCACATTCGCCTTTCACCGTCTGACCATCCGGACTAGCGTTGTCTTGGCACTGGGCTGCACACGGGAATCCGGGTCGAACCGGAATGCGCCGCCGTCGACGCCTGGGCTGAAACGCGTCGAGGACGGGAGAACCCGGTGATTGTCATCGCGGGCGCGATGCACCGACGGCAGGAGAGCCGACGGTGAGTGACGCTGTCGACGCCGCAGGGCTGCCCACCGCACTGGGAGCAGTCGATTATCTGCTGCACCGCGGCGAAGCCAATCCACGGACCCGCTCAGGAATTATGGGGCTCGAACTGCTCGACACCACCCCGGACTGGGAAAAGTTTCGCGCCCGCTTCGACAACGCATCCCGACGCGCGCTGCGGCTGCGGCAAAAGGTGGTGGTGCCGACCCTGCCGACAGCGTCGCCGCGCTGGGTGGTCGATCCCGACTTCAACCTGGACTTCCATGTGCGACGGCTGCGTGTCCCCGAGCCAGGCACGCTGCGGCAGGTGCTGGATCTGGCCGAGGTCATCCTGCAGTCACCGCTGGACATCGCCCGACCGCTGTGGACCGCCACGTTGGTCGAAGGCCTGGCGGACGGCAAGGCGGCGACGCTGTTGCATCTGAGCCATGCCGTCAGCGACGGGGTGGGCAGTGTGGAGATGTTCGCTCAGATCTACGACCTGGAACGCGATCCACCGGCCCAGCCGCCGGCCCCGCAACCGGTTCCACAGGACCTGTCCGGCAACGACCTGATGCGCGAGGGCCTCAGCAACCTACCGGGCACGCTGGTCGGCGGGGTCCGCGGCGCCCTTTTCGGAGCGGCCTCGGTGGTGGGCCGCGCAGTGGTCAACCCCGGAGCAGCGGTGGCAGGGGTGCTGGGCTACGCCCGCTCGGGCGTGCGGGTGATGAGCCAGGCCGCCGAACCGTCCCCGCTGTTGCGCCGGCGCAGTCTGGCCACCCGCACCGAGGCGCTCGACCTTCGGCTGGGCGATCTGCACCGTGCCGCCAAGGCTGGTGGTGGGTCGATCAACGACGCTTATCTCGCCGGCCTGTGCGGTGCGTTGGGTCGCTACCATCAGGCCCTCGGGGTGCCTATCGCCTGCCTGCCGATGGCCGTCCCAGTGAACCTGCGGTCGGACGGTGACCCCGCCGGCGGCAACCGATTCGTCGGGGTCAACCTCGCGGCGCCCATTGGCACCGCCGACCCGGTGGCCCGCATGAAAAAGATTCGCGCGCAGATGACTCAGCGCCGCGAAGAGCCCGCGATGGACATGGTGGGTTCCGTGGCGCCGTTGCTCAGTGTCCTGCCCACACCGGTGCTGGAGACCATGACCGGCTCGGTGATCTCCTCTGACGTGCAGGCCAGCAACGTCCCGCTGTACCAGGGCGACACCTTCATCGCCGGTGCCAAGATCCTGCGTCATTACGGGCTGGGGCCGTTGCCAGGGGTGGCGATGATGGTGGTGCTGGTATCCCGGTCCGGGTACGCCACCATCACCACGCGCTATGACCGGGCCGCCATCCGGCAGGAGGAATTGTGGGCCCGCTGCCTGCAGGAAGGTTTCGACGAGGTCTTGGCCCTTGCCGGTGATCCGGCGCCACGCTCGGTGCCGGCCTCTTCTGACCAAGCGGCGGCGGGCTCGTGACGACAGCACGAAGCGACTCGCCCAAGCCGCCCCACGATCTGCGGCTGCCGGGTTCGGTCGCCGAGGTTCAAGCCAGTCCGGCGGGCCCACAAATCGGTGCGTTCTTCGACCTGGACGGCACCCTTGTCGCCGGGTTCACCGCGGTCATCCTCACCCGGGAACGGCTGCGTCGCCGAGACATCGGCGTAGGTGAGCTGATCGCCATGGTCCAGGCCGGACTCAATCATCAACTCGGCCGCATCGAATTCGAAGAGCTGATCCTGACCGCGTCCGCGGCGCTGCGCGGGCGGGCGATGAGCGACTTGGAGGAGATCGGCGAGCGGCTGTTCGCCGAGAAAATCGAGTCCAGAATCTACCCGGAGATGCGGCAACTGGTGCGGGCCCACCTGGCCCGCGGCCACACCGTGGTGTTGAGCTCGTCGGCGCTGACCATCCAGGTCCACCCGGTCGCGCGATTCTTGGGCATCTCGAACACGCTGACCAACGAGTTCGAGGTCGACGAGGACGGCATCTTGACCGGCGGTGTGGTCAAGCCGATCCTGTGGGGTCCGGGCAAGGCGGCGGCCGTGCAAAAGTTCGCTGCCGAGAAAGACATTGACCTGCAGGACAGCTACTTCTACGCCGACGGGGACGAGGACGTCGCCTTGATGTACCTGGTCGGCAATCCGCGACCGACCAACCCGGAAGGCAAGATGGCCGCGGTCGCCCGACGCCGCGGCTGGCCGATCTTGCGGTTCAACAGCCGCGGTGGCGGCGGCGTCGTCGGTCAACTGCGCACCCTGGCCGGCTTCAGCTCTATCGTCCCGGTCGGGTCGCTCGCGGTGGGATGGGGCCTGCTGACCCGCAACCGGCGCCGCGGGGTCAACTTCTTCACCTCCAACTGGTCGCAGCTACTGCTGGCAGCCAGCGGTGTGCACGTCAACGTCATCGGCGCGGAGAACCTGACCGCGCAGCGCCCGGCGGTGTTCATCTTCAATCATCGCAACCAGGCCGACCCGGTCATCACCGCCGCCCTGATTCGCGACAACTGGGTTGCGGTAGGCAAGAAGGAGTTGAAAAGCGACCCGCTCATGGGGACGCTCGGCAAGTTGCTCGACACGATCTTCATCGACCGCGACGATCCGGCCGCCGCGGTGGAGACGATGCACCAGGTCGAACAGCGGGCAAAAGACGGACTGTCGATCATGATCGCACCGGAAGGCACGCGGATCGACACCACCGAAGTGGGGCCGTTCAAGAAGGGGCCCTTCCGAATTGCGATGTCGGCGGGCATTCCGGTCGTCCCGATCGTGATCCGCAACGCCGAGATCATCGCCGCCCGCAACTCCACCACGATCAATCCCGGCACCGTGGATGTCGCGGTTTTCCCGCCCATCTCGGTCGACGACTGGACTGTGGAAACGCTGCCCGAGCGCATTGACGAGGTGCGGCAGCTGTACCTCGACACCCTTGCCGACTGGCCGGTCGACGAACTGCCCAAGCCTGACCTGTACACCCGTGCCGCGCGGAAGAAAGCCGGTCGCCGGCCGCGCAAAGCCAGGCCGAAAGGACGACCGTGACCAAGGGCTCGTCAATACCGGCCGACACCGGCACCTTCACCGCCACCGGCGACACGCTGGTGTTGGCGGCGGCGTCGTCCTCCGCCGAAGACGACCTGCTCACCGAATGGCTGGACCGGCAACGTTCTCGGCATCCCGACATCAACATCGAGGTGCTGCGGCTGCCGCCGCGCAATGCGCCGCCGGCGGCGCTGGCGCAGCTGGTCGAGCAATTGGAACTCGACGAGGACCGGTCCATCCTGCCGGTGCGGGTGTTCTGGCTGCCGCCTCCCGGCGGCAGCACGCTGAGCCGGCTGGCCGGGCTGCTTCCCGGACGCGACCCGTATCACCCAGGCGACCGCGAACAGCGTCGCATCCTGCGCGACAGTCCGCGCCGCGCCCGGGTGGTGTACGGTGACCCGGCCAAGGTGTCGGAGCTCCGTCAACAGTGGCGCGACACGACGATCGGTGAAAACCCCCGGGATTTCGCCCATTTCGTCACACGGCGGGCGATCCTGGCGGTCGAACGTGTCTCCTACCGGCTGCTCGGCCCGCAGTACAAGTCGCCGCGACTGGTCAAGCCGGAGATGTTGGCGTCGTCGCGATTCCGCGCCGGTCTGGACAAAATTCCTGGCGCGTCGCTGGAAGATGCCGGTGAGATTCTCGACGAGATGGCCACCGGTTGGAGCCGGGTCTCCGTCGATCTGCAGGCCGCCCTGTCCCGTCTGCTGATCCGCGGATTCGACCCCGCGATCGACTACGACGAGTACCAAGTCGCGGCGATGCGCACGGCATTGGAATCCCACCCCGCCGTCATGCTGTGGTCGCACCGCTCGAATCTCGACAGCGCCGTGTTGACCGTCGCGCTGCAGGAGAACGGACTGCCAAAGACCCACGTGTTCGGTGGGCTCAACATGGCGTTCGGGTTGATGGGACCGGTGATGCGCCGCGCCGGGGTCATCTTCATCCGGCGCAACATCGGCGACAACGCACTGTACAAGTACGTGCTCAAGGAGTACGTCGGCTACCTGGTGGAGAAGCGGTTCAGCCTGAGCTGGTCCATCGAAGGCACCCGGTCGCGAACCGGAAAGATGTTGCCGCCCAAGCTCGGTCTGATGAGTTATGTCGCCGACGCCTATCTGGAAAGCCGCAGCGAGGACATCTTGCTGCAACCCATCTCGATCAGCTTCGACCAGCTGCACGAAGTTGCCGAGTACGCCGCCTATGCGCGTGGTGCCGAGAAGAAGCCCGAAGGCGTCAGCTGGCTGTACAACTACATCAAGGCGCAGGGCGAACGCAAATACGGCAAGATCTACGTGCGGTTTCCCGAAGCGGTGTCGATGCGCGACTACCTCGGCGAGGCCGACGGTGCGGCGGCCGACGATGAGTCCGCCAAACGGCTTGCGCTGCAGAAGATGTCGTTTGAAGTGGCATGGCGCATTCTGCAGGCGACGCCGGTCAACGCGACCGGACTGGTGTCGGCGCTGCTGTTGACCACCCACGGGCTGGCCCTGACGCTGCAGCAGTTGCACCACACGCTGCAGGATTCGCTCGACTACTTGGAGCGCAAACAGAATCCGATGTCGACCAGTGCGTTGCGACTGCGCACGCCCGATGGTGTCCGGGCGGCCGTGGATGCGTTGTCCAACGGACATCCGATCACGCGTGTCGACGGTGGCCGCGAACCGGTATGGCGCATCGCCCCGGAACACGAGCACGCCGCGGCGTTCTACCGCAACTCGGTCATCCACGCGTTCCTGGAGACCTCGATCGCAGAGCTGGCGCTGGCCCATGCCGGGCGAGCCGATGGTGACCGGCTGGAAGCGTTTTGGGACCAGGCGATGCGGTTGCGGGATTTGCTGAAGTTCGACTTCTACTTCGCCGATTCGGCCGCTTTCCGCGCCAACATCGCCGGGGAAATGGCGTGGCACGAGAACTGGGAGGCCCGCGTCAAGGCCGGCGGCGACGAGATCGATGCCATCCTCTACGCCAAGCGACCGTTGATCTCGGACGCCATGCTGCGGGTGTTCTTCGAGGCGTACGAAATAGTCGCCGACGTGTTGCGGGATGCTCCTGCGGAGATCGGCGCCAAGGAGTTGACGCAGCTGGCGCTGGACGTGGGCCGGCAGTTCGCCGCGCAGGGCCGGGTGAGCAGCAGCGAGCCGGTGTCAACCCTGCTGTTCGGCACCGCGCGCCAGGTCGTCGCCGACCAGAACCTGCTCGAGCCCGCCGATGATCTGCGCGAGCGCCGCAACGCGTTCCGTCGGGAACTGCGCGACATCCTGCACTGCTTCGACCACGTCGCAACGATCGCGCGCAAGAAGTTCATCGACCGCGAAGCGCAAGCCCGGCGCGGGCGCGCCGGCAGCGAAGCCGGGTAGCGTCCGGCGCGGCGAAAGTTTCTCCGGCTCGCCGGCCGATGCGCCATACGCTGGAGCCATGACAACCGCTTCGGCTGCCGTCCGACGGCCCGGGTGGCCGCTGCTCGGCGGTGTCGCCGCGCTGGCCGGTGCCACCGCGGCGGGGTTGTCTGTGCTGTCGCTGGCCGACGCATTGACGGCGACCGGGCTACCCGATCCGGGTCCGGTGACCACGCTGGGTTTGCCGTTCGTGCGCGGCGTCGCTGAGATCGCCGCGGTGGTGGCGGTCGGATCGTTTCTGTTCGCGACGTTCCTGGTTCCTCCGCAGCGCACCGGCGTGCTCGACGCGGGCGGATACCGGGCGGTGCGGTTGGGCGCGGTCGCGTCGGCGGTGTGGGCGGTCTGTGCGGCGCTGCTGGTCCCGTTGACCATTTCCGACGTCGCGGGTCAGCCGCTCGTCAGCCACCTCAACCCAGCCGTCCTGTGGTCTTTGGCCGGCCTGGTCAACACCGCCGATGCCTGGCGGTGGACCGCTTTGCTGGCCGCAGCGGTGATGCTGGCGAGCCGGCTGGTGCTGCGTTGGTCGTGGACGCCATTGCTGCTGATCGGATCGCTGCTGACGCTGATGCCACTCGCGCTGACCGGTCATTCGTCGGCCGGTGGTTCGCACGATCTGGCGACCAACAGCCTGCTCATCCATCTGGTTGCGGGCAGTCTGTGGGCCGGTGGTCTGCTGGCGGTCGTGGTGCACGCGCTGCGCGGCGGTGAGCACGCTGGCCTGGCGACTCGGCGGTTCTCGGCCATCGCCGGGTGGTGTTTCGTCGCGATGGCGGTCAGCGGGGTGATCAACGCGCTGGTGCGGATCACGCCAGTGGAACTGCTGACCACCGCCTACGGCCGGCTGGTGACGGCGAAGCTGGTCGCGCTGTGCCTGCTGGGTGTCATCGGCTGGCGGCAGCGGCGCAGCGCTGTCGGCGCGTTACAAGCGGATCCCGGTGCCCGCGGCTCTTTGATCCGGCTAGGGGTGCTCGAGGCGGTGATCTTCGCGCTGACCTTCGGCGTCGCGGTGGCGCTGGGCCGCACCCCGCCGCCCCCGCCGCCGATACTGCGGCCCACCGTCCCGCAGGTGGAGATCGGCTACAACCTCGCGGGACCGCTGACCGCGGCGCGGGTGCTGTTCGACTGGCGCTTCGACCTGATCTTCGGCTCGGTGGCGCTGGTGTTCGCCACGCTTTATGTGGTGGCGGTGCGGCGATTGCGCCGCCGCGGCGATAGCTGGGCGCCGGGCCGCACCCTGTCCTGGCTGCTGGGCTGTGCGGTGTTGCTGTTCGCGACGTCGTCCGGGGTGGGCCGCTACATGCCGGCGATGTTCAGCATGCACATGGCCGCCCACATGCTGCTGTCGATGCTGACCCCGATCCTGCTGGTCCTGGGCGCCCCCGTCACGCTGGCGCTGCGGGCTTTGCCGGCCACCGGTCGCGATGAGCCGCCGGGTCTGCGCGAGTGGCTGCTGGCCGCGCTGCACAGCAGGGTGTCACGGGTGCTCACCAATCCGATCGTGGCGACTGTGCTGTTCATCTCCGGGTTCTACGGCCTCTACCTGGGCGGAATCTTCGACGCCGTCGCCGGAAGCCACGCCGGCCACGTCTTGATGAATGTGCACTTCCTGCTCAGTGGCTACCTGTTCTATTGGGTGGTGATCGGGGTAGATCCCACCCCCCGTCCGATCTCGCCGTTGGCGAAAGTGGGTGTGGTTTTCGCTTCGCTGCCGCTGCACGCCTTCTTCGGGGTGGTGTTGATGAGCATGCGCAATGTGCTCGGCGCGCGTTTTTACCGCTCGCTGGAGTTGAGTTGGCACACCGACCTGCTCGGGGACCAGCGGCTCGGTGGTGCGATTGCCTGGTCGGCCGGGGAAGTGCCGCTGGTCATCGTCATGATCGCGCTGCTCGTGCAGTGGTCACGCAGCGACCGACGGACGGCGCGGCGACTCGACCGGGCCGCGGACCGCGACGACGACGCGGATTTGGCTGCCTATAACGCAATGCTGGCCGAGTTAGCCCGTCGCGACGCGTCCGGCCTTCGTTAGTTTTACCGCCTATCGGGGTCCACATTCCTCCCAGGAGTCCCCGCCGGGAAGCACTACCCACTGTGCCCGTCTCACAGCGACAGCGACATCACCGCCCGCCAGTTGGTACCGCGAGGCGGCCACAACGAACCTCTCGCCGGATACCCGCGGCGAACGCAGCGGTCGTCCGGCGAAACCGGGTGCTCATCCACAGTCGCGCTTTTCTGCACAGGCGGGGCCGGTCTCGGCGGCGTGGGCGCGGGATTGTCGGCGGCGTCGGGCTGACTTGCCGGTAGCACCAGCGGTGTGGCGTCACCGGGATTGACCGGGTCGCCGGCAGGCACCGCCCCGAAGAGGAGGAACAACAACATGTTCGAAACGCCATTGACCGTGGTCGGCAACATCGTCAACGACCCGCAACGCCGGAATGTGGGCAGCCAGGAGCTGCTGAAGTTCCGGGTGGCAAGCAATTCGCGCCGCCGCAGCGCCGCCGGCGCGTGGGAGCCGGGCAACTCGCTGTTCGTCACCGTCAATTGTTGGGGCCGGCTGGTCTCCGGCGTCGGCGCGTCGCTGGGGAAGGGTTCACCGGTGATCGTGGTCGGCTACGTCCACACCAGCGAGTATGAGGACCGCGACGGCAACCGGCGCTCGACCCTGGAGATGCGGGCGAGCACGGTCGGTCCTGACCTGTCGCGTTGTATTGCCCGCACCGAGAAGATGGTCCCGACCGGAACCGACTTGGCAACACCCGCGGCGCCGGACGCTGAGACCGGAGCCGATCCTGCCGATACCGACGACATGGCGCCGTCCGCAGCCACCGCCGCTGAACCGGAGACCGGCCGCGGACTGCCGCTGTCGGCGTAGCCCGCAGCGGCGGTGCCTAGGATGGGCGACGAGCAACGCAACAGCAGAAAGGCAACACCCTAGGCATGGCTGAGTTCATCTACACGATGAAGAAGGTCCGCAAGGCGCACGGCGACAAGGTGATTCTTGACGACGTCACGTTGAGCTTCCTTCCAGGAGCGAAGATCGGCGTCGTCGGCCCCAACGGAGCCGGTAAGTCGAGCGTCTTGCGGATCATGGCCGGCCTCGACAAGCCCAACAACGGTGACGCCTTCTTGGCCACCGGCGCCACGGTCGGCATCCTGCAGCAGGAACCGCCGCTAAACGAGGAGAAGACCGTCCGCGGCAACGTCGAGGAGGGCCTGGGCGAGATCAAAGTCAAGCTGGACCGGTTCAACGAAGTCGCCGAATTGATGGCCACCGACTACTCCGAAGAGTTGATGGACGAGATGGGCCGGCTGCAGGAGGAACTGGACCACGCCGACGCGTGGGATCTGGATTCCCAGCTCGAACAGGCGATGGACGCGCTGCGCTGCCCACCGCCCGACGAGCCGGTCACCCGCCTGTCCGGCGGTGAGCGCCGCCGGGTGGCGCTGTGCAAGCTGCTGCTGTCCAAACCTGATCTGCTGCTGCTGGACGAGCCGACCAACCACCTCGACGCCGAGAGTGTGCAGTGGCTCGAACAGCATCTGGCCGCCTACGCGGGCGCGATCCTGGCGGTCACGCACGACCGGTACTTCCTCGACAACGTCGCGCAGTGGATCCTGGAACTCGACCGGGGTCGGGCGTACCCATACGAAGGCAATTACTCGACCTATCTAGAGAAGAAGGCTGAGCGGCTGTCCGTGCAGGGCCGCAAGGACGCCAAGCTTCAGAAGCGGCTGCAGGAAGAGCTGGCCTGGGTCCGCTCTGGGGCCAAGGCCCGGCAGGCCAAAAGCAAGGCGCGGTTGCAGCGCTACGAGGAAATGGCCGCCGAGGCGGAGAAGACCCGCAAGCTTGACTTTGAGGAGATCCAGATCCCGGCCGGACCGCGCCTGGGCACGGTGGTGGTGGAGGTCGAGCACCTGGACAAAGGCTTCGACGGACGCACCTTGATCAAGGACTTGTCGTTCACGTTGCCGCGCAACGGCATCGTCGGTGTGGTGGGTCCCAATGGCGTCGGCAAGACCACCCTGTTCAAAACGATCGTCGGCCTCGAGCAGCCCGACAGCGGCACGGTCAAGGTCGGTGAAACCGTCAAGCTCAGCTACGTCGACCAGACCAGGGCCGGCATCGACCCGAAGAAGACCGTGTGGGAGGTTGTCTCCGACGGGCTCGACCACATTCAGGTCGGTCAAACCGAGATGCCGTCGCGGGCGTATGTGTCGGCATTCGGATTCAAAGGACCCGATCAGCAAAAGCCGGCGGGCGTGTTGTCCGGCGGTGAACGCAACCGGCTGAACCTCGCGCTGACGCTCAAGCAGGGCGGAAACCTGATCCTGTTGGATGAGCCCACCAACGACCTCGACGTGGACACCCTGAGCTCGCTGGAGAACGCTTTGGTGAACTTCCCGGGCTGCGCCGTGGTGATCTCGCACGACCGGTGGTTTCTCGACAGGACGTGCACGCACATCCTGTCCTGGGAAGGCGACGCCGACAACGAAGCGAAATGGTTCTGGTTCGAGGGCAACTTCGCGGGCTACGAGGAGAACAAGGTTGAGCGGCTGGGCGCCGAAGCGGCCCGCCCGCACCGGATGACCCACCGCAGGCTCACCCGCGACTAATGTCGCCCCTACCAGCGCCGGTGAGCGTGCTGAGTCAGGAGCAGTCGACATGACGGTCGATCCTGAGTCAACTGTCCGGGGCACGGACGACTGGACCGCCTTCGACCGGGTCGAGGACGTTCCGCACTGGATCATCAAGGCTTACACCGACAGCTATCGGGGTCAGCACGCCAACCAGGTCGACCACTCCGATGCTGTCGGCATGGTGTCGCCGAGCTTGCTGGCCGCGCACTACCGGCTGGCTGAACACCGCCCCGCCGGTGAGAGTCGGGTCGCGGTTTACTGGGCCGACGAGCCGGGCGGGTGGGGCCCGGCGCTGCAGGTGGTGACCGGTCACGGCGCGATGCTGATGGATTCGGTGACCGTGCTGCTGCACCGCCTCGGCGTGGCCTACGAGGCGATCATGAACCCGATCTTCGCCGTGCATCGCAACACAGCAGGAGACGTGCTCACCATCGAACCGGAGTCAGGCGCCATCGGCGCCGACGCCGTGGAGGAGACCTGGATTCACGTTCAGCTGTCGCCATCGGTGAACCGCGCCGCGCTGGCCAACGCCGAACGGCTGCTGCCCGGCGTCCTGGTCGACGTATGCCGAGTGGCGGCCGACTCAGTAGCGATGATCGCCACTCTCAACGGCTTGGTGGAAGACCTGCAAGCCGATCGCGGGGATCGCTATCCCGGTCCTGACCGGCAAGATGTGGCGGCGCTGTTGTGCTGGTTGGCCGACGGCAACTTCATGGTGCTGGGCTATCAACGCTGCCCCGTAAAGGACGGCATCGCCGCGGCGGACGAGTCGAACAGCCTGGGCGTGCTGCGTGACCGCAAGAACACCCGCCGCGAGCTGACCGACGACAACAAGCTGCTGACGCTGGTGCAGGCTTCGGTGCCCAGTTACCTGCGCTACGGTGCCTACCCGTACATCGTCGTCGTCCGTGAGAACGGTGCGGCCGGTGCTGTCGAGCACCGCTTCATCGGTCTGTTCACTGTCGCCGCCATGAACGCCGACGTGCTTGAGATCCCGGTGATCGCCCGCCGCGTCCGCGAGGCGCTGGAGGCGGCCGACCGCGACCCCAACCATCCCGGTCAACTGCTGCTCGACGTCATCCAAACCGTCCCGCGCGCTGAGCTTTTCGCGCTGAGCTCAGAGCGGCTGCTCGCCATGGCAGAGGCTGTCGTCGATCTGGGGTCGCGGCGCCGCACGCTGCTGTTCGTGCGTGCTGACTCACTCGAGCACTTCGTGTCGTGCCTGGTGTACCTGCCGCGCGACCGCTACACGACGGCGGTACGGCTGGAGATCGAAGACATCTTGGTGCGCGAGTTCGGCGGAACAAGCCTGGAGTTCACCGCCCGGGTTACCGAATCACCTTGGGCGCTAATGCATTTCATGGTGCGCCTGGGGGGCAACGATTCCGGTCCGCCCGGCGTCGACACCTCCGAAGAGAATCGCGTCCGCATCCAGAGCCTGCTCACCGAAGCCGCGCGGACATGGGCCGACCGGCTCATCGGTGCGGCGACCGACGGTGCGGTCGACCAGGGCACCGTAGAACACTATGCGATCGCTTTTTCCGAGGCCTACAAACAATTCGTCACGCCCGGTGACGCGCTCGACGACATCGCCGTCATCGAAGGGCTGAGTGACGACTCGGTCAAGCTGCTGATGACCGATTACCACGGCGCTGAGGGACTCGCTCAACTCACCTGGTACTTGGGCGGCCGGACTGCCTCGTTGAGCCAATTGTTGCCGATGCTGCAGTCGATGGGTGTGGTCGTGCTCGAGGAGCGACCATTCACCGTCACCCGGCCGGACAGGTTGACGGTGTGGATCTACCAGTTCAAGATTTCGCCGCAGAACGCCATCAGCTTGGAACGCTCTGGTGGCGAACGAGAGGCAACCGCAAAGCGATTCGCCGACGCGGTCACCGCGATCTGGCAGGGACGCGTCGAGATCGACCGGTTCAACGAACTGGTGCTGCGCGCGGGACTGACCTGGCAGCAGGTGGTTGTCCTGCGCAGTTACGCAAAGTATCTGCGGCAGGCCGGTTTTCCGTACAGCCAGTCCCACATTGAATCGGTGCTCAGCGAGAATCCACACACGGCGGCGTCGCTGGTGGCGCTTTTCGAGGCACTCTTCGATCCCAGCCCGTCGGACTCACCGAAAGGTCGCGACGCGCAATCGGCGGCGGCAGCGGTCACTGAGGACATCGACGCGCTGGTCAGTCTCGACACCGATCGGGTGCTGCGGGCCTTCGCGACGTTGATCCAGGCCACGCTGCGAACCAACTTCTTCGTCACGCGCGACACGTCGGCCAGGAGCCAGAACGCCGTGGCGCTGAAGCTGGACGCCCAATTGGTCGACGAACTGCCCGAGCCACGACCCAAATTCGAGATCTTCGTCTACTCACCGCGAGTAGAGGGCGTACACCTGCGCTTCGGTCACGTCGCCCGCGGCGGGCTGCGCTGGTCGGACCGCCGTGAAGACTTCCGCACCGAGATCCTCGGACTGGTCAAGGCTCAAGCGGTGAAGAACGCGGTGATCGTGCCGGTCGGTGCCAAGGGCGGGTTTGTGGTGAAGCGACCGCCGCCCCCGACGGGAGACGCCGCGGCAGACCGGGATGCTGTCCGCAGTGAAGGCGTGGAGTGCTACAAGCTGTTCATCTCCGGCTTGCTCGACCTGACCGACAACGTTGACCACAACACGGGCGAAGTCATCGCGGCGGCCGAAGTGGTGCGGCGCGACGGCGACGACGCCTATCTGGTGGTCGCCGCCGACAAGGGCACGGCCGCGTTCTCCGACATCGCCAACGACGTCGCTAAGTCTTATGGATTCTGGCTCGGCGATGCGTTCGCCTCCGGCGGATCGGTGGGCTATGACCACAAAGCGATGGGCATCACCGCCCGGGGCACCTGGGAAGCCGTCAAACGGCACTTCCGGGAGATGGGCGTCGACACCCAGACGCAAGACTTCACCGTGGTCGGCATCGGCGACATGAGCGGTGACGTGTTCGGCAACGGCATGTTGCTCAGTAAGCACATTCGGCTGGTGGCCGCTTTCGACCACCGCCACATCTTTCTCGACCCCGACCCCGATGCCGCGGAGTCATGGGCCGAACGCGAGCGGTTGTTCAAACTGACGCGCTCCAGCTGGGACGACTACGACAAGTCACTGATCAGCGCCGGCGGCGGGGTGTACAGCCGCGAGCACAAGTCGATCCCCATCACTGCCGAAGTCCGCCAGGCGCTGGGCATCGAGGACGACGTCGACGAGCTGGCGCCGCCCAACCTGGTCCGCGCGATCCTCAAAGCACCGGTGGACTTGCTGTACAACGGCGGCATCGGCACCTACATCAAAGCCGAGACTCAGTCCGACGCCGATGTCGGTGACCGCGCCAACGACCCTGTGCGGGTGAACGCCAACCAGGTCCGGGCCAAGGTGATTGCCGAGGGCGGGAACCTCGGGGTGACATCGCTGGGTCGGGTCGAGTTCGACTTGTGCGGAGGCCGGATCAACACCGACGCGTTGGACAACTCGGCCGGCGTCGACTGCTCCGACCATGAGGTCAACATCAAGATCCTCATCGACTCGTTGGTCACCGCCGGCAAGGTCAAACTCGAGGAACGCACCGACCTGCTGGAGTCAATGACCGACGAGGTCGCCGAGTTGGTGCTCGCCGACAACTCCGACCAGAACGACCTGATGGGAACCAGCCGCGCCAACGCGTGCAGTCTGCTGCCGGTGCACGCGATGCAAATCAAGTACCTGGTGGCCGCGCGCGGCCTCAACCGCGAGCTCGAGGCGCTGCCGTCGGACAAGGAGATCAACCGGCGGATCGAGGCAGGCTTGAGCCTTACCTCGCCCGAGCTTGCGACCTTGATGGCACACGTCAAGCTGGCGTTGAAGGACGAGCTGCTGGCCACCGACATGCTGGAGCAGGAGGTGTTCGCGGCTCGCTTGCCGCACTACTTCCCGTCCGTGCTGCGCGAACGGTTCGGCCAGGAGATCCGCTCGCACCAACTACGCCGCGAAATAGTCACCACCATGCTGGTCAACGATGTGGTCGACACCGGCGGCACCACGTATGCCTACCGTGTCACCGAAGACGTCGGCGTCAAACCGGTGGACGCCATTCGCACCTACGTCGCCACCGACGCCATCTTCGGAGTCGGTGAGCTTTGGCGGCAGATCCGCGCGGCTGACGTGCCGATCGGATTGTCCGACCGCATGACGCTGGACACCCGTCGCCTCATCGACCGGGCCGGCCGGTGGCTGCTGAACTACCGCCCGCAGCCGCTGGCCGTCGGCGCTGAGATCAACCGCTTCGCGCGGAAGGTCGGAGCGCTCACCCCGCGCATGTCGGAGTGGCTGCGCGGTGACGACAAGGCGATCGTGGAAAAAGAAGCCGCCGAATTCGTCGGTCAGGGCGCGTCAAAAGATCTGGCCTACAACGTCGCCGCGGGGTTGTACCGGTTCAGCTTGCTCGACATCATCGACATCGCCGACATTGAGGACCGGGAGCCGGCCGAGGTCGCCGACACCTACTTCGCGTTGATGGACAGGCTGGGCACCGACGGGCTGCTGACCGCTGTGTCCGAGCTTCCCCGCGACGACCGCTGGCATTCGTTGGCGCGGTTGGCTATTCGTGATGACATCTACGCCTCGCTGCGGTCGCTGTGTTTCGACGTCCTCGCTGTCGGTGAGCCGGACGAAAGCGGTGAAGAGAAGATCGCCGAGTGGGAGCACACCAGCGCGTCACGGGTGGAGCGGGCCAGGCGCACGCTGACCGAGATCTACGAAAGTGGCCAAAAGGACCTGGCGACATTGTCGGTCGCCGCCCGCCAGATCCGCCGGATGACGCGCACCAGCGGACGAGGATCGTCCGGGTGAGCCCGGGATTCGTCGCGCCCGTTCCAGTGCGCTGGTCGGACATCGACATGTACCAGCACGTCAATCACGCGACCATGGTGACCATCCTCGAAGAGGCGCGCGTCCCGTTCCTCAAAGACGCCTTCGTCGCCGACATCACGACCATCGGTCTGCTCATCGCTGACGTGAGAGTCAGCTACAAAGGCCAACTGCGGCTGATCGATTCGCCACTGCAAGTCACCATCTGGGTGAAACGCCTGCGAGCAGTGGACTTCACCCTCGGATACGAGGTGCGCTCGGTCAGCGCCGACCCGAACTCGAAGCCCGCCGTCATCGCCGAAACGCAGCTGGCCGCATTTCACATCGACGAACAGCGACTGGAGCGCCTCGCGCCACATCACCGGGAGTACCTACAGCGGTGGTTGCGGTAGCTGAACGCGGACTGTGGATACCCGGCGCAGACCACCGCAGAGATCTGGCCGCCTTCGTCGACCGGGCGATCCGGCTCGACGGCGCCGCGGTGATCCGGCTGCGCGCCCGGGAGGGCGGATCGCTGACGGCCTGGCTGGCCACCAGTTTTGACGTGCTCGCCAGCCGTGTGGTCGCCGGTACCGTGCGGCCCAGCGACTTGTCCGTCGGCGCAGACGAACTGGCGCGCGGACTCCCGGCCGCGGATCACTCCGGCTACGTCGACTGCGGGTTCCCGATGGATTCGGCGTGGCGAGGCGCGCTGCCTCCCGAATCCGGATTCACGCACGTCGAGGACGTGCCGGCGGCAGCAGTGCTTGCTCTGGCGCAGCGCGGTGCGCAATTGGCGAAAGAGCACAGCAGCACGCACGGCCCGCCAGTGTCTTTGCTGGACCAGGAGGTAGTTCGGGTGATCTCCGGGGACGCCAGTGTCGGTGTTCCCATGCGCTGCGTGTTCGCTTTGACCGCAATGGGTTTCCTGCCGCAATCACCTGAGGCCGTCAGCGCCGACGAGCTGGTGCGGGTCCGAATCCTGCCGGCCTGGTTGCGTATCGACGCCCGGTTCGGTTCGGTGTACCGCCGTCGCGGCGACCCGGCCTCGGTGCTGCGCTGACCTGAGGTCGGCGCCGTCGCGGCGCGACCGACTCCCTTCGACAACATCAGCACACCCAGAGCGAAATCACCGCGAGTTCATTCTCCTGCACCCTGTCGCCCCTACGTTCCGTAGCGCAACCACAGCGGCAACACGGAGTGCAGGTGATCCATGAATTTCTTCAGCCCCACCCGGTACTGCCCGTACCCATAGCGATCCGGTGCGTAGTCGGGGAAAGCGATGCCCACCCCGAAAAGCCCTGGCGCAATGATTCCGTTGCGCGAGTTGTAATCCAACTCGCCCCACTGTCTGGTCTCCGGCAGCTTCCTGCGCTCGAAGCCAACCGTATAGATCACCCGCTGGCATTCGGCCAGTTTTTCACCGAAGTCCGGGCTGGAGATTCGACATCGTTCCAGCCGGTCCGGCCACACTCCGTCGATATTCTGTCGCGCCCATTCGGCCGCTTTTCCCTTGAGCCCGACATCGTCGAACAGAATCCAGTCATCGAAGTAGACCGCGTAGCGCAGCGGGCTGCGATAGAAGTTGATCACTTTCTCGACCGGATGACGCAAAAGATGTGGCAGCGCAATCATTGTCGAATGCGACGAACCGAACACCGCTACGGTGGCGCCATTCAGCGGTTCGTCGGCCAGCTTCACCGGATCGAGGGCGACTTCGACAGAAATTTCTTTCAGTCCGGGATAATCGAGCTTCTTCGGAACCGCTCCCACTGCCAGAATGACGTTTTGCGACGCCAACTGCTGTTCGGCCGTCTCGATCACCCACCGACGCCCCGTCAAGGACAGGGCCGTCGCTGTCGTTCGATACACGTTCACCCGGTCACCGAGGTGACCGGTGATCCATTGCAGGGGTTCGGCCACTAACGCCAGTGCGCACGTCTCGTGCAAGCCGATTTCCAGTAACGGCAGGGGAGGCGCCTCGGAGAATCGGAAAGCGTCAGAACCGTTGAAGTAATCCAGAAAAAGCTCGAGATGTGTATTGCTCGACACCGGCCGCCACTTAGCCCCGATATCTCCGGCGGCGAACTCAGGATCAATCCAGGCGATCCTCTCGGGCGCTACGCCGTGATCGATCAACCGGCCCACCGCAGCTATTCCTGCGGGCCCGGCTCCGATCACGGTCCATGCGTAAGGTGCCATGGACCACATCTATAGGCCAGCGACACTTAAAAAGCCACCTGAGCCTGCGCTGATCGGCCCGCTATTCGCTCCGCTGAGGCAGGGCAATATGCGGTACTGCGGTGCTCGGCCGGAGTCCATGCAGCTATCCATCACGGTCGGGTGATCAAACAATCCCGACATATGTCAACATGGTTGATATGACAACAGATGGCGACCAGCCGCTGGGTTACCTGCTGTACCGGGTGATGGCCGCGCTGCGGCCGCAAGTCAATGCCGAGCTGCGGCCGCTGGGCTTGGGTCTGCCGGAGTTTGTGTGCCTGCGGATCCTGTCGATGTCACCGGGTCGGTCCAGCGCCGAGCTGGCCCGCGACACCAATGTGTCGCCGCAGGCGATGAATATGGTGCTGCGCGGATTGCAGGACAGCGGTGTGGTGGCACGACCGGCGTCGGTGTCATCCGGGCGCGCGTTGCCCGCTGAGCTCACCAGTAAGGGTCGGTCGCTGCTCAAGCGAGCCGAGGCGGCGGTGCGGATCGCCGAGGAACGGATCTTGACCGACCTCGCCGTCGACGAGCGGCGCGAACTCAAGCGGCTCCTTGCCGCGTCCGGCCACGGGGCGGCCGACGGCGCCAGCCCGTCCTGCCTTTGAGCTTCGGCCGGTGACCTGATCAGACCAGCCAGGCCGCCGCGTTGGGCGGCAGCGCACCGTCGGTGAGCGGCGCACTGGACAAGATGACTTCCCCGTCTGGGAGCGGCAACGGCTGGTCACCGGCGTTCAGCGCGCACACCAAGCCGCCGTCGCCGCGCTGGAACACCAACGCTTCATCCGGTGCGGTCAGCCACTCGACACGGGCTCCGTCGACTTCAGCTCGGGTGCGGCGTAACTCGAGCGCACGTCGGAAAAATGCCAGCGTCGAGTCGGTGTCGCTTCGTTGCTTCTCCACCGTCAGGGCTGCCCACTCCGGAGGAATGGGCAACCACGTATCGGGCGATTCGGAGAACCCGAACGGGGGAGTCTCACCGCGCCACGGCATCGGGATGCGGCAGCCGTCCCGGCCGCGGTCGGTGTGCCCGGAGCGTTCCCACGTCGGATCTTGCAGCGCTTCGTCGGGCAATTCGACGTTGGGCAGCCCCAGCTCCTGCCCGTTGTAGAGAAACACCGCGCCCGGCAGGGCGAGCATCACCATCGCCATCGCCCGCGCCCGGGCCAGCCCGACGTTGCCGCCGCCGTACTGGGTGACCTTCCGTTCGACGTCGTGGTTTTCCAGCGTCCAAGTGGGGTTCGCGTTCGCGATCGCCGCCGCGGCCAACGAGTTCTCGATCGCGTCCCGAACGCTGTCGATATCGAACTTGGCGCGCACCAGGCGGAAGTTGAATCCCAGATGCAGCTCGTCGGGGCGCAGGTATTCCGCCCACTGCGCGTTGTCGAAGACCCATACTTCCCCGATGGTCAGCGCGTGCGGATAGTCGTCCATGACGGTGCGGATGTCGCGGTGAATCGCGTGCACGCCTGGGTGATTGAACCGGGGATCGCTGTCGTTGAGCAGCCGTGGGCGCGTGGTGACCTTGGTGTCGGGAAGGCCCGGTGGCTTGGCCATGCCGTGCGCGACGTCGATGCGGAAACCGTCGACTCCGCGCTCCAACCAGAACCGCAGTGTCTTTTCGAAGTCGTCGAACACCTCGCGGTTGTCCCAATTCAGGTCGGGCTGCTCGGCGTCGAACAGATGTAGATACCACTGGCCGGGCTTGCCGTCCGGTTCGACGACCCGGGTCCAGGCCGGCCCGCCGAACACGGACTGCCAATTGTTCGGCGGCTTGTGCCCGCCTCGTCCGCGGCCGTCGCGGAAGATGTAACGGTCCCGCGCGGCGCTGCCCGGGCCGGCGACCAGCGCCGCCTGAAACCAGGGATGCGCAGAGCTGGTGTGGTTGGGCACCAGGTCCATGGTGATCTTGATGTTGCGGTCGTGTGCCGCGGTGATCAGCCGCTCGAGCGCGGCCAGCCCGCCGAACAACTGGTCCACGTCCCGGGGGTCGGCCACGTCGTAGCCGTGGTCAGCCATCGGCGACACGGTTACAGGGTTAATCCAAATCGCGTTGACACCGAGCAGCTCCAGGTAGTCGAGATGTGCCAGCACGCCGTCGAGGTCGCCGACACCGTCACCGTCGCTGTCGGCGAAGGATCGCGGGTAGATCTGGTAGAAGACCGCGCGGGACCACCACGGATCTTGTTTCGCGCTGCTCATCAGAAGGTGGAGTTGACGAGCGAGTGCGCCGCCATCTCCAGATAGTCCAGTAGTTGCCGGCGATGCTCGTCGTCCAGAGTCTGCGAGTCGACGGACGCCACGGCGGTGTGCATGCAGCGTAGCCAGGCGTCGCGTTCGATCGGAGAGATCCGGAACGGCACGTGCCGCATTCGCAGCCGGGGGTGACCGCGCTGCTCGGAGTAGGTTCGCGGGCCGCCCCAGTACTGCTCCAGAAACATCCGCAACCGTTCTTCAGCGCCGGACAGGTCCTCTTCGGGATAGAGCGGCCGCAGGATCTCGTCCTCGGCGACCTGCTCGTAAAAGCGGGACACGATGGTGTGGAAGGTATGGGCGCCGCCGACGGCGTCGTAGAAAGTCTGCTGCAGCTGTTCCATCCCCTCCATTGTGGGCCATCCCCGAAACCGCGACCGCCGGGCGGTGTGCGATGCGGTGGAATCAACACCCGATGTTCACCGCAGCGACCAGCTCACCCACCATGATTTAGGGTGCGATTGAAGGCGAATCATGGTGAACTGTGTGGCGGAGGACGTATGGCGCAGCGCAACAAGCGCCGCGGCCACCGTATTTCCGGTGCCGCGGCAGGCCTGAGTGGGGCCGTTGCCGAGTCTGCTCTGCCTGGTTCCTGCCGGCACGGTGCCGGTCTACATAGTGTCGACGCGCATTCCCACGCCGGTCACGAGACCGGCTCGATCTGGAACCGTCGGCGGGTGCTGCTGTTGAACTCGACCTACGAGCCGTTGACCGCCTTGCCGGTGCGACGCGCGATCATCATGCTGATCTGCGGCAAAGCCGACGTGGTGCACGACGACCCGACGGGACCTGTGGTGCATTCGGCCAGCAGATCGATCGCGGTGCCGTCGGTGATTCGGTTGAGGTCTTTCGTCCGGGTGCCGTACCGGGCGCGGGTGCCGATGACGCGGGCCGCGTTGATGCACCGTGACCGGTTCTGCTGCGCCTACTGCGGAGGCAAGGCCGACACCGTCGACCATGTGGTCCCGCGCAGCCGTGGCGGTGACCACTCCTGGGAGAACTGCGTGGCCTGCTGCTCGACCTGCAATCACCGCAAAGGCGACCGGCTGCTGGCCGAACTGGGGTGGACGTTGCGGCTGGTGCCGGCCTCACCCAAGGGGCAGCACTGGCGGCTGCTGTCGACGGTCAAGGAACTCGATCCGGCGTGGGCGCGTTACCTCGGCGAAGGTGCTGCCTGAGCATCCCCGCCTCCGCGCGCTGCCGCGCATCCGGTGGGATACGGTCGACGTTGTGAACAGCACGATGGAGATCCACCTGTTGTCTGTCGGGGTTCCGGCTCTGCTGGCTCTGCTGTTGGCAGCGCTGGTCTACCGGCACAAAGGGCCGCACCCCGAGACGTACAAGCTGTCCGATCCGTGGACGCATGCGCCGATCCTGTGGGCCGCAACCGAGGAACATGTCCGCGGCGACCACGGTCACGGCGCAGCGGAGTTCAGCGTGGGAGGTGGCGCCAGTGGCAAGTGGTGAAATCGCGACGATCGAACCTGCCGAGCTGCCCGATGGTTGGGCCGTCACGGCCAGCGGACGCCTTTCCGGAGTCACCCAGCCGGGCCGACTCTCGGTGGACTATCCCTTCTCGATCAAAGACCTCGTTCGCGTCGACGACGCCCTGCTCAACGCCACACGGGCATCGGATGCCCGGTTCGCGGTCTACATCGGCGATCTGGGCAGCGACACCGCCGCGCGAGCCCGACAACTGCTGGCGAAGGTGCCGACACCGGGCAACGCGGTGCTGGTCGCGGTCTCGCCCAACCAGCACGCCATCGAAGTGGTTTACGGTTCGCAGGTTCGCGGACGCGGCGCCGAATCGGCCGGACCGCTGGGTGTGGCTGCCGCCACGCCGGCGTTTCAGCAGGGCAACCTGATCGACGGGCTGGTCGCCGCGGTGCGCACGCTCAGCTCCGGTATCGCACCTGCCTGACACCGAGACAGCATTCAGGGCTGCGATCCTGCGCAGATCACGACCCTGGCAGCTGTTTCGCGGAGGGAATCACGCGTCGGCGTCGAACCGGCGCGCCCGCAACGACCGCTCCACCCCGGCGCGCCCCTCGAGCACCAGCCGTCGCAGTGCCGGCGGTAACTCTTGGTCGTCGAGGAATCGGTCGGCTGCGGCGATACCGTCGTCGCTGATATCCCACGACGGGTAGAGCCCGACCACGACCGTCTGCGCGACCTCACTGGACCGGCGCTGCCACACCCCCGGTATCGCCGCGAAATAGCGCGCGGTGAACGGCTGCAAGAGCTCGCCCTGGCCCGGCTTGACGAAGCCGGCGATGATCGAGCGCGCGGTGATGTTGGCCAGTGCATCATCTTCGGTGACCGTGGTCCACGCCGCTTCTTTGACAGCGGGCTGCGGCCGCGCGGCGGCGGCCTGCGCGCCGTGACGTTTGCCGGCGGCGGTCGGGTCGCGTTGCACCTCGGCGTCGATGAACGGCGTCGCCGGGCCGTCGGCGTCAATGAGCCCGGCGGCGGCTAGCGCCGTGACGATGCGCCAGCGCAGGTCGGTGTCGATCGTCAGGCCGGGCAGCTCCAACTCGGCCGGGTCGCGTTCGAGCAACGCGGACAACACTTCGGTGTGCCGGTCGGCCAGCAGCGATGTGCACAACGCATTGACGAAGGCCAGCTGGTGATCCGAACCGGCCTCGGCGCCGCGGGCCAACTCCAGCAGCCGGTCAGCGAAGGCGGGCCACCCTTCGGCTTTAGCCCACCCCGGCTCGGCGTAAGAGCCCAACGCCGTCTGCGCCTGCAGCAGCAGCCGCTGCGCCACACCGATCTCGGTTTCGGCGACCACACCCCGTGACACCAGGGACACGAAGTCGCGAGCCTTCAGCTCCGCCGCGCGGGTCATCTCCCAGGCCGCTGACCACACCAGCGTGCGCGGCAGCGGCTCAGCGATGTCGGCGATGCGCTGCAGAGCGGTGTCCAGCGATTCCGGGTCCAACCGAAGCGAGCAGTAGGTGAAATCGTCGTCGTTGACCAGCACCAGTTGCCCACGCGAAACACCCGTCAGCGCTGGGACTTCCGTGGTGTCACCGCTGACATCGAGCTCTTCGCGGTGGCTGCGCAGCAGCTTGCCGTCGCCATCATCGTCGTAGATCCCGATCGCGAGCCGGTGCACCCGGGTCTCGCCGGCGCCCGGCTCGGCCCCGCTCTGCGTCACCGCGAACCGGGTGAACCGGCCGTCGGCGTCGACGTCGAAGTCGGGCCGCAAGGTGTTCAGTCCGGTGGTTTTCAGCCACTGTTGTCCCCAGTCGGACAGGTCGCGGCCGGACGCCTTCTCCAGCGCGGTGAGCAGGTCGCTGAATGTCGCGTTGCCGAACGAGTGCGCGCGGAAGTAGTCCCGCAGCCCGGCCAGGAAGTGTTCGAGCCCGACATAGGCCACCAGCTGCTTGAGCACGCTGGCGCCCTTGGCGTAGGTGATGCCGTCGAAGTTGACTTCGACGGCGGCCAGGTCGGGGATGTCGGCGGCCACCGGATGCGTCGACGGCAGCTGATCCTGCCGATAGGCCCACGACTTCTCGGCGTTGGCGAACGTGGTCCAGGCCTGGGTGTATTCCGTCGCCTCGGCCTGGCACAGCACGGAGGCGAAGGTGGCGAAGGATTCGTTCAGCCACAGGTCATCCCACCACTTCATGGTGACCAGGTCGCCGAACCACATGTGTGCCATCTCGTGCAGCACCGTTTCCGCGCGTCGCTCATACGACGCCCGCGTCACTTTGCTGCGAAAGACGTAGTCCTCCAAGAAGGTGACGGCACCGGCGTTCTCCATGGCGCCGGCGTTGAACTCCGGGACGAACAGCTGGTCGTACTTGCCGAACGCATACGGCACGCCGAAGTGCTTGTGGTAGAAGCCGAATCCCTGCTTGGTCTCGGTGAACAGCCGCTCGGCGTCCATGAATTCGGCCAGCGTGGCGCGGCAGAAGATGCCCAGGGGTATGTCGCCGTCATCGTCGGTGTAGACGTCGTCCCACCGCGCATACGGCCCGGCGATCAGTGCCACCAGGTACGTGCTCATTCGCGGCGTGGTGGCGAAGTTGTGCACGCCATGAACATCACGGTCGACACCGGCGGCGGCGCCGTTGGAGACGACCTGCCAGTCAGCCGGTGCGGTCACCGAGATGTCGAAGGTGGCTTTCAGGTCCGGTTGGTCGAAGCAGGCGAACATCCGCTTGGCGTCGGCGGTTTCGAACTGTGAGTACAGGTAGACCCCGCTGTCGACCGGGTCGACGAATCGGTGCAGCCCCTCGCCGGTGTTGGAGTAGCGGCAGTCTGCGTCGACCACTACGACGTTGTGTTCGGCCAGCCCGGTCAGCGCGATGCCGGTCGACTCGTCGTAGCCGGAGACGTCGAGGTCGACGCCGTTGAGGGTCGCGCTGTGCACCGTGTCGGCCGCCAGGTCGATGACTGTGTCGGCACCGGCCAGCGCGTCGAATTCGACGGTCGTGGTGGACCGGAATACACGTTCACCCGGGCGGCCGTGACCGTCGGTCAGGTCGAGAGCGATGCGGTAGCTGTCGACGGTCACCAGCGCGGCGCGCTCGACGGCTTGGTCACGGGTCAGGTTGGGAAGGGCCACCCGTCTAACCTAGGCCGATGACGATGCGGGCCGGGTAACGGGCCGAGGTGGAATCGGCCGATCAAATCCAGCCCGGTGACGATGCGGGCCGGGTAACGGGCCGCGGTGGAATCGGCCCGTTAGATCCAGCCCGGTGGCCGGGGATGTGAAGGTTTGGCCGGTACAGCGGTCCGGCGGGAACATCGCCGACCGCGGCTAGGGTTGTGCTGGACGGCTGTGCCACCGTCGAGGAGAGGATCCTATGTCCGAGAAGTCTGCCGCCGATTTCTGGTTCGACCCGCTGTGTCCCTGGGCGTGGGTCACCTCACGCTGGATTCTGGAGGTCGAAAAGGTTCGCGACATCGAGGTGAACTTTCACGTGATGAGTTTGGCGGTGCTCAACGAAGATCGCGACGACTTACCAGAGCAGTACCGGGAACGGATGGCACAGGCGTTCGGCCCGGTGCGGGTGGCCATCGCCGCCGAGCAGGCGCACGGTGCGGAAGTGCTGGCGCCGCTGTACACCGCGATGGGTACGCGCATCCACAACGAGGGCAACAAAGACCTCGAGGACGTCACCAAACAGTCGCTGGCCGACACCGGATTGCCGGCCGAGTTGGCTGACGCCGCGCACACTGACGCCTACGACGAAGCGCTGCGCAAAAGCCACCACGCGGGAATGGACGCGGTCGGCAAGGACGTCGGCACACCCACCATCCACGTCAACGGCGTCGCGTTCTTCGGCCCGGTGCTCTCGAAGATCCCGCGCGGTGAGGAGGCCGGGAAGCTTTGGGACGCCTCGGTCACGTTCGCGTCCTATCCGCATTTCTGGGAGCTCAAGCGAACGCGCACCGAGCCGCCCCAATTCGACTAACCGAAATCGGCAGAGCAGGATGACCAGCGTGCGCGTATACCTGGGCTCCGACCACGCCGGTTTTGAACTCAAGCAGCAGATCATCGAGCATCTGAAGGAAACCGGACACGAGCCGGTCGACTGCGGTGCGTTGAGCTACGAAGCCGACGACGACTATCCCGCATACTGTATTGCCGCCGCAGCCCGCACCGTCGCCGACCCGGCCAGCTTGGGCATCGTGCTGGGCGGATCGGGCAACGGTGAGCAAATCGCGGCCAACAAGGTGCCCGGCGCGCGTTGCGCGCTGGCGTGGAGCGTGGAGACCGCCACCCTCGCGCGCGAGCACAACAACGCGCAACTGATCGGCATCGGTTCGCGCATGCACACGGTGCAGGAAGCGTTGGCCATCGTGGACGCCTTCCTCACCGCGTCCTGGTCAGATGCCGCTCGCCACCAACGCCGTATCGACATTCTTGACGAATATGAGCGCACCCATCAGGCACCGACAGTGCCGGGCGCCGAATAGCCCGACATGCCTGAAGGCCACACTCTGCATCGGCTGGCCAAGTTGCACCAACGGCGATACGCCGGCGCGCCGGTGTCGGTGTCCAGTCCGCAGGGCCGGTTCAGTGCATCGGCGGTGATGGTGGACGGCAGGGTGCTGCGTCGCGCCGACGCGTGGGGCAAGCATCTTTTCCACCACTACGACGGCGGTCGGGTGGTGCACGTGCACCTCGGCCTGTACGGCAAGTTCACCGAATGGTCGCGGCCAGTCGACGAGGACATTCCGGCCCCGGTCGGTCAAGTGCGGATGCGGATGGTGGGCAGCGAGTACGGGACAGACCTGCGCGGGCCGACCCGCTGTGAGGTGATCGACGAGGCGGAGATCGGTGACGTTATTTCGCGGTTAGGGCCTGATCCGCTGCGCCGCGACGCCGAGCCGGCGCGGGCTTGGGCTCGAATTGCGCCGTCGCGTCGACCCATCGGCGCCTTACTGATGGACCAGACGGTGATCGCCGGAGTCGGCAATGTGTACCGCAACGAATTGCTGTTCCGGCACCGCATCGACCCGTACCGGCCGGGGCGGGCAGTCGGCGAGGCGGAGTTCGCCGCTGCGTGGACCGACTTAGTGGCCCTGATGAAGGTCGGCCTGCGCCGCGGCAAGATCATCACGATCCGTCCTGAAGACGATTACGGTTCACCGTCGTATTTGCCGCGACGGCCCCGGACCTATGTGTACCGCCGCGCCGGCGACCCTTGCCGGATCTGCGGAACGCTCATTCGCACTGCTGAGCTGGAGGGCCGAAACCTGTTTTGGTGTCCCACCTGTCAGTCGTGATCCTCGGATCGCTACCGACTCGTTAGCGAGAGCACGCCGTGCGTCGATTTGGATGGCTCGACCGCGTCCGATATACACAACCCATGACAAAGTTTGTGCGCTCTGCAGCAACAACACTTGCGATGACCGCGGGTTTGGGTTTGGCCGGCTTGGGCATCGCAACTGCCGTGAACGCTCAGCCAGCGCCTTTCCCCGACTACCACTGGTGCCCCGGCGAGAATTACGACCCGGGCTGGGGCCCCAACTGGGATGAGGGCGAGTGCCACGATGACTTCCATCGCGACCGTGACGGATGGGACCACAGCCGCGACTATCGAGGCGATTACGACCGCAGGTACGACGGCCGACCCGGTTTCGACGACCGCGGGCCCGGTGACCGGCCGGGCTACGATGACCACGGACCTGCCGACCGACCGGGCTTCGACGACCACGGCGGGGGCCGCTGAATAGGACTCCTGAAGGTTGTCCTTTTTG
Organism: uncultured Actinomycetota bacterium; assembly: GCA_963808375.1. Classification (GTDB taxonomy): domain Bacteria; phylum Actinomycetota; class Actinomycetes; order Mycobacteriales; family Mycobacteriaceae; genus Mycobacterium. The sequence goes on along the minus strand of CAWEFS010000012.1, from coordinate 255,204 downwards.
TGGTGTGACCTGCGACGCCGCACGTACCCTCAGCGCATGAAGAATTCCGTGCGCTTGTCGGTGGCGGCGGCCGCCTTGGCTGCCGGTCTGGGGCTGTGGGTGGGTGGCGCGATCAGTGCCCAGGCGCAGGTTGGACCGTTTTCGCAAGATCCGTGCAGCCATGGGGTCAGCTGCGCCAATCCCGGTCCCGCACCGAACGTCGAGCAGGCCCCGAGGGGACGCTACGTCTCCACAACGCCTGACGACGACCTCAGCGGGCGTGGCAGCGACGGCGGCGGCGGCGGCGGTTGATTCCTCGCTGCTGCGGATTCAGCTTTTGGTGACCCCGAGCGCGGCGTACACCTGATCGCTTAAGGCGACGCTGCGGGGGTCGGCGTTGGCCTTGGTCGCGTCGTAATAATTCATCACGTACGAATAACCGATCCGGTGCTCCAGGTCGACGAACGCGAACGAGCCGCCCAAACCCCCGTGCCCGAAAATGCGCGGATTGGGGCCGGCGACGCAGCGTTGATTGAGCATGTAGCCCAAACCCCACCCGTGATCGGCCACCCGTGGACCGAGCACCAGGTCAGGCTCGTACCCGCCTTGGGACACCCGGATGTGCTCCATGTGGCGGCGGCTGAGCAACTTCTCCACAGCAAGCCCGTTGTAGAAGGTGGCCATGCCCAGCGCTGAAACGTGCGCATTGGTACCGGGAAACTCGAGCGCTCGCCATCGCCGCAAGTCGTGGAAGCTCATATCGTCGTCGGGCAGGAAGCCCAGCGCCACCGCCATAGCCGCCTTTGGGTGCTGATCGAGAGCGACCGGATCCCACGGTGCGGTGCCCAGAATCCCTCGCAGCCGGGGTTTGTTGACGGGGTCTGCGCAACGCCGCTGTTCGGCTTCTCTCAAACCGATGTGCACGTCGATGCCCATCGGCTCGGCAATCTCGGCGCGCAGATACTGCCCGATGGTGCAGCCGGTGATGCGACGGAACACCTCGCCCAAGATGAAGCCGAACGTAGCCAGCTGATAGCCCTGGGCGGCGCCCGGCTGCCACCACGGCTTGGCCGCGGCCAGATGCCGGCAGACGTAGTCCCAGTCGGCCAGGTCCCACCAATTCATCCGGAACGGCGGACCGATAACGCCGGAACGGTGACTCAACACCATGCCGACGGTGATTGCCCCTTTGCCGGCCTGTCCGAACTCGGGCCAATACCGGGCTACCGGCGCATCCAGGTCCAGTTCACCGCGGTCGGCGAGCTGGTGCACGCACGTGCTGGTTAACCCTTTGCTGCCGGACAGCACATTGACCAGGGTGCTTTGTCGCCACGGCCGGTCGCCGGCTGCGTCAGCGGACCCGCCCCACAGGTTGACCACCAAGTCGCCGTCCACCCAGACTGCCACCGCGGCGCCGACCTCGTTGCGCAGCACGAAATTCTGCTCGAACGCGTCGCGCACCCGGTCGAAGCGCGGTGCACACGAGCCGTGGATGTCGACACCGCCCATGGGGCGCCTTCCTGTCGGGCCTGTCGGAAACCCCAGCCAGAGCGGGCGACGGGAATCGAACCCGCGTAGCTAGTTTGGAAGACTAGGGCTCTACCATTGAGCTACGCCCGCACGAGTATTTCGAGCGCGACTGTACGTCGCAGCTGAGTTCAAACTCAAATGACACCGCCTCGTGACCTTGCCCGAGAGCCAGGCGCAGAGCCGACGGAGCGGAGCCGTAGGATTTCGGGGTCAGTGCGGGGTGTAGCGCAGCTTGGTAGCGCATCCGCTTTGGGAGCGGAAGGCCGCAGGTTCAAATCCTGTCACCCCGACCAGAGCACGCCACACCCGGGAACTGCCATCGCAGCAGAACACATCTAGGAGCACACGCGTGAAGAGCACCGTCGAGCAGCTGAGCCCCACCCGGGTGCGCCTCAATGTCGAGGTGCCGTTCACCGAGCTCGAGCCCGATTTCCAGCGGGCCTATAAGGAGCTGGCCAAACAGGTCCGGTTGCCGGGATTCCGTCCGGGAAAGGCGCCGGCGAAGCTGCTCGAAGCCCGCATCGGTCGGGAAGCGATGCTCGACCAGGTCATCACCGAGGTGCTGCCCGCCCGGTACGGCCAGGCCGTCACCGAGTCCGAGGTGCGCCCGCTTGGCCAGCCCGAGATCGAGGTCACCAAGAAGGAGTACGGCAAAGAGCTGATCTTCACCGCTGAGGTCGACGTCCGCCCTGACATCACGCTGCCCGATCTGAGCGACCTGCAGGTCTCCGTCGAGCCGGTGGAGATCAGCGACGAGGAGATCGACGCCGAACTGCAGTCGCTGCGGGCGCGGTTCGGCACTCTCACCGGTGTGGAGCGCCCGGCGCAGAACGGGGACCTCGTCTCGATCGACCTGGCCGCCACAGTCAACGGCGAGGACGTACCGGAGGCGGCCACCACGGGCATGTCACATGAGGTTGGCTCCGGACGGCTCGTCAAAGGTCTCGACGACGCGATCGTTGGGTTGTCCGCAGGGGAGTCCCGGGTTTTCACCACCACCTTGGTGACCGGACCGCACGCCGGTGAAGAAGCCCAGGTGACCGTCACCGTCGGATCGGTGAAAGAACGTGAACTGCCCGAGCCCGATGACGAGTTCGCGCAATTGGCAAGCGAATTCGACACTATCGACGAGCTACGGGTGAACCTGGCCGATCAGGTCCGCCAAGTCAAGCGTGCCCAGCAGGCCGAGAAGATCCGCGACGCCACGCTCGACAGGCTGCTGGAGCAGGTGGAGGTACCGCTGCCCGAGGCGATCGTGCAAGCGCAGGTCGAAAGCACCTTGCACACTGCGCTGCACGGGCTCGATCACGACGAGGCGAAATTCGCCGAGACGCTTGCCCAGCAGGGCTCCTCCCGCGAAGAGTTCGACGCCGACGCCCGCAGCACCGCCGAGAAGGTCGTCAAGACCCAGCTGCTGATGGACGCCCTGGCCGACGACTTGGACATCCAGGTCACCCAAAACGACCTGACTGAGCGATTGGTGCTGATGTCCCGGCAGTACGGCATCGAACCGCAACAGTTCTTGTCTTACCTGCAGCAGAACAACCAGCTGCCGAACATGTTTGCTGATGTGCGACGCCAGATGACCATCGCCGCGGTGGTCCAGGCGGCCACGGTCACCGACAGCGCCGGTGAGGTCATCGACACCAGCGAGTTCTTCGGCTCCGGCGGCCAGGACCTGGAAGATGAGGCCGATATCGACGAGGATGACGGGTTCGACGAGGACCTTGATCTCGACGTGGACCAGGCCGATGACGAAACTGTCGACGAGGCCATTGAAGCCGCGGAGGTCGTCGAACCTGCGGACATCGTGGAGTCAGAGCAGGCGGAGACCCTGGAGGAGCCCAGCGAAGCGGTCGTTTCGCCACAGGGCGCCGAGGACGACACCATTTGACGCTGTGAGCGAACGCCCACACTCCCGGGAGTGCGGAAAGTCGCCGGTTGGTTAGTGTCGATGCAAATGGAACTCGTAGATGAGCCGCCGGCGACGATGCAGAGCGAAGCGATGAGGAGGAGCGGCGAATGAAAGAAAGCAGGTATCCCACTGTGAGCGGTGAGACCCACATGCGTTCGTCCACCCAGGGTATGAACCTCGTCGACTCGGTCTACGAGCGGCTGCTCGCTGAGCGCATCATCTTCCTGGGTTCACAGGTCGACGATGACATCGCCAACCGGCTGTGCGCGCAGATCCTGCTGCTCGCCGCGGAAGACCCGACCAAAGACATCAACCTTTACATCAACTCGCCCGGCGGATCGATCAGCGCGGGGATGGCGGTTTACGACACCATGGTGCTGGCGCCGTGCGACATCGCCACCTACGCGATGGGAATGGCAGCGTCAATGGGGGAATTCCTGCTCGCGGCGGGCGCCAAGGGCAAGCGCTACGCGTTGCCGCACGCCCGCATCCTGATGCACCAGCCGCTGGGCGGGGTGACCGGTAGCGCGGCCGACATCGCGATCCAGGCTGAGCAGTTCGCCGTCATCAAGAAAGAGATGTTCCGGCTCAACGCCGAGTTCACCGGGCAGACGATCGAACGCATCGAAACCGACTCGGACCGCGACCGCTGGTTCACGGCCCAAGAGGCCCTGGAGTACGGCTTCGTCGACCACATCATCACCCGCGCCCACCTCAACGGAGTCAAGCCATGAATCCCGATATGCAGCCGCAGGCGCGATACATTCTGCCGTCGTTCGTCGAGCATTCCAGCTGGGGCGTCAAGGAGTCCAACCCGTACAACAAGCTCTTCGAGGAACGCATCATCTTCCTCGGGGTGCAGGTCGACGACGCGTCGGCCAACGACATCATGGCGCAGTTGCTGGTGCTGGAGTCGTTGGATCCCGACCGCGACATCACCATGTACATCAACTCACCGGGCGGCGGCTTCACCTCCCTGATGGCGATCTACGACACGATGCAGTACGTGCGTGCGGACATTCAGACGGTGTGTCTGGGTCAGGCCGCCTCTGCCGCGGCTGTGCTGTTGGCGGCGGGGACACCGGGCAAGCGGATGGCGCTGCCCAACGCGCGGGTGCTGATCCACCAACCGTCGTTGTCCGGCGTCATTCAGGGCCAATTCTCCGACCTGGAGATCCAGGCCGCCGAAATCGAGCGGATGCGCACGCTGATGGAGACCACGCTGGCCCGTCACACCGGCAAGACCGCCGACATCGTCCGCAAAGACACCGATCGCGACAAGATCCTGACTGCCGAAGAAGCCAAGAACTACGGGATCATCGACACGGTTCTGGAGTACCGGAAGCTCTCCGCCCAGCCAGTCTGAGCGCTTCCGTCGTTGCGCCGAAATCAACCGGGGTAGCCGTCTACTCGACGTTTGTCGGCGTGACTTCGTCCTCGGCACGACACGGCACCAATATGCGCGCCACATCGGCGATATGCACGGGCCGCACCCGGCAGCAGCCGCCGACGATACGCGCTCCGGCCGCTACCCACTGCTCGGCCAGCGCAGCGGAAAACCGTGCAGCGCCCCGCCACTCGCGGTGGGTGTCGTCCCACCGTTCACCGCTGTTCGGGTACACGATCACGGGCTTACCTGCTTGCGCGGCGACCGCGATGGCCGGCAGCACCTCGTCGGGCGCACAACAGTTGATGCCGACTGCGACGACCTCCGGTATCCCGGCGGCCAGCGCGAACGCCTCAGCCAGCGGTTGACCGGCGCGAGTTCGGCCGTCCTCGATGGTGTAGCTCAGCCACGCCGGCACGCCGAGGCGGCGCACCAGCGTCAGCAGCGCTTCGGCCTCGTCGATGTCGGGAATCGTTTCCAGCGCCAGCAGGTCGGCACCGGCTTCCGCGAGCACCTGCAGGCGCGGTTCGTGCCAGCTCTGCAGTTGCCGGACCGTCAGCCCGTAATGCCCGCGGTATTCCGAGCCGTCGGCCAGCGCGGCGCCGTACGATCCGACCGACGCGGCCACCCATCGCTGTTGGTTGGACGACCCGCTGCGCCCGGCTTCGCCGCGGTTGCGATCGCCTACGTGGCCCGCCCCGGCGTCGTCGCGCGCATGCACCGCCAACTCGACGCTGCGGCGCAGCAGTCGTACGGTGTCGTCGCGGCTGAGCCCGCAGGAGCTGAATCCGTCGAACGACGCTTGATAGCTGGCGGTGGTGGCAATCTGGGCGCCGGCCCCGAAGAAGGCGGCATGCACCGCGGCGATTTCGTGCGGCGCGTCCACCAGCAGCCGGGCCGACCACAATGCATCCGAGAGATCGTGCCCGCGCGCCTGCAACTCGGTGGCCAACCCGCCGTCGCTGATCAGCACGGTGTCAGCAGCGAAGGCGTACTCCACCTCGTCACTGTAGGGTGATTAATCGGTTGGCTTGTGCGGCGGCTCAGTTCGCCGAAAGGTGCCGACAGCTTCTCGTTCGAGTAACGGGCGCGACACGCCAGAGACACGGTCGAGCGTTTCCGGCGAGTGACGGGACGAGTGAGGCGATATGTTTAGCGGCGCCTGGGCGACAGAAATGAATACCACCGACGCTATTCGGGCTTATCGGTCGCGTTGTGCCCGAACGAGCGGGTAGCGTCGGAAAATACGTATGGCACACCACCAGAGACGGCGACACAGGAAGTAGGCTCTCGACACCATGGCGCGCATCGGAGACGGCGGTGACCTGCTTAAGTGCTCGTTCTGCGGGAAAAGTCAGAAACAGGTCAAAAAGCTCATTGCGGGCCCCGGCGTGTACATCTGCGATGAATGCATCGACTTGTGCAACGAGATCATCGAAGAGGAACTGGCTGACGCCGACGACGTCAAACTCGACGAGCTGCCCAAACCGACGGAGATCCGGGATTTCCTGGAGGGCTACGTCATCGGCCAGGACACCGCCAAGCGGACGCTGGCCGTCGCTGTCTACAACCACTACAAGCGCATCCAGGCCGGTGAGAAGGGTCGCGACTCCCGGTCCGCAGAACCCGTCGAGCTGACGAAATCCAACATCTTGATGTTGGGGCCGACCGGCTGCGGCAAGACCTACCTGGCCCAGACGTTGGCCAAGATGCTCAACGTGCCGTTCGCGATCGCCGACGCCACCGCACTGACCGAGGCCGGTTACGTCGGTGAGGACGTGGAAAACATTCTCCTCAAACTGATTCAAGCCGCCGACTACGACGTCAAGCGGGCCGAGACCGGGATCATCTACATCGACGAGGTCGACAAGATCGCCCGCAAGAGCGAGAACCCGTCGATTACCCGCGACGTCTCCGGTGAAGGCGTGCAGCAGGCGCTGCTGAAGATTCTGGAAGGCACCCAGGCGTCGGTGCCCCCGCAGGGCGGCCGCAAGCACCCGCATCAGGAGTTCATCCAGATCGACACCACCAACGTGCTGTTCATCGTGGCCGGCGCGTTCGCCGGGCTGGAGAAGATCGTCTCCGACCGGGTGGGCAAGCGTGGTTTGGGCTTCGGCGCCGAGGTGCGCTCCAAGGCCGAGATCGACACCACCGACCACTTCGCCGAAGTGATGCCCGAAGACCTGATCAAGTACGGGTTGATCCCCGAGTTCATCGGCCGGTTGCCGGTGGTTGCCTCGGTGACGAACCTGGACATGGAGTCGCTCGTCAAGATCCTGTCCCAGCCGAAGAACGCCTTGGTCAAGCAGTACACCCGCCTCTTCGAAATGGACGGCGTCGAGCTCGAGTTCACCCAGGACGCGTTGGAGGCCATCGCCGAGCAGGCGATCCACCGCGGCACCGGTGCCCGCGGGTTGCGCGCGATCATGGAAGAAGTGCTGCTGCCGGTGATGTACGACATCCCCAGCCGCGACGACGTAGCCAAGGTCGTGGTGACCAAGGAAACCGTCCAAGACAACGTCTTGCCGACGATCGTTCCGCGCAAGCCGTCGCGCACCGAACGTCGCGACAAGAGCGCCTAGCCCGGCGACGATGCGGGCGGCCCCGGCGCCCGAGGAGGAGCCGGGCGATGATGCCCAGCCGGCGACGATGCGGGCGGCCCCGGCGCCCGAGGAGGAGCCGGGCGATGATGCCCAGCCTGCGACGATGCGGGCGGCCCCGGCGCCCGACGTCGTTGCTCGCCGGTCCGTGCACGCGCTGGACCTGCTGAACTTCTCACTGGCCGACGTCAGGGACGGACTCGGACCGTATCTGTCCATCTACCTGCTGGTGACGCAGCACTGGGATCAAGCTTCCATCGGTTTCGTGATGGCAGTCGGCGGCATCGCCGCGATCGCGGCGCAGACGCCGTTCGGCGCTCTGGTGGATCGCACGACGGCCAAACGGGCGCTGGTCGTTGCGGGCGCCGCGCTGGTTACCGCCGGAACGCTGGCAATGCCGCTGTTGCCCCGGTTCGCCACCATCACCGCGTTGCAAATCGTCACCGGCATGGCCGCGTCGGTGTTCGCGCCCGCCCTGGCGGCGATCACCCTCGGGGTAGTCGGTTCCCGTCGCTTCGCGAGACGGATCGGGCGCAACGAGTCGTTCAACCACGCCGGCAACGCGTCGGCGGCGGTCATCACTGGAGGACTGGGCTACTTTTTCGGCCCGGTGGTCGTGTTCTGGGTGCTGGCGGTCATGGCGGCGCTCAGCGTCGCGGCGACCTTGCGAATTCCGCGCGACGCCATCGACGACGACGTGGCCAGAGGCTTAGACCACGTCTGCGGACAAGACCGTCACCGACCCTCCGCGCTCACCGTGCTGCTGCGCAACCCTCGGCTGCTGATCTTCACCGCGTCGATGGTGGCGTTTCACTTCGCCAACGCGGCCATGCTGCCCTTGGTGGGTCAGGTGCTGGCGCGGCACAACAAAGCCGTCGGCACCTCCATGATGGCGGCATGCATCGCAGGCGCGCAGGTCGTCATGGTGCCGGTGGCCTACCCTGGCCGGCGCCAAGGCCGACACGTGGGGGCGTAAGCCGATCTTCCTGGTTGCGTTCGCTGTGCTGACTGCGCGCGGCCTCCTTTACACCTTCTCAGACAATCCCGGTTGGCTGATCGGTGTCCAGCTGCTCGACGGGGTGGCAGCCGGAATCTTCGGAGCGCTGTTCCCACTGGTGGTTCAAGACCTCACGCACGGAACAGGACGGTTCAACGTGAGCCTGGGCGCCGTCACCGCCGCCTGGGGCGTAGGCGCGTCGCTGTCGAACTTCGTCGCCGGCGAAATAGCGTCGACCGCGGGCTATGACGCGGCGTTCCTGTCGCTGGGCGCAATCGCCGGCGCCGGCCTGCTGCTGTACCTGATCGCAATGCCGGAGACCGCTGCCCGAGGCGACGTCACAGCATCAGAGGCACCCGATGCAGTATCCCCGCCGGCCACCGGCGTCGCCGCGCCGAGGCGCTAGCAAATGTTACTCACGCGTACTGTCGCTTCTTAATTTCACGCCCGTCAAGAAGTGACGAACGCCACACTTCGGCCGAGTCCGTGGGAATGGCACCTCGTTTGAGCTGGGCCAATGACGGCATATCGGTTGAGGGATACCGCGCGTTGCCGCCAACCGTTGCCTGAGAACAGTGCAATAATCGGTACTACCAGTGACATACAGATTGGACGGGCCTCCCACTCCAGACGGTGACAGCGCACGGCAGCAGTGCCGGTGTTGGAGTGCCCGTGGCGGGAAACGGTGACGGAAGGCGAACACGTGGGGTCCAACGGCAACGCAGCCGAGCCGAAATCCCATCTGTCCGATGCGGCGACGATTTCGCGCGAACAGCTGGAAAGGGTCGTCATCCGCTTTGCCGGTGACTCCGGCGACGGCATGCAACTCACCGGGGACCGGTTCACTTCCGAGGCGGCGCTGTTCGGCAATGACCTGGCGACCCAACCGAACTACCCGGCCGAAATCCGCGCTCCCGCAGGCACTTTGCCCGGTGTGTCGTCGTTTCAGATTCAGATCGCCGACTACGACATCTTGACCGCGGGCGACCGCCCCGACGTGCTGGTGGCGATGAATCCAGCTGCGCTGAAAGCCAACATCGACGAACTGCCACGGGGCGGAATGGTGATCGCGAACTCCGACGAGTTCACCAAGCGCAACCTCGCCAAGGTCGGCTACCAGCAGAATCCGCTGGAAAGCGGCGAGCTGTCCGAATACGCGGTGCACGCCATCGCCATGACGACGCTGACGTTGGCCGCTGTCGAAGAGATCGGCGCCTCGAAGAAAGACGGTCAGCGCGCCAAGAACATGTTCGCGCTGGGACTGCTGTCCTGGATGTACGGCCGGCCGATCGAAACCAGCGAAACCTTCATCCGGGAGAAGTTCCTCCGCAAGCCCGATATCGCCGAGGCGAACGTGTTGGCTCTCAAGGCGGGCTGGAACTACGGCGAGACCACCGAGGCCTTCGGCACCACCTACGAGGTGTCGCCGGCAAAACTGGCTCCCGGCGAATACCGGCAGATCTCCGGCAACACCGCGCTGGCTTACGGCATCGTCGCGGCCGGCCAGGTGGCCGGCATCCAGGTGGTGCTGGGCAGCTATCCGATCACCCCGGCCTCCGACATCCTGCACGAGCTGAGCAAACACAAGAATTTCAACGTCGTCACCTTCCAGGCCGAAGACGAGATCGCCGGTATCGGCGCGGCGCTGGGCGCCTCCTACGGTGGAGCCCTCGGCGTCACAAGCACCTCGGGCCCCGGCCTGTCGCTGAAGTCTGAGGCGCTCGGTCTGGCCGTGATGACCGAACTGCCGCTGCTGGTCATCGACGTACAGCGCGGCGGACCGTCCACCGGTTTGCCCACCAAGACTGAGCAGGCCGATCTGCTGCAGGCTCTTTACGGCCGCAACGGCGAATCGCCCGTCGCTGTGCTGGCACCGCGCTCCCCTTCGGACTGCTTCGATACCGCCGTGGAGGCGGTGCGCATCGCCGTGACCTATCACACGCCGGTGATCCTGCTGTCCGACGGCGCGATCGCCAACGGTTCCGAGCCGTGGCGCATTCCGGATGTCGACAGCATCGAGCCCATCAACCACGTGTTCGCCAGGCCCGACGAGCCGTTTCAGCCCTACGCCCGCGACCCGGAGACGTTGGCCCGCCAGTTCGCCGTTCCCGGGACTCCGGGTCTCGAGCACCGCATCGGCGGTCTGGAGTCGGCCAACGGTTCCGGCAACATCTCCTACGAGCCGGCCAACCACGACCTGATGGTGCGGTTGCGCCAAGCCAAGGTCGACGGGATCTCCGTTCCCGATCTGGAAGTCGACGACCCGACTGGCGACGCCGAACTGTTGCTGATCGGCTGGGGCAGCTCCTATGGCCCAATCGGAGAAGCATGCCGGCGGGCGAGACGCAGCGGTCTCAAGGTTGCGCACGCTCATCTGCGGTACCTTCGACCATTCCCGGCCAACCTAGGTGAGGTGCTTCGCCGCTACCCGCAGGTGGTGGCGCCGGAGATGAACCTGGGCCAGCTGGCGCTGCTGTTGCGCGGTAAGTATTTGGTCGACGTGCAATCGGTCACCAAGGTTCAGGGTGTTGCGTTCCTGGCCGATGAGGTGGGTCGCGTTATCCGCGCCGCACTGGGCGGCACGCTGGCCGAGATCGAGGAAGACAAAACGATGGTGGCAAGATTGGCGGCGGCCACGGTGGGAGCGGGAACGAACGTATGACGCCGGCGAGGATGCAGAGCGAAGCGATGAGAAGGAGCGGCGCCATATGACCAGCCTGATCGGAACAGACCTCGGGGTGACCGACGTGCTGTCCAAGAACCTGGGCGTCCCCACCACCGACCAACCGCAGAAGGCCAAAGACTTCACCAGCGACCAGGAGGTGCGTTGGTGCCCCGGTTGCGGTGACTACGTCATTCTCAACACCATTCGCAACTTCCTGCCCGAGCTGGGATTGCGCCGCGAGAACATCGTCTTCGTCAGCGGCATCGGCTGCTCCAGTCGTTTCCCTTACTACCTGGAGACTTACGGCCTGCACTCCATTCACGGTCGCGCACCGGCCATCGCGACCGGTCTGGCGCTGGCCCGCGAGGACCTCTCGGTGTGGGTGGTCACCGGCGACGGTGACGCGCTGTCCATCGGCGGCAATCACCTGATCCACGCCCTGCGGCGCAACGTCAACCTGACCATTCTGCTGTTCAACAACCGGATCTACGGCCTGACGAAAGGTCAGTACTCACCGACATCGGAAGTCGGGAAAATCACCAAGTCCACCCCGATGGGTTCGCTGGACCAGCCGTTCAACCCGGTCTCGATAGCTCTGGGCGCCGAAGCCAGCTTTGTCGGCCGGGCGCTGGACTCCGATCGCAAAGGGCTTTCCGAAGTACTGCGCGCCGCGGCCGCGCACCGCGGGGCCGCGCTGGTCGAGATTTTGCAGGACTGCCCGATCTTCAACGACGGCTCCTTCGACGCTTTGCGCAAAGAGGGTGCCGAGGAGCGGGTGATCAACGTTCACCACGGCGAGCCGATCATGTTCGGCGCCAACGGCGAGTATTGCGTGGTTCGCTCCGGCTTCAGCCTTGAAGTCGCCAAGACCGCCGACGTTCGCGTCAGCGACATCGTCGTGCACAACGCGCACGCCGAAGACCCGGCGTACGCTTTCGCGCTCTCGCGGTTGTCCGACCAGAATCTCGAACACACCGTGATGGGCGTGTTCCGTCAGGTAAGCCGGCCCACCTATGATGACGCGGCGCGCAACCAGGTCGCCGCGGCGAGGACGGCAACGCCGTCGGACCGCGTTGCGCTGCAGTCGATGTTGCGGGGCCGCGACACCTGGACTGTTACCTGACGTGGCCGCAGCGAAGCCGGCGCGGCTGGCAGGAATCGTGCTGGCCGGCGGCGAGTCACGGCGCATGGGACGGGACAAGGCCACGCTGCCGGTGCCCCAACCCGCCAGCCAGTCGCGCGTCGGAAAAGCGCCTACGTTAGAGCACAACGGTGGCGCTCCGACGCTGGTCGAACACGTGGTCGGCGTGGTCAGCCAGCAATGCCAGCCGGTGTTCGTCATGGCAGCACAGGGTCAACGGTTGCCCACTCTGCAGGCACAGATCCTGCGCGACGGCACCCGCGGCGCAGGTCCGCTGTTAGCGACCGGACAAGGCCTGCGCGCAGCCGCCGAGTCTGGGGCGACACGCGCTTTCGTCAGCGCCGTCGACATGCCGTTTCTCGACGCCGGGCTGATCGACGAGCTGTGGGCGCTGGCCGAGCAGGTCGACGCCGACGTGGTATTGCCCTGGGACGGCCGGGATCACTACCTGGCTGCGGTGTATCGAACGTCGCTGGCACAGCACGTCGATGTGCTGTTGGCCGCAGGGCAACGCGCGATGCGCGCTCTGGTCGACACCGTCGACGCGCAGCGTCTCGTCGTGACCGACGGCCACTCTCTGGCGAATGTGAACTCTGCAGCGGATCTGCAATCGCTGGCCGCAGCCGGGCGCTAACCGGCCTGCGTACGCGGTCTTACCGGCCTGCGTAAGCGGTCTTGGACATCCGTGCCAGGAGTATCCGGTCCGGGCTGGTTGTCTTCCTGCCCGTCGTTGAGCGACTTTTAATAGGTTGTCGCTCTAAGGCGGACACAATCCACTGTTCTGCTTCGCCCCAACTGCTCTGAGAATTACCACGGCGCGACCTGCTTTTTTGCTTATTTACTTGATTTCGAAACTTTCGGACTTCGCTCCCGATGCGGGTTCATTCCACTCAGCAAACTGTGATCCACGCCCGTTTTTTCTTGCCAGAAACCACTCAGGAACGGTGTAGCAAGCACTCAGAGGCGCATTAGCCACTTGTGCTGGCAGTCGCGGAATCGCTGAACGCCGTGCGGCACAGGTCATGTGCAGCGACCGGGCGTCGGGCGCTGCGGAGTTGCAGCTAATAGTTGTGTGGCAGCTCACAATTTCACCGTGATTTGGCTCACGGCAAATGAATGCTAAGCGTGGCATTTATCTGAACAGAAAGACACGGCTGACCAGCGACGTCATTTGATCAAGCCGATGGCACAAGGGCATCGCCGACCGGCGCCAGCAATTCGTCTCGACATGACGGATGGTTTGAGTTCTCGTACGGTCCCTTTCGGCCCCAAATCGGGCAAAGAAAATCGAATTCACGGAAATTGCGTGCGAGCGGGGGCTGCGAGCGGCGACCGCCGTCTGGCGGCCACGGGCATTAGCCCGGTTAGGCAAGAGCCTCCGCTGTCGTGCCTGAACGAGACGGCACGTCTGAAGCGCATGCGCCTGACACAGGCGTTCATCTCACACCCGTGGGGTGCTTCGGCGCGCGCAGCACGAAAGGAACGAGATTGAAGAACGTCCGCAAGATGCTGACGGCGGCTGCTGTCGCCGGAGTTTTCGCTACGGTCCCGATCGTCCTGCCGACCGGCATTGCCCACGCAGACGATGTCGAGCTCGACGCGAGTGCACCGGTCGCAGCTCCGCCCGCTGACGACGCGGGGCTCGACGCACCCGCGCTGGATGCGGCTCCGCCCGCGGATGACGCGGAGTTCAACCCCGCTCCACCGGCCGACGCCGTGCCGGGGGATGCGCCCGACGAGGTTCCCCCGCCGGCCGATGCGCCACCGGCCGACGTACCGGACGACGCTCCGCCACCCCCCGACGCTGCCCCGGCCGCCGACGCTGCCCCGGCCGAAGCGCCGGTCGAGGCGCCGCCGCGGCCGGCCCCGAAGGTGTACAGCGTGAACTGGGACGCGATCGCGCAGTGCGAGTCCAGTGGAAACTGGGGGATCAGCACCGGCAACGGCTTCTCCGGTGGACTGCAGTTCACCCCGAGCACCTGGCGGGCCAACGGAGGCTCGGGTTCTGCCAATGGCGCCAGCCGTGAAGAGCAGATCCGGGTAGCCGAGAACGTGTTGCACACCCAGGGCATCGGTGCCTGGCCGGTGTGTGGCAGGCGCGGCTAACCACGAGGTTGACGCTGACGGCGGTGTCCGGGGAATCGACCCGGCACCGCCGTCAGTCGTCTCAGCCACCGGCCGGAGCAGGCCAAGTGCTACCAAGACGTATGACTGCAACCCCATTCGACAGCCTTGACGACTACCTCGCCCTGCCTCGCGTCGCGGGCCTGGCGGTGTCCGCCGACGGCTCCCGGGTGGTCACCTCCATCGCTGAACTCAACGAGAAACGCACCGGATACGTCAGCGCGGTCTGGGAGCTCGACCCGGCCGGCCGCGACCCGGCCCGCCGGCTTACTCGCGGTGCCCGCGGTGAGTCCTCACCAGCGTTCACCGTCGACGGTGACCTGTTGTTCGTGTCCTCCCGGCCCGCAGCCGATGCGGTCGGCGGTGACACCGACAAGTCGCCCACCTCGTTATGGCGGCTACCGGCGGCCGGCGGCGAGGCGATCGAGATGCTGACCATGCCGGGCGGTGTCAGTGCGGTACGCACGGCCCGCGCCGCCGAGGTGACTGTGGTGGTCGCGCCGCTGCTCTCGTCGGCCCGCGACATCGACCACGACCGACGGCTGCGAGAGCTGCGCAAGTCCAACCAGGTCAACGCCATCCTGCACTCGGGCTACCCCGTTCGTTACTGGGACAAGGACCTCGGCGCGGACGAGCCGCACCTGCTGAACGCGGACGGTCCCCGCGATCTGACCCCACAGCCCGGCCGGGCGTTGCGCGACGCAGCTTTCGACTTCAGCGCGGACGGGCGGTTTCTGGTGACCACCTGGCCGGTCGCTGGCCCCGGACCCGTGCAACGTTCGGTGCTGTTGCGCGTCGAACTGGGGTCCGGTGAGCGCAGCATCATCGCCGACGATCCGGACGCCGACCTAGAGAATCCGTCGATCTCCCCGGACGGGTCGGCGGTCGCTTTCACCCGCGAGTCCGTCGCGGCGCCCGACCGCGCGCCGCGACGGACGCTGCACTATCAGCGCTTCGGTGATCAGCCGACGTTGCTCGCCGGATGCTGGGACCGCTGGCCGGCGTCGGTCACCTGGTCCAGCGACGGCTCCGCGCTGGTTGTCACCGCCGACCAAGCCGGCCGAACCCCGGTCTTCGTCGTCGATGTCGCCACCTCGACCGTCAACCAGCTCACCGACGATGACTTCGCCTACACCGACGTGGTCACCGCTGCCGGCGGCGTGCTGTACGCGCTGCGCAGCTCTTATGGCGCACCGCCGCATCCGGTCCGCATCGACCCGGACGGCATCGTCACCGTGCTGCCCTGCACCGAGCTGTCCGCGGTGCCCGGCACCGTGCAGGACTTCTCGGCCACCGCGGCCGACGGGACGACGGTGCGCTCCTGGCTGGTGCTGCCCGACGCTTCGCGGCCCGCCCCACTGGTGTTGTGGATCCACGGTGGGCCGCTGGGCAGTTGGAACAGCTGGTCTTGGCGGTGGAACCCGTGGCTGCTGGCCGCCCGCGGGTACGCGGTGCTGTTGCCGGACCCGGCCCTGTCCACCGGCTACGGTCAGGAGTTCATCCAGCGCGGCTGGGGTGCCTGGGGCGGCCCTCCGTTCGACGATCTGATGGCCGCCACTGACGCGGCGTGCGTGCATCCCCGCATCGACGCGACCCGGACCGCGGCGATGGGCGGCTCGTTCGGCGGCTACCTGGCCAACTGGGTGGCCGGTCAGACCGACCGCTTCTCAGCCATCGTCACGCACGCCAGCCTGTGGGCGCTGGACCAGTTCGTGCCCACCACTGACCTGTCGTACTACTGGCGGCGCGAGTTGACGCCGGAGATGGTCGCCGCGTACTCACCACACCGGTTCGTCGACCAGATCAACACACCGATGCTGGTGATTCACGGCGATAAGGACTACCGGGTGCCGATCGGAGAAGGCTTGCGGCTCTGGTTCGAACTGCTTTCGGCGTCGGGCCTGGCCGCCGACGAACACGGCGAGAGTCCACACCGCTTCCTGTACTTCCCGTCCGAGCACCACTGGGTGGTCGCGCCGCAGCACACCAAGCTGTGGTACGAGGTGGTGATCGGGTTCCTGGCCGAGCATGTGCTGGGTGAGGCGGCGGAGCTGCCCGAAATCCTGGGAGTACCGTCGCGGCGGTGAGCACAACGCGCGAATACGACATCGTCGTCTACGGGGCGACCGGCTTCGTGGGAAAGCTGACCGCTGAGTATCTGGCCCGATCCGGCGGCGACGCCCGGGTGGCGCTGGCCGGCCGGTCGAGAGAACGACTACTCGCCGTCCGCGACACGCTGGGGGAGTCGGCGCAGTCCTGGCCTCTTCTGGAAGCTGACGCCTCGTCGCCGTCAACGCTGGAGGCGATGGCCGCCCAGGCGCAGGTGGTCATCACCACCGTCGGGCCCTACCTGAAGTACGGCATGCCGCTGGTCGCTGCGTGCGCCGCGGCCGGAACCGATTACGCCGATCTGACCGGCGAGGCGGTGTTCGTGCGCAACACCATCGACCAGTACCACAAGCAGGCCATCGACACCGGGGCCCGCATCGTACATGCCTGCGGATTCGATTCCATTCCCTCGGATTTGAGCGTCTACGCGTTGTACCGCAAGGTCACCGAAGATGGGGCCGGCCAGCTCGGCGACACCGACTTCGTCGTGCGCAGCTTCTCCGGTGGGGTATCCGGCGGCACCGTCGGGTCGATGCTGGAGCTGTTCGACATCTCCTCCCGTGACGCCGACCTGCGCCGGCAGGCCGCCGACCCTTACACGTTGACGAGCGACCGGGGCGCAGAGCCCGACCTCGGTCCGCAGCCAGATCTGCAACGGCGACGCGGCCGCGACATCGCACCCGAGCTCGACGGAATCTGGACAGCCGGCTTCCCGATGGCGCCCTACAACACCCGAGTTGTCCGTCGCAGCAACGCATTACTGGATTGGGCTTACGGTCGACAGTTCCGCTATGCCGAAACCATGAGCGTAGGTTCGTCGCCGATCGCGCCGGTCGGGTCGGCGTTGTTCACCGGCGTCGGCAACGCCGTTTTCGCCTTGGGCAGCCGCTACTTCCGGTTCCTGCCCCGGCGTCTTGTCGAGCGCGTCGTGCCCAAACCCGGCACCGGGCCCAGCGCCGCGCGGCGCGAGCGCGGCCACTACAAGGCCGAGACCTACACCACGACAACGACCGGCAGCCGCTACGTTACGACCTTCGCGCAGCAGGGCGACCCCGGCTACAAAGCGACCGCGGTGTTGTTGGGAGAGAGCGGCTTGGCCCTCGCGCTCGACCGGGACAAGCTGTCGGATCTGCGGGGCGTGCTGACACCGGCGAGCGCGATGGGCGATGCCCTGCTGGCCCGGCTCCCCGGCGCGGAAGTGACGTTGCAGACCGCCCGCTTGAGCTGAACAGCCGGTGCCGAACTGCTGGCAGTTGCGCCGCTTTGAGCTAATGTCGTGAACATCTCAACTTGATGCGCGACCTGTTCCCAGCCAGTTGACACCGAAGGTGGACGCGCTATGGCCGGCCTCGATGATCTCTTCGCCCAGATCCCCACGCGGGACATCGCCGGCAGGCTCGGCGTCGACGAAGGTGCGGTGAACAGCGCGGTGCAGAAGCTGGTGCCGGTGCTGGTAGGGGGCCTTCAGCAGAGAGCCCAGGATCCCAGCCACGCGTCGGCGATCGAGTCGGCGGCCGGCGATCATGCGGCTCGCGGTCTGCTCGACGCCGGCGGCGGTGTCGCCGATGTGGACCACGCCGAGGGAGATCAGGCGGTCGCGAAACTCTTCGGCGGCAACGACAGCAGCCAGGTGGCCGCCGCGCTGGCGGGCGGCGAGGCCGGCAACAGCGAACTGTTCGAAAAGCTCCTGCCGATTCTGACGCCCATCGTGCTGGCCTACATCGGTAAGCAGTTGAGCCAGAAGAAATCGCCGTCGCCCCAAGCCGGCCCCAAACAGGACACGGCATCCGGCGGCGCACTCGACGACGTGCTGGGCAGCATTCTCAGTGGCATGTCCGGCGGCAACAAGTCGCTGGGCGGCGTCCTGGGCAAGGCGTTGGGCAGCAAAGCGGGCGATATCCTCGGCGGTCTGTTCGGCGGTAAGAAGTAATCAAACAGCTCAACATATTTCGCGGCTCCCCGATCGCCGGTGTTCACCGCCAGTTCTCCGCGTTGTCTTGATTGGGCTGAGCAGAAGGCGCCCCGGCAGCACCGCAGCTCATTAAACTTTTTGTTGTTCGTGCACACGCGACGATGCCCGGTCGGCAGCCGGCCGGACTGCAACGACGAGAGGAAGAGGCCGTGGGAGACACACTCAACGAAGGACACAAGCTGATTAGAGGGGAGTCGCTCACGTCGAACAACGGGGCCTACGTGGTGACGTTGCAGGACGACGGCAACTTGGTGCTCGCGGTGCGCGGCAAGGCCATCTGGGCCACCGGAACCAACGGCCAAGACGTCGTACGCGCCGAGGTTCAGCACGACGGCAACTTCGTGCTCTACACCGCGGACAAGCCTGTCTGGGCCACTAACACCAAGGGCAAGAAAAACGTCAGGCTGGTCATCCAGGACGACCGCAACTTGGTGCTCTACGCCGCCGACGGGGCGGCCTGGTCGACGAAGACCGAGACCGATGCGCCGCCGCCGCCGGAGGCTGAAGCTCCGGCGCCCGAAGTGACGAGCGCTCCCGAAGAGCCAGCGCCGGCACCCGAACCGGCGCATGACGCCGCCGAATCGGACGGTGCACGGGAAGAGGTGCCCCCACCGGCAGGTCGCAGCTACACCGTCGAACCCGGTGACACGCTGTGGGCGATCGCGGAGCGCTTCTACGGCGATGGCAGCAAATACCAGGTGATCGCCGACGCCAGCGGTATTTCCAACCCGGACCTGATTCACCCCGGTGAGGTGCTGACAATTCCTTGATCGCCCCCTGATCAGCTTTCGACCGGGCCGGCCGGCTCGGGCGCTTTCAGGTGCACCGAGCCGGCTTCCTAGACTTGTGCGGTGACCGCCAGCCCCAAACCCGCCGCTGAAGCCCTGCCCAAATCCTGGGATCCGGCTGCGGTCGAGAGCGCGATCTATCAGCGCTGGCTGGACGCCGGTTACTTCCACGCAGATCCGGGCAGCGGCAAACCCGGATACTCCATCGTTTTGCCGCCGCCGAATGTCACCGGCAGCCTGCACATGGGTCACGCGCTGGAACACACCATGATGGACGCCCTGACCCGCCGCAAGCGCATGCAGGGCTCCGAAGTGCTCTGGCAGCCCGGCATGGATCATGCCGGCATCGCCACCCAGAGCGTGGTGGAACGGCAACTCGCCGTCGACGGCAAGACCAAAGAGGATTTGGGCCGCGAACTTTTCATCGACAAGGTGTGGGACTGGAAACGCGACTCCGGGGGCACTATCGGCGGTCAGATGCGTCGGCTCGGTGACGGAGTGGACTGGACCCGCGACCGGTTCACCATGGACGAGGGTCTGTCGCGCGCGGTCCGGACCATCTTCAAGCGGCTCTTCGACGCCGGGCTGATCTACCGGGCCGAGCGGCTGGTCAACTGGTCGCCGGTGTTGGAGACGGCGATCTCAGATCTCGAGGTCAAATACGAAGACGTCGAAGGCGAGTTGGTGTCGTTCCGGTATGGTTCGCTCGACGATTCCCAACCGCACATCGTGGTGGCCACCACCCGGGTCGAAACGATGCTGGGCGACACCGCGATCGCGGTGCATCCCGACGACGAGCGCTACCGCCGGCTGGTGGGCAGCACCCTGCCGCATCCCTTCCTGGACCGGCAGCTCATCGTCGTCGCCGACGAACACGTCGATCCCGAATTCGGCACTGGCGCAGTCAAGGTCACGCCCGCGCACGACCCCAACGACTTCGAGATCGGCGTGCGTCACCAGTTGCCGATGCCCTCGATATTGGACACCAAGGGCCGGATCAGCGGAACCGGAAGCGAATTCGACGGTCTGGACCGATCCACGGCCCGCGTCAAGGTGCGCGAAGCCCTCGCTGCCCAAGGCCGGGTCGTCGCGGAGAAACGCCCCTATCTGCACAGCGTCGGGCACTCCGAGCGCAGCGGCGAGCCGATCGAGCCACGGCTGTCGCTGCAATGGTGGGTCCGGGTGGAGTCGCTGGCCAAGGCGGCCGGCGACGCCGTGCGCAACGGCCACACCGTGATTCATCCGGCGAGCCTGGAGCCGCGTTGGTTCGCCTGGGTCGACGACATGCACGACTGGTGCATTTCCCGGCAGCTGTGGTGGGGTCACCGCATCCCGATCTGGTACGGACCCGACGGTGAGCAGGTGTGCGTCGGTCCGGATGAAACGCCGCCGGCCGGTTGGGAACAGGATCCCGACGTGCTGGACACCTGGTTCTCGTCGGCGCTGTGGCCGTTCTCCACCCTGGGCTGGCCCGAGCGCACGCCCGAGCTGGAAAAGTTCTACCCGACAAGCGTTTTGGTGACCGGCTACGACATCCTGTTCTTCTGGGTGGCCCGGATGATGATGTTCGGTACCTTCGTCGGCGGCGACGACGCGATCACCCTCGACGGTCGCCGGGGTCCGCAGGTGCCGTTCACCGACGTCTTTTTGCACGGACTGATCCGCGACGAATCCGGCCGCAAGATGAGCAAGTCCAAGGGCAACGTCGTCAATCCGCTGGACTGGCTGGACCTCTACGGGGCCGACGCACTGCGGTTCACCTTGGCTCGCGGCGCTAGCCCCGGCGGCGATCTGGCTGTCGGTGAGGACCACGTTCGCGCGTCGCGCAACTTCGGCACGAAGCTGTTCAACGCCACCCGGTTCGCGCTGATGAACGGTGCGGCGCTGGCGCCGTTGCCCCCAGTCAGCGAGCTCACCGATGCCGACCGGTGGATCCTGGGCCGGCTGGAAGAAGTTCGCGCCGAGACTGATTCGGCTTTCGACGGATACGAGTTCAGCAGGGCGTGCGAGGCGCTGTACCACTTCACCTGGGACGAGTTCTGCGACTGGTATGTAGAGCTCGCCAAACGGCAACTGAGCGAGGGCTTGTCGCACACCACCGCGGTACTGGCCGCGGTGCTCGACACGCTGCTGCGGTTGCTGCACCCGGTGATGCCGTTCATCACCGAGGAGTTGTGGCGAGCGCTCCGTTCGGCGACGATGCGGTCCGGGACGGACCGAGGAGAAGCCGGACCATCAGCTACCGGTAGTGAGTCGCTGGTCATCGCCGAGTGGCCACAGCCGTCCGGTGTCACACTCGATCCTATTGCGGTGCAACGGATCGCTGACATGCAGAAGCTGGTCACCGAGGTGCGGCGATTTCGCAGCGATCAGGGACTGGCCGACCGGCAGCGGGTGCCCGCCCGGCTGGCGGGCCTTGATAGCGCAGACTTAATCACCCCGGCCGGCGCGGTGCACGCGTTGGCCTGGCTCACCGAGGCCGGACCGGACTTCAACCCGTCGGCCTCACTGGAGGTACGGCTCGGTCGTGACTCGAAGAGCACCGTCGTCGTTGAACTCGACACCTCGGGGGTCATCGACGTCGCCGCCGAACGCCGGCGCCTGGAAAAAGACCTGGTCGCCGCGCAGAAAGAGCTCACCGGCACCACCGCCAAGCTCGGCAACGAGGCGTTCTTGGCGAAGGCGCCGCAGGCCGTTGTCGACAAGATCCGCACCCGCCAATCGTTGGCGCGCGAGGAAGTGGACCGGATCACCGGCCGGCTGGCCGCGATGTGAACGCACCGGACCCCGTTCCCACCCCCGACGAGATCGCGTCGCTGCTGCAGGTCGAGCATCTGCTCGACCAGCGATGGCCGGAGACTCGCATCGAGCCCAGCCTGACCCGGATCAGTGCGCTGATGGACCTGCTGGGGTCCCCGCAACGCACTTACCCGTCGATCCACATCGCGGGCACGAACGGCAAGACCTCGGTGGCCCGCATGGTCGACGCGTTGCTCACTGCGCTGCACCGGCGCACCGGGCGGACCACCAGCCCGCACCTGCAGTCGGCGGTGGAACGCATCGCGATCGACGGCAAGCCGATCAGCCCGGCGCAGTACGTGGCCACCTACCGCGAACTCGAGCCGTACGTGCAGATCATCGACCAGCAGTCGGAGTCGGCCGGCGGACCGCCGATGAGCAAATTCGAAGTGCTCACCGCGATGGCGTTTGCCGCCTTCGCCGACGCGCCGGTCGAGGTCGCGGTCATCGAGGTCGGCATGGGCGGCCGGTGGGACGCGACCAACGTGATCGACGCGCCCGTGGCAGTCGTCACTCCGATCAGCATCGACCACGTCGACTACCTCGGAGAGGACATCGCGGGCATCGCCGCGGAGAAGGCCGGCATCATCACCAAAGCCGAGGCCGGGGCGCCGGACACCGTGGCGGTGCTCGGTCGTCAGGTGCCGGAGGCCATGGAGGTGGTGCTGGCCCAGGCAGTGCGTGCCGACGCCGCGGTAGCGCGGGAGGATTCGGAGTTCGCGGTGCTGGGCCGTCAGGTCGCGGTGGGCGGCCAGTTGCTGCAGCTGCAGGGTCTCGGTGGGGTGTACTCGGATGTGTTCCTGCCACTGCACGGTGAGCATCAGGCGCACAACGCGGCCATCGCCCTGGCGGCGGTCGAAGCGTTCTTCGGTGCCGGCGCGCAGCGCCAACTCGACGTCGACGCGGTCCGGGCCGGTTTCGCCGCGGTCACCAGCCCGGGTCGGCTGGAACGTCTGCGCAGCGCCCCGACGGTGTTCATCGACGCCGCGCACAACCCGGGCGGGGCGAGCGCACTGGCCCGGGCGCTGACCGGCGAATTCAACTTCCGCTACCTGGTCGGTGTGATCAGCGTGCTGGCCGACAAAGACGTCGACGGCATCCTGGCCGCGCTGGAGCCGGTGCTGGCGGCAGTGGTAGTCACCCACAACGGGTCGCCGCGGGCCCTCGACGTCGAGTCGCTGGCGCTGATCGCCGAGCAGCGCTTCGGTCCGGACCGGGTGTTGACAGCGGAAAGCCTGCGCGACGCCCTCGAAACCGCCACCGCGCTTGTCGACGACGCCGCTGCCGACGGTGCCGCCCACACCGGGACCGGCATCGTGGTCACCGGCTCGGTGGTCACCGCCGGGGCCGCACGCACTCTGTTCGGTCGTGATCCCGAGTGACGCAGCAGCCCGGCTCACCTCGGCCGCCGAGCGACCCGTGGAAGAGCTTTCGCGGAGTGATGGCCGGGACGCTCATTCTGGAGGCAGTGGTGGTCCTGCTGGCGCTGCCGGTGGTCGCCGCCGTCGGTGGCGGGTTGACGGCGCTATCGCTGGGTTATCTCATCGGGCTGGCGGTGATCTTGATTCTGCTCTCCGGCCTGCAAGGCCGGTCCTGGGCCATCTGGGTGAACCTCGGTGTGCAGCTGCTGCCGGTCGCTGGATTCGCGGTCTATCCGGGCATAGGGATCATCGGTGTGCTCTTCGCTGTCGTGTGGGCAGTGATCGCCTATCTGGGCGCCGAGGTGCGGTGGCGGGAGAAGCGGGGACTGCTGCCCGGCCAGCAGCAGCCGCCGGACTGATCGGCCGCCGACGTGCGGGACGCCGTTGGGTACGCTGTGCGCCGTGACCGCGCCAGTGACGATGCAGAGCGAAGCGATGAGGAGGAGCGGCGCCAAATGACCGCGCCAGTGACGATGCAGAGCGAAGCGATGAGGAGGAGCGGCGCAGAATGACCGAGCGGACCCTCTTTTTGATCAAACCCGACGCTGTCGACCGCCGGCTGATCGGCGAGATCATCAGCCGCGTCGAGCGCAAGGGGCTGACCATCGCAGCGCTCGAACTGAGGAAGGTGAGCGACGAACTGGCCCGCCAGCACTACGCCGAGCACGAGGACAAGCCGTTCTTCGGCTCGCTGGTGGAGTTCATCACCTCTGGCCAGGTCGTGGCGGCCATCGTGGAGGGCCCGAGGGCGGTGACCGCCATCCGACAGATCGCCGGCGGCACCGACCCGGTGGAGAAAGCCGTGCCGGGAAGCATCCGCGGCGACTTCGGCCTGGAGACGCAATACAACCTGGTGCACGGGTCGGATTCGGCGGAATCCGCTCGGCGTGAGATCGGACTCTGGTTCGCCGATCGGTAACCGGCGAACGCGTCCCGGGATGTGCTGGACGCACTCGCGGCCACTCGGTTCTGCGGTGTGGGATACTGGGAAGCGGGTGAACGTCGCCGTACTGGTGTCCGACGCCCGAATGAAGACTCAGACAAGCGCGACTACCGCAGAAGTTTGCGGCGCCGATTGTCCAGCCGTCATTCGAACCCGGCGCCGAGTGGGTTCCTCGTGAGCCGCTCGGTGCGAGACCACCACAAGCCCGGGAGGAAGTGGCCCGGGCGCATAGTGAAGCTCTCGCGTGGCCGCGTCGACACGACGCGCCCGGGGGCTCGAGGAGATTACGTGGTAGATGGTGCCCCACCTTCAGACCTCCCGAAAGATCCGCCACCGCAGGACCTGCCGGACCGGTTAAGGGTCCACTCGCTGGCGCGTTCTTTGGGAACCACCAGCAGGCGGGTCCTCGACGCACTGCGGGAGCTCGACGGGCGCATCCGCAGCGCGCATTCCAGCGTGGACCGGGCGGACGCGGTCCGGGTACGTGACCTGCTGTCTGTGGCGTCGGTCGACCCGGCCGACGGTGAAGACGCCGCCGGGGCGGGTGAACCGGAATCCCGGCTGATCCTGGAGACGACGACCGTCGAACGCGCCGAGTACCTGCCGCTGTTCGTCGCGCCGCAGCCCATCGCGCAGGTGCAAACCACCGACGACACCGACGACACCGACGAAGCCGACGACTCCGAGGACTTCGACGACAGCGACAACGACGACGACCAAGCCGAGCGGCCGGCCAACCGACGGCGCCGGCGCGGACGTCGCGGCCGCGGCCGCGGACGGGGTGAACAGGGCGACAACCCAGGCCAGGACGGCGAGAGCGGGAAAGCCGACGATGGCGGCGCCGACTCGGGGGCCGCCAACGCCGGCGACGCCGGTGATGACTCAGACGACGAAGACTCCGACGACGCCGACAGCGGTGAGGACGACGGTGGTTCGTCGGAGGGCGGCAGCCGGCGCCGTCGCCGGCGGCGCCGGCGC
Organism: uncultured Actinomycetota bacterium; assembly: GCA_963808375.1. Lineage (GTDB taxonomy): Bacteria > Actinomycetota > Actinomycetes > Mycobacteriales > Mycobacteriaceae > Mycobacterium. The sequence continues at coordinate 229,856 of CAWEFS010000012.1, read as the reverse complement.
AAAGCGGGCTCGGGCGACGATGGCGAGGAAGGTCTCGCCCCGGACGACCCGCCCAACACCGTGGTGCACGAGCGCCCGCCGCGCAGCGCCGACAAGTCCAACGGCAAAGACGGCTCCTCGAACACCGAGATCCAGGGCATCGACGGATCGACTCGGCTGGAGGCCAAGCGGCAGCGGCGACGCGACGGGCGCGACGCCGGGCGACGCCGCCCTCCGGTGCTCAGCGAAGCGGAATTCCTGGCCCGCCGCGAGGCGGTGACGCGGGTCATGGTGGTGCGCGACAAGGTCCGCACCGAGCCGCCGCATCAGGGCTCCCGCTACACCCAGATCGCGGTACTCGAAGACGGGATAGTCGTCGAACATTTCGTCACCAGTGCGGCCTCCGCTTCTCTGGTGGGCAACATCTATCTGGGCATCGTGCAAAACGTGCTGCCGTCGATGGAGGCGGCGTTCGTCGACATCGGGCGGGGCCGCAACGGCGTGCTCTACGCCGGTGAAGTGAATTGGGAGGCCGCCGGTCTGGGCGGTTCCAACCGCAAGATCGAACAGGCGCTCAAGCCCGGCGACTACGTTGTGGTGCAGGTCAGCAAAGATCCGGTCGGCCACAAGGGCGCGCGCCTGACGACTCAGGTGTCGCTGGCCGGGCGTTACCTGGTCTATGTGCCGGGCGCGTCGTCGACCGGGATCAGCCGCAAGCTGCCGGACACCGAACGTCAGCGCCTCAAGGAGATCCTGCGGGAGGTGGTCCCAGCCGACGCCGGGGTGATCATCCGCACCGCATCGGAAGGCGTCAAAGAAGACGACATCCGCGTCGACGTCAACCGGCTGCAGGAACGCTGGAACCAGATTGAGGCCACTGCCGTCGAGACCAAGGAGAAGGCGGCCGGCGCCGCGGTCGCGCTCTACGAGGAGCCCGACGTGCTGGTCAAAGTGATCCGCGACCTGTTCAACGAAGATTTCGCCGAATTGATCGTCTCTGGCGAAGATGCTTGGGCCACGATCAACGACTATGTGGAATCGGTTGCGCCCGAACTCGTTTCGAAGCTGACGAAATACGAGGGGTCCGGCGACCGGCCGGACGTCTTCGCGGTGCACCGCATCGACGAGCAACTGGTCAAGGCGATGGACCGCAAGGTGTGGCTGCCCTCGGGAGGCACCCTGGTCATCGACCGGACCGAGGCGATGACCGTCGTCGACGTCAACACCGGCAAGTTCACCGGTTCCGGCGGGAACCTCGAACAGACGGTCACCAAGAACAATCTGGAGGCGGCCGAGGAGATCGTGCGCCAACTGCGGCTGCGCGACATCGGCGGCATCGTTGTCATCGACTTCATCGACATGGTGCTGGAGTCCAATCGCGACCTGGTCCTGCGTCGGCTCACCGAAGCGCTGGCTCGCGACCGCACCCGCCACCAGGTGTCTGAGGTGACATCGCTGGGGCTGGTGCAGCTGACCCGCAAGCGGTTGGGCACCGGACTGATCGAGGCGTTCTCCACCTCCTGCCCGCACTGCGCCGGGCGCGGCATCCTGCTGCACGCCGATCCGGTCGACTCGACGGCCGGCGGGCGCAAATCCGAATCCACCGGTCGTCGCAGCAGGCGGTCCAAGAAGAACCGGTCAGAGGAGGCCGCCGCGGTGGCCAGGGTGCCAGAGCACGCGCCCGGCGAGCACCCGATGTTCAAGGCGATGGCGGCCGCCAACGGCCGACACGACGACGACTCCGATGAGGAGCCGCTAGACGAGTCCGCTGCCGGCGACTCCGAAGAAGCGCGCGTGACGGAACGGGTGCCCGCCGGCACCGAGGACGAAGAGTTCACCGGCACAGACGACGACTTCGATGACACCGACGAAGACGCCGACGAAGACACCGACGAAGATGACACCGACGAAGATGACACCGACGAAGACACCGACGAAGATGACACCGACGAAGACGCCGACGAAGACGAGACCGACGAAGACGACGACGAAGACGACGAGGACCTCGGTGAAGACGAGGACCTCGACCTCGACGACGACGAGCTCGAGGACGCCGACGACGACGCCGATGACGACGACGAGGACGACGACGCGGCGGACGACGCCGAAAACGCCGATCAGGACCGCTTCGCGCCCGATGTCGCCGCGTCGGCGGCCGCCCATGGCCGTCGGCGCCGCGCCGCAGCCCGGCCGGCGGGCCCGCCGACCCACGAGGACTGACGGCTCACCCAACCCCAGAAGTCCTTTGTCACTGCCGGGGAGGTGTGTGTTACTGCCCGACTTTCAGCGACTTCTCGCGTTGTTCGCTGCCAGGTGGAGAAAGCCACCCGTCGCGGCCAGTGACTGCTGAGAACTATGTGGTTCGTGGGCCGTCGCGGGCCTCCCACAGCACCGGTTTGACCCCGTGTTCGCTGGTCACGTAACCTTGACCAGTTGTCGCCAGGCGCAACCAGGCTTCGCCGGCACATCCCCGGACACCCACACGCGCGCTGCGCGCACGCAGGCGCGCGAAAGACAAGAAGAGGTAGAGACCCATCATGGCGACCTACGCAATCGTCAAGACCGGCGGCAAGCAATACAAGGTCGCGGTCGGCGACGTGGTCAAGGTAGAGAAGCTCGACACCGAGCCCGGTGCCAGCGTCTCGTTGCCGGTCGCGTTGGTGGTGGACGGCTCAAACGTCACGAGTGCCGCCGACGCACTGGCCAACGTCGCTGTCACCGGCGAGGTCCTCGAGCACACCAAGGGCCCCAAAATCCGGATCCACAAATTCAAGAACAAGACCGGCTACCACAAGCGGCAGGGTCACCGTCAGCCACTGACCGTGTTGCGGGTCACTGGGATCGACTAGGGAGGCGAAGACATGGCACACAAGAAGGGCGCGTCCAGCTCGCGGAACGGTCGCGATTCCGCCGCCCAGCGGCTGGGTGTCAAGCGGTTCGGCGGCCAGGTGGTCAAGGCTGGCGAGATCCTGGTCCGGCAGCGCGGAACCAAATTCCACCCCGGCATCAATGTCGGGCGCGGTGGTGACGACACGTTGTTCGCCAAAGCGGCCGGTGCTGTCGAGTTCGGTGTCAAGCGCGGGCGGAAGACCGTCAACATCGTTCCGGCCGGCCAGACCACCGGCTGAGTTGTCGCGAGCGCCTCGGTTCGTCGACCGCGTCGTCATCCACGTGCGGGCGGGTTCCGGCGGTAACGGCTGCGCTTCTATCCACCGCGAGAAATTCAAGCCGCTCGGCGGACCGGACGGCGGCAACGGTGGCCGCGGCGGCAGCGTCGTCCTGGTCGTCGACCCGCAGGTGCACACCCTGCTGGACTTTCACTTCCGGCCGCACATCGTCGCCCAAAACGGCACGCAGGGCCGTGGCAGCAACCGGGAAGGGGCCGCGGGTGCCGACCTGGAGGTCAAGGTGGCCGACGGCACCGTGGTGCTCGATGAGCGAGGGCGGTTACTTGCCGATCTGGTAGGCGCTGGCACCCGGTTCGAAGCAGCGGCCGGTGGCCGTGGCGGTCTGGGCAACGCCGCGCTCGCGTCGCGGGCGCGTAAGGCGCCCGGCTTCGCGCTGCTCGGCGAGAAAGGTGAGGTCCGAGACCTCACCCTGGAACTCAAGACGGTCGCCGACGTCGGCCTCATCGGGTTTCCGTCGGCCGGAAAGTCTTCGCTGGTGTCGGTGATCTCGGCGGCCAAACCCAAGATCGCCGACTATCCGTTCACCACCTTGGTGCCGAATCTCGGCGTGGTCTCGGCAGGCGACCGCACCTACACCGTCGCCGATGTACCCGGCCTGATTCCCGGTGCGTCGCAGGGACGGGGACTCGGCCTGGATTTCCTGCGTCACATCGAGCGGTGCGCGGTGCTGGTGCACGTCGTCGACTGCGCCACCGGCGAACCGGGCCGCGACCCAGTCTCCGACATCGATGCGCTGGAAGCCGAACTCGCGGCGTACACGCCTACACTGCAGGGCGATTCGACGCTGCGCGATCTCGCCGACCGACCCAGGGCAGTGGTGCTCAACAAGATCGACGTGCCCGCGGCCCGAGAACTCGCCGAATTCGTCCACGACGACATCGCCCAACGTGGCTGGCCGGTGTTCGAGGTTTCCACGGCCAGCCGAGATGGCTTGCACCCGTTGGTCTTCGCGCTGGCCGGCATGGTGTCGACGTATCACGCCGCCCAGCCGGTGCTGGTACCGCGCCGGCCGGTGATCCGGCCGATACCCGTCGATGAGTCGGGGTTCACCGTCGAGTCCGATGGGCACGGCGGGTTCACCGTGCGCGGCGTGCGGCCCGAACGCTGGATCGCCCAGACCGACTTCGACAACGATGAAGCCGTTGGCTACCTCGGTGACCGGTTGGCCCGTCTGGGTGTCGAGGACGAACTGCTGCGGCTGGGCGCCAGGCCGGGGTGCGCGGTGACCATCGGCGACATGACCTTCGACTGGGAGCCGCAGACACCCGCCGGTGCGGACGTCGTGCCGTCAAACCGCGGCACCGACGCCCGCCTGGAACGCACCGAGCGGGTCGGCGCCGCCGAACGCAAAGCAGCCCGCCGACAGCGTCGCGAGCACGGTAAAAATAGATGACCTCCCCTGCGCGGCACGACATCCGGACTGCGCGGCGGGTCGTCGTCAAGATCGGCACGACCGCCTTGACCACGCCGTCGGGACTGTTCGACGCGAGCCGGCTCGCCGAACTCGCCGACGCGATCGAGGGACGGATGAAAGCCGGCTCCGACGTGGTCATCGTCTCGTCCGGAGCAATCGCCGCCGGCATCGAGCCGCTGGGTCTGAACCGGCGTCCGACCGACCTGGCCACCAAACAGGCCGCGGCCAGTGTCGGACAGGTGGCGCTGGTCAATGCGTGGAGCACTGCGTTCGCTCGCTACCAGCGCACAGTCGGTCAGGTGCTGCTGACCGCCCAGGACATCTCGATGCGGGTCCAGCACACCAACGCGCAACGCACGCTGGACCGGCTGCGGGCTCTGCACGCGGTGGCGATCGTCAACGAGAACGACACGGTGGCCACCAACGAGATTCGGTTCGGCGACAACGACCGGCTGTCGGCGTTGGTCGCCCACCTGGTAGGAGCTGATGCGCTGGTGCTGCTCTCCGACATCGACGGGCTCTACGACCGGGACCCTCGCAAAGGTGAGGCGGCGTTCATCGCTGAGGTTTCCGATCCAGCGGACCTCGACGGCGTGGTCGCCGGCCAGGGCAGCCACCTGGGAACCGGTGGCATGTCGTCGAAAGTGTCGGCGGCGGTGCTGGCCGCCGACGCCGGCGTTCCGGTGCTGCTGGCCGCCGCCGCCGACGCCGCAACAGCGCTGGCCGATGCCTCGGTGGGGACGGTGTTCGCCGCGCGGCCCGACCGGATGTCGGCGCGCCGGTTCTGGATGCGTTACGCCGCGGATTCCGCGGGGTCGCTGACGCTGGACGACGGCGCGGTGCGCGCGGTGCTGCGGCAACGGCGTTCGTTGCTGCCCGCCGGTGTCACAGCGCTGGCCGGGCGCTTCTACGGCGGGGACGTGGTCGAACTACAGGGCCCGGACGCAGTGACGGTCGCGCGCGGCGTGGTCGCCTATGACGCCGCCGAATTGGCCTCGATGATCGGCCGCTCGACGTCGGAGTTGCCCGCAGAACTGCGCCGGCCGGTGGTACACGCGGACGATCTCGTCGCTGTCTGAGGCGGTATGTTCCCGCGCCGAACAAACGGGGTATCGGTACTGGAATGCCGACCCGAATAGTGATCATTGGCGCCAGCGGCAACATCGGTACCGCATTGCTCAGGCGGCTGGCCGCTGCCGAGGGCGAGTACGAGATCCACGGCGTCGCCCGCCGCCGGCCACCGCCGATCGGTGTCTACGAATCCGTGACCTGGCATCAGCTCGACGTTGCCGAACACCTGGCCGCGACGCGTCTGCAGCGGGTGTTCACCGGTGCTGAATCGGTCGTCCACCTGGCCTGGGCGTTTCAGCCGACGCGCAACACGCGCTATCTGGACGCGGTGGGTGTCAACGGTAGTTCGGCGGTATTGAACGCTGCGCGGGCAGCCGGAGTCGGTCAGTTGGTGCATATGTCGTCGGTGGGCACCTACGCCGCGGGGCGCTACGGTCAGCGCGTCGACGAGTCGTGGTCGACTGCCGGTATCCCCACCTCGCCCTACAGCCGGGCGAAGTCGGCGGTGGAAGCGATCCTGGATGACTACGAGCGCAACAACGACGGCGGCACGGTCATCACCCGGATGCGGCCGGGGTTCGTGCTGCAACGCGACGCCGCCTCCGGGCTGCGCCGGTACACGCTTCCCGCCTACATCGACCCGGCCTGGCTGCGCCTGATTCCGATCCTTCCGCTGGACCGGTCGCTGACGATCCCGGTGATTCACGCCGACGACGTTGCCGACGCCGTGGTCCGGGCGGTCGAGCGCCGCGCGGCCGGACCGTTCAACCTCAGCGGCGAGCCGCCGGTGCGCCGAGACGACGTCGCCCATGTGCTGGGCGCCAAAGCGATACACGTCCCCTCGCCGATTCTGCGGGCCCTGGTGCAGATCAGTTGGCGGGCACGATTGCAGCCCATCGACGAAGGCTGGCTCGACATGGCCTTCACCGTGCCGCTGCTCGATACCCAGCGTGCCCGCACGCAGCTGGACTGGTCTCCGCAACACAACGCCGTCGACGCTTTGGGCGAACTCATCGACGGATTCACCAGCCACAGCGCAACACCTAGTCCGGTACTGGCCACCCGGTCGTTCGCCAACAGCGTGCGGCGCGATCTGTCTAACGGACCGATCACCACCCGGAAGGTGCCTTAGCGGTGACCGCGGGCCACCCGCACAGCTCGTTTGAGAGCAGGGCCAGCAACTCCGAGCAGCCGCCGTCGACCTTGACATTGGCGAGATCGTCACCGCGGGTGGGCCCCCGGTTGATTATCGCCACCGGGAGGCCAAGTGACGCGGCGTGGCGGACGAACCGGTACCCGGAGAACACCTTCAGCGAGGATCCGGCCACCAGCAGCGCTTCGGCGTCCTCAATCAACGCGATAGCCCGCTGCAATCGGGATTTGGGTACATTTTCGCCGAAGTAAACGATGTCGGGTTTGAGCATGCCGCCGCATGTCGGGCAGTCCAGATAGCGGAACGAGGCGGTATCGGCGACGACGGCGTCGGCATCGGGCGCGACCGCCAGCCCGCCCAATGCTTCGGCCCGTCGCAAAAACCCAGGGTTCAGCGCTTCCAGCTGCTCTGCCAACGCAATACGGCTGGTCGTGTAGCCACACGTCAAGCACACCACCTGCGCGTAGCTCCCGTGCAGATTGATCACCGTCTGGCTGCCGGCCTTGGTGTGCAACAGATCCACGTTCTGGGTGATGATCCCGGTCACCACTCCGGCGCGCTCGAGCATCGCCAACGCGCGGTGCCCGGCGTTGGGCAGCGTGTCGGCCATGTGCCGCCAGCCGACATGGTTACGCGCCCAATAGCGTTGCCGGAACTGCGGATCGGAGGTGAACTGGCGGATCGTCATGGGGTTACTGGGCGGCGAATCCGGACCTCGGTAGTCGGGGATGCCCGAATCGGTGGAGATGCCTGCGCCGGTGAGCACCGCAACCCGTCTGCCGGCCAGCAGCGCGATCAGTGCGGGCGCTCCGATGTCGGTGATCTCCACCCCGTCCAGGCTAGGCGGCCGGTCAGATCCGGTCGAAACAATCTTCGGCCCTGATCAACTCGGCGTCCATGTTCAACTCCATCATCCGCAGAGCCGCGGCGCCCAGATCAGCGTCGATATGCGCAACAGCGTCCCTGGGGATCAGCACTTGGAAGTGACGCACAAACGCGTCCAAGGCGCTGTAGAGGATGCACTGCTCGGTAACCTGCCCGGTGATTACGACCCGCTTGGTGCCCAGCCGGTTCAACAAGTATTCCAGCGGTGTGGAGTAGAAGGCGCTGTGCCGGACCTTGGGCATGACCTGAAATCCTCGTGCCGGCACGATGGGCTCGACCAGATCAGGACGCGCTCCGTTCAGCGCCGCCTCGACAAGATCGGAGAAATCAGCGGTGAAATCACCGTAGTTGTCGTTGACGTAAACCAGGTCGACGTCTTCGTCGTCGCAGGCGCTCTTCACGATGTGCGTGATCGGCTCGATGATCTTCTCAACGTTGGGTATCAACAGATTGACGTCGTCATGCTTATAAGCGTTGAGCATGTCGATGACCAGCACGGCAGTGTCGCTCATGGTGTGTCAATACCCGGTGGAGGGGTATTGACACGGGCCAGACCAGAATGTGAGGACCATGACTTTTTATTCCGCTTACCGGCACGGGTTTGTGCGCGTCGCCGCATGCACGCACCGCACGGCAATCGGTGATCCGTCGGCCAATGCCACCTCCGTGCTACGGCTGGCCCGAGACTGCCACGACGACAGCGTCGCGCTGGCGGTATTTCCTGAGCTGTCGTTATCCGGTTACTCCATCGAAGACATCGTGCTGCAGGACGCGCTGCTCGCCGCCGTCGAAGAAGCGCTGTTCGAGATCGTGATGGCGAGCACCGACCTGCTGCCGGTACTGGTCGTAGGTGCGCCGCTGCGTCACCGGCACCGCGTCTACAACGCCGCAGTCGTCATCCACCGCGGTGCTGTGCTCGGGGTGGTGCCCAAGTCGTACCTGCCCACCTACCGGGAGTTCTACGAGCACCGCCAGATCGGGCCCGGCGATTTGGAGCGCGGCAGCATCCGTTTAGGCGACGCGGAGGTTCCGTTCGGTCCGGATCTGTTGTTCGCCGCCGACGATTTGCCCGGATTCGTGCTGCACGTGGAGATCTGCGAGGACATGTTCGTACCGATCCCACCCAGCGCCGGCGCCGCACTGGCGGGTGCGACCGTGCTGGTCAACCTGTCCGGCAGCCCGATCACCATCGGCCGGGCCGAGGACCGTTGCCTGCTGGCCAGATCAGCCTCGGCGCGCTGCTTGGCCGCTTATGTGTACTCGGCGGCCGGGGAGGGCGAATCCACTACGGATCTGGCCTGGGACGGCCAGACCATGATTTTCGAAAATGGCGAGCTGCTGGCCGATTCCGAGCGCTTTCCGAAAGGCGAGCGGCGCAGCGTCGCCGACGTGGACATCGAGCTGCTTCGCTCGGAGCGGTTGCGGATGGGCACCTTCGATGACAATCGGCGCCACAACCTGGCGGTGACGGATTCGTTTCGCCGCATCGGCTTCCGGCTGGATCCACCGACCGACGACATCGGTCTGTTGCGTGACATCGAGCGGTTCCCGTTCGTGCCGGCCAATCCTCAACGCCTGCAACAGGACTGCTATGAGGCCTACAACATCCAGGTGGCGGGTCTCGAGCAGCGGCTGCGCGCGCTCAATTATCCGAAGATAGTCATCGGCGTCTCCGGAGGGCTCGACTCGACGCATGCGCTCATCGTCGCCGCCCGCGCGATGGACCGCGAAGGACGCCCGCGCAGCGACATTCTCGCGTTCACGCTGCCCGGATTCGCCACCGGTGAGCGCACCAAACGCAACGCGGTGAGGCTTGCCCGGGCGCTGGGCGTCACGTTCCAGGAGATCGACATCCGTGACACCGCCGAGCTGATGCTGACCACCATGGATCATCCGTTTTCCCGCGGTGAGAAGGTGTATGACGTCACTTTCGAGAACGTGCAGGCCGGCCTGCGCACCGATTACCTGTTCCGGCTGGCCAACCAGCGCGGCGGCATCGTGCTCGGCACGGGCGACTTGTCCGAGCTGGCGCTGGGCTGGTCGACATACGGTGTCGGCGACCAGATGTCGCACTACAACGTCAACGGCGGTGTGCCCAAGACGTTGATCCAGCACCTGATTCGCTGGGTAATCACCTCGGGACAGTTCGACGATGAAGTGTCGGCGACACTGCAGTCGGTCGTGGACACCGAAATCACCCCCGAACTGGTGCCCACCGGCGAGGAAGAGCAGCTGCAGAGCAGCGAGGCAAAAGTGGGACCGTATGTGCTGCAGGACTTCTCGCTATTTCATGTGCTGCGCTACGGGTTTCGGCCATCCAAGATCGCCTTTTTGGCCTGGCACGCCTGGAGTGACTCCGACCGCGGCAACTGGCCGCCCGGTTTCCCGGATCACAAACGCCCGTCGTACTCGCTGAGCGAGATCCGCCACTGGCTGCAGGTGTTCGTCGAACGGTTTTACTCGTTCAGTCAATTCAAGCGCTCCGCGGTGCCCAACGGACCCAAGGTGTCCCACGGCGGCTCATTGTCGCCGCGCGGAGATTGGCGCGCGCCGTCGGACATGTCGGCGCGTACCTGGCTCGAGGAGATCGAACGCGAGATCCCGCACGAGTAGCGCAGGGCCGGTCACCAGTTCGTCAGAATGAAGTGGTTGATCGCCAGCGCCCCGATGACGTTGGCAGCCAGCCACCAGCGGTGCGTCGACGCCGGCAGCAGGGCCGGTGTCGCCGTCAGCCACACCGTGAACGGCAGCCAGATACGCTCGGTTTCAGCCTTGCTCAGCATGCTCAGATCGGCGCACAGCATGGCGGCGATGACAGCCAGCGCCAACAGGTGCAACCCGCTGCGGCGGCGAACCGCCGCAATGTCGAAGACCCGGCCCACCCCGGCGACGCTGCCCACCCCGATCGCGCACGCGACCGCCGCCAGGTTCGCCCAACTCCAGTACTGGAATGGACGGTTCATCGCGATGCCCTGCCAGTAGCGTTGCTGCACAAGGGTATAGCCGTCGAACCAACAGAACCCCGCCATCGCGAACACCGCCACCACCGTGACCGCGGCGGGCACCGCGGTACTCAGCGTGGTCAGCGCCGCCCGGCGACCACCGACGGCGACGAGCACCGCCAGCGCGGGTACCCCGATCAACAGCAATCCGTAGTTCAAGAAGACCGCCCAACCGAGCAGCAGCCCGGCTACCCCGGCGACCACTACCGGTCGTCGCACCTCACGGCTGGCCGCCAATGCCAGCAGCGCGATGCCCCAGGCGGCGACACCGGCGAAATAGGCGTCGGCAGACACGGCAATCCAGATCGCGGTGGGCGCAACTGCGACGAACGGTGCGGCCGATCGCGCGGTCGCCTCATCGGATACGGCACGCACCGTGACGATGACGGCGCTCGCCGCGCTCGACCCGATCAGCAGGCAGACAGTGCCCGCCCACGCGCCACCACCCAGGCCGATGCGGTCGAGCCACACGAAGGTCAGCAGCGCGCCGGGCGGGTGCCCGGACACATGGGTGATCCAGGACTGGGGTTGGTAGTCGAGGATGCGGCTGGAAAAGGTCCGCAGCATCTCGGGGATGTCGGTGATCGTCGGCACTTGGCGCAGATATTCGTGGCGGGCGACCAGTCGTCCGGCGAAGCCCAACTTCCACCCGTCGATCATGGCCAGCGTGAACGCCCATCCGCAGGACGCGGCCCAAGTCGCGAGAGTGAGCGCCCGCCACGGCAATCGCCGCGCCAGACCGGGACCCCAGATCACCGCGGCGACGCCGATGGCGACAGCCCCGATGCTGCCCCAGCCGACATGGGCGTTCCACCAGCCGAAAATCGGTGCGGTATCGGTTAAGTCGTGGATTGTCTGGGGCGTGCTGTGGATCAACGGGGTGACGGTGCCCAGGCGCAGATGCGGCACCACGAATGCCGCCACGACGAGCGTGACGCCCAGCGAGACCGCGACGGCCTCGCGGTGCCCGACCTTCACGGCAACCACCCTATGGTCACTCGTCGGCCGCACGGCGGCCAGCGACGGCCAGTCGCACGGCGTAAGCCAGCGCGCTCAGGCCGTACACAGTGCCGACCAGCAGCAACCAGCGTTCGAGGAACGGTTGTTGATTCTGACCGGTGGCAGCGACGTAACTGGCTGCGCCCTGTTGGATGATTCCGGGGAAGAACAGCACCAGCGACAGGACCGTCGCCAGTGTCGGGACCCGCAGATAGTTCACCGGCGACACCGGCGGCACCCCCGGAGCGGTCCGCGCGCCTCGCTGGTGCCGGGCGGCAAGGGCTGCGGTGAGCGAACGGTCGGCAAGGGCGTAAAGCGGAAACAGCACCAGGTCGTGCAGGACGACCGCGGCAAGGAACCACACGGTGATCGACTGCCACCACACCCTGGTGTTCCACAACGCCTGTCGCCCAAGTAGCGTCACCGCGTATCCCGCCAGCGACCACGCCGTGATGGCGCCCAGCAGATGCAACGGATTGCTGCCGTAGAACGCAGTGAACCGGGCGAGCAGTGCGCGCATGTCAGTGCCGCGCGAAGTCGATGAAGCGCACCCACTTGGTGTTGTGCACACCTGGTAATGCGGGCACGATGATCCGCGCCGGGTAACCGTGATCTATCGACAAGTCGACGCCGTTCACCCGAAGGGCCAGCAGCGATTCCGGATCACTGATCTGATTGGCTTGCAGCACAGCGTGGTTGAATGCGCCGGCGCGCTCCAACGAGCGCACGGTGGCTCGTGTGGGTTCGGGAATGCCGGCCAAGGCGGCGAGGTCGCGGAGGCGAACCCCGCTCCAGAGCTGGGTGGTCGACCACCCTTCCACGCAGGCGATAGGTAGTTCGGCGGTGTACTGCGGCAGCGCTTGCAGGGCGGCTCGGTCGAACAGCAGTTGCTGCAACGGACCTCGCACAGTCAGGCGCCAGTCGGCGCCGGTGTCGGCGGACGTGACCGCGGCGGCCGCGGCGGTCCTGTTGACCTGGAAGTCTCCGGTACCGTCAGGGCCGCTGCCGTCGCCGCCGCGGCTGCGTCCTCGCGGCAGTAAAAGTGCCGCACGACGGGTGACGCCGCCGATCGTCTGACCGGCGGTCAGCACCGCCACGAACAGCGCACCGCTTCCGACCAGCGCTAAGGCGCCACGGCGACTCATCGTCGGCGGCGCGGGATTGATGGCAACCAAACCTTGAGAAAATCTGTCATCGCGCGGTTCGGGGCGGGTGTCGGCGCGCGAGGTGCGCAGCACGGCGCGCAGCGACTGCGAGCGCACGCCGGAGATCATCGTCGGCAGCTTGATCAGCACGTGGAGGACAAATCCCGCGATGAACACCCACGCCCCGAAGTAGTGCGCAGTGTAGAAGCTGAACCCGAAGATGTAGTCGTACTGGATGTTGAGCAGGCCGGTGGCGAACTCGAAGAGCACCCCTCCGACCAGCATCAGCAGGGACAGCCGCTCAACCAGCTGCGCGATCGACCGCAGCGGTGGCCAGGCGAACAGCCGGGGAATCACCGACCACAGTTTGGCCAGCACCACCGGGATGAGGATCAGACCCAGCCCGACGTGCGCACCCTGAGTCAGGCGGTAAAGCCACGACGGCCTGCTGGGCCAGTCGAACGTCGGCAACTTCAGCCAGCCGACGTGGCTGGGGAAGGCCTGACCGAACTGCGGACCGTAGGCGATGTAGGACAACAGCCCGGTCAGGATCACCACCGGCAGTCCCCCCAGCAGCACCGCGCCGAACACCGACGTCAACCAGGGCCCCCGCAACGGGCTTCGCCAGTGTCCCAACAAGTCGATCCCCGGTGGCCGGCGGCGTTCCAGCGCTCGCCACAACGGGTCGGGGAACCCGTAGCCGGCTTCGGTCTCCTCCTGTGTCTTGGCTCGCCGCCCGGGTCTCACCGCTTCGCCCGGCGGCAGGCTTCGGCTCTCAGCACCGCAATCACCCGGTCCTGGACGTCGGTGATGTGAGCTATGAAAAGTCCGGCGGTGTGGGCGAGGTCGGCGAGCGAGCCGGCGCCTACCCGAGACCACGGAAACCAATGCCCTTGGTGTTGCTCTGTCTCCCAGCGCAACCATTCAAAACAGAGCACGGTTGCCGGCGAATCGATCTCGACGACGACGATGCCGCCATGCGCGACAAGCTCGGCTGCCCGCCGCAGGGTCCGGGCCGGGTTGCCGCCGATCCCGATATTGCCGTCAGTCAGCAGAATCTGTTGCCAGCTGCCCTCGGCGGGCAGCGGTGCGAAAAGGTCGCGGCGGATCGCGGTGCCGCCGCGCCGGCGTGTCATCTCCACTGCGGCAGCAGAACTGTCGACGCCGAGCGCGGGCATGCCGCGCTGCTGCAGCGAACCGGTGAATCGCCCGGGCCCGCATCCCAGATCCAGGGTTGGGCGCGACGAACACAGCGCGAGGACGTGCTCATCGGCAAGCCGATCCAGTGGTGTGGTTTCCGGTCCGCCCAGCCAGCGGGTCATCGGCAGATCACGACGGTGGCCCAGATGGTTCCGGGCCCAGCATGCGCCGCCTGCGGCCGCCGAACGATAGATCACGTCGGCTGACTTCGCGGCAGCCCCGTGACCGGCGTCAGCGGTCATCACCCGGATCGGCCGTCGTCTGCGGAGCCGGGAATGTCGCAAAACCACACCATCAAGACGTCCCTCTCTGCCGGCCGGTTCGGCTCGGTGGGCATTTAATGGGTATTCGGCGCTGACCGCGGTGAGGATTGCGCCGGATGTCTGAGCCTGGAGTGAGGTGGCTGTGCGGCAAATTACGATGCCGAGCTCGCGTGCCCTGCTGACCTCCCTGGCGGCGGTCAGCGTGTTCGCCGGCTGCAGCAGCGATATGGGCTCACCTCCAGCCACGAGCACCTCGGTCCCGGCGCCCGCGGTCACGCCCGCGGCCGAGCCGGCGACCGCGGGCCCGCCAGCGGTGCCGCCGGCCGGCAAGGTCGTCGCGATCGGCAACGCACCTGAAGGCATCGTCGTCGGAGCGTCGGGGATCGGCGCGGTGGCCGTGCGAAATCCCGACGGCGTCGCGCTCATCGACGCCACCACCGGCGAGGTGCGCCAGACGGTTCCGACGGTCGGAGCGGCCCGTCATCTGAGCTTGGCCGGCCCAAACGGGCCGGTGTTGGTGCCGCTGGAAGGATCGGACGAACTGTGGCAGCTGAATGTGGGTGATGGCCGGGTAACCGCGACCGCGGCGGGAGTGGGCCGGCAGCCGCATGACGCGGCGCAGACCGTCGGCGGCACGACCGTCGTCACCAACGAACTCGGCGGCGGTGTGGTGTTCGTCCGCGGCGCCGCTGTCGTGGCGTCGCTAGCCGCCGGCCCGGTTCAACCCGGCGGTGTCGCGGCAGTCGGTGAGTACGCTGCGGTGGCCGACGTGCAGGGGAACGGAGTCTGGGTGTATGGCGGGAACAGCTGCCGGCAGGTGGCGCGGGGCCCGGTCGGGGTGAAACTTACCCACGCGGTCGCGATGTCGGGGGACCTCGCCGCGTTCGCGGACACCGACGGCGGCGCTGTCTTCGTCGAGCGGGTCGACCCGCAGCTCAGCCAGGTCGCCCGGATCGATGCACCGGGAAAACCCTACGGGCTGGCCTACGATGTGACGCGTCGCCGCCTCTACGTCACGCTGACCGCGTCCAATTCGATGCGACTGATCGACCTCACGGATGCGGCGCGACCACGAATACTCGGCGATGTGCCCACCGTGCAGCAACCCGATTCGGTCGCCGTCGACCCGCGGTCAGGTGATGTGCTGGTGACGGGCAGCGCGCCCGGTGGCGCCAGCGGTTTACAGATCGTCACTTCGGCGGAACTGCCATGAGGGTGTTGCTGACCGGTGCGGCCGGATTCATCGGGTCCAGAGTGGGCGCGGCGCTGCACGCCGCGGGCCACGAGGTGATCGGTGCCGACTTGTTGCTGCCCGCCGCGCACGGACCTCAAGCGAAATTGCCGCCGGGATGCCACCGAGTGGATCTGCGTGACGGCCGGGCACTGTTGCCGCTGCTGGCCGGTGTCGACCTGGTCTGTCACCAGGCCGCGATGGTCGGGGCCGGCGTCAACGCCGCCGACGCCCCGGCCTACGGCGGCCACAACGACTTCGCCACCACGGTGCTGCTGGCGCAGATGTTCGCCGCCGGAGTCCGGCGTCTGGTGCTGGCGTCGTCGATGGTGATCTACGGGCAGGGCCGCTACGCCTGCCCAGACCATGGGCCGGTCGACCCGTTACCGCGGCGGCGCGCTGACCTGGATGCCGGGATCTTCGAGCACCGTTGCCCGCTCGGCGGAGAAGAATTGCAGTGGGAACTGGTCAGTGAGGATGCGGCGTTGCGCCCACGCAGCCTGTACGCGGCCAGCAAGACTGCGCAGGAGCACTACGCGTTGGCGTGGTCGGAGTCGACGGGCGGTTCAGTAGTGGCGTTGCGCTACCACAATGTCTACGGTCCTGGGATGCCTCGCGACACACCCTATTCAGGGGTCGCGGCAATCTTTCGCTCATCCATCGAAAACGGCGACCCACCAGAGGTTTTCGAAGATGGTGGTCAGATGCGCGACTTCGTCCACGTGGACGATGTAGCCGCCGCGAATGTCGCGGCCACGTTGCTGGCCTCGCAACGTGACGGCTTTGCGGCGTTCAATGTGTGCTCCGGACAACCGATTTCGATCCTGGAAGTGGCCACTGCGCTCTGCGACGCTCGCGACGGCGCGCTGTCGCCGGTCGTCACCGGGCAGTACCGGAGCGGCGACGTCCGGCACATCGTCGCAGACCCTGCGCGGGCCGCTGAGGTGCTGAATTTCCGCGCGAAAATCAGTCCGCGCGAGGGCTTGGGCCAATTCGCCTTCGCGCCGCTACGATAACCGGTCGACTCAAAACCGTGCGGCTGCAATCATCTTGTCCGGGGATGCCATAGTGTCGGATCACATGCCCGTGCCCACCGATCCGGTTACTGTGGTGCTGCCTTGCCTCAACGAGGCAGACTGCCTGCCAGCGGTGCTTGCGGCCATCCCCGTCGGCTATCAGGTGATCGTGGTCGACAACAACAGCACCGACGACACCGCCGGGGTGGCCCAGCGTCATGGTGCTGCGGTGGTCGTCGAGCCGCGGCCCGGGTATGGCTCCGCGGTGCACGCCGGCGTCGTCGCCGCGACCACTCCGATCGTGGCGGTCATCGACGCCGACGGTTCGATGGATCCGGGTGATCTGCCGCGGCTGGCCGCCGCGCTCGACCGAGGAGCCGATTTGGTGATCGGGCGGCGGCGACCGGTACCCGGCCTGCACTGGCCTTGGGTGGCCCGGGTGGGAACTGTGGTGATGAGCTGGCGGCTGCGGAGCCGCCACGGTCTGCCTGTCCACGACATCGCACCGATGCGAGTGGCGCGGCGCGACGCGCTGCTGAAACTTGGTGTCGTCGACCGGCGTTCAGGCTATCCGCTGGAACTGCTGGTCCGTGCCGCGGCCGCCGGGTGGCGGGTTGTTGAGCTCGACATCAACTACGGCCCGCGGACGGGCGGCAAATCCAAGGTCAGCGGGTCGCTTCGGGGCAGTATCACCGCGATCCAGGATTTCTGGAAAGTGATCTCGTGAAGGCTCTTCCGGTGACGCTGTTGGTGGTCGCCAAAGCCCCAGAGCCGGGCCGGGCCAAGACCCGGCTCGCCGCCACCGTCGGAGGCCGGGTCGCCGCCGAGATCGCCGCTGCGGCGTTGCTCGACACGCTGGATGCGCTGGCCGATACTCCGGTGGCCGAGCGAGTCGTGGCGCTCACCGGTGACCTGAACGCCGCCGCAGCCGCTGTCGAAATCCGCCGTCGGCTGGCTTCATTCACGGTGATCAGGCAGCGCGGCGACGGGTTGGCCGACCGGCTCGCCAACGCGCACGCCGACGCCGCCACGCTGTGCCGGACGAATGGCGTGTTGCAGATCGGGATGGACACGCCGCAGGTGACCGCTGAGCTGCTGTCCGGTTGCGCGCACGGATTGCTGCAGGCGCAAGCCGTGCTCGGCATGGCCCGCGACGGGGGGTGGTGGGTGCTCGGGCTACAGGAGCCGGCGAGGGCCGCATGCCTGCGAAGCGTCCCGATGTCCCGGTCTGACACTGGAGCGTTGACCGCAAAGACGTTGCGCGACAACGGTGTCGAGGTAGCTGCCGTTGAGATGTTGACTGACTTCGACGTGGTTGACGATGTCGCCGCCGTGCGTGCCGCTTGTGATCCGGCCAGCCGCTTCGCCCGGGTAACTCAGGCGGCCGGACTGTGACGTCACAACAGCTCATAGCCGGCCGTCGAGCCGCAGTTCAGGATGGACCCACTGCGGTGACCGGCGCTCCTTGAACGCCAAAAAGCCCTCGACGGCCTCGGCGCTGCCGATGCTGGCCTCCATGCCGATCCGGTCGAACAGCCCGAGGTAATTGTCCAAGCTGGCCTTGACGATTCGCCGTGCATCCGGCGCGGTGCGGCAACACTGAGCCAGCACTTCGCGTGCCGTCTCCAACAGCTCTGCATGCGGCACCATCCGGGCGAGCAGGCCCCACTCGACAGCTTCTTGCGCGGTCAACGTGCGTCCGGTGAACATCAGCTCCCGGGTGCGGACCGGCCCGATGACGCGAGCCAGCATCTGGCTGTAATAGGTGTCGGCGATGCCGCGATACAACTCCGGCACCCGAAACGTCGCCCGGTCGCTGACCACCGCGACGTCGCTGCACATCGCGATCTGCAGGCCACCGCCCTGGCAAAGCCCGTTCACCGCGGAAACCACTGGCTTGGCCGACGTTCGCAACGTGTCGAACGGTGTCACGTCCATCGACAGCGCTGAGCCCCATGGCATCCAGTTGTCGCCGCTGCCTCCACCGAGGTCGCCGCCGGGCGCGAACACGTCGCCGGTCCCGGTGATCAGGAGCCCCGCCAGGTCCGGGTCGGTGTTGACCAGGCTCACGGCGTAACGGATACCGAAATACATCGCCGGCGTCATCGCGTTGCGGGCCTGCGGCCGGTCCAGCGTCACAATCCCGAATGGGCCGTCGCGGGTGAACGTCAGGAATTCCGTTCCGAGCCAGTCGCCCTCGGGCGGACGTGGGTGGCCGTCAGCGAAGTCTTCCGGCATGAGACTCTCCTTCGAGTGCGCGACGTGACAATAGCTCAGCCGGTGACGATGGCATCGTCGATGGCTTCGCTGTTCGGAGCGCAATCCCCGGCGCCGGGAATCAAGGTGGCCAGCGCGCCGGCTGCGCATGCGCGCCGCAGGGCGTACTCAGGACCGGCCGTCCAACTCGCTGCGAGCACACCGGCGAAGACATCACCGGCACCCGAGGTATCCACCACCTCGACGGTCGGCGCCGGCACCGCATAACTGCCGTCCTCGCCGGTATACCGGGCCCCGGCGGCGCCCCGAGTGACCACCAGATGCGCGACCGGCCAACGCCAGCGCTTGGCCTCGTCTTCGTTGACCACGACGACGTCGGAGGCGGCCGCGAGGACGGCCAACGCATCACAGTCGTCGCTGGCGGGGGAGGCGTTGACGATGACCGTGGCTCCGCCACAGCGGGCTTCGTGCGCGGCCGCCACCGCCGTCACAAGCGGAATCTCCAACTGCAACAACAACACTTCGCAATCGGCGATCAGCGTGCGTTGCCGTGACGAGTCCAGCGTCAGCTTGGTGTTGGCGCCCGGAGCGACCACGATCATGTTCTCACCGGCCGAGTCGACCATTACGACCGCACGGCCGCTGTCGCCGGGCACCGTCACCAATCCGTCTGTGCCGACCGAATTCTCGCGCAGATGCCCGCCCAGCCGCGCCCCCGCATCATCGTCACCGACCGCCCCGATGAAGTGCACCGAAGCACCCGCTCGCGCCGCCGCTACTGCCTGATTGGCGCCTTTACCGCCGGGTGTCGAGCGGACCGACGCCGCGAGCACCGTCTCACCCGGTCGCGGCAACCCGGCGACGTCGAACACGGTGTCGGTATTCACGCTGCCCACCACGCAGACCCGCGTCGCCATTGCGCCGACGTTAGCAGCCACCATGACAATGGCCCAGAACACACTTTTCGATCAATCACCTTTCGTGGCGGATATTCGCGCTAATCTGCGCCTTGTCAGGCCGATCAATGAAAGGGAACTGATTGACGACGGGACAGGCAATCGACCCGGTACCGGATGACCGGCACCCGGCAACGCGCGGGCGCCGGATACGATTCTGGCTGCTGTCCCGGGTGAGCATTCAATCCAAGCTGATGGTGATGCTGCTCATCTTCAGCATCATGTCGGTCACGGTGGTCGGCGTCATCGGTTTTCAATCCGGCCGCAACGCGCTGCGTATTTCAGCATCCGAACGACTGATCGAGCTGCGCCAGTCGCAGATCCGGGCAATGAATGCCCTCTTCCGGGAATTGTCGAACTCTTTGATCATTCACACCCGCGGCTACACCGCGGTCGAGGCGATGGAAGCTTTCACCGCAGGTTTCGATCAACTGGCCGATGCGACGATCAGTCCCGCCCAACAGCAAGCGCTCGTCAGTTACTACCAGAATGACCTGGTTGAACCCACCATTAAGACAACCGGCGAGAAGCTTGATGTCGATGCGCTTTTGCCGTCGACGAATGCGCAGAAGTATTTGCAGGCCCACTACACCGCGCCCTTCGGGTCGCGGACAGAGTCGACGAGGCCGGCAGACGCCGGTGACGGAAGCGCCTGGTCAGCCGCGGACGCCCGGTTCAACGAATTCTTCACGTCGATCGTCAGCAATTTCGAGTACCGGGATGCGCTGCTGCTCGATTTGCGCGGCAACGTGGTCTACAGCGTCGCCAAAGGCGCTGAGTTGGGCACCAATATCCTGACCGGCCCGTACCGCGAATCGAAACTGCGAGACGCATACCAGAAGGCGCTCGGGGCCAATGCCGTCGACTTCGTCTGGATCACCGACTTTCAGCCCTACCAGCCGCACCTCGGCGCACCCACCGCGTGGTTGGTCTCGCCGGTCGGCACGGAGGGGAAGATCTCGGGCGTGATGGCTTTGCCGTTGCCCACCAAGCAAATCAACCGGATCATGACCGCTAACAGGCAGTGGCTCGCCGCCGGATTGGGCACGGCGACCGAGTCGTACCTTGCCGGTCCGGACAGCCTGATGCGATCGGATTCGCGGCTGCTGATTGAAGATCCGAAGGAATACCGGCGCCAGGCCATCGCGTCGGGTACCCCGCCTGACGTGGTCGACAGGGCAATACACCTCGATAGCACCATCCTGGTGCAACCGGTGAACACGGCCGGGCTCCGAGCTGCTCAGCGCGGGGGAACCGGCATCGTGACCGCCACTGACTACTCGGGCAACAAAGAACTCGAGGCCTACGCACCGCTCAACATCCCGAATTCAGATCTGCACTGGTCGATCCTGGCGACCAGAGACTTTTCCGAGGCTTTCGCGCGCATCGCGACCTTCACCAAAACCCTGGTCCTGGCGGTGGCAGGAATCATCTTTGTCATCTGCGTAGCAACCACGCTGCTTGCTCAAGTGTTTGTTCGCCCACTCCGGCGGCTGGAAAGCGGGGCGCAACGAATCGGTGCCGGCGACTACAACGTCATGATCCCGGTCACTTCACGGGATGAGATAGGCGACCTGACAAACGCTTTTAACGGGATGAGCAGGAACCTGGAAATCAAGGAGCAGCTGCTGACCGAGCAGCGCCGGGAGAATGACCGCCTGTTGTTGTCCTTGATGCCGGAGTCGGTAGTTCAGCGCTATCGCCAAGGCGAATCGCATATTTCCCAGGAGCACCACAACGTCACCGTCATCTTCGCCGAGATCCTCGGGCTCGACGACATCTCGGACCACGTGTCAGGTGGCGAGCTGGTGAGCATGATCGACGAACTGGTCCGGCAGTTCGACTCGGCAGCCGAATCGGCCGGCGTCGAACCGATTCGCACATTGCACAGCGGTTACCTGGCCAGCTGCGGCCTGACCACTCCCCGGCTGGACAACGTGCACCGAACCGTCGACTTCGCGTTGGAACTCCAACACATCATCGACCGCTACAACAATCAGACGGGGTACCGCTTGAGCCTTCGCGCGGGGGTCCACACCGGGAATGTGGTCAGCGGCCTGGTAGGCCGATCGAGCATCGTCTATGACATGTGGGGCGCCGCGGTCAGCTTGGCCTATCAGATGCGCAGTGGCTCACCCGAACCCGGCGTCTACGTCACCGAACAGGTTTACGAGGTGATGCGCGACTCACGGCAGTTCTCCCCGGCGGGCACCATAGTGGTTGGCGGTGCAGAACAGCCTATCTGGCGGTTATCGGAGCGGCAATGAACATCTTTGACTCATCGTGGTTTTATTGGGCAGTCGGTGTGGCAACCGGATTGCCGATCGGACTCATCATTCTGACCGAATGGCACCGCACGCTGGCCCGCCGCGGCAGCGTGCTGACCAGGCCCGTGTCGTTGCTGCGAAATTACTTGTTGCCGTTAGGCGCTCTGCTGGTGTTGTTGGTGAAAGCCAGCCAAATTCCGACGCAGCACACAACCGTACGAGTGATCGAAACGGTCTTCGGATTCCTGGTGCTGGTGCTGTTGCTGTCCGGACTCAACGCCACTGTCTTTCAGAGTGCTCCGGAAGGCTCGTGGCGTAAGCGGGTGCCGGGAATCTTTCTCGACGTGGCCCGATTCGCACTCATCGGTGCTGGTTTGGCAGTGATCCTGTCCTACGTCTGGGGAGCGCACGTAGGCGGCTTGTTCACCGCCCTGGGAGTGACGTCGGTTGTGATCGGACTGATGCTGCAGAACTCGGTCGGCCAAATAGTGTCCGGCCTGTTCATGCTGTTCGAGCAGCCGTTTCGCATCGGTGACTGGTTGGACACCACAGCGGCGCACGGTCGCGTGGTGGAAGTCAACTGGCGGGCGGTCCACATTGAAACCGGCCGCGGCTTGCAGATCACCCCTAACTCGGTGCTGGCGACCACCTCGTTCATGAATCACAGCCGGCAGACCGGCCCGCACACACTGGCGATCACCACCAAGTTCTCGTCCGCTGACCCACCAGACCGGGTGTGCGCAATGCTTCAGCGGACCGCCGGTGCGCTGCCTCAGCTGCATCCCGACTCGGTGCCGAAATCGGCAGCTCTGGGCGGTGCCGAGTACCGCACCACCATCGGGCTGGCCTCGCCCGCCGACGACGACGCGGCGAAGACCACCTTCCTGCGCTGGATCTGGTACGCCGCGCGGCGCGAGCAACTGCATCTCGACGGCGCCGAAGATGAATTCGCGACCGCCGACCGCATTCACAAAGCGCTGCGCACCGTGGTGGCTCCGGCGTTGCGACTGAGCCCGGTCGATCAGCAGTCGTTGATTGCGTACGCAAAGCTGGTGCGCTACGGCAGCGATGAGATGGTGGCGTGTGTCGGTGACGTCCCCGCTCGGATGACGTTCGTGGTGCAAGGCAGCATTCGGCTGACCGGGACCAAGGCGGACGGCTCGATCGTGCCGGTCAGCACAATCGATCAAGGCTCGTTTCTGGGCCTGAATGCCCTTACCCGCCAACCCAATCTGGCAGGTGCATACGCGATCGAAGAGGTCACCGCCCTCGAGGTCGCGCGCGAGCATCTGGAAGACTTTGTGATGCGCAAACCGCTACTGCTGCAGGACCTCGGCCGCATCATCGACGAGCGGCAAAGCAAGGTGCAGCAGGCCGTGGGGGCGGACTCGCTGCGCGAGCGGCTGGTTTCGCCGCGCCACAGCATCGACGCACAGCCACGGGCGCGCACATCGGGCGCGGTGTAGCCCGTTACCCTGTTGTGATGAGTGTGCACGCGCCGGCGCTTACCGATCTCCGCCAACAGGTGCACGACGCCGCCCGCCGCGCCCGTGCCGCCGCGCGCATCTTGGCTCCGCTGCCGACCGCGGCCAAGGACAACGCGTTACGCGTGGCCGCCGACGCGTTAGTGGCTCACACAGATCAGATCCTGACCGCCAATGCCGAAGACCTTGCTGCCGCGCGAGCCGGCGCGACAGCCGGCGCAATGCTCGACCGGCTGGCTCTCAACTCACAGCGCGTTGAGGGCATCGCCGCCGGTCTGCGCCAGGTGGCCGGGCTGCCCGATCCGGTCGGGGAGGTGCTGCGGGGCTATACGCTACCCAATGGCCTGCACCTGCGTCAGCAGCGCGTTCCGCTCGGGGTGATCGGAATCGTCTACGAGGGCCGGCCCAACGTCACCGTCGACGCGTTCGGTTTGGCGCTCAAATCCGGCAACGCCGCGCTGCTGCGCGGCAGCTCCTCGGCGGCCAAGTCCAACCAGGCCCTTGTCGACGTGCTGCGGACCGCGCTGCACGGCGAGGACCTGCCCGCAGATGCCGTGCAGCTGCTTTCAGCACAGGACCGTGCCACGGTCACCCATCTGATCCAGGCCCGCGGTCTGGTCGACGTGGTGATTCCACGTGGGGGAGCAGGACTGATCGACGCGGTAGTTCGCGATGCGCAGGTACCTACCATCGAGACCGGTGTCGGCAACTGTCACGTCTACGTGCATGAGGGGGCGAACCTCGACGTCGCAGAGCAGATCCTGCTGAACTCGAAAACCCGGCGTCCCAGTGTGTGCAATGCCGCCGAGACGCTTCTGGTCGATGCCGCAATCGTCAGGCAGGCCATGCCGCGGCTGTTGGGCGCTTTGCAGGACGCCGGAGTGACGGTGCACGGTGGACCGTCGCGCGACGCTGAAGAGGCCGACCTGCGCCGCGAATTCCTGTCGATGGACATCGCGGTGGCGGTGGTCGACGGCGTCGACGCGGCCATCTCGCACATCAACGAGTACGGCACCGGGCACACCGAAGCCATCGTCACCACGAATATGGCTGCTGCGCAACGCTTTACCGACGGTGTCGACGCGGCCGCGGTGATGGTGAACGCGTCGACGGCGTTCACCGACGGCGAGCAGTTCGGCTTCGGCTCCGAGATCGGCATCTCCACCCAGAAATTGCATGCCCGCGGCCCGATGGGACTATCGGAACTCACCTCGACCAAGTGGATCGTCTGGGGAGACGGTCAGACCCGACCCGCCTGACCCAGAGGTCTGAAGGAGACTCGTCTTGAGCGTGCCCGCGCGGCCCGTGCCGCTGTTCGCCGACATCGATGACGTTGCCCGGCGGCTGGCTGAGACGGGGTATCTGCCGGACACCGCCACCGCGACCGCGGTGTTTCTCGCCGACCGGCTCGGCAAGCCGTTGCTCGTCGAAGGCCCCGCCGGGGTGGGCAAGACCGAGCTGGCCCGCGCTGTCGCCCAGGCCACCGGGTCGGGCCTGGTGCGTCTGCAGTGCTACGAAGGTGTCGACGAGGCCCGCGCGCTCTACGAGTGGAACCACGCCAAGCAGATCCTGCGTATCCAAACCGGGAGCGCTGCCGGACACGACGACTGGGATCAAACCAAGCTCGATGTGTTCAGCGAAGAGTTCCTGTTGTCGCGCCCGCTGCTGACCGCCATCCGGCGCACCGACCCGACCGTGCTGCTGGTCGACGAGACCGACAAAGCCGACATCGAGATCGAGGGCCTGCTGCTGGAAGTGCTTTCCGACTTCGCGGTGACCGTCCCCGAGCTGGGCACCATCACCGCCGCGCGGGCGCCGTTCGTGGTGCTGACCTCGAACGCCACTCGTGAGTTGTCCGAGGCGCTCAAGCGTCGCTGCCTGTTTCTGCACATCGACTTTCCCAGCCCGGAGCTGGAACGGCGCATCCTGCTGTCCCGGGTGCCCGAACTGCCCGAGCATCTCGCCGAGGAGCTGGTGCGCATCGTCGGTGTGCTGCGCGGCATGCAACTGAAGAAGCTGCCGTCGGTTGCCGAGACCATCGACTGGGGACGCACCTTGCTGGCGCTGGGCATGGACACCATCGACGACGCGACGATCGCTGCGACGCTGGGCGTGGTGCTCAAACACCACTCCGACCACCAACGCGCCGCCGGCGAACTCAGGCTGAACTGATGGCTGTGCGCCGCGTCCGCCCCAGCCGGCCGCTGGCCCCGCACGGGTTGCCGGGCCATCTGGTCGGATTCGTGGAAGCGCTGCGCGGACAAGGTATTTCGGTTGGACC
Organism: uncultured Actinomycetota bacterium; assembly: GCA_963808375.1. GTDB lineage: Bacteria > Actinomycetota > Actinomycetes > Mycobacteriales > Mycobacteriaceae > Mycobacterium. The sequence goes on along the minus strand of CAWEFS010000012.1, from coordinate 204,105 downwards.
GTCGGAGACGGTGGACGCCGGGCGGGTGATGGCGACCCTCGGGCTGGGCAATCGGGAGGTGTTGCGCGAAGGGCTGGCCTGCGCGGTGCTGCGCAGGCCCGACCACCGCGACACTTACGATGCGATGTTCGACCTGTGGTGGCCGGCCGCATTGGGGGCGCGGGCGGTGGTGACCGATGAAGAAGCGGCAAGCGCCGAAACGGACCTGCAGCTGCCGGCCGACGATGTGGAGGCGATGCGGCAGATGCTGGTCGATCTGCTGGTGGACAACCCGGACCTCGCTGATCTGGACGAGCGGCTGCTCGCGATGGTCGCCCAAATCGTAGAAGCCTACGGCAGATACAGCTCCAGCCGGGGTCCGTCGTACTCGTCGTATCAGGCGCTCAAGGCGATGGCGCTCGACCAGCTGGAAGGGCGTTTGCTGGCCGGATTACTTGCACCCTACGGTGACGAACCGACGCCCACCCAGCAGCAGATCACCAAAGCGCTCGCCGCCCAGAAAATCACCCAGCTGCGTCAAATGGTCGACGCGGAAACCAAGCGGCGCACCGCCGAGCAACTGGGCCGCGACCATGTGCAGATGTACGGCATCCCGCAGCTTTCCGAGAACGTGGAGTTCCTGCGGGCCTCCGGTGAGCAGCTGCGGCAGATGCGTCGGGTGGTGGCGCCGCTGGCGCGCACCTTGGCTACCCGGCTGGCGGCGCGTCGCCGGCGCGCCCGTTCGGGCGCCATCGACCTGCGCAAGACGCTGCGCAAATCGATGTCGACCGGCGGTGTGCCGATCGACGTGGTGCTGCGCAAGCCGCGGCCCGCGCGCCCGGAACTCGTGGTGCTGTGCGACGTTTCTGGTTCGGTCGCCGGGTTCAGCCACTTCACCCTGCTGCTGGTGCATGCGCTGCGACAGCAGTTCTCTCGTGTTCGCGTCTTCGCGTTCATCGACACCACCGACGAGGTGACGCACCTGTTCGGGCCGGACGCCGACCTGGCGGTGGCGATCCAACGGATCACCCGGGAGGCGGGCGTCTACACCCGCGACGGTCACAGTGACTACGGCAACGCGTTTTCCTCGTTCTTGACCGCGCACCCGAACGTGCTGTCGCCGCGCAGTTCGCTGCTGGTGCTCGGCGACGGCCGCACGAACTACCGGGACCCGGCCACCGATGTGCTGGCGCACATGGTGACGGCGAGCAGACATGCGCACTGGCTGAACCCGGAACCGAAACATCTGTGGGGCAGCGGAGACTCGGCGGTACCACGCTACGAAGAAGTGATCACCATGCACGAGTGCCGGTCCGCCAAACAGCTGGCTGCCGTTATCGACCAGTTGCTGCCGATTTAACTGTCCACTGCACAGCGAAGGTGACGCCAGCGTCACGCTCGGCGCTCGAGGTGACGCCAGCGTCACGCTCGCGGGCACGGATCGGCTCGGGCGCTCAAGTAAGCTGGCGAATCGTGGCTGCCCCCGCCAATCGGCACTATCGCAGGCTAGGCGTAATGGGCGGGACGTTCGATCCCGTCCATAACGGCCACCTGGTCGCAGCCAGCGAAGTAGCGCACCAGTTCAACCTCGACGAAGTGGTCTTCGTCCCTACCGGTCAGCCCTGGCAGAAAGAACGCTACGTGACCGCCGCGGAGGACCGGTATTTGATGACGGTGATCGCCACCGCATCCAACCCCCAGTTCTCGGTGAGCCGGGTCGACATCGACCGCGGCGGCCCCACCTACACCAAGGACACCCTGCACGACCTGCACGCGCTGAACCCGGATTCCGAGCTGTACTTCATTACCGGCGCGGACGCGCTGACGTCGATCCTGTCTTGGCAGGACTGGCGGGATCTGTTCGCGATGGCCCGGTTCGTCGGAGTCAGCCGGCCCGGCTACGAGCTGCGCCGCGAACACCTCGCCCATGTGCTCGACGGGTTGCCCGAGGAGGCGTTGACGCTGGTCGAGATCCCGGCGCTGGCCATCTCGTCGACCGACTGCCGGCGCCGCGCTGAGGAGTCCCGGCCGCTGTGGTACCTCATGCCCGACGGGGTGGTGCAGTACATCTCCAAGCGCCGGCTCTACCACCGACCGGACATCGCGGGTCCTTCCCACCCCATCGCTCCCCGCTTCGCCGCCCGGGACCAAGCGTGAGTGCCGGCCAAGAAGCCTTGGACATGGCGACGGTGGCCGCCCAGGCGGCCTCGGCCAAGCTCGCCGACGACGTCGTCGTCATCGACGTCTCCAGTCAGCTCGTCATCACCGACTGCTTCGTGATCGCGTCGGCCTCCAACGAACGGCAGGTCAACGCCATCGTCGACGAGGTCGAAGAGCGGATGCGCCGCGCCGGCTACAAACCGGCCCGCCGCGAAGGCACCCGGGAAGGCCGCTGGACGTTGCTCGATTATGTCGACATCGTCGTGCACATCCAGCACCAGGACGAACGAAACTTCTACGCCCTGGACCGGTTATGGCGGGACTGCCCGGTGTTGACCGTAGACCTGTCCCCGGACTCGGCGAGCACGCCATGAGGGTGCGCCGACTGCTGCTGGTCCGGCACGGCCAAACCGACTTCAACGCCGGCAGTCGGATGCAAGGTCAGCTCGACACCGAGTTGACCGATCTCGGCCGCGCGCAGGCCGCCGCTGCCGCCGAGGTGCTCAGCAAACACTATCCGCTGGTGGTCGTGTCCTCGGATCTGCGTCGCGCCTACGACACCGCGGTCGCACTCGCCGAACGCACCGGTGTCCCGGTGCGGCCGGACACCCGATTGCGAGAGACACACCTGGGTGACTGGCAGGGCATGACGCACACCGAGGTCGACGCCGCCGCCCCCGGCGCTCGGCGCGTCTGGCGCGACGATGCGACGTGGGCACCGCACGGTGGGGAGAGCCGGGTCGACGTGGCGGCTCGCGGCCTGCCGCTGATCGCGGAGCTGCTGGCCGGCGAACCGGACTGGGGTGCTCCGGATGAACCGGAGCGGCCGGTGGTGCTCGTCACGCACGGCGGTTGGATCGCCGCGCTGACGGCGGCGCTGTTGCGGCTGCCGGTGGAGAACTGGCCGGCGCTGGGCGGCATGGGCAACGCCAGTTGGACGCAGCTGAGCGGGCATGCCGTTGACGACGCCGACCGGGTCGATCCTGCCGCGGTCAACTGGCGGCTGGATGTGTGGAACGCCTCGGCGCAGGTCGCAGGCGATGTCCTCTGACGCCCCGGCGCGGCCGGTGCTGCTGATCTTCGCCGACTCGCTGGCCTACTACGGTCCGACCGGTGGGCTGCCGGCCGACGATGCCCGCATTTGGCCGACCCTCGTCGCCGGCCAGCTGGGCTGGGACGTCGAATTGATCGGACGCATCGGATGGACGTGCCGCGACGTCTGGTGGGCGGCAACTCAAGACCCGCGGGCCTGGGCGGCGCTGCCCCGCGCTGGTGCGGTCATCTTCGCCACCGGAGGCATGGATTCCCTGCCGTCGCCGTTGCCGACCGCGTTGCGCGAACTGATCCGTTACGTGCGCCCGCCCTGGCTGCGCCGATGGGTGCGGGAGGGGTACGGCTGGCTGCAGCCGCGGCTGTCACCGGTGGCCCGGGCGGCGCTGCCGCCGCGCCTCAGCGCTGAGTACCTCGAGCAGACAAGGGCGGCAATCGACTTCAATCGGCCGGGAATTCCGGTCGTGGCATCGTTGCCGTCGGTGCACATCGCCCAGACGTACGGCAAGGCTCACCACGGACGGGCCGGCACGGCAGGGGCGATCACGGAATGGGCTCAGCGCCACGATGTTCCGCTGGTCGACTTGAAAGCCGCGGTCGGAGAAGAAATTCTGAGTGGTCGCGGCAACCCCGACGGTATCCACTGGAATTTCGAGGCGCATCAGGCGGTGGCGGAGCTGATGCTCAAGGCGCTGGCCCAGGCAGGCGTAGCGACGATGCGAAGTGTGCGGGGGTACCCCAGCGAAGCTGGGGGACGCAATGAGGAGGAGCCGCGCAATGAGGCAGGCCTCACCGAAAGATCGCGGCACTGAGCCATGCCCGTCGTCGTCATCACCGACTCCTCAGCGTGCCTGCCCGACGAGGTGCGCGAGCGGTGGGCGATCCGCCAAGTTCCGTTGCATGTCCTGCTCGACGGCGCCGACCTGCTCGACGGCGTCGACCGCATCCCCGACGACATCTATGAGCGCGGAGAAGCCAGCACCGCGGCCGTCGCGCCGGCCGAACTGTGCGCCGCCTACCGCCAGGCGCTAACCGATAGTGACACCGAAGGTGTTGTGGCCGTGCACATCTCAGCGGCGCTGTCCGGAACGGTCAGCGCCGCCCAGGCGGCGGCCGCCGAGTTCGGCGACGCCGTGCGGGTGGTCGACTCGAAGTCGGCGGCCATGGGCACCGGATTCGTCGCCTTGGCCGCTGCCCGCGCGGCGGCTGCTGGAGCCGACCTCGACACCGTGCAGCAGGCCGCGGACGCAGCGGTGCAGCGCGGGCACGCCTTCGTAGTCGTCCACCGGCTGGACAATCTGCGGCGCAGCGGACGCATGGGCGGTGCCGCGGCATGGTTGGGCACCGCGCTCTCGCTGAAGCCGTTGCTGCATCTCGAAGACGGTGAACTCGTTCTCGCGCAACGGGTTCGAACCGCCAGTAAAGCCGTCGCGGCGATGCTGGACCGGGTGAGCGAGGTGGTCGGCGACAGCCCCGCGTCGGTCGCGGTGCATCACGTCGTCAACCCGGGCGGTGCGGCCGACGTTGCGGCCGCACTGGCAGAACGGCTACCGGAGAGCCAGCCGGCGATCGTGACCGACTTGGGCCCGGTGCTCGGCCTGCACGTCGGCCCGGGCGCCCTGGCGGTGTGCGTCGACGTCGGGGCCTGACGCTCGGTCAGCGGTGCGCCGGCGCCGCCAGTGGCGCGGTGTTCTCGCTCCCGTCGCTCGTCAAGGCCGGCTTCGGTTTGCCGTAATCGCCGCGCGGATGAATCACCAAGGGCCACCAGAACCAGCGGCCCAACAGAGTGGCCAGTGAGGGCATGAACAGCGTGCGGACCACCAGAGTGTCAAGCAGCAGACCGATGCAGACCGTTGAACCGAACTGACCCAGCACCGTTAATTCGCTGCCCAGCATCGCCGCCATGGTGAACGCGAACACCAAACCCGCCGACGTCACCACCGCACCGGTGCCGGCCATCGACCGGATGTATCCGGTCTTGAGCCCGGCGTGGATTTCCTCCTTGAACCGGGAGACCAACAGCAGGTTGTAGTCCGAGCCGACCGCCAACAGGATGATGACTGACAGTGCCATCACGATCCAGTGAATGTGCTTGCCGAACAGGTCCTGCCAGATCAACACCGAGAGCCCGAAGGACGCCGCGATCGAACTGCTCGCGGTGCCGACGATCACCAGCGCGGCCACTACGCTGCGGGTGAGCAGCAGCATGATCATGAAGATCAGCGTCAACGCCGACACCACCGCGATCATCAGGTCGTATTTCTCGCCGTCGGCCATGTCGCGGAAGGTCGCGGCGCTTCCACCGAGATAGACCTTGGCGTCGGACAGCGAGGACTGCTTGAGTCCCTCCTGCGCGGCGGTGCGTTCGGCGGACACCCGGGCGATGCCTTCCGGTGTCATCGGGTCGCCCTGGTGAGTGATGAAGAATCGCACCGACTTTCCGTCGGGGGAGAAAAACATCTTGACGCCGCGCAAGAATTCCGGGTTGGTGAAGGCCTCGGGCGGCAGGTAGAAGAAGTCGTCGTTCTGCGATTTGTCGAAGCTCTGGCCCATCACGATCGAGGTGTTGCTCATCGCCTCCATCTGGTTGATCATCGCGCTGAAGGTCTGATACATCGTCAATGTCAGGCCATGTGTCGTCTTCAACGTCTCGAGCATGATCGGAATGAGCTGCTCCAACTCGTGGGACGCCACCGCGGTGCGGTCGATGTCGCCGGAGAGGAGGTGAAACTTCTCGGCGACCTGGTCGATTCCGTCCAGCGCATCGAACAGCGATCGGAACGACCAGCAGATCGGGATATCGAAACAGTGCTTCTCCCAGTAGAAGTAGCTGCGGATAGGCCTCCAGAAGTCGTCGAAATCGGCGAGGTGGTCGCGCAAGGTGTCGGTGATCTGTGAGGTCTCCTCGGTGGTCTTCGCGCTGTCCGCCGCGGCGGCTGCCAGGTCGTGGGTGACCTTCGCCTGGCGTTCGGTGGTGTCGATCATGACCTGCATCGCGTCGGCCATCCGCAGGATGTCTTTCATCCGGTCTTTGAGGAAGCTCATGTTCTGGATGGTCGTTTGGCTCTGAACGCTGTTCTGAAACGGAATCGAGCTGTGCTGAATCGGAATGCCCAACGGCCGGGTGATGTCCTGGATCATCGCGATGCCGACGGTGCGGATCTCGTTCTTGGCGACCTTGTCCAGCACCAGCATGTCGGCGGGGTTGCGCATGTCGTGGTCGGCTTCGATCATCAGCATGTCCGGGTTCATCCGGGCCTCGGAGAAGTGCCGGTCGGCCGCGGCGTACCCGATGTTGGACGGCGCTGACTCCGGCAGGTAATGGCGGTCGTTGTAGCTGGTCTTGTAGCTCGGCAACGCGACCATACCGACCAGGACGACCGCCGCACTGACCGCGAAGACCGGTGCCGGCCAGCGCACCACCGCGGTGCCGACCCGGCGCCACAGCCGGCCGCGGGCCTGCCGCTTCTTCTCGAAGAGGCCGAACTTGCTGCCCACGAACACCACCGCAGGGCCCAGCGTCAGCCCGGCGGCCACCACGATCAGCATGCCGATCGCGACCGGCGCGCCCATGGTGGAAAACCACGGCAATCGGGTGAAGCTCAGGCAGTACGTCGCACCGGCGATCGTCAGGCCCGAACCCAGGACCACCGGAGACACGCTGCGGAACGTCGTGTAGTACGCGGTCTCGCGGTCCTCACCGGCCAGACGGGCTTCCTGATAGCGGCCGATCAGGAAGATCCCGTAGTCGGTTCCCGCGGCGATGGCCAACATGGTCAGGATGTTCGCAGCGAAGGTGGTCAGCCCGAAGGCGTTGTTGTAGCCGAGCACCGCGACGATGCCGCGGGCGCACGCCAGCGCAACGAACGTCATGAACAACTGGACGAGAGTGGTGATGATCGACCGGTAGACCAGCAGCAGCATGATGGCGATCGCACCGAGCGTGAAGAGGGTGATCTTGGCCAAACTGGCGTTGCCGATGGCGTGCATGTCGTCGGACAGCGCGGCCGGGCCGGTCACGTAGGCCCGGACCCCGGGTGGTGCGGGTTCTTTGTCGACGACCTTGCGGACGGCCTCGACGGATTCGTTGGCCTCGGTGGTGCCCTGGTTACCGGCGATGTTCACCTGAACGTAGGCACCCTTGGCGTCGGAGCTCTGGGCACCAGCCGCGGTGAACCGATCACCCCAAAAGTCTTGAATGTGCTGGACGTGTTTGGTGTCCCGGCGCAATGTGCGCACGATGTCGTCGTAGTAGCGGTGCGCGGAGTCGCCGAGCGGCTGCTGGCTTTCCAGCACGACCATCACCGTGCTGTTGGAGTTGAACTCTTTGAAGTTGTGGCCCAGCCGCATCATCGCCTTCATCGACGGGGCGTCCAGCGGCGCCATCGGCGCCGAGTGTGCCTCGCCGACGACTTCCAGCGTGGGGACGGCGACGTTCACCAGCACGGTCAGCGCGACCCAGCCCAGGATTATGGGCACCGCGAACAGGCGGATGAAGTGGGGGATGAACGGTCGGTGGGGGCGCTTTTGTTCGGCCGGGTCGGTGCCGGCCGGGTCGGCGTCGGTCGTGTCGGTCATGCGGACTTAACCAGACAGAACGTCTGCGCGTTGACACCGTCGGCGCTCTGGTGCTCGCGCAGCTCGCCGTCGACGGTGATCCGGCAGCCGATGTGGTTAGCGTCGGTCTGGGCCATGATGTTGGCACTGACCGTGGGCAGTGTCGTGGACAAGGTGTACGTCCACGGCAGCGGTGCGTTGTTGATCTGGTGCGTGTTGGCGTCGGCGTCCCAATAGTTGATGTTGGCGGTGCTCCCGGGCGGGCCCAGGATCTCGTATTGCACAACTTTCGGGTTGAACTGCACGATCTTGATTCCTGCTCCGGCGTTGGCGTTCAGGTCCTGCGAGCCGAAAACCTTGTGCAGGCGGGTGACGACGAGTCCCGAAACCGCCAGAACAACCAGCAGAACCACCGGTATCCACCAGCGTCTGACCAAGCCACCCACCGAAATCGCCCTCACTCGGTCTCCTCCCGCCCCCGGTCCGCAATAACCCGCGAACGCATCAAGTCGCAGATCCATTCCGTCCGCCGCCGTTGGCGTCTGTACCGCTGCGCCGAAAACCCGCCTTTGCGCCGTCGTCTGTACCGATCCGCGGTAGAACCTTCGCCCGGCTAAATATGCTAAATCTTAGAGCACGCCAGCGTTCCGCGAGGTGGCTTGCATGTGTCCGACTCCTCAGTGCGCAAACCGCGTCCGACCGGTGATCGGCGGCAGATCCGCCAGTGTCACGATGCCCGGCTGCGCTGCGACCACCGCGGGGACGGCATTGGTGACCGGCATCGCGGTGTAAATCATGCCCAAGCCCATGAAACCCGGCTCGGTCCAGTCCTTGGGTGGCAGGCAGTGGATCACCGTGCGCATGTTGGGCAGTCCGAACACCTGGATGACGTGGCCGTGTTCCAGCGGCTTCGGTGGCACGACGTGGTCACCCATCGTCCAATTGAATCCAACGCTGACGACGTTCTTGTCGCCGACCCACCCGCGGTGGTAGCCGTAGACGCTGCCGACGGTGCCGGCCGGGATCTTCATGAAGCCCAGATCGGTGTCGGCGGTGGCCGCGGTGAACGTGACGTCGAACGTCATCCGGTCCAGCTTCGCCCCGACAGCGTCGGCCATCAGCGCCGCCGACTCGGCGAACACCTCGCTTTCCCGGCGCACACTGTCCGCCAGGCCCGGGGTGTCTGGATCCTGCGAGAACCCCATGGCGGTCTGGGTGGCCGCCGACTCGTAGGTGGAGCAGTCCACCGACTCGGTGATGCGGATCTCGTCGACGCGCTCGCACGATCCGCTGAGCACCATGCCCACCAGGTTCGTCATGCCCGGATGGGCTCCGCTGCCGAAGATCGACGACCCGCCCCGCGCGCAGGCATCGAGGATGCGTTGGCGATCTTCAGGTGTCTGCTTGCCGCCGGTGATCCACGCCGCGCTCGAGCACACGTTCACGCCGGACTCCAGCAGCAGCACCAGCTCGTCTATGTCGGGCCACAACGGGTTGTAGCAGCATGCGTCCGGGTGAAGCGCCAGCAGTTCGTCCACGTCGTTGGTGGCCTTGATTCCGGTTGGCTGCGGCCAACCGCACAACTCCGCGGCGTCGACGCCGACTTTTTCCTGACCATGCGCGTAGACGCCGACCAGGTCCAGGTCGGGTCTGCCGATGATGGCGTGCAGCGATCGCCGGCCGATGTTGCCGGTGGTCCACTGGATCACCCGCAGCGGCCGGTGCGGATCTGATGCCGACATATCAGTCGGCGATACCGAACATGGAGTTGACTTTGCTCGGTCGCAGCTCGGCCACAGTCCAGCCGGTTCTACAGCGACGCAACGGTGTAGCCGCCGAGGTGGTCGACGAGGACCCGCAGATGGTCGCGCGAGGAGCCCAGCGTCTGCTCGATCGCGGTCAGCCGGGCGGCGTAGTGGCCGACCGGATACTCGGCGGTTACCCCGATCCCGCCGTGCAACTGGATCGCTTCCTGAGCGATGTGCCGTCCGGACTGCCCGATCTGCAGCTTGGCCCGGGCCGCGATCACCGGATCGAGGTTGCCGTCGGCGATCGACATCGCGGCGTAATAGTTCATGCTGCGCGCCAATTCCAGCGACACGTACATGTCCGCGGCGCGCTGCGTCAACGTCTGGAATTTGTTCAGCGTGACCCCGAACTGCTTGCGGGTCTTCAGGTAGTCGGTGGTCAGGCGCAGAGCTTCCTCCATCGCACCGACCGCTTCGCTGCACAGCGCCGACTGGGTGCGCATCACGGCGTGCCGGATCGCCTCTGACGCGTCGGCGGCCGCGCCGAGCGGTTCAGCACGAGCGTCGTCGAGGTCGATCTGGGCGCCGCGCTGACCGTCGAACGTCCGGTAGGGATGCCGGGTGACCGCATCGGCGTGCACCAGGAACAGCCCTGTCCCGCCGTCCGGCAACGCCGCGCTGACCACCAGGGTGTCGGCGCTGTCACCGGCCAGCACCGGATTCTTACGTCCACTCAGCGTCCACGAATCCCCTTGCTGCACAGCGTGGGTGCTCAGTGCGCCGTCGGCCGAGCGCTGCTTGGGCTCGAAGTGGGCGAACGCCAGCAGATGCTCGCCGGCCGCCACATCGTCGAGTAGCCGCTTTTGCTCGTCGTTGCCGACTTCGGCGATCACTGCACCCGGTGCCAGCGCCGCGTGCACGACGGGTTCCGGCGCCAGCCGACGGCCGAGTTCCACGAGCACGACCATGATTTCGAGCTGTCCGGCCTCGTCCGGATCGAATCCCAGACCCAAGATCCCGGTCTCGGCGAGCTGGCCCCACACCTCGCGGCTCCAACCCAGGTCGCTGTCGATGACCTTGTTACGGCTTTCCGGGTCGTAGGCGCGCGACAACAGATCGCGGGTGGTGTCGCGAAGCAGGGTCTGCTCTTCACTCAACTGAAAGTCCATGGCTGACTGCCGCTCCTGTCTTACAAACCCAGAATGGTGGACGCGATGATGGTGCGCTGCACCTCGTTGCTGCCGCCGTAGATTGACGTCTTGCGGTAATTCAGGTAGCGCGGAGCGGCCCGCTGCGCCCACCCCGGCGAGGTGATGTCGTCACCGGCCGCGAACGGCAGCGCGTCCGGACCGGCCACCTCGACGAGCAACTCGGTCGCCTCCTGCTGCAGTTGACTACCGCGCAGCTTGAGTACCGACGACGCCGGGTTCGGCTTGCCGGCGGCCGAGCTCGACGCCACCCGCATCTGTGTGAGTTCCAGTGCCAACACCTGGTTTTCGACTTCGGCCAGGCGCGCGGCGAACAGCGGGTCAGCGAGCAGCCCATTCTCGGTGGCCCGCTCCTTCACCTCGGCGAGACGGACCTTCGTCCGGCCGAGTTGAGCGATGCCGGTTCGCTCGTTGCCCAGCAGGAACTTCGCGTACGTCCAACCCTGATTCTCTTCGCCGACAAGCTGATCGGCGGGGACACGGACGTCCTCGAAGAACACTTCGTTGACCTCGACACCGCCGTCGATCAGCTTGATGGGCCGCATCGTGATCCCCGGTGTGTCCAGGTCGATCAGCAGAAACGAGATGCCGGCCTGGCGTTTGGGTGCCTGCGGGTCGGTGCGGACCAAGCAGAAAATCCAGTCCGCGTACTGGCCCAGGGTGGTCCAGGTTTTCTGTCCGTTGACCACGTAGCTGTCGCCGTCGCGGTGCGCCGTGGTGCGCAGTGACGCCAAATCCGAGCCTGCTTCGGGCTCGGAGAAACCTTGGCACCACCAGATGTCCAGGCTGGCGGTGGGCGGCAGAAAGCGCTGTTTGATCTCGTCCGAACCGAACTCGGCGATCACCGGTCCGACCATCTTGGTGTTGAAATTCAGCGGTTCGGGCACCGATGCCAGCTGCATTTCGTCGAGCCAGATCTGCTGCTGCGCCGGGGTCCAGTCTTTCCCGCCCCACTCCACGGGCCAATTCGGTACGGCCAGCCCGTGCTCATGCAGGATCTTTTGACTGGTGACAATGTCATCGCGGCTGGGCCCGAAACCTTGCCGGTTGCGCTCGCGGATGTCGGCGGGAATCTCGGTGGTGTAGAACGTGCGGAGTTCGTCGCGGAACGCGGCTTCCTCTGCGCTGAGCGCCAATTGCATCGCAGCCTCCTCTGCCCGATGGCCGTCGAGGGAGAACGAACCGCCGACGGTGCTGTTGTGACGTTAGGCTGCCGCCGCCGGCCAACCGTAACCGGGTGTCTGGAGTGGGGCAGCGGGTTGGCTTGATGCTCAGCGCCGCTTCAATGGTCTGGCGATCAACCGGTTGGCCGCGGATTTCACCGAATCGGGCAGAACCCTGTTGCTGGCGCCCATCAGCTTGCTGGTCAACGACGCAGCCACGACTTGACCCCGGCCTTGCTGCAGCGCCTGGTATCCCTGCTCGGCGACTTTGGCCGGGTCGTCCTTCGGGATCCGCCCGATCAGCGTGTCCAGCTGTCCGGAACGGTTGAAGAAGTTCGTGTCCACCGGTCCGGGCAACAGCGCCGTCACGGTTACCCCACTGTCGCGCAGCTCGTCCTGCAACGCCTCGGCGAACGACTGGACGAAGGATTTGGAAGCGTTGTAAATCGACTGGTACGGACCGGGCATCATCGACACGACCGATGACGTCAGCAGCAGTTTGCCGCTGTTGTGGCGCACCATGTCTGACAGCACCAGCTTGGCCAGGTGCACGGTGGATCTGACATTGAGGTCGACGATGTTCAGGTGGGCCTCGAGCGGACTGTCGACGAAACTGCCGCCCTGGCCGGTGCCGGCGTTCAGGGCGGCGGCGTCCAATCGCCGCCCCTCGGCGGTGGCCTCCCGGTAGAGCTTCTCAACGCCTTTGGGCTTACGCAGATCGACTTGCACCGGCTGCACTTGGACGCCTGAGGCTTTCAACGACGTGGCGGCAGTGTGGATGTCGTCGTCGTCGGCTGCGATCACCAAGTCATAGCCGTCGCGCGCGAAGAGCTTCGCGAGCTCGAGGCCGATTCCACTTGACGCGCCGGTGACCAAAGCTAGTGCCATCGGTCCCGGCTACCCGGCCGACCGGTCGTCAAACCCTCTTCGGCGCCGGTCGGCAGGTTTGTGAACAGTGCGCGGTCGGTCCACAGAGCGGTGCAGTGGGCGGCGCGCGGCCAGCGTCGTCGGGGGTCGCCTGGCTTAACGTCGGCGCATGCGAACAGAACTGCCCATGGAGCGACTGCACCGACGACTGGGCGCCCAGCCGGCTGCCGCGGCAGAGTCCGACGACGACACCGGCGAGGACAGCGACCCCAATTCGCTGTTGCCCCGCTGGCTGCCCGACGGCTCGGCCGGGGGCGGCTGGCTGGCGAGCGTGCGGGCCGACCCGGCCCGCGCCGGTGCGGTCGCGCTGGCGGTGATCGCCGCAGTCGCGGTATTGGTGACGGTGTTCACCTTGGTGCGGGAACATCCAGCGCCGGTCACCTCGGCCAAACTCCCGCCGGTCGAGATGGCTTCGCGGGCGAGCCGCGCGCCGGCGGCTGAGCCGTCCGTCAAGTCGTCCGCGAAGCCGGACAGCACGCTGGTCGTTAGTGTCGTCGGCCTGGTTCACACGCCCGGGCTGGTGACCTTGCCCCCGGGAGCGCGGATTGCCGACGCGCTCAAAGCCGCCGGCGGGGTGGTCGACGGAGCGGACACCATCGGGCTGAACTTGGCCCGGCCGGTCGGGGACGGCGAGCAGATCGTCGTGGGCGTCGCGCCTCGGGCGGGATCGCCTGCGGCGCTGAGCAGCTCGGTGAGTTCGGGCCCCGCTGCCTCCGGCACGTCGACGGCCCCGGGTACAGCACCGGCGCACCCGGGCGGCAAGCCGGGTGAGGTGGTCGATCTCAACACGGCGACGGTTCAGCAGCTGGACGCTTTGCCGGGCGTCGGGCCGGTGACTGCGGGCGCGATCATCAAGTGGCGAGAAACCCACGGCAAGTTCACCAGCGTGGATCAGCTTGGCGAAGTCGACGGCATCGGACCGGCCCGGTTGGAGAAGCTGCGGGCTCTGGTTCGCGTCTGACCCCCGAAGTGGCGGCGCAGCGCGATCGGGTCGGGCCGCAGCGGCCGGTCGCGCAGCAGCCGTCGGCGCTGGTCGACGTGCGGCTGGTGCCGGCTGCGCTGACCGGGTGGCTCGTCACCGCAGCAGGCATCATGTGGCCGGTCGGCGCGGCGTTGGCGTCGCTGAGCGTCCTCGTCGCCGCGGTTTCCGGCGGGCTGCTGTGGCGGCTGCGGGCGCACCCGGGTCACGCGACGGGGCGTGCGATCGGGATTGCGCTGTTGGCGGTCGGTGTGGTCGGTGCAGGTTACGGTCTGGCGGTGGCGCTGCGCGCCAACGCCGTTCGGCATCATCCGATCACGGTGGCCTACGGTCGGGCCGCCCAGGTGCTCGTCATTCCCAGCGAAAGCGCAGTGTCGGTGGGCAGCAGCAGGTTGCTGTTTCGCGCCACGTTGCACCGCCTCGGGGCCGATGAGATGTCCGGCCGCGTCACGGTATTCGCCTCGGCACGCGACTTCGCCGGGGTGATGGTCGGTCAGCCGGTGCAGTTCGACGCCCGCGTGAGCCGTCCCACCCGCCGCGATCTGACGGTGGCGGTCCTCAACGCGAAGGGCGCACCGCAGCTCGGCGAAGCCGGGCCGGTGCACCGGGCGGCGTATGCGGCGCGCGGCCGGTTTGCGGCCGCCGCGCAGCAGGTGCTGCCGGCCCCGGAAGCCGCGATGCTCCCGGCGCTGGTACTCGGTGATACCTCCGCGGTCAACCCCGTCACCGGCCGCGAGTTCCGGTCCGCCGGGCTGACGCATCTGACGGCGGTGTCGGGCGCCAACGTCACCATCGTGTGCGGCGCCATGTTGTTCTCGGCACGGCTGATCGGGCCGCGCCCGGCGGCGGCGCTTGCGGCGATCGCTCTGGTGGCGTTCGTCATCGTCGTGCAGCCCACGGCCAGTGTGTTGCGGGCGGCGGTGATGGGCGGCATCACGCTGCTGGCGATCCTGTCGTCGCGTCGGCGGCAGGCACTTCCGGCCTTATCGGCTGCGGTGTTGCTGTTGCTGATCGCAGCCCCTCAGCTGGCTGTGGACGTGGGCTTCGCGTTGTCGGTGGTGGCAACGGCCGCGCTGGTGGTGATCGCACCGGTGTGGTCGCAGCGCATGGTGGGCCGGGGCTGTCCTCGGTTGGTTGCCGACGCGTTGGCGATCGCCTGGGCCGCACACCTTGTGACCGCGCCGCTGGTCGCCGGGATATCGGGCCGGGTCAGTGTGGTCGGCGCGGTGGCGAACCTGGCGGTGGCGCCGGTGATCGCCCCGATCACCGTGCTGGGCAGCGCTTCTGCCGCGCTGCATACGCTGTGGCCGGCGTTGGCCGATTTGCTGGTCCGGTTCACAGGTCCAGAACTGTGGTGGGTGTTGCACGTGGCGCACTGGGCGGCCGGTGTGCCGGCTGCGACGGTCGCCGTACCGGACGGCGGGCCCGGGGTGCTGGTGGTCGGCGCCGGGGCGGTGCTGATCGTGGAGCTGTGGCGCTGGCGGTGGTTCCGCGCGGCGACGGCGATCGTGACGTGCGCTCTGCTGGCCTGGTCGGGGTCGGGCTTGCTGGTCGGCCACGGCACGGCGATGTCGGCTGTTCGTGACACGATCGTCGGATGACGCCGCCGGCTTCGCAGTTGCATCTGGTGCTCGGTGAAGAAGAGCTGCTGGTCGAGCGTGCGGTGACAGCGGTGCTGAAGTCGGTGCGGGCGAGCGGTGGTGGCCCCGACGTACCGGTGAGCAGAGTGCGCGCCGGCGACGTCGGCGTGCATGACTTGGCGGAACTGCTGAGCCCGTCGCTGTTCTCCGACGAGCGGGTAGTTGTGCTGGAAGCCGCCGGTGAGGCGGGCAAGTCGGCTGCGGAGCTGATCGCCGCGGCCGCCACGGACATTCCGCCGGGCATGGTGCTGGTGGTCGTGCATTCGGGTGGTGGTCGCGCCAAAGCGCTGGCCGCTGAGTTGCGGAAGTCGGGCGCTGAGATACATCCCTGCCCGCGCATCGTCAAAGCCGCTGAGCGGGCGGATTTCATTCGTAAAGAGTTCCGGTCGCTGCGGGTCAAAGCGGACGACGAGACGGTCACCGCGCTGCTCGACGCAGTCGGTTCCGATGTCCGGGAACTCGCCTCGGCGTGTTCCCAGTTGGTCGCCGACACCGACGGCCATGTCGACGCCGCCGCGGTGCGGCGTTATCACAGCGGCAAGGCGGAGGTGAAGGGCTTCGACATCGCCGACAAGGCCGTCACCGGTGATGTCGCCGGCGCCGCGGAGGCGCTGCGGTGGGCGATGATGCGGGGAGAGCCGCATGTGGTGCTGGCCGACGCGCTCGCCGAGGCGGTGCACACCATCGCCCGGGTGGCGCCGCTGTCGGGCGACCCGTATCGGCTGGCGCCCGACCTGGGCATGCCGCCGTGGCGAGTGCAGAAAGCGCAGCGTCAGGCGCGGCGGTGGTCACGCGACACGGTGGCCTCTGCCGTCAAAGTGGTGGCCGCATTGAACGCCGACGTCAAAGGCGCAGCCGCGGATGCCGACTACGCGCTGGAGTCCGCGGTGCGCAAGGTCGCTGAGTTGGCGTCCGGCGACGATGCGGGCCGGAACGGCGCGAGGAGGAGCCGGACCGTTGGGTGAAGTCGGTGACGATGCGGGCCGGAACGGCGCGAGGAGGAGCCGGACCGTTGGGTGAAAGTCGGCGACGATGCGGGCCGGAACGGCGCGAGGAGGAGCCGGACAGTTGGGTGAAGTTTGGCGATGATGCGGGCCGGAACGGCGCGAGGAGGAACGCCCGGCTGCGTGGCGAAGAGGGATGAGCCGACCTATCCGGTGCGGCCGGGTAGATCAGAGCTTGTTGTAGGCCTGGGCCAAGGCGGACTTCTTGTTGGCGGCCTGGTTCTTGTGAATGACGCCCTTGCTGACGGCCTGGTCGAGCTTCCGGCTGGTCGCCGCCAGCAGCGTCGCGGCTTTGTCCTTCTCGCCGGCTTGCGCGGCCTCGCGGAAGCCGCGGATAGCGGTGCGTAGCGAAGACTTCACCGACTTGTTGCGCAGACGGTTGCGCTCGTTCGTGCGGTTGCGCTTCTCCTGCGACTTGATGTTGGCCACGCGTCTGTTCCTTCGAAGTCTGCTCTAACCTTGCGAGTCTCACGGTCTCGACCAAGCGGTCCGCCTGGCTCATCGGGCCCTGCTGTGCGCCGGATGGGTACCCGTGCGCCGCCGGGCGCAGCGACTGCCCAGGTTATCAGGCCGCTCGGGATTCTCCCAAAATCCGAATCGACGCCAACCGGCGGGGGCAACCAGCGCAAATAACGCCCGTGGTGCAGCATTGGACGGTGGCCGTCCGAACCCTGCCCGCCGACGCCGGGCGACAATCGCGCAACGCACCGCGATCGCCGAGACACTTCGAGCACATTTTCGGTGGCTATAACGAGCCGGGTCCGTACGCCCAGGCGTTCGACGAGATGTTCGACGGTCATGGCAACGTGCGCGGACCGTACAAGAACATCTACCGCGAACTCGCACCTTCCGACGCCTCCGAACTCGCGGCGCGCGCCGAGGCGCTGCGGCGCGCCTTCACCGACCAGGGCATCACCTTCTCACTGTCGGGTCAGGAACGGCCGTTTCCGCTCGACTTGGTCCCGCGGGTGATTTCAGCCGCCGAGTGGACCCGGCTGGAGCGCGGCATCACCCAGCGCGTCAGAGCTCTCGAGATGTACCTCGACGACATCTACGGCGAGCAGGAGATCCTGCAGGACGGGGTCATCCCGCGGCGCTTGGTGACGTCCTGCGAACACTTCCACCGCCAGGCCGCCGGCATCGTGCCACCCAACGGTGTGCGGATCCACGTGGCCGGCATCGACCTGATCCGTGACGAGCGGGGCACCTTCCGCGTGCTGGAGGACAACCTGCGTTCGCCGTCGGGGGTGTCCTACGTGATGGAAAACCGGCGCACCATGGCCCGGGTCTTCCCGAACCTGTTCGCCACGCATCGGGTACGCCCGGTCGACGACTACTCCGCCCACCTGTTGCGCGCCCTGCGGAAATCCGCGGCGACCAATGAGGCCGACCCGACCGTCGTCGTGCTCACACCGGGAGTGCACAACTCGGCGTACTTCGAGCATTCACTGTTGGCCCGCCAGATGGGCGTCGAACTCGTCGAGGGCCGCGACCTGTTCTGCCGAGACAACCAGGTCTACATGCGAACCACCGACGGCGAGCGTCAGGTCGACGTCATCTACCGGCGCATCGACGACACCTTCTTGGACCCGATGCAGTTCCGGCCCGACTCGGTGCTCGGCGTGGCCGGTCTGCTCAACGCCGCCCGGGCCGGCAATGTGGTGATCTCCAGCGCCGTCGGCAACGGGGTCGGTGACGACAAACTGGTCTACACCTATGTGCCGACCATCATCGAGTACTACCTCGGCGAGAAGCCGCTGCTGGCCAATGTGACGACGTTGCGGTGCTGGCTCGACGACGAGCGGGCGGAAGTGCTCGACCGGGTCAACGAACTGGTCATCAAGCCGGTCGAGGGCTCTGGGGGATACGGCATCGTGTTCGGTCCTGAGGCGTCGGAGAAAGAACTGGCCGCGATCAGCAAAAAGGTTCGCGACGATCCGCGCAGCTGGATCGCCCAGCCGATGATGGAGCTCTCGACGGTGCCGACTCAGGTCGGGGATTGCCTGGTGCCACGCTATGTCGACCTGCGGCCGTTCGCGGTCAACGACGGCGACGAAGTGTTCGTGCTGCCGGGCGGGCTCACACGTGTGGCGCTGGTTGAGGGATCACGGGTGGTCAACTCCAGCCAGGGCGGCGGTTCCAAGGACACCTGGGTGCTGGCATCACGCACCGCGGTAAACCACCGCGAGCTGGGCGCCGCCCAGATCGTTCGCAGCCTGCCGGAGGCGCTGCCGGCTGGGTCACCGGAACATCAAGCCGAGACCGACGCGTCGGCGCAGGGCCAACACCCGCACCCGATCCGACCGCCGCAGGAACAACAACAGCAACAACAGCAACAACAGCAATAGGCGGTGATGAACTGATGCTGGCCCGCAACGCCGAAGCGCTGTACTGGATCGGTCGCTATGTCGAGCGCGCCGACGACACCGCGCGCATCCTCGATGTGACCGTGCACCAGCTGCTGGAAGATTCCAGCGTCGACCCCGACCACATCTCGCGGGTGTTGCTGCACGTGCTCGGCATCGAGCCGCCGGACACCGAACTGGACGTGTGGTCGCTGACCGACCTCGTCGCGTTCGGTCGCAACACCCGCGGTGGCTGCTCGATCGTGGAAGCGATTACAGGGGCGCGGGAGAATGCACGTTCGGCGCGCGAGGTGACGTCCAGCGAGACCTGGGAGTGCCTCAACACCACCTACAACGCGCTTGCCGAGCGGGAACGCGCCGCCAAACGCTTTGGCCCGCACGGGTTTCTGTCTTTCATCGAGGGTCGTGCGGCGATGTTCGCCGGTCTGGCCGACTCGACATTGTCCCGCGACGACGGCTACCGCTTCATGGTGCTGGGCCGTGCGATCGAGCGGGTGGACATGACGGTGCGGCTGCTGCTCTCCCGGGCGGGCGACAGCGCCTCGTCGCCCGCCTGGGTGACGGTGCTGCGCTCGGCCGGTGCCCACGACACCTACCTGCGGACCTACCGCGGCGTGCTGGACGCCAACCGTGTCGTGGAATTCATCCTGCTGGACCGGCTGTTCCCCCGGTCGGTGTTCTTTTCGCTCAAGCTCGCCGAGCACCAACTCGACGAACTGCTGCGCAATCCGCACAGTCGCGTCGGCGCGACAGTCGAGGCGCAGCGACTGCTCGGCCGGGCGCGCAGTGAACTGGAGTTCGTGCAACCGGGTGCGCTGCTGGAGTCGTTGGAAGTCCGGTTGGCAACCCTGCAGAAGACCTGCCATGACATCGGAGAAGCTCTGGCGCTGCAGTACTTTCACCCGGCGCCGTGGGTGGCCTGGTCGGATGCCGGGCAGCGCCGCGTGGCGGCGGGCAAGCAGGGCAGAAGCTGATGTGGCGGTTGCGGGTGGTACACGACACCGGATACGCCTACCAGTCGCCGGTGACGGCGTCCTACAACGAAGCCCGGCTGACGCCCCGGTCGGATTCCCGGCAGAACGTCATCCTCAACCGGGTCGAAACCGTGCCGGCCACCCGCTCCTACCGGTACGTCGACTACTGGGGCACCACGGTGACCGCCTTTGATCTGCACGCACCGCACACCGAGTTGACGGTGAGCTCGTCCTCGGTCGTCGAAACCGACCGGCAGGAGCCGGTGACGGAGAACCTGATCTGGGACGAGATGCGAACCGAAGCCGTCATCGACGAGTTCTACGAGTTCCTGGGGGACACCCAGTACACGCCGGCCAGCAGACGCGTCGCCGCGGTGGGCCGAAGGATCGCCAAATACAACGAGCCCGCCGAGGCCGTCACCGCCGCCGTGCAGTGGGTCCGCACTGAACTGGACTATCTGCGCGGTAGTACCGGGGTGCACTCGTCGGGACTCGACGCGCTGCGCGAGGGCAAGGGAGTCTGTCAGGACTTCGTGCACCTGTCCCTGATGGTGCTGCGCGCGATGGGTGTTCCGGCGCGATACGTGTCGGGATACGTCCTGCCCAAGCGCGACGCCAATGTCGGCATCACCGTGGAGGGCCAAAGCCACGCCTGGCTGCAGGCCTGGACCGGCAGCTGGTGGGACTACGACCCGGCAAATGACACCGAGATCGACGAGCACTACATCAGCGTGGGAGTCGGGCGTGACTACGCCGACGTCTCACCGCTGAAGGGCATCTACTCCGGGGAAGGTGCGACGGACCTCGACGTGGTCGTCGAGATCACCCGGTTGGCCTGATGACGCCCTTTGGTTGCCAACAGCCGTGCTGAGGCCGAGGTTGACGCAGACGGTGGTTCAAACTGCTTCCCCGGTCCGCGATCTCGCCGTAGCCTATTGTGAACCAGCTCACAACCGGCGGGAGGCTTACATGCGTATTGCGGACGTGCTGCGGACCAAGGGCGGGGCGGTGGCGACCATCCAGCCCGACGCCACAGTCGCCGAGCTGATCGCCGGTCTGGCCGAGCACAACATCGGCGCCATGGTGGTGCTGGCAAGCAGCGGTCTGGAGGGCATCGTGTCTGAACGTGATGTGGTCCGGCAACTGCACAAGCAGGGCCCCGGGGTCCTGGACAGCCCGGTGTCGAAGATCATGACTTCAGTGATCGCCACGTGCGCCAAGGCCGACACCATCGACGCAATCAGTGCGCTGATGACCGAGAAGCGGGTACGGCATGTGCCGGTCCTGGACAACGGCAAACTGATCGGCATCGTCAGCATCGGTGACGTCGTGAAGAACCGGATCGACGAGCTGGAAGCCGAGCACGCTCAGCTGCAGTCCTACATCACCCAGGGCTGAACTGCCGGCTCAGCTCCAGGCGTACTCCGCGCGGAGCCGAGCGGCGACCACTTCGAAGACGGTGCGCTCCAGCACGGCGCCTTCGCGCCGAATGCCTTCTTCGGGCACGTCGAGCACCCGGTCCAGCCGAACCCAACTCGGTCGGTAATGGTCGTCCCAGCTGCCGGCGCCGATCCCGACCCAGTTCGGGTCGGTCGCATGCCGGTCCTGGCTGGACAGCATCAATCCCAACAAGGTGCGGCGCTCGCGGCCGACCACCAGCACGGGCCGGTCCTTGCCGCGACTCGGGTCGTCTTCGTACGCCACCCAGGTCCACACGATCTCGCCGGGATCGGCCCGGCCGTCGAGGTCCGGGGCGTAGACCAGTTTGCGCGCCCGATGCGCGGTGGGGGAGCTGGCGCTGGTCACCGGTCGGCCGTGGGTGATCGGTGCAGGCGAGTCGGAGATGTTGCCGGCGAGCACTTCGAGCCCGAACCGGATCCCGCGTTGCAGACCTTCTTGCAAGCCGCGTTGGACCGTCGGCGACTTCTGCATCTGACGGAAGAACCTCGGAGCTTCGTTGAAGACCAGGTTCTCCGCGATCCGCTGCAATGTCTTCCACTGCGTTTTCCGGGGAGAAGCCATTCCGTCAGCATAAAACGGCTTGAGAAGAACCCGCCCGGGGCGGCGCGAGGCAGTCCGCCGGCCGGTGAGATGCGCGCGACACGATTGGGCTGTGGCGACCGTCCCTCGATACCCTGGAAGCGTCTCAACCCGCTCACCAGGAGATCCCCATCAGCAGTTTCGCCGACCAGACCTTCACCGCGCCGGCGCAGATTCGGAACTTCTGCATCATCGCCCACATCGATCACGGCAAATCCACGCTCGCCGACCGGATGCTGCAGCTCACCGGTGTCGTCGACGAACGCTCCATGCGGGCTCAGTACCTGGACCGGATGGACATCGAGCGGGAACGCGGCATCACGATCAAGGCGCAGAACGTGCGGCTGCCGTGGCGGGTTTCGGCGGACCGGGCCGACGAGGAAGATGCCGACGAGAAAGATTATGTGCTGCATCTCATCGACACCCCGGGCCATGTCGACTTCACCTACGAGGTGTCCCGCGCGCTGGAGGCCTGCGAAGGCGCGGTGCTGCTCGTCGACGCCGCGCAGGGCATCGAGGCGCAGACGCTGGCCAACCTCTACCTGGCCCTGGATCGCGACCTGACCATCATTCCGGTGCTCAACAAGATCGATCTGCCCGCTGCGGACCCGGAGCGCTACGCCGCCGAGATCGCCCACATCATCGGCTGTGAACCCGGCGATGTGCTGCGGGTGTCCGGCAAGACCGGTGAAGGGGTGGCCGCCCTGCTCGACGAGGTGGTGCGCCGAGTCCCGCCGCCCACCGGTGACGCCGATGCGCCCGCCCGGGCGATGATCTTCGACTCCGTCTACGACATCTACCGCGGTGTGGTGACCTACGTGCGGGTGGTCGACGGCAAGATCACCCCGCGAGAACGCATCGCAATGATGTCCACCGGGGCCACCCACGAGCTGCTCGAAGTCGGCATCGTCTCACCCGAGCCGAAGCCCAGCGAGGGCCTGGGCGTGGGGGAGGTCGGCTACCTGATCACCGGGGTGAAAGACGTCCGGCAGTCCAAGGTCGGTGACACCGTGACGACCGCCCGGCACGGCGCGACTCAAGCGCTGACCGGGTACCGCGAACCGAAGCCGATGGTGTACTCGGGGCTCTACCCCGTGGACGGCTCGGACTATCCGGTGCTGCGGGACGCCCTGGACAAGCTACGGCTCAACGATGCCGCGCTGACCTACGAGCCCGAGACGTCGGTGGCGCTGGGGTTCGGCTTCCGCTGCGGCTTCCTGGGTTTGCTGCACATGGAGATCACCCGCGAACGCCTGGAACGCGAGTTCGACCTGGACCTGATCTCGACGTCGCCGAACGTCGTCTACCGGGTGCTCAAAGATGACGGGACCGAAGTGCAGGTGACGAACCCCTCGGACTGGCCGTCGGGCAAGGTCGGCACGGTTTACGAACCCGTCGTCAAGACGACCATCATTGCGCCCAGCGAGTTCATCGGCACGATCATGGAGCTCTGCCAGTCCCGGCGCGGTGAGCTCGGCGGCATGGACTACCTGTCGCCGGAGCGGGTGGAGCTGCGCTACACCATGCCGCTGGGAGAGATCATCTTCGACTTCTTCGACGCCCTGAAATCGCGCACCCGCGGCTACGCCAGCCTGGACTACGAGGAGGCCGGCGAGCAGGAGGCCGCCTTGGTCAAGGTCGACATCCTGCTGCAGGGCGAGCCCGTCGACGCGTTCAGCGCGATCGTGCACAAAGACGCCGCGGCCGGCTACGGCAACAAGATGACCACCCGGCTCAAAGAACTCATCCCGCGCCAGCAGTTCGAAGTGCCGGTGCAGGCCGCGATCGGGTCGAAAATCATTGCCCGCGAAAACATCCGGGCCATCCGCAAAGACGTGCTGTCGAAATGCTACGGCGGGGACATCACTCGTAAGCGCAAGCTGCTGGAACGACAGAAAGAAGGCAAGAAGCGCATGAAGACCATCGGGCGGGTCGACGTGCCGCAGGAAGCGTTCGTGGCGGCGCTGTCCGCTGACGTGGGCGCAGACAAAGCCGGGGACAGGGCGAAAAAGTAACGACGGCAAGCCGTCGCTGTTGCCGGCTGCGTGTCGACTTGACCGTGCCCGCCGCAACTGGTTACAAGGATTCATGGTGAGGGCTCGGTGGACGCCGGCGGTCGCGGCCGCCATCGCGGTCGCTGCACTGGTGAGCGGTTGCGCCGCTTCGGTGAGCGGCGATCCTCGACCTGCGGCGGGCATGACGCCGCGGCCGGTCGTCGGGTCGACGGTCGAGCAGGCGCTGCTGGACCGCAAGGAACTCAGCAAGGCGCTCAACCTGTCGGTGCAGGCGCTGCAGCCGCCGCGGCTGGGCGGGTCGAAAAAGTTGTTCAACGTGCTCGCGGGCCCGAACGAGTGCCTGGGTGTGTTGGCTGAACTGCAGTCGACCACTTACCAGGCCGCCGACGTCCTCGACATCGCCTGGGAGAGCTGGCTGGACGCCAAGACCAATCCGGCGGTACTCATCGCCGTGGACGAGGGCGTCGTCGCGCTGCCCACCGCCGTGGAAGCCGACACGCTGTTCTCGGCGTTCGCTCAGCAGTGGAACCGCTGCAACGGCAAGACAGCTGACTACCGTTCGCAGTCGTACAAGATCACCGACGTGCGGGTCACCGACTCGGTGCTGGCGGCCACTGTGCAGACGTCGTCGACGCCGATCGCGCGAGCCATCGGAGTGCGGGTGAACTGTTTGGTCGAGGTCAAGGTGCCGGTCACCAAAGACGAGGCTGCCGGGGCGCCCGACCCGGAGACCCGGGCCATCGACATCGCCCGGCTGATGATGGACAAGGTCAGCCAGCTCAGCTGACGCCGCGAGCACCTACGCTGGCCGACATGCCGACCAAGTCAGCCCGTTCGACCGGCGCGGCCGCGCTACTGCTGCTCGTGGCGACGACGAGCTGCGCGGTCGACGGGGTTGCCCGACCGGCGCCGAACATCAAGCCCCGCCCGCTGGCCGGCGACACCGTCCAACAGGTGCTGCTGAGCCGCGAGGAGCTGTCGAAGGCTCTGGGGCAGACGTTGACAGCCGAATCCGGCTCCTCGGACCGCTTCGGTGGCCGCAACCTGCTGTTCGAGATGCACGCTTCTCCGCCGGAATGCAACGGCGTCGTGTTCGAGCTGCAGAAGACTGCCTACGGGTCGGCCAACATCCGCAATGTCGGGCGGGCGACGTGGTCGGACACCGGCCACGCGCCGGCCAAAGTCATCAGCGTCAGCGAGACAGTGGTGGCCTTGGCGCAGACTCACGACGCCGATGCGCTCTTTGCGGACTTTGCCACGCAATGGAAACGCTGCGACGGCCAGACCGTGACCGATTACGTCGCCGGCGGGCAGCGTCTGAGTACCGCCGCCATCAGCGATGTGAAAGCCGCGGACTCCGTCCTCTCCGCCACGGTGACCGCACGCAGCACGACGACACTCACCCGGGGCCGGGCGCTCGGTGTGGCCGCGAATTGCCTGGTGGAGGCCGAAGTCACGTTCTTCGGCAATCAGGCCGACAACACGGCTGCTGACCTCGCACATCGCTTGATGGACAAGGTCAGCGCCTTGAGCTGACCCGCCAGTCGGCGCTGGATTCTTGTTGGCGCCAGAACTCGGCGAAACGCCCGCCGTGTGCGGTCAATTCGTCGATCGATCCTTGCTCGACGATCCGGCCGGCGTCGACGAACAGAATGTGGTCGGCGTGTCGAATGGCATCGAGTCGGTGCGCGATCATCACCCGGGTGCGGCCGTAGGGGTCGCTGCGGATCGCCTCGGTGATCGAAGTCTCGTTCTCGGTGTCCAACGCGCTGGTGGCCTCGTCGACCAGCAAGGCGCCCGCCGGTTTGACCAAAGCCCTGGCGATGCTGACCCGTTGGCGTTCCCCGCCGGACAGCGCGGAGCCCGCTTCGCCGACCCGGGTGCCTGCACCGTCGGGGAGACGACGGACGATCTGATCGACTTGGGCCAGCGCCATCGCATGCTTCGATGTCCTCGTCGGCGGCGTCCGGTCGGCCCGCGCGGACGTTGTCGTGGATCGCCCCGTCGAACAGGTAGGGATGCTGAAACACCATGCTCACCAACGCTCGTCGGGCGTCGGCGCCCAGATCGGCGATGTCGGTGCCGTCGATGACGATGCGGCCGCGGTCGGGGTTGTGCAGGCCGGCGATCAGCGACAGGATCGTGCTTTTGCCGGAGCCGGACGGCCCGACGATGGCAGTGGTGGTTCCGGGTTCGAGGGTGAAGGTCAGGTCTTTGACGGCCTCGGGGGCATCCGGTGCGCTGCCGTAGCTGAAGCTGACGCCGTCGAACTCGATGCGGCAGGCGGGCGGCGCCACGGCGGTACCCGATGTGCTGCCGGCCGGCACCCCGCGCGGGGCGGTGATGATTGCGTGCAGCCGGGCCAGCAGCTCGCGGGAGGACTCCACCGCGCCGGACAAGTCGGCGAGCACGGTGAACGGCTCGAGGAACCGCACCATGACGATCGTCAACGCGACGGCCTCGGGGGCACCGATCTGGCCGCGCAAGGCAAGGGTGGTGATGGTGCCGGCCAGCAGGATCAGCGCGATTTGGCTCGCCACGCTGAACATCAGCTGCCCGGGAATCTGGAACCGCAGCAGCCGCATGGTGGCGCCGTGCGCGGTGGCGATGGCGCCGCCGGCCTCGCTGCGCTCGGAGGTCACCCGCCGGCTCGCCCGCAACGCCTGTTGGGTGCGGGCGAACTCCAGGATGCGTTCGGTCAGCACGCTGTGCGCGCGGGCGTCGGCGGCGTCGGCGGCGCGCACCACCCACACGCTGGCGGCCAGGGCCCCGAGCAGCAGCGGCAGGGTGATCGCGGCGGCGACACCGAGTTGCCAGGAGAAGAAAAACAACCCGACGGTAATCGCAGCCGGTAGCAACACTGCGCCGACGAAGGGCGTCAGCAGGTTTGCGATGAAGCCGACCAGTTCGGGACCGCTGGCTGAGATGGCCTTCCGGGCCATCGCGGTGTTGTCGGCGGTGAACCAGCCCAGCTCGACGTCGGTGAGCCGGTCAGCCATCGCATGCTGGGTGTTCGTCAACCAGCGCGAACCCGATGCGATAGCCGACCCGGGCCACGATCATGTCCACCACCCAGCCGCCCGCCGTGGCCGCGGTGAGCAGACCAAGCCAGGACAGCGCGCCGGCCGGTCGCGGACTGAACAACGTGCCGAGCAACGGGACCAGCAGCACGGAGCTGGCCGCGCGCAGCAACACCGAGATGACCGACAGCAGCGCGTAGCCGGTCAGCTCGCCCCGGCACCGGGCCGGGATCAGCCGGAGCAGGTTGGCGATCACCGGACGACCTCCCCGGTCAATACGACCGCCGGCTGGGCGCGGTCGGCCAGCCGGCTCTCCCACAGCCTGCGGTAGCGGTTGCCGGCGGCCAGCAGTTCGGTGTGAGTTCCGGTTTCGGCGATCCGCCCGTGGTCCAGGACGACGATCTGGTCGGCGTCGGTGATGGTGTGCAGTCGGTGCGCGATCACCAGCACGGTGCGGTTGCGGACCAGCCGGCCCAACGCCTGCTGCACCAGGTATTCCGATTCCGGATCGACGAAAGCGGTGGCCTCGTCCAGAATCAGGATGGGGGTGTCGGCCAGCAGGCTGCGGGCGATGGTCAGCCGCTGCCGTTCGCCGCCGGACAGCTGACTGTCCGCACCCAAGACGGTGTCGTAGCCGTCCGGCAGACGCAGAATCCGCTGGTGAATCTGGGCGGCCGCCGCCGCGGCCTCGACGTCGGCCGCACCGGCGTCCGGCCGGGCCAGGGCAATGTTGTCGCGGATGGTGCCGGCCACCAGCTGGACGTCCTGGAAGACGAAGCCGACGCGGGCGTAAAGCTCGTCGGCGGTCAGCGACCGGACATCCCGGCCACCGATGCGGATGGCGCCGCTGTCCACATCGTGGAACCGGGCCAGCAGCGAGGCCAGCGTGGACTTGCCCGAACCGGACGGCCCGACCAGGGCGGTCACCGTCCCGGGCTGCAGTGTCAGGCTGACGTCATGGATGACGGGCCGGCCGGGACGGTAGCCGAAGCTGACATGGTCGAAGGACACCTCGGCCGATGCGCCGGAAGCCGGGGCGAGGTCGGCGTGCGTGGTGAGTTCGGTCGCGTCGAGGGCGACAGCGATGCGCCGGGCCGCGTCCATGCCGCCGCGCAGGCCGCCGAATCCGTAGCCGATCCCCAGCAGGCGCGCCCCGAAGGTGGTGCCCAGCACCAGGAACGGCAGCAGCGTGGTCGGTTGCATCGTGCCGCTGACTACGAACAAGGTGCCCGCCGCGGCGATCAGCCAGAGGAACGTCGATGGCCGGGTGACCAGGTCCATGAAGGTCTTCTTGCCGATAAACGGCCGTTGCCAGTTGGTGAGAAATTCGACGTAGTCGTCCAAATTGCGGCGGAACGACGAAGCCGCGGCGCCGCCGAACACCCGGATGACCGGTTGTCCTTCCAGGAACGCCGCTGACGCATTGTTCATTCGCTCCGCCCACTTGGCTGCTTGAGCAATTTTGGGGCCGCTTTGGTACACCATCGTCATGGTGGTGAGGACGTAGATCAGGATCGGAATCAGCAGGATCAGCGCTAACCGCCAGTCCACAACGAACAGGTAGACCAGCACCGCGACCGGCGCAACCACCGCGGCCACCGCATCGGAGACCGCGTGGGTGACCAGGTAGTGCAGGGCCAGTGTGTCGTCCTGGATCAGCGTCTTCACTGCACCGGATCCGCGCTGCGTGAACCAGCCCAGCGGTACCCGCGACAGCTTGTCCAGAAGCCGGCGCCGCACGGTCGCGCTGAACCGCGCGTCGACGACGTGCAGCCACAGCAGCATCGCGGCGCTCAGGAAGGTGCCGGTGCCCAACAGCACCACGAACGCGGTCACGGTGTCCCAGACTCGCGATGGGTCGGCACCGGCCAGCAGTAGGCGAGCCAGCTCGACCAGCACCACGAACGGGGCCAGCTGCAACACGGTGATCAGCGCCTGCAGCACACCGCTGGCGATCAGCTGCGGTCGGACCGGGGCCAGCAGATGCTTGGCCGCCTGCGAACGCCACCTGCCGCGACGCGCTGAGTCGGCGGTGTCGAGGGCTCGAGTCGGCCCGGCGACTACCTGAGTGACGGCTTCGGTCACGGCCGGAACAGCCGCCGACCCGTCGGCCTCGGCGGCTACCGCGCCGTCGTCGTCACCGCGGCGGCGCCCCATCGCGCGGCCCTGCGACCAGTAGGCCTGAGCATGCAGATCGCTCTTCGGGAACCCGAACGTGTCGCGCAGCCGCTTGCGCAGATGCTTACCCGAGCCGGCCTCGCAACCGGCCCAGGCATACCAGTTCGACCAGTCCCGGTCCTCGATTGCCGCAGCCAGCGTTGTCTCGTCGATGCGGTGAACCCAGTGCACGCGGCGGCGCGGATGCTCGGCCAGCGGCAGCAGTTCGTCTGCGCCGCAATGGCGTTCCAGGTACACCTCGACGTCGACGTCGGGCGGCAGCGCCGCCAGGATGGAGTTGATCGCCGGGATGGCGGCGGCGTCGCCGATGAGCAGGAAACCCGCGGGCAGGTCGTCGGGCACCTCGAACGGCGTCGAGCCCAGTGACACGACCGGAATGGTCATGCCCGGCTCGGCCTGCATGGCCCACTGGCACGCCGGGCCGGTCGGCTCGTGCAGCACGACGTCTACTGCGAACTCGCCGGTCCGCGGGTCGGCCCACACGAGGGTGTAGGCGCGCTGGAATTCGGTGCTGCCGCCCGCCGGGTCGGGGAACCAGAATCGCAGCCAGGCGGTCGGCCCGACGGTGACATCACCGAACAGGGTCGGCGAGGACATGGTGATCCGCAGGCAGTGCGGGGCGACGCGGGCAGCGTCCAGCACCGTGGCGAGGTGGTCGCGCCCCCCGAAGCCACGCAGCATCGCGCCTTGAAAGCCTCGTCCCATGGGGCTAGAACTTAGCCCAGCCTAACCTGGGTTGGGAAGCTGCCGCTGGACGGGAGGCAACTCACATCGGCGCGTTGGCAGGCTGGAAGACGCCCGTGCTGTCGGTTTCTTCTTCGGCGCGGATGACGTGCACGACCGCGTTGATCAGCGCCAGGTGGGTGAACGCCTGCGGGAAGTTGCCCAGATGCCGGCCGGTGCGCGGCTCAATCTCCTCTGCGTAGAGTTGCAGCGGGCTGGCATACGCCAGGAGTCGTTCACACAGATGTTTGGCTCGACTGAACTCGCCGATCTCCACCAGCGACGACACCAGCCAGAACGAGCAGATGGTGAATGTGCCTTCTTCGCCGCTCAATCCGTCGTCGGTCTGCTCCACTCGGTAGCGCAGCACCAGACCCTGCTCGGTGAGGTTGTCGGCGATGGCAAGCACCGTCGCGCGCACCCGCGGGTCATTCGGCGGCAGGAACCGGGTGAGCACCACCTGCAGCAGCGAAGCGTCCAGAGCGTCACTGCCGTAGGCCTGGGTGAAGACGCCGCTGTCGTTTACACCGTGTTCGAGGATGTCGGCTTTGATCTCCTCGGCGATGGCCCGCCACTGCTGGGCGTAGCCCCGTTCGCCTTGTCGCTCAGCCAGTTTCGAGCCGCGGTCCAGTGCGACCCAGCACATCACCTTCGACGACGTGAAGTGTTGCGGTTCGCCGCGCACCTCCCAGATGCCGCGGTCAGGTTCGCGCCAGTGCGTGATGGCTTCTTCGACCTGCTTTTTCAGCACCGGCCACAGCGTCTCGGGCACCTGTTCTCGCGACCTGGCGTGCAGGTAGAACGAATCCAGGATGCTGCCCCAGATGTCGTGCTGGTCCTGGTTGAACGCGCCGTTGCCGATCCGCACCGGGCGAGCATGGTCGTAGCCGGAAAGATGGTGCAGTTCAGCCTCTTCGAGGCTGCGCTCGCCGCCCACGCCGTACATCACCTGCAGCGGATGGCGTTCGTCGTTGTTGGCGCCGGATACGTCGGCGATGAACGAGAAGAAGTCGTCGGCTTCGCGATCTAGTCCCAGGGTGTAGAGCCCCCACAACGCGAACGTCGAATCGCGGATCCAGGCGTAGCGGTAGTCCCAATTGCGTTCGCCTCGCGGGGTTTCCGGCAGTGACGTGGTGCTGGCGGCCAGTAGCGCGCCGGTCGGCGAGTACGTCAGGCCTTTCAGCGTCAGCGCGCTGCGTTGCAGATACGCCCGCCACGGGTGGTCGGGGAAGTCACCGATGTTGATCCATTGGCGCCACGACTCCGTCGTCAGCCACATTTTCTTCGACGCTTCTTCGTAGGTCTGCGGCGAGGGGTGCTTGGACCAACTCAACGCGACGAAGACGTCGTCGCCCTCTTTCATCCGGGTGCGCGCCCGGGCCTCGCGGCCCTCGATCCCGATCCGCAGGTTGGTGGTCAACCGCAGTGTGGGGTGGTCGTCGGAGTGTGTTTTCGCCCGCGCGATGGCCTCGCCGTAGGCGTTCGACGAGTATTCCCAGGCGGCGCCGATGCGGTGGTAGTCGAACGCCGGCTCGCAGCTCATCATCAGCTCGACGGTGCCGCTGACGCAGCGCACCGTGCGGAGCAGAATGTGCTCGGCGTCCCAGTCCATCGGGGTGCGACGGTGGGTGCGCGAGCGTCGTTCGATGTCGTGCCACGGTCCCATCACCAGCGCGTCGCGAACGATCAGCCACCCGGTGTGGGTCTGCCAGGTGGTTTCCATGATCAGGCTGCCCGGCAGGTAGCGACGGGCCGACGGCACCGAGACGCCGTACGGACCGAGCCGGAAGTGGCCCGCGCTGCGGTCGAGGATCGCGCCGAAGACGCTCGGTGAGTCCGGCCGCGGCACGCACAGCCATTCCACCGATCCCGCCGGAGAAATCAAACACGTTGTCTCGCAGTCGGACAGAAACGCGTAGTCGGCGATCGGCGGGAACGGGTTCCGCATCGAACCGGTCGACGCGAACGGCACCGGCGAGGTGACCGTCAACGGTGTGGCGGAGTTGCCGTTGGCCCGTTGAGCGGCCTCATCGGGTCCGGCGTGCAACACCATTCAGACATCATCATCCGCAGGGATCTGTGGCGTCTACTTGTTCGGATTGTTCGCCTGAACATTTACGGACCCGACTCGCCGCGCTGCGTCTTGCGTTCGCGCCATCCGCGGGGCTGCGCTGCACCTGGCAGGCCAGCTACGACGGTGACCCGCCGTAACCGCGACGCCAGATGACCTCGAGATCATGCAGTTCATCGAATGCGTGCCACGGTAACTCCCCAGGGGATTGATTCCGAGCTGCCGGAGTGAGGCGACGCGGTCGCGACGACCCTCTTCGTTTGCCATTTAGGTGCCTATGCCTTAGGCGAGCACTACTCTTCGTAGAGCTTTCGGTACGCTTCACGGGCACGAGCGCGCAGTTCCGCATCGTCCAAAGTGCGCAATAACTTCCCATCGTTCAACTCGGCCACCCTTTTGCGCAGATCGGGATCTGCAACGTAGTCATCGACATCGGCAAATAACCGGTCAAGTACTTCGAACTGGGGGCTGGGAACTTGGTCTTTGTCGTGTTTAAATAACGCAAGATAAAAAGATTCGAATTCGCCTGCCGATATCTCACGGTTGATGAATCTAGAAATTAGCCCTCTATACCTGGCGGCCATCCGCTCGGCTGCTTCGTTATCAAATGACATCACTCTCCACCACCCAAGGCTCCCCTGTTCACTACATTATCGATTTGTGTAGGAGTCAGCTCAAAGCCTGAGACAAATGTTCCATCTGGATTTTGAATGACGCACAATCCGGACTGTGGATTATAATTCAAAATGGCAGGCTGGCCACGGTAAGCGCCCCGGATATGCATCGTTGCCGGGTCATCTACCACCTGCCTTACTGCTCTATCGAAATTGTCGAATCCGGCGCGTCCCCGCTGATCCGTCACGCCAAAGTCCTGTGCATGTTTAAACTTCGCCTCGATCTGACCGCGGTCGGTTTGCAAGGGCACTTCGTCGATCAGTTGCGGTCCGCCTCCCGACGCGCCAGGTGGGTCCTGGGCGTCCGGCTCCCTCGACGTGGGTTCGTTACCCGGTGAACTGGGCTGGACGGGGAGCGGAGCGGGTCCATCCGCTATTGGTACGCCCAGTTGTCCTAGCCGTGCCCTCAGGGCGGCCTCTCGAGCGTTCAGCTCACCAAATTCCCTCATGCAGGCGCTGTACGGCCCGGGCGGTAACGCACCGACGATCTTTGGATCGCACCGGCCCGTGTAATTGGCTTTGTCGTTGTTTAGCTTGTCCCACTCTTCAAGTGCCTGCTCCTTCGTCATCTCTTCAATCGGCGGCGGTGGTGGAATCGGTTGGCTTGGGTCAAGCGGTAGCGGGAAGGGTGGTGCCTGGGGCGCGCTGCCGGGCCCGAAGCCGAGCATCTGGAAGCCGGGGCTGCCAAGACCGGAGGATGTTGAGTGCTGACTGCTTTGCGGTTCGGCTGGCGGGCTGGCCGGTTCCAGCGGTGGAGTGAGCAGTTGTGATGGTGCGGGTGGATGCTGCGCCGGAGTGGAGGGTGGGGCTGGCGGCGCTTGCTCGTGCTGCGCCTCACCTGGACTCAGCAACTGGGCCGACAACGGGTTTACGGGCTGCGGCGCAGCGAGATCAGGGGAATGCAGTTCCTGCTGAGGATGCACCGCGACCGCCGCGGACGGAACAACTTGCGTGACCGCCGCGACAGGTGCGCTGATCACGCTGGCAGTCCCCGAAGCAGCGCTCGTACTGGCCTGGGCCGCTATTGCGGCGGACTTAGCGCTCAGCGCGGCCAAGTCCGCAGTAAACCCACTCGCGGTGCCGCCGGATCTGGGTATTGAACCGCCAATCGGTGCTGCCGGCAGCGGCGTCGCCGCGGTTCCGGGCGTCGCGCCGCCTGATGGCGCCGGCAACGTCGGTGTTGTTGGCGACGACGGGGAGACCTGTGATGGCGGCACGAGCCGCATCACCAGACCACCGTCGTCCAAGGCGGCGCCATCCGTCGGCGGTGCCGTTGCTGCCGGCGGTTTGGGTGACACCCACGCAGCGTTTTGCACATGAGCAGTCGGTTCCGTGCGTTGGTCGTGGGATTTGGCCTTGGTGTCCAACGGTGGGCCGGCACCGGCGGGCTCGTCGAAGCGGAACTCGCGTAAATTGCCGGCGGCGGCAGCGATTCTGGTGGCGATCTCCTGGTTCGAAGACATCAGCAGTGCGGCGCGATGCCGAATCTGGGCGGAGAGGGCTTGAGCCTGGGCGCGTGCGGCGACGTATGCCTGATCGGTCCCGGTGAACCAGCCGTCGACCGACAAGTCCTCGTTCACCTCGAACCCGGCCACTTCAGCGTCGGCAACCGCGTCTAGTACTGACTGCTTTGCGCCGTTCTGTTGATGAAATCCTGAGCGGGCGACGCTCGCCGCCTCCCTAAGTTGCCCGGCAGGCCGGCGAACCCTCACCAGATCAAGCTCGGCGCGTGCGACGTGGGCGTCCCGCCCTTGGCCTTTCCAGTCGGTTGCGGCCAGCCGCCGGTAGTTGTGCTCGAAGGTGCTCTCTAAGTGGTGGGCCTGGGCGTCCCAGTCGTCAGCGGCCAGACTTAGGTGCTTCGTGTCCCAATGGCGAAGTTGCGACAGGGTCGGCAGCGGCGTGACGGCGGGCACCTACACCACCGGAGAGCCCACCGCACGCACCCTGGCCGCCGACTCGGCTTCGTTCTCGACATATCTGCAATCAGCTGCGGAGATATTGCTCCCAGCGGTCGCCGTCCGCGCCGCTGCCGTCGCCCTGACCGTCGCGGCGCCGCCGTGCACCGCTTGCACCGCGGCAGCGCTGGCCTGACACGACTGCCCCGGACCCGCAGGCGCACCTCCCGTCAGCTCGGTGGCTGACGTCTCATAGCGCGCGGCCGTCACCTGTAGGTCATCGACGTTGACCCGCAGCTCGTCCACGCGAGCAGTCTAAGCCGAAGCTTCCAAATCTCGCACCGCCTGAAGACACGCCAAGGGCAGTCTGGCCGCCGGCGGGACGCTCAGAGCGGTGATATCACCAGTGATATCGCTTTCCAACACCGTGTAATAGTTTTGCGCCAGTGCGAAGTGAACAAAGTGACGCATCAAGTGTCACGGGTCCGCTTCAGCGACGCGCCGAGCGCGGCGCGTGCTCTGGCAGCGGGCCGATCGCCACCACGTACCCGGCCAGTTGGCGCAGCGCCGCCACCCTGCTCACCAACCGCACACTGCCGACCGGTGCCTGCGGTTTGCCGTCGTCGTTGCCGACGGCCGGCGCGATCACGTTGGCATGAATCATCCGCTGCATCGCCTGCAGCAGTGCCGTCGGCACCCAGCGGCGCGCCTGCACCCGGGCCAGCCGGCGCGTCGATACCCGTCCGGTACGCAGCGGTTCGGCCAGGATGCGGGCCGCGGCAACCGCATCGGCTACCGCCAGGTTGATACCGACCCCGCCGACCGGTGACATCGCGTGCGCCGCGTCCCCGATCAGCAGCAGCCCGTCGCGATACCAGCGCTTGAGCCGATTCACTTGTACGTCAAGCAGTTTGACGTCGTCGAAGGACGACAGCGCGTCGACCCGGTCAGCCAGCCAGGGCACCTGCTCAGCCAGCACCCGGTGCAGCGTCTCGATGCCCTGGGCGCGCAGCGCAGCGTCGGCTCCTTTGGGAATGATGTAGGCGATCTGGTAATAATCGCCGCGGTCGATGGTGATCGTGGCGTGCCCGTCGCCCATCACCCCGGCCAGCCCGGGCGGATCGTCGGCCTGCCGGGGCAGCCGGAACCACCACACGTCCATCGGCGCGCCGAACCCGCGCGGGACCAGGCCCGCCGCCGAGCGCAGCGTCGACGACCGGCCGTCGCAGGCCACCGTCAGCGCAGCGCGCAGCTGCCCGGTCTGGCCGTCGGCGCCGCGATAGCTGACCCCGGTGATCCGGTCGCCATCCCGGAGCACGCCGGTCACCTCGGTGCGGCGCAGCAGCCGGAATGTCGGCTCGGCCTCGGCGGCGGTGGCCAGCAACTCCAGCAGATCCCACTGCGGCACCAGGGCGATGTGCTTGTGGGCGCCGGGGAGCCGGTGCAGGTCCAGGTCGACCGGGACACCCAACAGCTGCATGTGGACGCTGTCGATGATGCGATGCGGAAGCTGCTCGAACGACTTCCCGAGCCCCAGTTCGTCGAGCAGCCGCAAGGTGCTGGCGTGCACGGTGTCACCGCGGAAGTCCCGCAGGAAGTCGGCGTGCTTCTCCAACACGGTGACTTTCACGCCGGCACGGGCGAGCAGCAGCCCCAGCACCATCCCCGCCGGTCCGCCCCCAGCAACAACGCAGCTGGTCTGCTCGGACACCGGCGGTATGGCCACGGGGCCGATCTTGGCACGTTGGTTCGATTGGCCGCTGCGAATAGGGTGAGCCCGGTGGACGGGTTCCTGAGTTGGTGGGACGGCGTCGAGTTGTGGCTGTCCGGGCTCGGCTTCGTCCTGCAGACGATCGTGGTGATGCCCGTGGTGCTGGCGTTGGCTTACCTGATCGCGATGGCTCTCGACAGCCTGCTCGGCCACGGGATCCGGTTGATGCGCCGCACCCGGCCGAGCCGGCGCGCGTCGTCGACGGGCGGCCCGGAGGAGGGTCGCTGAGTGATCAGGCTGCCGCGATCCCCGGTGACGTGGGTGCTCATCGCCCTCGTCGTGCTGGTGATATTGACCTGGCTGTTCACCCGCTGACGCGACCTCGGTCACACCGGGCGGGGAAGCGCTTTCTGTTAGGCTTCCCGCCATGCGCCCAGCAACCGGCACCGCGGAGGGTCACGCCGTGACACCGCTGACCGCGGCTGACTGGGCCGGCGCCGACACGCACTGTTGTCGCTGAGTACGCACCCGGGCGCGGTATATCGCGGCGCATTCGTGCCGAGCCATCTCGACCAGCCCAGGATCAGCCGAGCCGTCCGTTACCCCGCATCGAAAGGTCGCCAATGCTCGACCCCGACGGCGGCATCGGCGGCTTCGGCCGGCGGTGGCGGCATGTCGTCGCATTCGTCCTTGCCAGCAGCGTCCTAGCGGGCTGCGGGGGAGGCCCCAGCGACGTGGTCGGTGGCGGCGCGGTCCATGCCCACTCGACCATCACCCTGGTGGCCTACTCGACTCCGGAACCCGGGTGGAGCAGGGTGATCCCCGCGTTCAGCGCCTCCCCGGAGGGGCGGGGTGTCGAGGTGATCACCTCCTACGGCGCCTCCGGTGACCAGTCCCGTGGCGTCGCCGTCGGTAAGCCGGCCGACTTGGTCAATTTCTCGGTCGAACCCGACATCACCCGCCTGGTCAAAGCGGGCAAAGTGGCAAAGGACTGGAACACCGACGCCTTCAAAGGCATTCCGTTCGGCTCGGTGGTGAGCCTGGTGGTGCGCAAAGGCAATCCGAAGAACATCAAAGATTGGGACGATTTGCTGCGGCCGGGCGTCGAAGTCATCACGCCCAGTCCGCTCAGTTCCGGTTCGGCGAAGTGGAATCTGCTCGCCCCCTACGCCGTCAAAAGCGGAGGCGGCCGAAACCCTCAGGCCGGCCTTGACTTCGTTGACAAGCTGGTCAGCCGGCACGTCACACTGCGTCCCGGGTCGGGACGTGAGGCCACCGACGTGTTCGTGCAGGGCAGCGGTGACGTGCTGATCAGCTACGAGAACGAGGCGATTCTCGCCGAGGGGCAAGGCCAGCCGGTTGAGCACCTGGTTCCCTCGCAGACGTTCAAGATCGAGAACCCGGTGGCGGTGGTGACAAGCAGCGCGAATGTGGAGACCGCGAACGCTTTCAAGAACTTTCAGTACACCGCCGAGGCGCAGAAGCTGTGGGCAGCAGCGGGTTTTCGGCCCGTCGACCCTGCCATCGCCGCGGAATTCCGCAGCACCTTCCCGCTACCGGTCAAGCTGTGGACCATCGCCGACCTCGGCGGCTGGACCGCGACGGATGCCCAACTGTTCGACAAGAGCAAGGGCAGCATCACGAAGATCTACATGAAAGCCACCGGATGACGACCGCGATCACGCCCGACCCGGAGGCGGTCCGGCCGGAACTCGAGATCCCGCCGGCCGGCCGGCGGCGTCTCACCGACCGCTACCGCGGCACGACGTCGCTCCGAGTCGGCACGGCGGTGGTGTGGCTGTCGGTGATCGTGCTGCTGCCGTTGGCGGCGATCGCCTGGCAGGCCGTCGGTGGCGGCTGGCAGGCATTCTGGTTGGCAATCAGTTCCAACGCCGCCCTGGAGTCGTTCCGGGTGACGCTGACCATCTCGATCGGCGTCACACTGCTGAATCTGCCGTTCGGCCTGTTGATCGCCTGGGTGCTGGTCCGCGACGACTTCTGGGGCAAGCGGCTGGTCGATGCGGTCATCGATCTGCCGTTCGCGCTGCCGACGATCGTGGCCAGTCTGGTGATGCTGGCGCTGTACGGGCCGCACAGCCCGGTGGGATTGCGGGTGCAGCACACGCCGTGGGGTGTGGGTGTCGCGCTGGCCTTCGTGACCTTGCCGTTCGTGGTGCGGGCCGTGCAACCCGTGCTGCTCGAGCTCGACCGCGAAGCCGAGGAGGCGGCCGCGTCGCTGGGCGCCAACAACTCGACGATCTTCACCGCTGTGGTGCTGCCGTCGCTGACTCCTGCGTTGCTGTCCGGTGCCGGATTGGCGTTCTCCCGCGCCATCGGCGAATTCGGCTCCGTGGTGCTCATCGGTGGCGCCGTGCCCGGCAAGACCGAGGTGTCCTCGCAGTGGATCCGAACGCTGATCGAAAACGACGACCGCACCGGTGCAGCCGCCATCTCGATCGTGCTGCTCGCGATCTCTTTTTTGGTCCTGCTGGTTTTGCGAGTCCTGGGTGGACGCGCCGCCAGACGCGAGGAGTTGGCCGCGTGATCGCGCCGGCGACGATTTGTTGGGCAGCGATGAGGTGGGGGCACCTCCCGCTTGCGGGGGCGAGTGGTGCCATATGACTCCCTCGCCGCGAGTTCGCTACCTGCTGCGGTTCATCGCGCTGGCTTATGTCTTCGTGTTGGTGATCATCCCGGTCACGCTGATCCTGTGGCGCACCTTCGCCCCCGGGCTCGGCCAGTTCTACGCCTATGTCAGCACGCCGGCGGCGATCTCGGCGCTCGACTTGTCGTTGGGCGTTGTTGCCATCGTGGTGCCGCTGAACGTGATCTTCGGTATCCCTACGGCTTTAGTTCTGGCGCGCAACAGATTTCGTGGCAAAGGGGTGCTGCAGGCGATCATCGACCTACCCTTCGCCGTGTCCCCGGTCATCGTCGGAGTGGCGTTGATCGTGCTGTGGGGATCCGCCGGCGCATTGGGGTTCGTGGAGAAAGACTTCGGGCTCAAAATAATCTTCGGCCTGCCCGGCATCGTGCTGGCCAGCGTGTTCGTCACTTTGCCGTTTGTGGTGCGAGAGGTCGAACCGGTGCTGCACGAATTGGGCACCGAGCAGGAACAAGCGGCGGCAACGCTGGGATCCGGCTGGTGGCAGACGTTTCGGCGCATCACGTTGCCGTCCATCCGATGGGGACTGACTTACGGCATCGTGCTGACCATCGCCCGCACCCTCGGGGAGTACGGCGCTGTCATCATGGTGTCGTCGAACCTGCCCGGGCGATCACAGACGCTGACGTTGCTGGTTTCCGATCGCTACAACCGTGGTGCGGAATACGGCGCCTACGCGCTGTCGACACTGTTGATGGTGGTGTCGGTGGCGGTGCTGATCGTCCAGGTAGTACTCGATGCGCGGCGCGCCCGGGCGGCGAAATGACATCCGGCAAGGAGAAGACGATGACGACGAACAACGCGATCGTCGTGCAGGGCGCCAACAAACGCTACGGCGACTTCATCGCACTCGACGAGATCAATTTCGTGGTCCCCGACGGATCACTGACGGCGCTGCTGGGCCCCAGTGGCTCAGGCAAGTCGACGCTGTTGCGCGCCATCGCCGGTCTCGATCAGCCGGACACCGGCACCATCACGATCAACGGCCGCGACGTCACCAAGGAGCCCCCGCAACGGCGCGGCATCGGGTTCGTCTTCCAGCATTACGCCGCGTTCAAGCACCTGACGGTGCGCGACAACATCGGTTTCGGCTTGAAGATCCGCCACCGGCCGAAGGCGGAGATCAAGAAGAAGGTCGACGATCTTCTGGAAGTCGTTGGGCTCAGCGGGTTTCAGAACCGCTACCCCAATCAGCTTTCCGGCGGTCAGCGTCAGCGCATGGCTTTGGCGCGTGCCCTTGCTGTCGACCCACAAGTGCTGCTGCTCGACGAGCCGTTCGGTGCTCTCGACGCGATGGTCCGGGAGGACTTGCGGGCCTGGCTGCGGCGCCTGCACGACGACGTACACGTCACCACGGTGCTCGTCACGCACGACCAGGCCGAGGCGCTCGACGTGGCCGACCGCATCGCGGTGCTCAACAAGGGCCGCATCGAACAGGTCGGATCGCCGACGGATGTCTACGACCTTCCCGAAAACGCATTCGTCATGTCGTTTCTCGGTGCCGTGTCCACCCTCAACGGCACCCTGGTCCGTCCGCACGATCTTCGGGTGGGACGCAGCCCCGA
This sequence comes from uncultured Actinomycetota bacterium, assembly GCA_963808375.1. GTDB lineage: Bacteria > Actinomycetota > Actinomycetes > Mycobacteriales > Mycobacteriaceae > Mycobacterium. Next base: position 163,793 of record CAWEFS010000012.1, on the reverse strand, counting down.
CATGAAAATCGCCGCCGGGGACGGCACTACCGAAGCCACCGGAATCGTCCGCGCCACGATTGACCGGGTGGTGATGCTGGGTTTCGAGGTGCGTGTGGAGCTGATCAACGCGGCCACCGGCGGGCCGTTCACCGCCCAGATCACCCGCGGAGACGCCGAAGCGTTAGGACTGCAAGAAGGCGACACCGTCTACGTGCGGGCCACCCGGGTGCCGCCGATCGGTCGGGTGGCTCCGAATCTGCCGAGCGCAGAGATCGACGCCGACGCGACGACTTCTCGCACTTCTTCGAGTTGACGTCGATCTCAGCGACATCGCGACGAGTCAGGCCGCCAACCTGTGGGCGGCGATCGCCTGGTCGAAGCGATCGAGCACCGTCGCCGCCACCGACTGATGCGCACCCAGCGGCGCGGCCATCGGTATGCCGGCTTCGAAGGCAGCACGGGCCACCTTGTCGGGCAGTCGTCCCGGTGCAAGGAACCACGGTGCCACCACCAGCTTGTGGGCACCCCGTCGCCGTAACGCCTCAGCGGCATCGCTGAGCGACGGCCCGGAGCCGGTGGCGAACACTGTTGCGGTATGTGCCCATTCGCTATCGCCAGCGATCCTCGTCGCCACAGTCTGCGTGCGGGCATTAGCGGCGGCGGCTGACGAACCGATCGCCGCCACCAGCACACCGAGATCGCGGTCAAGCCGGGACACGCCACGCTCAGCCAATCGTCGGCGCGCCAGCGCGATCAGTCGGTCATCCTCGCCGAGCACCCCGGCGAGCAGAACCCGGTGACCTTCAGCCGAGTCAGCGATCTGCTGCGGAATATCGATCCGAGAGTGGTAGGCGTCCGCCAGCAGCAAGGGGACTACCACAACGTTGCCGCTGCTCGCCGCGAGGACGTCCGGCAATCTCGGCTCGTTCTGCTCGCAGAAGGCAAGGCGCACAGTCACATTTGGTCGCAAACCTTGAATCAGCCGCACGACGGCGCGGGCATTGGCGGCTGAACGCGGATCAGCGCTGCCGTGCGCGGTCAATACGAGGGTCGTCACGACGCGTGCAGCCCGCATTCGGTTTTCGACCGCCCCTGCCAGCGACCGCTGCGCGGGTCGGCGCCGGCGAGTGGTTTGGCAGTGCAGGGTGCGCAGCCGATCGACGAATACCCTTCGTCCATCAACGGATTGACCAGCACGTCGTTTTCGGCGATGTACTTGTCGACGTCTTCTTGGGACCATGCGGCCAGCGGATTCACCTTCACCACTTTGTAAGCCTCGTTGAAGCTGATCAGCGGGGCGTTGACGCGGGTCGCCGCCTCAGACCGGCGCAGGCCGGTCACCCAGGCGTAATAGCCGCGCAACGCCTTGCCCAGCGGAACGACTTTGCGCAGCCGGCAGCATTCGTCGGGTTCGCGGGCAAACAGATCCTTACCCAGCAGCCGGTCCTGCTCAGCCACGCTGTGCTCCGGGGTGACGTTGACGACGCGCACGTCATACACCGCCTCGACCGCGTCCCGAGTGCCGAGGGTTTCGGCGAAGTGATAGCCGGTGTCCAAGAAGAGCACCGGTACCCCCGGACGGACTTTCGCGGCCAGGTCGATCAGCACCGCTTCCTGCATACTCGAGGCGACCACGTAGTTGCAGGTGGCGCCACCGCGGGGCCCGTGCACTCCGCCGAAATGCCGGTCGGTCCACTGCAGCAGCTCGGTGGCGTCCGCGCCGTCCAACTCGGCGGCACCACGCGCCGCCAGCTTGCGCAGGTCGACTTCGGTGTACGTCAGGGTCATCGCAGATCCGCCTCGTCAGCCCGCACGGCCCACTGCGCGAAGCGCTCGCCCTGGTCGCGATGTTTGACGAAGTTGCGGATCACCCGGTCCAGGTAGTCGCCGAGCTCGTCGTTGGTGACCTTGTGCTGGCGCAGTTTTCGGCCGAAGCCGCTGTCGACGCCCAGGCTGCCACCCAGGTGCACCTGGAAACCTTCGACCGACCCGCCCTGCCCATCGTCGACCATCTGGCCCTTGAAACCTATGTCGGCGACCTGAATTCGGGCGCACGAGTTCGGGCAGCCGTTGATGTTGACGGTGATCGGCACGTCCAGTTGCGCAGTGAGATCGTCGAGCCGACGTTCTAATTCAGGAACCAGCGACTGCGCCCGTACCCTGGTCTCGGCGAAAGAAAGCTTGCAGAACTCAATGCCGGTGCAGGCCATCAGGTTTTGCCGCCAGTGCGACGGCCGGGACGGGAGGCCCAGCGCATCCATCCCTGCAATGAAGTCGGCCAGCTTGTCGTCCGGCACGTCGAGGATGATCAGCTTCTGGTAGGCGGTCAAGCGCGCGCGGTCTGAACCGGCGCGTTCCATCAGGTCGGCGACCGCAGAAAGAATGGTGCCGGACACCCGCCCCGCGATGGGCGCCACCCCGACCGCGTTACGGCCGTTCTTCAGTTTCTGCACTCCGACGTGGTCGATAGGGTGCTTGACCGGTAAGGGGGCCGGCCCGTCGATGAGCGGCCGCTTGAGGTACTCCGTCTCGAGCACCTGGCGGAATTTCGCTAAGCCCCAGTCCTTGATCAGGAATTTGAGCCGGGCTTTCGCACGCAGGCGCCGGTAGCCGTAGTCACGGAACAGCGCCGTCACGGCCTCCCACACGTCAGGCACTTCGTCCAGCGGCACCCAGGCGCCGACTCGTTGCGCCAGCATGGGATTGGTGGACAACCCGCCGCCGACCCACAGGTCGAGCCCGGGACCGTGCTCAGGGTGATTGACACCGATGAACGAGATGTCGTTGACCTCGTGCGCGACATCTTGCAAACCCGAGATCGCGGTTTTGTACTTCCGTGGCAAGTCGGCATAGTCCGGGTTGCCGATGTAGCGCCGGACGATCTCGTCGAGCGCAGGTGTGGCGTCTAAGACCTCGATCGCTGACTCACCGGCCAGCGGCGAGCCGAGCAGGCCGCGTGGAGTATCGCCGCAGGCTTCGGTGGTGTCCAGCCCGACGTCGGCCAGTCGCCGCCAGATCTCGGGGACATTCTCGACCTCAACCCAGTGGATCTGCAGGTTTTCCCGGTCGGATATGTCGGCGGTGTCCCGGGCGAACTGCGTCGAGATTTCCCCCAACGTGCGCAGTGCGGTCGCCGATAAGGCTTTGCCGTCGGTGCGCACCCGCATCATGAAGTACGGCGCCTCCAGCAGGTCCGTGTTCTCGTCACCGGTCCACGAGCCGTCGTAGCCCTCGGCGCGCTGGGTGTAAAGCCCCATCCAGCGAAAGCGGCTGCGCAGGTCACTCTTGTCGATGCTGTCGAAGCCCTGCCGCGAGTAGACCTCTTCGATGCGAGATCGCACATTGAGGGGCGGATCGTCCCGTTTGATCTGTTCGTTGGGGTTGAGCGGTTCGCGATCGCCCAACGCCCACTGGCCCTCGCTGCGGCCCTTGGCGGGGCGGGGACTGGTCATCCGACGGTTTCTTCCTTGCGGTGTAGCCGGTCTCGGACCGCGCAGACCACGAGATGCTGTCCGGCGGCGCAGATCCGTGGCCAGCTGAAAGTAGGGGCGGGCAGGTCTACGACATCAAGGCAGACAGCGACAGCTGCAGGCACGCTTGAGATCGATATGCCGTCGCGCCACCAATGGAATACGGAAGCTGCAGGGCGCGAGGGTCACGGACCCCATTGTGCCACAGCCTGACGAGCCCCCTGCCAACAGGTCGTTCTTTGCCTCATGCTGAGCAAAACTATCCGCAGCGTATGAACGGTGACTGAACGAGAGCCGCGAACCTCCTGGACAATGGCGTTGTGACACCGCAGCCGATCGCCCTGCCCCCGGTGACGCTGGCGCCCGGCCGGTCATTCGGCGTATACGTCCACGTCCCGTTTTGCATCACCCGCTGCGGATACTGCGACTTCAACACCTACACGCCCGCTGAGCTGGGCGGAGTGAACCCCGACGGCTGGTTGCAGATGCTGGGCAAGGAGCTCGAGCTGGCGTCTGCGCGACTAAGCGGACCGCCGGCGACCACTGTGTTCGTCGGGGGCGGAACTCCCTCGCTGTTGGGTGGTGCCCGCTTGCGGGCGGTGCTCGACATGGTGCGTCAGCACTTCGGTCTTGCACCCGGCGCCGAGGTCACCACCGAGGCCAACCCGGAGTCGACCTGGCCGGAAATGTTCGACGAGTTGCTCGACGCCGGCTACACCCGGGTGTCGCTGGGCATGCAATCGGTGTCGCCGCGGGTGCTGGGCGTTCTGGACCGGGTGCACTCGCCGGGACGGGCGGCCGCCGCCGCAGGTGAGGCGCTGAGCGCAGGTTTTGCGCACGTCAGCCTCGACCTGATTTACGGCACACCGGGGGAGGTCGATGACGACGTGCTGCGCTCGGTGGATGTGGCGGTGGACACCGGGGTGGACCACGTGTCGGCATACGCCCTGGTCGTTGAGGACGGTACCGCGATGGCCCGGCGGGTCCGGCGCGGCGAGCTGACGCCTCCCGACGACGACGTGCTGGCCCACCGGTACGAGTTGGTCGACGCTCGCCTGCGCGCGGCCGGCCTCGACTGGTACGAGGTGTCGAACTGGAGCCGCCCGGGCGGGCAGTGCCGGCACAACGTCGGGTACTGGGACGGCGGCCAGTGGTGGGGCGCCGGGCCGGGAGCGCACAGCTTCGCCGGGTCGGTGCGGTGGTGGAACGTCAAACATCCCAACCGGTACACCGAACTGCTCGAGCAGGGTGCGCTGCCGCTGGCCGGTCTGGAAGAACTTGACGCAAACGCCGTGCATACCGAAGACGTGCTGCTCAAGATCCGGCTGCGGCAGGGCCTGCCGCTGGATGTGCTGACTGCGGTCGAGCGCGAACGCGCCGCCGTCGCGGTGTCCGACGGTCTGCTGGTCGCCGAACAAGACCGGCTGGTGCTCACCGACCGCGGACGGCTGTTGGCCGACGCGGTGGTACGCGCGGTGCTGGATTAATTCTTGCGGCGACCCGCGAGCCGGCTACGCCGACTTCTTCTTGACGCCCACCTCTTTGACACGGTGCGTCACCGATCCCCACGCCGACGGCGAGAAGTGCGTGGTGACTTCCTCGAAACCGTCGACGCGAGTGACCGTCAGCACGCCGGTGTTCTGGTTGATGGTCAGCTCGTCGCCGTCGTTGGCGTGGACTTCCTGCCCGTCGAGGAGGCGGATGATGAACACGATGGTTGCCTTCCGGTGTCGACTTGCACGGCTGCACGCCGTGGATGGACCGATGCTAGGGACGGCCCGGTACCGCATTTCATCGATAGCGCGACGCGCTGGTGAACGTCTGGAGAACGTGGACCGACCGCTTGGCCCGCGAACAAGGCCTTGCGTGCAACTACCAAGGTTAGGCTACATTTACTAGTCGTGACCCCGGTCCGCGCCGAGATAAGCCAAGCCGGCAGCGCGGCGGTGTCCATCCCGTTTCCTGCCGACGCCGAGCCCGCCGACGTGGCGGCCGAACTGGCCGCGATGCTGCCCGAGCGGGACGGTGACGATTACCTGCTTTACGAGCGCAATGGGCAGTGGGTGCTGGCCTGCGGGGTGCGCGCGATGGTCGAGCTCGACAGTGACGAGTTGCGGGTCATCCGCGACGGGGTCACACAGCGGGAACCGTGGTCCGGGCGGCCGGGACCTGTCCTGGGCGAAGCGGTCGACCGGTTGCTGCTCGAAACCGATGAGACTTTCGGCTGGGTGGCGTTCGAATTCGGCACCTACCGCTTCGGCTTGCAGCGCCATCTGGCGCCGGGGACGCCGCTGGCGCGGGTGTTCTGGCCGCGGACCCGGTTTGTGATCACCGCCCACGCCGTGCATCTTCATGATGCCGACGACCGCCAGCAGGGGGCGGTGCGGCGGCTGCTGGCCGACGGGGTACCAGATCCGCCGCCCGCCACACCGGTCGACTCCCGTGCCGACGATTCCGGCTACCGCAGCCGGGTGGCCGAGGCGGTCAGAGAAATCACCGTCGGGCGCTACCACAAGGTGATCCTGTCTCGCAGTGTGACCGTGCCGTTCGGGCTGGACTTTCCCGCCACCTACCGGCTGGGTCGCCGGCACAACACGCCGGCACGGTCGTTTCTGCTGCAAGTCAACGGGATTCGTGCGTTGGGCTTCAGTCCGGAGCTCGTTGCGGCAATCCGCCGCGACGGTGTTGTGGTCACCGAGCCGCTGGCCGGCACCCGCGCGCTGGGCCGCGGACCGGCGGTTGACGAGCAGGCCCGCGCAGAGCTGGAGTCGGACTCCAAAGAGATTGTCGAGCATGCGATTTCGGTTCGCGGGTCGCTGCAGGAGATCACCGAGATAGCCCAGGCCGGCACCGCGGCCGTCAGTGACTTCATGACAGTGCGGGAGCGCGGCAGCGTGCAGCATCTCGGCTCGACAGTCACTGCGCGCCTTGACCCGTCGAAAGACCGGATGGACGCTCTGGAGGCGCTCTTCCCTGCGGTCACCGCCTCAGGCATTCCCAAGGCAGCCGGTATCGACGCGATCCTGCGGCTCGACGAAACTCCGCGCGGTCTGTATTCCGGAGCAGTGGTGGTGTTTTCCGCCGACGGCGCACTGGACGCGGCGTTGACCCTGCGTGCGGTGTACGAGCAGGGCGAACAGACTTGGCTGAGGGCGGGAGCCGGTATCGTGCGAGCCTCGGAGCCGGAGCGGGAATTTCAGGAGACGTGCGAGAAGCTGGCTACTCTGGCGCCGTATCTGGTTGCACGGCAATAGCCTAGCGGGCTTCGGCGTCCGGCGAGTTCGCCATGTAGTCGGACAGGATCCGGGTGACCAGCGACTCGATCGTCGACTCGATTGACGACGCCAGTGTGGCGGTGACGGATGTGACGGCCTGGGTGCGGAACCGGACCAGCATGGTGATCAGTTCGGCGATCTCGGTGTCGGGAGGCAGCGGCTGGCCCGGTTTGATCCGGTCGGCGACGTGTTCGGCGCCCGCGCGCACCAGCATCTCGCTGATCTGGTCGACCAGCGGCACAATTCGCTCGTGTAGATCGATCAGCTTGCTCAGGCTCACGCCGTAGCCGCGCATCTCGACGAACGTGTCGATCAGCTTCGGTCGGGTGATGGTGGCGGTGGTGCCGTCGACCCGGATCAGTTGCAACTTCACCAGCCGGATGAACGCCAACCGGTCGTCGATCAGTCGCTGGACATCGCTCAGCGACATCGTCGCCGGCTTCTCAGTGGTCCAGCTGCCCACGATCGCGGTCTCAAGCCCGAGGACGTCACCGAGGTCCTTGCCCTCTTCCCAGGCGCTGAGCATTTCGCGGACGTGGGCGAGGGTGTAACCACGGTCGAGCATCGAGGTGATGAGCCGCAGCCGGGTCAAATGCGTGTCGTTGAACAACGCGATGCGCCCCACCCGCAGCGGCGGTGGCAGCAAACCCCGGTCGCGGTAGACCCGGATGTTTCGGGTCGTCGTGCCCGCCAACTGGGCCAGGTCATCGATGCGGTATTCGCCGGCGCCCGGTGCGGCATGCGGGTGGCGCACCGCGGCGTCGAAGAGTTGCGACACCGCGCTCTCCACGACCTCGCGCGACTGTCGGCCCACTCGGGTGGGCACCCGGCGCAGATTGGCCAGCACCGCGCTGATCGTGCCGGTCTCCGGCCGCGCCGCCCGCTCGGGTGCCATCGTGGCGCCGCCCTCAAGCCTTCAACGCGACTACCGCGACAGGGACGTCGGCGTCCCGGGTGACCGCGTGGTAGTCGGCGAGCCGGAAATCCCGCATCTGGCGCAGGTACTGGGTGGCGAACCCCGGATACATCGACGCGTTGAATCCATCGGCGGTCAGATACCAGCTGCGGCAACCCGACTGCCACGTCGTCTTGGTCAGTCGCTTCTGGATGCGCTCGTTGTGCCGGCGCTGAATGTGTTCGCGCACGTCCAGATAGCGCAGGTCGTTGTTCAGGATGGTGGTGATGCCGCGGACCGCGTAATCCAGCTGGCCTTCGATGTAGACCAGCAGTGAGTTGTGGCCGGGTCCGGAGTTCGGTCCGGTCATGAAGAACAGGTTCGGATACCCGTGCACGCTTACGCTCTTGTACGCCTGTGCGCCGTCGCGCCATTCGGCACTCAGCGAGCGACCGCCCAGCCCGGTAATAGGAAAGGGTGGACCGGTCAGGTGGACGTCGTAGCCGGTGGCGAACACCAGGCAATCCAGGTGGTGTTCGATGCCGTCGCTGGTGCGAACGCCGACCGGGCTGAGCGTCGCGATCGGCCAGTCGATGAGTTTGCAGTTGTCGCGCTGCAGCGCGGGGTAGTAATCGCTTGACACCAGCATGCGTTTGCATCCCGGGGAGAAGTCGGGCGTCAACTGCCGGCGCAGCCACGGGTCTTTGACCGTCATCCGCAAATGTGCCTTGCCCAGTCGCGCCACCAGCGACGTCAACGGTGAGTTCCACACCAGCGCGGTTGCGCTGGCTTCGTGACCCCAGAACAGGGCTTGGCGGGCAACCTGTTGCACAACAGGAACTTTGGCGAATACCACCTGCACGGCGGCGGGGGTGGCAACATCCGGGCGGGGCAGCACCCATCCCGGGGTGCGTTGGAAAACTTTGACGAAATCGGCTCGCTTGACCAGTTCGGGAACGATTTGCACGGCGCTGGCTCCGGTGCCGATGACGCCGACCCGCCTGCCGGTGAAGTCGTAGTCGTCGTCCCAGCGAGCGCTGTGGATCTTGTGGCCGGCATAGCGGTCGATGCCCCGGATGTCGGGGAAGCTCGCTTCGGACAGCGGGCCGGACGCCAGCACCACGGTGCGGGCGCGGAATCGCTTGCGCTGGGCGGTGGTTGCCGTCCACAGCCCGGAGCTCTCGTCGAACGACAGCCCGTTGACGGTCTGGCCGAACCGGATGTGGCGGCGGAGGTCGAACCGGGTCGCCAGGTGCTCGAGGTGATCGCAGATCTCAGCGGCAGGGGAGTAGGTCCGCGACCAGCTGGGGTTCTGGACGAATGAGAACGAGTAGAGCAGCGATGGGATGTCGCAGCTGGCTCCAGGGTAGGTGGTGTCGCGCCAAGTCCCGCCGACGCGGTCGCCGCGCTCGAGGATGACGATGTCCTCTTCGCCGTCGAGCCCGGCTTGCTTCAGTTTGATGGCCGCGCCGAGGCCGGTGAAACCGGCGCCGATGATCAGTGCCGCATGGGTGGGTGTGCCTGGCATCGCGTCAGGCCGCCGGCTCGTGGGTGAGTTCCCTGGACCAACTGGGCATCGGTCGCAGCAGCGGCTTGGGGTAGCGCTCCGACAACCACACCAGGGAGTTGGCCAGCAGATGATAGGGATGATCGGGTTTCACCACGACCGCCGCGTGCCGTTTGAGCAGCTGGTAGACCGGTACCCGCCAGGTGTTCTCGCCGCGCTCACCGAGCTGCTTGAATCGCTTGACCGCGTTGTAGAGTCGCTCGGGCTCCATTCCCATGCCGATGATCTCGTTGCGGATGCGGTTGAGCAGTGGCGCGTACATCACCATGCCGATGATGAGGCTAGGGGATGCGATCCTGCCGATGAACTCGATGGCGAGCTTGCGTGCGTGGGCATGACCGATCATGTTCAGCACTTCGAAATCCACGGCGATGTGCCGAGATTCGTCGTTGTTGATTTTCTCGAACACCTGATGGCACACCGGGTCTTCGACGGTGTCCAATAAGAATTTCAGCAGCGCGCCGTCCAGCGCAACCTCCAGCATCGGGATGACGGTGCCCAGCACCGACAGCGGCATGTCGTCGGAGTAGCGGTCCAGCCATTCGATCGCAATTCGGATGTTGACGTTGGGCTCGGGTATCTCCCCGTCCTGCAGCATGTCCCAGCGCTTCATCAACGCCAGCTCGGCGTTGGCGTGGCGTTGCTCTTCGGCGTGGAAGTAGCGGTAGATCTCGGCCAGCGTCGGGTTCGGCGCTTTCCTGGCCAGCGCCGCGAATCCGCGCGCGCCGATGTTCTCGATCCAGCACAAGTCGGCCATGAACGCTTTGAGTTTCGGCCGGAATTCGGGCTTGATGGTTTCGGCGCCGGGCGCGTTCCAGTCGATGTCGGCGAGCGCCCACTGGCGGTCTTTGATCTTGGCGAGCATAGCGTCCATGTCGATCGCCATGGCTGTCCTCCTTCGACTCTGCTTAGGGGAAGTTGACCCGCGACACCAGGCCGGCGGCGCGGGTGTAGACGGTCGGGGCTAGGCGTTTGATATTCCAGCCGATCTTGGACTCAAACTGCGGCATGCAGTACAGGTCACCGCGGTCGTGCGCGTCCAGGCAGGTGCGGGCCACCCGGGCTGGCGAAATTCCGGTCCAGCGCATCAGTCTGTTTGCCAGCGCGATTGATCCGGTACTCATCCGGCCGGACTCGACGATGTTGGTCTTGACGAATGTCGGGCACAGCACCGTGACGTTGACGGGCACGCCGGACAGTTCGGCGGCCAGGGTTTCCGAGAGCGAGAGCACACCGGCCTTGCTGACGTTGTAGGCAGCCATCCGGGGCGCGGCCCCGAAGGCGGCGGCCGAGGCGACATTGATGATGCCGCGCGGCGCCTTGACCGGGCTGGCTGCCCGCAGTATCGGTGCGAACACCTCGCAGCCATGTATCGGACCCCACAGGTTGATACCCAGTGTCCAGCGCCAGTCGTCGATCGGGATGTCACCGATGGGCGCACCTCCTGCGCCGACGCCGGCGTTGTTGATCACCAGCGTGGGGGGTGCGCCGAACCAGGCTTGGGCATCCTCGGCCAACTTTCGAACATCCTCGAGTTGGGCTACGTCGCAGTGGATTGCGACGGCTTTGCCGCCGTGGTCGGTGATTGCGTCGACGGTGCGCTGCGCGGCGGCTTCGTCGATGTCGCTGCACACCACCGCCCCGCCACGGCGGGACAGTTCGACGGCGAACGCCGCGCCGATCCCGCTGCCGGCACCGGTCACCACCGCCGAGGCGTGCTGACTGGTCTTTGCTTTGCGCGTCAGTCCCAGCATCTCAGCCGGCCTCCTCGACTTCGTTGGCGGTCAGCGATTCTGCGATGAACTGCGCGGCGCAGGCCATCGCCTGGGTGGCTTCCGGTGACAGGCGGGGCAGCGCCTGAAAGACGTGCACCTGATCGGGCCATACCTGAAGTTCGCAGCTGCCCCCGGCGGCGCGGATGTCCGCGGCGAGGTGCCGGGCATCGCCGGACAGGATTTCGGCCCCGCCCACCTGGATCAGGGTGCGAGGCAGCGGGGGCCCCGCCGCGACATCGAGTGCCAGGCGCGGGTGGGTGGGATCGACTCCGCGGCAGTACAAGCTGAGCAGACGGACGGCATCGGCCGCGCGTATCGCCGGGTCGCGGCGTTGCCGCTCGGTGGCGGCCGCGAGGGTGAACGTGAGATCGATCAGCGGTGAGAAGAGCACGAGCGCGGCCGGGTGGGACGCCGCGACACCAGGTTGCAGCAGCAGATCCACCGCAAGGTGTCCGCCTGCCGAATCACCGGCGATCACAATGCTTTTCGGAGACCGTTCCCGCAGCAGCCAGTCCCAGCCGGTGCGCACGTCGTCGGCGGCGGTGGGGAAGCGGTGCCGAGGGGCGAGCCGGTAGTCGACGCAGAACACCGGCAGCCCGGTCAGCTGCGACAGCCACGCCGTCAACCGGCGATGGGTGCGCGGTGAGCACAGTGCATAACCGCTGCCGTGGACGAAGTAGATGACTTCGGTCGAGGACGGCGCGACGCCCGATCCCGAAACCCATTCGCCGACGATGCGACGGCCGTCAGGCAGCACGGTGTCGACTTGCTCGACGCGGGCGCCGGCCAGTGAGGGGCCGAAGGTTTCCATGACGCGGGCCAGGATCTGCCGCGACAGCCACAGGCCCCACGCTCGCTCCGGCGGAAGGACCGCGCTGATCTGCCGCAAGGTCACCGTGCTCAGGGCCGCGGCGCTGCGGGACCGGAGCGAGCCGCGGAGCGGCACACCTTCCGTCATGCCGAGTGAGTCAACACGGAATGGTGACATTAGTCAATGGCAGGTTTATTGCCTTGGCGAGACCGACGAGATGCTTTGGCCGGTTCCTTCATGGGCTTGCAAGAAGACGGTATTCGGACTTCGCAGGGAATCGGAGTCACTCGTAACAGGGTCGTGGTTGATTAGGTGTCCTCAGCCCGGCTGTCGCTTGTATGTGGCACAACGTCACATCTTTCCCGCTGAGACTGGTGCGACCGCCATGGCTTTGGCCGCCCCAGCCGCCACTCCTAGCGCTGGGCCAGCGGACGGCGCCGCACCAACGTCGGCCACCAGAACCACGGCCCGAGGATGCTCAGAATGGACGGCACCACGAACGAGCGCACGATCAGCGTGTCGAGCAGTAGACCGATGCAGACGGTAGATCCCAGTTGGCCGATCGTTCGCAGATCGCTGGTGAGCATCGCCAACATGGTGAACGCGAACACCAGGCCCGCGGACGTTACGACACCACCCGTGCTGCCCAGCGCGCGAATCAGACCGGTGTGCAGCCCGGCGTGTATCTCATCTCTGACTCGGACAATCAACAGCAGGTTGTAGTCCGAGCCCACCGCCACCAGGATGATGAACGACAGCGGCAGTATCAGCCAGTGCAGATGCAGCCCGATGAGGTGCTGCCAGATGAGAATGGACAGCCCGAACGCTCCGGCATAGGAGAAGGCCACCGTGCCGGGAATGACCAACGCCGCCAACAGACTTCGGGTCAGGAACATCATGATCAGGAAGATCAGCACGAAGGCGGCGATCGCCGCGATGAGCAGGTCCGATGCGGCGTACTGCTTGATGTCCTTGTCGTTTGCTCCCGAGCCACCGATATAGACCCGGGCGCCGGCCAACGAGGTTTCTTTCAAAATCGTGGTTATCGCCTCAGGGAACTTTTCTACGTGCTCCACACCCTCAGGGCCCATGGCGTCGCCCTCGTGGGTGACGATGAACCGGGCAGCCTTACCGTCCGGTGACATCATCAACTTTTCGCCCGTCTTGACGTCTTCATTGTCGAAGCCCTCGTGCGGGATGTAGAAGAAGTCGTCGCTGCGCGATCTGTCCCAGTCGTTTCCGACGTTGATCTGGTCGTCGAAGGTCTGGTCGGTGGCGAGCGACTGCAGGTCCGCCGATCCGTACGAGTTGACCAATTTCGCCCGGAGGGCTTCGGTGTCGTCGGCCGTCGCTTTCAATTGCGCGATGATCTGCGGGAAGGCCTTATCGACTTCCTCGAGAGAGAGTTTCGCGTCGGCGATGTCGTCAGCCAGCTTGTCGACCTGGTCGATCGTTTCGAACAGTGATCGAAACGTCCAGCAGATCGGGATGTCGAAGCAGTGCTTCTCCCAATAGAAGTAACTTTTGATGGGACGGAAGAAGTCGTCGACATTCGAGACCTCGTCTCTGATGTCGTCGGCGACCTTTTGCAGATCGTCGACGGTGAGCACCGTCTTGTGCAATTCATCGGATACCTTCTGGAAGAAGCCGATTTCTTTCCGCAGGACCGCGACGGAGTGCGCCTGGATGTCAGCCTGCTGATCCGTGTTCAAGTTCTGCTCTTTGTTGAACGGGAGTTGCTGGCCGTTGCCGCTGCCCTGGGTGGTGAACAAATACGGAATAGAGGCGTGCTCGAGTGGGCGGCCCAACGGCCTGGTCATGCCCTGTACCATCGCCACCCCAGGCAGCCGAATCAGGGCGCGTGCGACCCGGTCCAAGGAAATGAAATCCGCCGAGTTACGCATGTCATGATCGGTCTCGATCATCAGCATCTCGGAGAACAGTTTGCTCTTGGAGAAGTGCCGGTCGGCTGCGGCGAAACCCAGATTGGCCGGGGCATCGCGCGGCTGATATTGACGATCGTCGTAGTTCTGCCGGTAGGTCGGTACGAAGATTGCCCCGATCATCACGACGGCACTGCTGGCCGCCAGAATCGGTACCGGCCAGCGCGCCACGCTGGCCCCGATCCGTCGATACAGCTGTGCTTTTGCTGCACTTCGGGGGTCGAACATTCCGAACAGGCTGCCCACGGTCAGGATTGCCGGGCCGAGCGACATTGCTGCGGCGATGGTGAACAGCATCGTGATGGCCACCGCCGGCCCCATGGTGTGGAAGTAGTTCAGTCGCGCGAACGTCAGGCAATAACACGCCCCGGCGATCGTCAGCCCGGAGCCGATGATGATGGGCGTGACGCCCTTGTACGCGATGTAGAAGCTGTCTTCTCGGCTCTCGCCGGCTTGCCGGGCCTCGTGGTAGCGGCCCACCAAGAATATGCCGTAATCCGTTCCCGCTCCCAGCGTTAACGCGATGACTATGTTCACCGCGAATGACGAGAGTTCGATGTATCCCATATGCCCAAGAGTCGCGACGATCCCCCTCGCGACGAGCATCTCGATGAGCACTCCGAGCAACGGCACCAGCAGCGTGGCAGGGGAGCGGTAGACGATCAGCAGCATTGCCACGATCAGCAGAATCGTCACGATCGTGACGTTGTTCAGGCTCGCATTGGCGATGCTCAACGTGTCCGACGCCAGCGGAGCCGCGCCGCTGACGTAGACCTTGAGTCCGGCCGGCGGGGGGTCCTTGGCGACGATATCGCGCACGGCGTTCACCGACTCATTGGCCTGGATCTGGCCGATATCGCCGGCAAGACGCAACAAGACGTAGGTCGACTTGCCGTCCACGCTCTGCGCCCCGGCCGCAGTGAACGGTTTGCCCCACAGATCCATCACGTATTGCACGTGCTTCGTATCGCGCTCGAGCCGGCGCATCAAGTCGTCGTAGTAATGGTGGTCCTGGTCGCCCAGTGGCCGGTTCGCTTCGAACACCACCATCGTCAAGTTGGTCGAGTTCGATTCGCGGAATTTTTCACCGATGTGCAGCAGCGCCCGCTGTGAGGGCGCGTAGTGCGGAACCATCGGTCCGGCGAGTTCAACTGCGACGTCTTCCACCTTGGGCTCGAAGGTGTTCGTCGCCACCGCGATGAGACCCCAGAAGAGGATGATAGGTATCGCCAGGAGGCGGACCATTCGGGGGATGAAAGGGCGTCTGACCTGGTGCTCATTCGCCCGGTGCTCGCTCACGCCGATTTCACTCTGCACTCGACGTCGGCGTCCGGGTGGTTGCCCGACTGTTCGTCGCGGACAACGCCATCCACCAGCATCCGGCAGCCCACCTGGCCGCCGTGCACGTGCACCGAGATGCTGCCGGACGCCACCGTGAGCGTGGTGCTCTCGGTGTGAGACCACGGCAAGGTCGTGATGTCGACTGGATGCGGATGCCCATCGATATCGACGTAGACGAGTTTCCCGCCCTTTCCGGGGGAGCCGAACACTTCATAGGTCAGTCGTTTGACGTTGAACTCCTCAGGCGCTTGCGGACCGAGGACCGTGGTGACCGGCTCCGGCTCGGAGAACTGGTGCACCTTCCACATGCCGATCAGGCCCACCCCGACCACGATGACGGAAACCAACGGCATCCAGCCCCGCTGCAAGGCAGTCCTGCCGAATGAACGACGGCTCACTCCATCACCTTTCTCACGCCGTCGCTTTCCGGAGGCGTCGTTTCAACCTGGCGCTGCGGACGAGCTGCAGAGCGAGGTTGGTCGAGGTCAACATGGGAATGACGCCCAGGAATGTCCGCTCGGATGGAGTGGCTCCATGCAGGTGCTCAAGGCTGCCGAAGACGTAAAAACCGCTGAGGCAGAACAGCGCACCCGGAATGCAGAACGCCATCAGATTCGACCGGTCGGACACCACCCGCCGCGCGTAATCCAGTTCTTCGTGCGACATCGGTTCACGTTTGCGCAGTTTCTTGACCACTAGTCTGGCGCTGCCTACTTCTTCGCTGATCGGGAGCGTGGGCCGACGGGCCAACCGTCTGACGTACAACGACGCAATGGCCGCCAGCAGCAAGGCCAGCGCCAGGAAGACCGCGGTCAAAAGACCGAACAAAGCCGTGTCCACTAGGCCGCTCCTTCGCTTTGCCGTAGAAGTTAGCATCAGCCGTGAGGGAACGCGACCGTTCAGTACGCGACGCCTCGGGCGGTCACCCTACGCTGAGCTGGCGGACGATCGCCTTCTTGTCGACCTTGCCGACCGCGGTGATGGGCAGCGCGGGCATCACCACCAGCATGTCGGGTCGGCTGTGCGCGGCGACGCCGCGCTCGTCGAGATAGCGGTTCAAGGTGGCCAACGACACCGGGTCTCCCGTGAAAACCGCTACAACGCAGATCTTTTCGCCGAGGTAGGGATCGGGAAGCGGCACCGCAGCGGCCGCCGAGATCCGCGGATGGGCCAGTAGATGCTCTTCGAGGTCGGCGGCCGCAACGGTCTCCCCGCCGCGGTGAATGACGTCCTTCACCCGTCCGACGACCTGCAGGTAGCCGTCAGCCGACCGGCGCACAATATCTCCGCTGCGATAGAACCCATCGGGGTCGAAGCTGCGGGCGTTCTCGGCGTCAGCGCGGAAGTACCCGTTGACGGTGTAGGGCCCGCGCACCAACAGCTCTCCCGGTTCGCCGCGCGGTACCGGGCGCCCGGCCTCGTCGACGATGCGCAGCTCGTCGTCCGGGCACAGCGGCCGGCCTTGGGTGTGTTCGACGACCTGCGGCGGGTCGTCGGGCCGGGTGAAACACAGCAGCCCTTCGGCCATACCGAACACTTGTTGCAATCCCGGCGTCAGCGTTGCCCGCACCCGGCGGGCGTCGTCCGGCTCCAGCCTGGCGCCACCGATCTGCAACAGCCGCAACGTCTTCGGGGTCACCCGTTCCCACTCGCAGGCTTGCGCCCACAGCCCTGCCAGTGCCGGCACCAGGGCGGTCACCGTGACGCCGTGGCGTGCAATGGCCTCGAACGCCGACTCCGGGCTGGGATCGCTGGTGAACACCGTCGTGGCGCCGACGGTCATCGCGCCGAGCAATCCGGGGCAGGCCAGCGGGAAGTTGTGAGCGGCCGGCAACACCACCAGGTAGCGGTCGGCGGCGGTCAGCCGGCAGAGCCGGGCGCTGGCGCTGGCGTTGTAGACGTAATCGTCGTGGGTGCGCGGAATGAGTTTGGGGGCACCGGTGGTGCCGCCGGAGACCAGCAGCAGGGCCGGGGCCTCGGTGTCGGCTGGGGCTGCCGCCGGTCGCACCCCATCGGTGTCGCACACCTGTGACCACGACACGCACGGCCCGGCGTCGCCGGTCACCGGGCCGTCGACGACGACGTGGCGCAAGCTGGGATGCCGGTGGGCGAGCTCTCGGGCCATGGCGGGATAGTCAAATCCGCTTCCCGCGTCCGGGATGATCAGTGCGCTGGGCTCACTGACCTCCGCGAAGTGGTCTAGATCGGCGGCTCGATGCCCGGGCAGGCACATCACCGGCATAGCCCCGGCCCGCAGCAGCCCGAACAAGGCCACGGCGAAGGCGCTGGTGTTCGGTAGTTGCAGCAGCACCCGGTCGCCGGGGGCGATGCCCAGCGCCGCCAGTCCAGCCGCCGCCCGATCGGCCCACGCGTCGAGTTCGGCGAAGCTCACGCCGGCCATCCCCGGCTGCCGGCAGGCGTCGATCACTGCGACCCGCTCGGGCCAGCGCTGTGCGGCGTGGGACAGCAGCGAGTCGACGGTGCGGCCCGTCCAGTAGCCGGCGGCGCGGTAGTGCGCGGCGCGGTCGGCGGGGAAGCCGGTGAAGCCGCGCAGCGGTGGACTCTGCCGCATCGAACTCCTTGTCTAGCGCTCGGCACCGGGGCGAAGCTACGATAACTACCCAAATTAGGGCAGCCTTTGCTAACAAGTAAGGTTACGGTCGAGTTTGTTGACGTATGCGCCGACTTCCGCGGTTGACTAGCGGGCGTTCCAGCCACATAGCGCGTTCAAGTCACATAGGGAGGGTCGTGGTGGGCACCGCGGGCAGTCCGGAGGCCATTTGCGCCGAGGTCGCCGCACTGCTGGGCACCACTGCCAAGACCATCGATCCCGGCGACAATTTGATAGCCCACGGCCTGGATTCAATCCGGATGATGGCCCTGGCGGGCCGGTGGCGCCGGCAGGGCATCGCCGTCGACTTCGCGACGCTGGCCGCCACGCCGACGGTCGCGGCATGGTCGCAGCTGGTGTCCGGCCTCGGACGGTCCGCTGCTGAACAGCGGACGCTCGGACCGCCGGCCCCGGCACCGATCGTCGAGGAGTCCGAGGCTTTTCCGCTTGCGCCGATGCAGCACGCGATGTGGATCGGCCGGGAAGACCATCAACAGCTCGGCGGCGTCGCCGGACACCTCTATGTCGAGTTCGACGGCGGTCCGATAGATCCTGACCGGTTGCGCGCGGCCGCCGCGGTGTTGGCCCGGCGCCACCCGATGCTGCGGGTGCAGTTCCTTCCGGACGGAACGCAGCACATCGCCGCAGCCACCGCGTCGCGGGTGTACGTCCACGATCTGCGCGACCTGGCCACCGCGGCTGTCGACCAGCGACTCGCGGCCATTCGAGCCGCGAAATCGCATCAACAGCTCCACGGTGAGGTCTTCGAGCTGGCGGTGACGCTGCTGCCGGGCCAGCGGTCCCGGTTGCACGTCGATCTCGACATGCAGGCCGCCGACGCGATGAGCTACCGCACGCTGATGGCCGATCTGGCCGCGCTCTACGCCGGCGACCAGCTGCCCGACCTGGGCTACACCTATCGGGAATACCGGCTGGCGCTCGAGGCGGCCGAGGCGCAGCCGCAGCCGGCCCGCGATGCCGACCGGGAATGGTGGGCGCAGCGCCTCCCGGCGCTGCCGGACCCGCCGGCGCTGCCGTCGATGCCTGGCCGCACGGCACACACAAGCAGCAGGCGCTGGCACTGGCTGAACCCGGCCACCTGTGACGCGCTGTTCAGCCGGGCACGCGCCCGCGGCATCACCCCGGCCATGGCGCTGGCCGCGGCGTTCTCCCACACCGTGGCCCGCTGGTCAACCCACCCCCGGTTCCTGCTGAACGTGCCGCTGTTCGGGCGCCAGGCCTTGCACCCCGACGTCGATCTCGTCGTCGGTGATTTCACCTCGTCTTTGCTGCTCGACATCGATCTCAGCGCCGCCGGCACCGCCGCTGCCCGCGCACACCGCGTTCAAAACGCCATGCGAAACGCCGCCGCGCACTCCGCCTACTCCGGGTTGTCGGTTTTGCGGGACTTGAGCCGGCACCGCGGCGCCCAGGTGCTGGCGCCGGTGGTCTTCACCAGCGCGCTCGGGCTCGGCGACTTGTTCAGCTCGACGGTCACCGACCAGTTCGGCAGCCCGGAGTGGATCATCTCGCAGGGCCCACAGGTGCTGCTGGACGCCCAGGTCACCGAGTTCGACGGCGGGGTCCTGATCAACTGGGACGTTCGCGACGGCGGCTTCCCGCCGGGCGTCGTCGACGCCATGTTCGCCCACCACATCGACGAATTGCTCGCCCTGGCCGCCGGCGACACCGCCTGGGACGCCGCGGACGCGCCAGTGCTGCCGGCTGGTCAACGTGCGGTGCGCGACGCGGTCAACTCTCGCACCGCCCAACCCAGCGGTGAGGCGCTGCACGAAGGTTTCTTCCGGCAAACCGAACTGCGCCCCGACGCGCCGGCCCTGGTTGCTGGTTCCGGTGCCCTCACCTATCGGCAATTGCGACAACAGGTTTGGGCGTTGATGGCGGCGCTGCGCGCGGCGGGCATCGGTCGCCGTGACACGGTCGCGGTGATGGGGCCCAAGACCGCCGAACAGATACCCGCCCTGCTGGCGATCCTGGCTGTCGGCGCCAACTATCTGCCGATCGGGGTCGACCAGCCCCGCGACCGAGCCGAGCGGATCCTGGCCACCGGTTCGGCGCGGCTGGCGCTGGTCTGCGGCGATCAACGACTGGCATTGCCGGTGCCCGAGCTGATGATCGCCGATGTGCTGCGCAACCCGCCGGCTGGAGCCGAACTGAATTGTGCGGCAGTCGATCCCGCCGACCTGGCCTATACCTTGTTCACCTCCGGTTCGACCGGCGAGCCCAAAGGCGTCGAGGTGACTCACGACGCCGCGATGAACACGGTGGAGTCGATCGGCCGCCACTTCGATATCGGTCCCGCGGATCGCTGCCTGGCCCTGTCGGCGCTGGAATGCGACCTGTCGGTGTTGGACATCTTCGTCAACTTGCGCACCGGTGGCTCGATCGTCGTGGTCGACGAAACTCAGCGCCGCGATCCCGACGCGTGGGCCCGGCTCGTCGACAGCCACCGGATCACTGTCTTGAATTTCATGCCGGGCTGGTTGGAGATGCTGACCGAAGTCGGCCGCGGACGGCTGTCGTCATTGCGGGTCATCCCCACCGGCGGTGACTGGGTGCGACCCGAGCTGGCGCGCCGCCTGAAAGCCGAGGCGCCCGGCCTTCGCTTCGCCGGCCTCGGCGGCGCGACCGAAACCGCCGTGCACGCCACCCTTTTCGAGGTGCACGATCCGGACCAGCTGCCCTCGGAGTGGACCGGCCTACCCTTCGGCGTCCCGCTGCCCAACATCACCTGTCGGGTGGTCAACGAGTGGGGCCACGACTGCCCCGACTGGGTGGCCGGTGAATTGTGGGTCACCGGTCGCGGCATCGCACGCGGCTACCGGGGCCGCCCCGACCTGACCGCCGACCGTTTCGTCGAGCACGACGGCCGCGTCTGGTACCGCACCGGCGACCTGGCGCGCTACTGGCCTGACGGCACAATCGAGTTCGTCGGGCGCGTGGATCACCGGGTCAAAATCAGCGGCTACCGCGTGGAGTTGGGTGAAGTCGAAGCAATGCTGCGCCGCGTGCCCGGAGTGCACGCGGCGGTGGCGGCAGTCCTGCCCGCGAACAGCGGTGACGTGCTGGCGGCTGCTGTTCGCGTCGACGATCCCGCGCTGTCCGCAGAGCGCATCCGCGCGGCACTGAGCAATCTGGTTCCGCCACACATGATTCCCCGCCACCTCACATTGCTCGACCGGATCCCGTACACCGACGCCGGCAAGCTGGACCGGCGCGCTGTCACCGCCCTACTGACCCCCGGCGTGGCCGGAGCCGAAACTGGTCACCGTCCGTGTGCCACAGCGGTGGAAGCGGCGCTCGCGGCAATCATCGGCACAGTGCTCGGTGTCGACGCGGTCCACCCGGTCCAGGCCGACGACGACTTCTTCACCCTCGGTGGCGATTCCGTGCTGGCCACCCAGGCGGTGGCCAGAATCCGCACCTGGCTGGACACCCCGGACATCATGGTCGCCGACATCTTCGCCGGACGGACCGTCGCCGCGCTCGCCGCTCGGCTCACTGCCCGCCAACCCGACCCGGGCCGGCTCGAACAGGTCGCCGAACTCTACCTGGAGATCTCCGGCATGGATGCCGGCGAGGTGTTGTCCGCAGCCACCGAATCGGCGACGACACAGTGACACTCAGCGATCAGCGCAGTTTGCCGACGCGTTTCGCGCCGTGGGTCAAGGTGTTGCCGGGTCCGGCGGTGGCATCGCGCCCCGGCGCCACCGTGGTGTTCCCGCACGCCGGAGCGGCGGCGGCGAGCTACCGGAGACTCGCGACGGCGCTGGCGGCCGGCGGCGACACCTTCATCGTGCAGTATCCGCAGCGCGCCGAGCGGCTGGGTGATCCAGCGCCGGACACTCTGCATGACCTCGCCGACGGCCTGTTTCGCGCCGGACCGTGGCAGCAAGTCGCGCCGCTGCGCCTGTTCGGGCACAGCATGGGCGCAGTCGTCGCCTTCGAGTTCGCCCGCATCGCCGAACAGCACGGCGTAGCGGTGCACAAATTGTGGGTGTCGGCCGGACCGGTGCCGTCGTCGATTGCCGCGCGGCCCGCGCTGCCCACCAGTCATGACGAGCTGCTCGCCGACCTGGTCGATCTCGGCGGCACCGACCCCCGGCTGCTGGCCGACGAAGAGTTCGCCGAACTGCTCACCCACGCGGCGCGCTGCGACTACCACGTGCTCAACCGCTACCAGTGCGATGCCGCGGTCCGGATCCGCGCCGACATCCACGCCGTCGGCGGACGGCACGACCATCGCGTCGACACCCGGTCGCTGCGCCGTTGGGCCAACCACACCAGAGGCCGGTTCACGCTGTCGGTGTACGACGGCGGGCACTTCTACGTCAACGACCACATCCACGCTCTCGCCGACCGGCTCATCAGCGATGGCTGACCGACAATCCGCAACCACCGCCGGCGAAGTGGACCCGGTGGCCATCGTGGGTATGGCGGTCGAAGCGCCCGGTGGTGTGGAAACCGCCGACGACTACTGGTCGCTGCTGTCCGGAGGACGCGAGGGCCTGAGTCCTTTTCCTACCGACCGGGGCTGGGCCATCCGCGACCTGCTCACCGGGTCCCGCCGGGAGGGATTCAAACAGATCCACGACAACGGTGGATTTCTCGCCGGCGCAACGACGTTCGATCCGGCGTTCTTCGGGATATCGCCCCGCGAGGCCACCGCGATGGATCCCCAGCAACGGGTGGCGTTGCGGGTGGCCTGGCGAGCCCTGGAGCACAGCGGTGTCAACCCCGACGATCTGGCCGGGCATGACGTCGGCTGCTACGTCGGTGCGTCATTCACCGGATACGGGCCGGCGATGGACGAATTCTCCCGGCATAGCGGGCATTTGATCACCGGTACCGCGCTCGGGGTGATCTCCGGGCGCATCGCCTACACCCTCGGGTTGGCCGGCCCGGCTTTGACGGTCGACGCGTCCTGCGCCTCCGCGCTGGCTGCGTTCCACGTCGCCGTGCAATCGGTGCGGGCCGGTGACTGCGACCTCGCCCTGGCCGGCGGTGTCTGCGTGATGGGTTCACCCGGCTTCTTCGTCGAGTTCTCCAAACAGCATGCGCTGTCCGACGACGGCCACTGCCGCCCCTACAGCGCGCAGGCCAGCGGCACAGTGTGGGCTGAAGGCGCCGGAATGTTTGTGTTGCAGCGTAAATCGGCCGCCCTCCGGGATGGCCGCCGGGTGCTTGCCGAGGTCCGGGCCAGCGCCGTCAACCAGGACGGCCGAAGCGCCGGGCTGACCGCTCCCAGCGGTGCCGCCCAGGCCCGGCTCTTCCGCCGCGCCCTCGCCCAGGCCGGGCTGCGGCCGGACCAGATTGGCATGCTGGAGGGTCACGGTACCGGCACCCGCCTGGGTGATCGCACGGAACTGCGGTCGCTGTCGCAGACTTACGGCGGCACCGAGCCCGCCCGCGGTCCGCTGCTGGGTTCAGTCAAGTCCAATGTCGGCCATGCGCAGGCGGCGGCCGGGGCGCTCGGGCTCGCCAAAGTGTTGGTGTGCGCACACCGCGGTGCCGTTGCGCCCAGTTTGCACACCGTTGACGCGAGCCCTGAAATCGATTGGGACAAGCAGGGGTTGCGGCTGGCGCGCGAGCTCACCGGGTGGCCGGCAATGGACGGGCAACGAGCGGCCGGGGTGTCGGCATTCGGCATGAGCGGAACCAACGCCCACGTCATCGTCTCAGTGCCGGACGTCGCGTGATGCGGCCTCACCCGTTGCCCGACGGGCGAATCCCGGTACTGCTCAGCGCGCATGAGGAGGAACTGATCGGCAAGGATGCCGCGGCGATCCTCGGCTACCTGCAGCACCACAACGCATCGGTCGACCTGACCGCCGCGGTGGCCGCCACCTTGGCGCGCACCCGGCGGGTGCGCCGCCACCGCGCGGTGATCCGTGCCGCCGATCAAGCCGATCTGGTCGCCGGACTGCGGGCACTTGCCGACGGTGATGAACACCCGCTGGTGACCGTGTCATCCGGATCGGGCGCTGCGCGCACCGCCTTCGTGTTCCCCGGCCAGGGCACTCGGTGGCCGTCGATGGGAGCTCAGGCCTACCGGGATGTGCCGGCTTACCGGACTGAAGCCGACCGGTGCGCACACGCCTTCACGGCGGCCGGACTGCCATCGCCGCTGCGCTACCTGCTTGGTGACGCAGACGGCCAGTGGTCGCAGCTCGACATTCAGGGCGCGCAGTTCACCCACGCGGTGAGCCTGGCGCAGGTGTGGCGATGCTGTGGCCTGGTGCCGAGTATGACCGTCGGGCACAGTCTCGGTGAGGTGGCCGCAGCGTTCGTGGCCGGTAGCGTCGCGTTGCCGGACGCGGTCGCGGTGGTGGCGGCGCGGGCCCGGGTGCTGGCTCGGTTGCCGGGCCGCTTCGGCATGGCGGTGCTCGGCGTCGGCCGTCTTGAAGCCGAGCGGATGATCGCCGGAACGCCGGGCCGGCTGGAGGTTTCGGTGGTCAATGCGCCATCCTCGACCGCGGTGTCGGGGGACCGCGACGCGGTGGCACACCTGGTGCGCCGTGCCGAGGACGACGGTGTGTTCGTCCGCGAGCTCGACGTCGAATTCCCGGCGCACACCAGTGCGCTCGACCCGTTGCGGGAAGCGTTGGGTGAGCTGCTGCCCGCGGCGGAGTTCTCGGAGACGCCGGTGCCGTTCATCGGTTCGGCTCGCGGCGGCGTGGTACCGGCCGGGGAGCACTTCGCCGACTACTGGTGGGACAACCTGCGTAATACCGTGCGTTTCGACCGGGCGGTGAGCACGGCCCGGCAACTCGGTGCTGCGGCGTTCGTCGAGATGTCCGCTCATCCCGCCCTGCTGTATGCGCTGTCCGATCTCGTCGGTGAGGCACTTGCGGTCGGATCGGGGCGGCGCGACGAGCCGGTCGTCGATCAACTCGCAGCCGGCATCGCCGCCGCGGCACTGGCTGATCCGGACTACCCGTGGGCCGACGTCGCCGGGCTGGATCGGCAGCGCCTGCTGCCCGACTTCCCACCTGCGCCGATGCGGGCCGTCCACCTGTGGGCGTATCCCGAACCGTTGCCGCCACCGCCGGGCGCCGCGTTGACCGTTGTCACCGAGCGGTGGGAACCGTGGGTACCCCGTCGATGCGAGACTTTCTGCACTGTAACAATTTTCGGACTGAGCGGTGACCCGCTGTCAAGCCGCTTGGCGGAAGCCGTCACCGCACACCACGGTGCCGACCTGGTCGGGCCGGGCGACGCGCAGATCGCCGTTCTCGTGGCGCCGGCATTGCCTGATGTGTGCGAAGCGGCCGGTGAAATCGGCGCGGCGGCAGGGCAGTTGGACTACCGCCGAGCCGTCGGCCCGCGCTGCCGGCGGGTGTGGTTGGTGACGGTCGGTGGGGAAAGCGTGCAGCCGGGGGAGTCGGCGCAGCCGGTGCAGGCGGCGTTGGCCGCGATGCATCGCAGCGTCGGCTTCGAATTTCCCGACATCACCTTTGCTCATCTGGACCTGCCCTGCCGGGATGTCGATGCCGACCTCGCGCATTCCTGCGTAGACGTCATGGCCGGTGCCGCGACGGAGGTCGCAGTGCGCGTCGGTGCCGCCGGGGCGGCCACTTTTGCGCGGACTCTGCGCGAAGGCGCGTTGCCGGTGCCTGACGCGGCGCCCGCGGGTGCTCTGCTCGACGACGTGGTGATCAGCGGCGGCAGCGGAGCCGTCGGCCTGCGCTACGCACGCTACTGCATCGCGCACGGTGCCCGGCGGGTAACGCTGTTGAGCCGCAAAGGCCTGGAACAAGCCGACCTCGCCGAACTGGCCGACGGGCACACCGTCGACGTCTATGCCCCGGCCTGCGACATCACCGATCGCAAGGCGGTCGCCGCGGCCGCCGCCGAGTACGGTGGCGCCGGCGCCTCGCTGCTTGTTCACGCCGCCGGCGTGGCCAGGTTCGGCCCGCACGACCAGCTCACCGACGTCGACTTGGCGGACGTATTCGACGCGAAGATCGCCGGGCTGGCCAACTTGACCGACCTGTGGCCGCGGTGCGCAGGCTCGCGAATCATATTGTGCTCGTCTGTGTCCGGGGTCTGGGGCGGGTACGGGCATGGCGCCTACGCGGCCGCCAACCGGATCCTCGATGTGTTCGCTGCCCGGCTGCGCGCCGGCGCGGTCGACTGCACCTCGGTTCGTTGGGGGTTGTGGCCGGGCACCACGATCGGGGAACCCGAGGCGGTCAAGGGCTTCGAGCGGGCGGGTCTGATCGCGATGGACCCTGACGCCGCGATCAGCGCCAGCCTGCACCGGCACCCTGGCGATCCGCTGATCTTCGCCGCGAACTTCGATCGGCTGCAAAGGCTTTTCGATCTTCAGGGCACCGTCGCGCATTTCACGAGGCCAATAGGACGCGACGGTGTGGATGCGGCTACCGACCCTGCCGCGAGGAGCTCAGCCGCCGAGCTGGTGCGTACCGAGTTGGCCTCCGCGTTGAGTATGAGCGGACCGGAGTGCGTGGATTTGAGCGCTGCCCTCATCGATCTCGGAGTCGACTCGCTGCTGGCATTGGATTTACGAAAGCGGTTGCGTCGCAGCACCGGTCACTCGGTGCCGTTGGCCAGCCTGCTCGGTGGTATCACCGGCGCTGAATTGATCGAGGCATTACAGACGAATACGGAGTCTTCGCGTGACTGACATCACCGACACCCGCCTCGACGAGCAGCGCCTGCAGCTGTTGCGGCGCAAACTCGCCGAACGCGGACTGGCGCGGACCGCGGCGCCGGTGCCGGCCGGCACCGAACTGTCCGATGGCCAACGCCGAATGTGGTTCGTTCAGTCGCTGGACCCCGGCAGTGGACTGCTCAACGTCTGTGTGTCCTATCGTCTCACCGGTCTCGTCGACAACCAACGGTTACACCATGCGGTCGACGCCGTCGCGCGCCGGCATCCGATACTGCGCACGACCTACCGCGCCGACGACGACGGTAACCCGCACCCGGTGGTGCACCACGACCTGCGGCCGCATTGGGCAGAACATGATCTGACCGGATTGGCCGCGCAGGCCCGCCGGTTGCGGCTGGAAGTGCTGGCCCAACGGGAGTTCTCCCGCCCGTTCGACCTCAGCGCCGAATCGCCGCTGCGGATCACCGCCGTCCGCCTGGGCGGCCAAGAAGTCATACTGCTGCTGACTGCTCATCATATCGCCTGGGATGACGGTTCGTGGGCGCCGTTCTTCGCCGACCTGACGCGCGCCTACACCGGCCCGGATTGCGAGCTGCCGCTGTTGCCGGCGACCGGGGAACCCGGGTCGTCCGACCCTCTCGACGAAGACCTCGCCTATTGGCGGGCGTTGATGACGGACTTGCCTGAGCCGCTGGAACTTCCGGGGCCCACCGGTTCGGCGGTGCCGAGTTCTTGGCGGTCTCAGCGCGTCTCGGTGCGGATACCTGCTGAGACGGTGGACCGCGTGACGGCGCTGGCCCGGCGAAACGGTGCCAGCCCATACATGGTGTTGCTGGCGGCGTTTTCCGCGCTGATGCACCGCTACACCCATGCTGACGACTTCCTGATCGCCGCGCCGGTACTCAACCGTGGTGCCGGCACCGAGGCAGTGATCGGCTATTACGGCAACACCGTGGTCCTGCGGGCGCGGCCGCAGCGGCACCAGACCTTCGCCCAACTGCTGGCAGACACCCGCGACACCGCCGTCGGCGCGTTCGCGCATCAGCGTGTCAACGTCGATCGGCTGGTGCGCGAATCCAATCCCGACCGCCGCCACGGTGCCGAACGAATGACCCGGGTGAGTTTCGGACTGCGGGAGTCCGACGGTGGCGGATTCTGTCCACCCGGCGTGCACTGCCAACGCGCCGACCTGCGAGGTCAGACCACCCAGTTGCCGTTGACCTTCATGGTCGAACTCGACGACTGCGGTGCGCTGGTCGAAGCCGAATATCTGGTTGAGGTGCTCGACCGCTCCCTGGTGCGGCAGCTTCTCGAGCACTACGCCGTACTGCTGAACCACGCTGTCGCCCAGCCCGACACGGCGTTGCGGCAGCTCGCCGTACTCGGCCCGGCCGATGCGGCGTGGCTGCAGGAGATGTCGGCCGGTGACCGTTTCGTTGCTCCCGCCGCGACGCTGCCTGCGCTGGTCGCCGAACGCGCTGCGCGCTCACCGCAGGCGGTCGCCGTGGTGTACGAAGGTCGTCGATACACCTACCGGGAGATCAACGACGAAGCCAACCGGGTGGCCCACTGGCTGATCGAACAGGGCATCGGCAGCCACGACGTCGTCGCGGTGCTCCTCGACAAGTCCCCCGAACTCGTCGTCACCGCATTGGGCCTCATGAAAGCCGGCGCGGTCTATCTTCCCGTCGACCCGACTTATCCCGAGGACCGGCTGGCTTTCATCCTCGAGGACTCCGAGCCCAGACTCGTCGTGCGCGAACCCATTCCCGAATTGGCGAGATACTCTGCCGCCGAGCCGCACGCTGCGGACCTGGTGCGACCGCTGCGGCCGGACAACACCGCGTACTTGATCTACACCTCCGGTTCCACCGGGCTGCCCAAGGGCGTGCCGGTACCACACGCGCCCATCGCCGAGTACTTCCGCTGGTTCGCCATCGAATACCAGGTCGACGAAACCGACCGCCTGCTGCAGGTCGCTTCCACCGGCTTCGACGTCTCGATCGGTGAGATCTTCGGCACGCTGATTTGCGGTGCCCGCCTGGTGATTCCGCGCCCGGATGGGTTACGCGACATCGGCTACCTGACCGAACTGCTGCACTCCGAAGGCATCACCTCGATGCACTTCGTTCCGTCACTGCTGGGATTGTTCCTGTCGCTGCCGGGCGTCAGCCAGTGGCGGACCCTGCGTCGGGTGCCGATCGGCGGCGAACCGCTCCCCGGCGAGGTGGCCGACAAATTCCACGCCAC
Organism: uncultured Actinomycetota bacterium; assembly: GCA_963808375.1. Classification (GTDB taxonomy): domain Bacteria; phylum Actinomycetota; class Actinomycetes; order Mycobacteriales; family Mycobacteriaceae; genus Mycobacterium. The sequence continues at coordinate 135,214 of CAWEFS010000012.1, read as the reverse complement.
CTTCGACGCCTCGCTGTACAACTTCTACGGCCCCACCGAAACGGTAGTGAACGCCAGCAGCTTTCACGTCGACGGCACCCAGGGCAACCGGATCGTGCCGATCGGGCGGCCGAAAATCAACACCCAGATTCACCTGCTCGACGACGCGCTGCAGCTGATACCCGTCGGAGTCATCGGCGAAATCTACATCGGCGGAACCCATGTCGCCCACGGGTACCATCGCCGACCCGGCCTGACCGCCGAGCGCTTCGTGGCCGACCCGTTCACTGCCGGCGCCCGGCTGTACCGTTCGGGCGACCTGGCGCGGCGCAACGCCGACGGCGACATCGAATTCGTCGGGCGCGCTGACGAACAAGTGAAGATCCGGGGCTTCCGCATAGAACTCGGCGAAGTGGCCGCGGCGATCTCCGTCGACCCCAGCGTCGGACAAGCCGTCGTGATCGCTGCCGACCTGCCGCAGCTGGGCAAGAGCCTGGTCGCCTACCTGACACCGGCCGACGCCGGCACCGTCGACATCGAGCGCATCCGTGCGCGGGTGGCCGCAGCACTGCCCGACTACATGACGCCGGCCGCCTACGTCGTCCTCGACGAGATCCCGATCACGGCGCACGGCAAGATCGACCGCACCGCGCTGCCGGCCCCGCAGATCTCGGCGCCCACCCGGTACCGCGAGCCGACCACCGCGACGGAACGCCAGATCGCCGAGCTGTTTTCCAGCCTGCTCGGCCACCCCCGGGTCGGTGCCGACGATTCGTTCTTCGATCTCGGCGGCCACTCGTTGGTTGCGACCAGACTGCTCGCCGCGGTCCGGTCGGCCTGCGGCGTCGACCTGGCCATCCGGGAGCTCTTCGAGCTGGCGACGGTCGCCGCGCTGGCGGAGCGGGTGGATCAGCTGCAATCCGGTGCGGTCCGGTCCCGGCGGCCCAAGCTGATCAGCACAGCGCACGACGGGCCGGTGCCGCTGTCGGCGTCACAATTGCGTATCTGGTTTGCCTACCGCATCGAGGGACCAAGCGCAGTCAACAACATTCCGTTCGCTGCCCGGCTCAGCGGGCCGTGTGACAGTGCGGCGTTGGCCGCCGCCATCGCCGACGTTGCGGTGCGCCACGAGATCCTGCGCACCACCTACATCGAGATCGACGGGGTCCCTTACCAAGTCGCGAGTCCCGCTGATCCCGCCGGGAACATCCCCGTCCGGCAGGTCACCGGCGAGGGGGAGGTTTGGCTGCAAGAGCAGTTGGACGCCGAGCGCCGCGAATGCTTCCAGTTGGACCGGCACCCGCCGTTGCGGGCTGCGCTGTTCCGCACCGGCGACGACCACGTGATCTCGCTGGTACTGCACCACATCGCTGCCGATCACTGGTCGGGAGAAGTGCTGTTCGGTGACCTGTTGACCGCCTACCGGGCGCGCCGCGCCGGCCAGGCGCCGTCGTGGGCACCGCTGCGCGCGCAGTACGCCGACTACGCGGCCTGGCAGCAGGAGTTGCTCGCAGCGGCGCCGGGGGACGACACCAGCCTGGTCGCCGCCGACCGCGACTACTGGATTCAGCAGTTGACCGGGCTGCCTGAAGACTGTGGCCTGCGGCCGGATTTCGCGCGGCCACCGGTGCCGAGCGGTGACGGCGAATCGGTCGGATTCAGCATCGACGGGCAGACCCGTGCAAAACTAATCGAGCTCGGCCGCGAGTTGGGTATCACCGAATTCATGCTGCTGCAGGCCGCGGTCGCGGTGGTCCTGCACAAAGCCGGTGGCGGCTGCGACATTCCGCTCGGCACCCCGGTCGCCGGCCGCACCGAGCCCGAACTCGAGCAATTGATCGGCTTTTTCGTCAACATCCTGGTGTTGCGGAACGATCTGCGCGGCAACCCGAGTTTGCGGGAGGTGCTGCGGCGGGCGCGGGAGACGGCGCTGAGCGCTTATGCACACCAGGAACTTCCGTTCGACCGGGTGGTGGACGCGGTCAGTCCGGCGCGGTCGCTGTCCCGCAATCCGCTGTTCCAAGTCGTCGTACACGTACGTAACCAATTGCCGGCCGGGCGAGTTGTCGACACCAGCGCCGACGGTGACACCGTGTTCAGCGCGCTGACACCGGTTTTCGACATGGCCCACGCGGATCTCAGCGTCAACTTCTTCGCCATGGAGGGTTCAGGCGGCTCCGGCGACGCCGGCTACATCGGCGACGTCATCTTCCGGACCCAGCTGTACCGGAGGGCTACTATCGAACGGCTGACGAGCTGGTTGACGCAGGTGGTCCGGGCGTTCGCCGACAACGTCGACCAGAGTCTGCGCGACGTACAGTTGCTGAACGCTGCCGAACAGCAACAGATCGTGATGGACTGGAGTCGCGGTGAACAGCCGCCTCCGGGCCGGCTCCGCACCATTCCCGAACTGTTGGAGGCAAGTCGGCAGTGGGGTGCCGACCGCATCGCGGTGTGCTGCGACGGCGAGTACATCGATTACCCGACGCTGCATCGACGCTCGGACAATTTCGCCCGGCTGCTCGCCGACCACCGAGTGGCACCCGGATCATTGGTTGGCCTGTCCACCCGTCGCGGCCTTGATCTGGTGGTGGCGCTGGTGGGCATCATGAAGGCCGGTGCCGGTTACTTCCCGGTGGACCCGGCATACCCCGCGGCGCGTAAGCAGTTCATGGTTGACGACGTCGAGCCGCGCGTCATGGTGGTGACCAGTGAAGCGCTGACCACGATGCCCGAACACGAGGGCATGACTGTCATTTCGCTGGACGACCCCGCGATGCGATCGGCTCTGGAGGAGCCGGCGCCGCGGCCGACGCTGCCGCTGCCGCATCCGGATGACCCGATGTATTTGGTGTACACCTCCGGGTCGACCGGCGAGCCGAAGGGAGTGCTGGGCACCCACCGTGCGATGACCACCCGGCTGGACTGGCAGCTGCTGAAATACCCCGTGCCGGGGCGCGATATCCGGTTGGCTCAGGCGTCGATGACCTTCCTCGAGGGCAGCATGGAGACGTTGGCGGGTCTGGCTGCGGGTGCCACCATGATCCTGGCCGACGACGCCGAGCACCGTGACGCCCAGGCGCTGGCGTCGCTGGTGCGACAACATTCGGTGACCCAGGTGACGGCGGTGGCCAGCCTGGTCGCCACCCTGGTCGACGGGTGGCCCGAGGTGGTGCGATCGCTGACCCGCCTGGTGTGCAGTGGGGAGCCGGTCAGCGTGTCGCTGCTCGAGCGACTGATGGCCGTACGCGGGGACGCGGAGCGACCCGAGCTGCTCAACAACTTCGGCGCCACCGAGACTTCCGGCGGGCTGGTACGCGGCCCGCTGAGCCTGCCGGTGCCGATCCTGGGCAGGCCGACGCCGGACTCGCAGGTGTACCTGCTCGACGATGCGCTCAAGCCGGTGCCGGTCGGCGTCATCGGCGAGTTGTATTACGCCGGCGGTCAACTGGTGCGCGGCTACTGGAAGCGACCGGCGCTGACCGCGGCACGGTTCGTGCCCAACCTGTATGCCACCGAACCCGGTGCGCGGTTCTACCGCAGCGGTGACCGCGCACGGTGGACCGACGACGGCCGGCTGGAGTTCGTCGGCCGCACCGACCACCAGGTAAAGGTCCGCGGATTCCGCGTCGAGCTGGGCGAGGTGGAGGCCGCGCTGAAAGCGGTCGACGGAGTGGCGGTGGCGGCCGCCCGCACGTGGGAAGTGCAGGGCAGCAACACATTGGCCGGGTATGTGGTCGCGAAGCAGCCTCTCGCCGACGACGCGGCCAAGGCAGCATTCGCGGCTGTGGTGCGCGCCGAGATCGCGTCGCGGCTACCGGGTTACATGATTCCGTCATCGATCACGATGCTCGACCAGATGCCCAAGACCGAGTCAGGCAAGCTGAACCGGCCCGGGCTGCCGCGGCCCGTGGTGAGCACCACCGGCCGAAGTGAACCGCCGCGCACGCCCACCGAACGCTCGGTGGCCGGGGTGTTCGCTGAACTGCTGTCGACGCCGGAGATCGGGCGATCAGACGACTTCTTCGCACTCGGCGGTGACAGCATCCTCTCGGTGCAGGTGGCGGCGCGGGCCCGGGCCGCCGGACTGCCCGTCAGTCCGCGGATGGTGTTCGAAAACCCAACCGTTGAGCAGCTGGCCGGCGCCATCGACGCCGCCGATCGCGACGGCGCGGCCGGCGACGCCGGCGACACCCGGCACGAGCCGATGAGCACCTCCGGACTGTCGGCCGACGACCTCGCCGCGGTGACGTCGTCGTGGCTTTCGAACGAAGGCGAACCGTGACCGCGACACAAACCGGGGCGCCTGCCGGCATCGACGACGTGATGGCGCTCAGCCCGCTGCAAGAGGGGCTGTATTCGCGGACCATGCTGGCCGGGCTGGCCGACGCCGGCACCGACCGCGCCGACGACCCGTACGTCATCGCAATGGCGGCGGACATCTGCGGCCCACTCGAGGTGGCGCGGCTCAGGCGGTGCGCTGCAGCGATGCTCGACCGTCATCCGAACTTACGGGCCAGCTTCGTCAGCCGGAACATCGCCAGGCCGGTGCAGATCGTACCGTCGCGGGTGGCGCTGCCCTGGCGGCACGTCACCGCCGCGCGGGAAGACCTGGAGGCCTTGGAGAGGGAGGAACGTGCGCGCCCGTTCCACTTCGAGCGCACACCGGCCATCCGGTTCCTGCTCATCGAATTGCCGCAGGCGCAGTGGCGGTTCGTCATCACCGCCCATCACATCGTGATCGACGGGTGGTCGTTGCCGGTCTTCGCCGCGGAATTGATCACCTTGTACCGGGCCGGCGGCGACGCTGACGGACTGCCGCCGGCACCCCGGCCCTACCGCGACTACATCGGCTGGCTGGCCGGTCGCGATCGCGAAGCGAGCGAACGGGTCTGGCGCGAGCATCTGAGCGGTCTGACCGGTCCGACGCTGCTGTCCGCGGTGCTGGGCGGGAATGCCAACGGAGCCAACGGTGGTTTGCCGCGCCGGACCGAGCTCCGCGCGGACCGGCAGGCCACTACCCGGCTGGTGGACGGCGCCCGATCCCGCGGGATCACTCTCAACACGCTCACCCAGATGGCATGGGCGTTGGTGTTGTCGAGGTTGACCGACCGCAACGACGTCGTCTTCGGCGTGACCGTGTCCGGCCGGCCGGCCGAACTGACCGGCGTAGAGACCATGGTCGGCTTGTTCATCAACACCGTGCCGCTTCGCGTCCGCCTCGACGACGACGCCTCGGTCGGTACGCAATGCCTGGCAGTACAACGTCATTCAGCTCTGCTGCGCGAGCACAGCTACCTCAGCCACGCTGCGCTGCGGTCATTCGGCGGTGTCGGTGAGATGTTCGACACGCTGCTGGTCTATGAGAACTTCCCGACTGGTGGATTGGCCGGCGGCACCGAGATCACCGCCGGCGCCGTGACGTTCCGGCCCAGCGGGCTGGAGAGCCTGTCACATTTCCCGGTGACGGTGGCTGTCCATCTGGTCGAAGGCGAACTGGTCCTGCTGGTCGAACTGATCGACGGTGCGTTGGGCGTTACCACCGCCGCGGCGCTGGGCCGGCGCGTCCTCAACACAGCCGAACGGCTGCTGTCGCTGTGGGACTGGCGGCTGGGTGACGTCAGCGTGCTGTTCGAAGAAGAGACGGCGCTGTTGCATGACGGCGACCGACCGGGGCGACGGAGTTCGTTGACCGCACCGGGGATTCACACCCGAATCGCCGCGACCGCTGAGCACTCGCCCGACGCGGTGGCGGTCAGCTGGGCCGGCGGGGAGATGAGCTACCGGCAACTCGACACCGCAGCCAACCAGTTCGCCGCCGCACTGATCGCCCGCGGCGCCGGCGCCGAAACTCCGGTCGCCATCATGTTGCCGCGCGGCCCGCAGTACGTCGTGGCGATGCTTGCGACGCTCAAAACCGGCGCGATGTGTGTGCCGCTGGAGCCCGGCATGCCCGCCGAACGGGTGGCGTCGATCCTGCGTCAGAGTGGTGCGACGATCGTCGTCGACGACGACTTCCTAGTATCTGCAGACCGGTTGCTGCCCAACGTCTTCCGTCCTGCTGATGTCGCGGGTGAGCAGGCGGCCTACGTCGTGTTCACCTCCGGAACCACGGGTGAACCCAAAGGTGTGATCGGCACCCACGCCGCGCTCAACGCGTATTCCGACGACCACGTCGAGTCCGTACTACGTCCTGCGGCAACGCGGTTGGGCCGTCGGCTGCGAATCCTGCACGCGTGGTCGTTTGCGTTCGACGCTGCCTGGCAGCCGCTGGTCGCGCTGCTCGACGGGCACGCTGTGCACATCGTGGACCACCAGACCCAGCCTGACGCCGAAGCGCTGGTAGGCGTCATCGTCGAGCATCGCATCGACATGATCGACACCACCCCCTCGATGTTCGCTCAGCTCAGGGCATTCGGCTTGCTGCGCAGCGCGCCGTTGACCGTTGTCGCGTTGGGTGGTGAAGCGATCAGCGGGCCGATGTGGGCGGCGATCCACACCGAATGCGCCCGGACCGGCCTGGCGGCCTACAACTGCTACGGGCCCACCGAGACGACGGTAGAAGCGGTGGTGGCTCCGATCGCCGACTACGACAGTCCGGTGATCGGTCAGGCCACCCGGCACACCCGTGGCTACGTGCTCGATGGCACGCTGCGTCCGGTTCCGTTCGGCGCGGTCGGTGAGCTCTACCTCGCCGGTGCCCAGCTGACCCGCGGTTACCTCGGCCGACCCGGCGAGACGGCCAGCCGATTCCTCGCCGACCCGTTCGGCGAAAGCGGGCGAATGTACCGGACCGGTGACCTGGTGCGCCGCCGTCCCGACGGCTCGCTGCAGTACTTGGGCCGCGCTGATGCTCAGGTGAAGATCCGCGGGTACCGCGTCGAGCCCGGTGAAATCGCCGCAGCACTCGAATCACACCCCGGTGTCCGTCGCGCCGGGGTGGTGGTGCGCGACCACCACGGTGCTGCGCGGCTGACCGCCTACGTCGTCACCCGGCAGACCGCAGCGGCCCCGCCGCCCAGCCCAACCGAACTGCGGATCATGCTCACCGCGCGGCTGCCGCGCTACATGCTGCCGCACCGCATCCTCGAGGTCGACGACATACCGTTGACCGGTAATGGCAAGCTGGACGAACACTGGCTTCGCGCACTGGATTCCGCCGCCGCGGCGCGGTCACAGCCCGAGACGGTCACCGAGTCGGCGCTGGCCGGTGTGCTGTCCGAAACGCTGCACACCGGGCAGATCGACGTCAACGCGGAATTCGTGCAGCTGGGTCTGGACAGCATCGCAGCCTTGACGCTGGTACAGGCGGCCCGCCGCCGCGGCATCCCGCTGCGCGCCCGGCTCATCCTGGAGTGCAACACTATCCGCGAGCTTGCCGCCGCCTTAGACGCAGACCGAGCCGCAGACCGAGCCGCAGACCGAGCCGCAGAAACCGCGAGCAGCGGCCACCAGCCCGATGTCGCCACCGGGCCGATCCCGTTGCTGCCCAACGCGCGCTGGCTCTACGAATACGGTGAACCGCGCCGGCTTGCGCAGATGGAGGCCATCGCGCTGCCCGCAGACATCAGCGGTCAGCAGTTGCGGACGGCGTTGACCGCCGTTGTCGAAGGGCACGAGGTGCTGCACACCCGCCTTGACCGCGACACGCTGACCTTGCGCCCGGCCCCGGCGCCGGACATTCTCACCGAAGTCGAGGTGACCGGCGACCTGCACGCGGCCGTGACCGAACACGCACAAACGGCGCTGCAGCGACTCGACCCGCAACGGGGCACGCTGCTGACAGCGGTGTACCTGCGACAAGGCGCTCCAGGAAAAGCCGGTGGGCGCAACGTGTTACTGCTGACCGCACACGTCCTGGCGATGGACCCGGCGTCGTGGCGGATCGTGCTCGGCGAACTCGACGTCGCCTTGCACGCGTTGCGCAACGGCGAGCCGGTGGCCCCGGTGCTGGAGCACACGAGTTACCGCCGCTGGGCGCAGGCACTGGCCGGGCGCGCCGAAGCGCTGGACACGTTGCCGTTCTGGATCTCCCAGATCGACGGCGCCGATCCCGAACTGGGAACGCGGCGGGTGCGCCCCGCCGAGGATCGGGCCCGCGATCTGCTGGTGACGACGGCCTGCACCGACGCCGACGTCACCGGTCGGCTGATCGGCTCCGGTGTGCCCGTACTGCACTTGCTGATCGCGGCGGCGGCTCAGACGGTGACGAGGTGGCGCCAAGCGCGGGGCCAATCCGTTCCGCCGCCGCTGCTGGCGCTGGAAACCCACGGTCGGGCCGACGCGCTGGTCGACGCTCACTCCGACGGAACTCGCGGCCGGCCGGTTGACACCTCCGACACCGTCGGGCTGCTCAGCGCCATCTTCCCGCTGCGGATCGAGTCGTCGGACCCGAGACGTGTCGGCGAGCTGCTGGCGGCCATCCCCGGGGACGGCGTGGATTACGGACTGCTGCGTTATCTGCGCGCCGACACCGCCCGGCAATTGGCCGGTTTCGCCGAGCCGCAGTTGCTGTTGAACTACCTCGGCCGCGCCGACCTGGACGGTGGCGCGGAGTCCGGGTTGCGGCTGGAGCGCAATCTGCTGACTGACGTGACGCCACTGCCCGAGCCGCACGTCGCGGTGCGCCACGAACTGGGTATCTTCGCCACCCTGGTGACCGTGGGCGCGCACTCGACTTTGCTGACTCAGTGGCGGGTGCTGCCCGACATCATCAGCGAGACCGAACTGACTGCGCTGCAGAGCATTTGGAACGAGGCGCTGCGGGAGTTGGTGACATGACCACAGTGGCGGTGCTCGGCGCGGGAGCCAAGGCGGTGGCCGTGGCGGCCAAAGCGGCTGTGCTGCGCGACATGGGTGTGGACGCACCCGACGTCGTCGCGGTGGAACGCACTGCGGTGGCAGCCAACTGGCAAGCCAGCGGCGGCTGGACCGACGGGGCGCAGCGGCTGGGCACCAGCCCGGAAAAGGATGTCGGCTTTCCCTACCGCTCGGCGCTGGTTCCGCGCCGCAACGCCGAACTCGACGAGCGGATGACCCGGTACAGCTGGCAGTCTTATCTGATCGCCACCGCGTCGTTCGCGGACTGGGTCGACCGGGGCAGACCCACGCCCACTCATCGCCGGTGGGGTCAGTATCTGCGCTGGGTGGCCGACCAGGTCGGCATGTCGGTGGTCGCCGGTGAAGTCGAGCAGCTCGCGGTCGACGGGAACCGGTGGTCGCTGCACACCCACGAGAGGACGGTGCACGCCGACGCGTTGATGATCACCGGCCCCGGCCAGGCCGAGAAATCGCTGCTGCCGGGCAATCCCCGGGTGCTGTCGATCGCGCAGTTCTGGCACCGCGCGGCCGCGCACGAGCGCATCTCCGCCGAGCGGGTGGCGGTGATCGGCGGCGGCGAGAGCGCTGCGTCGATGCTCAACGAGTTGTTCCGGCACCGGGTTTCGACGATCACCGTGATTTCGCCGCAGGTGACGCTGTTCACCCGGGGAGAGAGCTTCTTCGAGAACACGCTGTTCTCCGACCCGAGCGACTGGGGGGCGCTGACGCTGGCCGAGCGTCGTGATGCGTTGATCCGCACCGACCGCGGCGTGTTCTCGGCGAGCGTGCAGGGCGCTCTGCTCGCCGACGACCGGATCCGGCACCTGCGGGGCCGGGTGGCGCACGCGGTGGGCCGCGACGAACAGATCCGGCTGACCCTGAGCACCAACCGGGGCAGCGAAAATCTGGAAACGGTGCACGGCTTCGACCTGGTGATCGACGGGTCCGGCGCCGACCCGTTGTGGTTTCTGACGTTGTTCAGCCAGGACGCGCTCGACCTGCTCGAACTCGGTTTGGGCGGTCCGCTGACCGGTGAGCGCCTGCAGGAGGCGATCGGCTACGACCTGGCCGTCACCGACGTCGCGCCCAAACTGTTCGTGCCGAACCTGGCCGGGCTGACGCAGGGTCCGGGATTCCCCAACCTCAGCTGCCTGGGCTTGCTGTCCGACCGGGTGCTCGGCGCCACCAGCGCCACCCATCGTTTCGTCGATCCGATGAGAGCCGATGAGCACGAATCCGTTCGATGACGAGAACGGCGCCTTCGTCGTCGTGATCAACGACGAGGAACGCTAAGAACGATTCATAGCATAAACACAGCGGGCTCAGAAGATAACAACATTATCATTGTCAACACTGTTAACACGTGACCGATCCACCGGTGCTGACGTCACGCTGACCAAGACTCGAAGGGGAACCGATGATCGTGAAATCTTTGGCTACGGGTGTGGCCGCCTTCGCCGCGATCGGCGCTGCGGCTGCCGGCGTGACGTCGCTGGCCGTCACCTCCCACCCGGGACTGCCGGTGAAGCCGGTGGTCTTCAGCGCACCGCTGGACCAGACCACCACCCTGCCGACCGCTGACCAGTTGACCGGGGTCCTGAACAGCCTCGCCGACCCCAACGTCCCGTTCGCGAACAAGTCCGGGCTGGTCGAAGGCGGGATCAGCGGGAGCCAAGCCAGCCTGGGCGATCACGAGATGAAGAAGGCAGCCAAGAAGGGTGAATTGCCGTTGGCGTTCACGGTGTCCAACATTGCGCCGGCCGCGGGCAACGGGGCCAGTGCTGCGGTGGCCATCTCCGGCCCCAAACTGCAGCCGCCGGTCACCGAAAATCTGACCTTCGTCAATCAGGGCGGCTGGGTCCTGTCGCGCGACTCGGCGATGACGCTCATTCAGGCGGCGACGGGCGACTGACCAATTTGCTGCAGAAACGCCGCGCACCTGCCTAACATGTGGCTCGCTGAAGAACTTAACCGTTCGAAAGGGAGCCATGACCATGAAATTCCTTATTTGCGGGGCGGCCGCGGTCGCCGCCATCGGAGCCGCGGCAGCCGGTGTCACCTCGGTTGCCTACGGCTTGTCCGGCACGCCCTCCTACCCGTTGCAGCCGGCCGCGGTGAGTGCGCCGCTGCCCCAGGACCCGCCGCCGGGGCAACCTGACGTGCCGAGTCCTGACCAGATTGCGACCCTCTGCAACCAGGTGACCGACCCCGGCGTGAACTACGAGACCAAGAACGGTCTGGTTGAGAACGGCATCACTCCGGACGAAGGTCGGGTTGCTGACCACGACCTGCGGAAGGCCTACCGGGACGGGAATTTCCCCGAGCAGTTCACCGCGACCAACATCGCGCCGGCCGGTCCGAACGCCGCGACGGCCGACGTGGCCATCACCGGACCTAAGTTCGGCGGACCGGTGATCAAGCCGCTCGCGTTCGTCGACACCGGCGGCGGCAACTGGATCATGCAGCACGACGCTGCAATCGCGCTGATCCAGGCCGCCACCGCCACGCACTGACCGGCAGACCGTCAGCCCACGTCCGGCAGCGCACACACCTGCCCGCCGGAAGCGCCCGACGACGCGATGCCCAGCGCCAGGTTGAAGCGCGCCCGCATATTCTCCAGCGAGACGACGTGCGTCAGCCCGACCAGCGCCGCGTCGTCGAAATGCGCGCGCAGCCCGTCGAACAGTTCGTCACTGACCGACACCGGGGTGCGGCTCATCGCCGTGGCGTAGTCCAAGACCAGCTTGTCGACGTCGGAGAAGCACGTCGCGTTGCGGTAGTCGGCCAGAGCGAGGAGTTCGTCGTCGGTGATGCCCCACCGCCGCGCGATCTGCGAACCGAGATCGATGCAGTACTCACAGCGCACCGTCGTGGCCGCCTTCAACTCGGCCAGCGCTCGGTGGCGGGGACTGAGGACCTGTTGCAGCGTCGACTGGGCCTGCTCCAGTCGGCCGTAGGCGTTGAGCACTTTGGGTAGGTAGGCGTACATCCGCAACGGGTCGAGCAGTGCCGAGGCGTCTGTTCCGGCCAGCTGCTTGAGCTTCCGCCGGGCGAAGAAGAACGCGATTCTGCTGCTCAAGCCGGCCTCGCGATCGGAGACCCCGGTCATTCGTGGCATGGCGACCCTCCTAGCTCGCAATGCCAAAACTAGGCCTGCTGGGCGACCGCGTCCAGATCGAGCAGCCGCGCGTGCAAGACGGTGCGATTGCGCAGTGCCGCCCGCACCGCGCGGTGCAGACCGTCTTCGAGATACAGCACGCTGCGCCATTTCACCGCGTGCGGGAACAGGTCGCCGTAAAAGGTCGAGTCCTCGGAGAGCAACCGGTCCAGCGCCAGCACCTTCGTGGTGGTGACCAGTTCGTCGAGGCGGATCTGGCACGGCGGGATGCGCGACCAGTCTCGGTAGGACAGGCCGTGTTCGGGATAGGGCTTTCCGTCCCGCACACCACGGAAAATCATGCCGACGAGGCTATCGCGACCGTGCGATCAGCGACGAATCGCGAAAATCGGCTGCCGCTGATCGGGACCGTAAAATGGTCGGGATTACGCACGCCAAGGGAGGTGGATGCCGGATGGGAAGTGCCGACGAGCGCCGCTTCGAAGTGTTGCGGGCCATCGTCAGCGACTTCGTCGCCACCAAAGAACCGATCGGTTCCAAGTCGCTTGTCGAGCGGTACAACCTGGGCGTCTCGTCCGCCACGGTGCGCAACGACATGGCGGTGCTGGAAGCGGAGGGCTACATCGCCCAACCGCACACCAGCTCCGGGCGGGTCCCGACGGAGAAGGGTTATCGGGAGTTCGTCGACCGGCTCGACGACGTCAAACCGTTGTCGTCGGCTGAGCGGCGGGCGATTCAGACCTTCCTGGAGTCCGGCGTCGACCTCGATGATGTGCTGCGGCGCGCGGTGCGGCTGCTCGCTCAGCTCACCCGGCAGGTCGCCGTCGTGCAGTATCCGACGCTGTCCACCTCGACGGTGCGCCATCTGGAGGTGATCGCGCTGACACCGGCGCGACTGCTGATGGTGGTGATCACCGACTCTGGACGCGTCGACCAACGCATCGTCGAACTCGGTGACGTGATCGACGACCACGAGCTGTCGCAGCTGCGCGAGATGCTGGGTCAGGCTCTGGAAGGCAAGAAGCTGTCCGCGGCGTCGATCGCGGTGGCCGACCTGGCCGGCGAGCTGAGCAATCCCGGCAAACAGACCAGTCTCAGTGACGCCGTCGGCCGGTCGGCAACGGTGCTACTGGAATCGCTCGTCGACCACTCCGAGGAGCGTCTGCTGCTGGGCGGAACCGCCAACCTGACCCGCAACACCGCCGACTTCGGCGGGTCGCTGCGATCGATCCTGGAAGCACTCGAAGAGCAGGTGGTGGTGCTGCGGCTGCTGGCCGCCCAGCAAGAAGCGGGCAAGGTGACGGTGCGCATCGGACACGAGACCGAAGCCGAGCAGATGGTCGGCACCTCCGTGGTGACCACCGCCTACGGCACCCCGGACACCGTGTACGGCGGCATGGGGGTGCTCGGACCCACCCGAATGGACTATCCGGGAACTATCGCTAGTGTCGCAGCGGTTGCCTTATACATCGGCGAAGTGCTCGGGGGAAGATGACCTCGATGGGCCAGCCGAAAAATCAACGGACAGCCGCAACCGCGGCGTAAGAAAGGTCAGGCGTGGCACGCGATTACTACGGCCTGCTCGGCGTGAGCAAGAACGCGAGCGATACCGAGATCAAACGCGCCTATCGCAAGCTGGCGCGAGAGCTGCATCCCGACGTCAACCCCGATGAGGCTGCCCAGGCGAAATTCAAGGAGATCAGCGCCGCTTACGAGGTGCTCAGCGACCCGGAGAAACGCCGCATCGTGGACTTGGGTGGGGACCCGCTGGAAAGCGCCGGCGCAGCAGGCAACGGTTTTACCGGTTTCGGTGGACTCGGCGACGTCTTCGAGGCGTTCTTCGGTGGCGGCTTCGGCGGCGGCAGCGGGGGGCGCGGACCCGCCGGGCGGGTGCGGCAGGGTCAAGATTCGCTGCTGCGGATGCGGCTTGATCTCGAAGAATGTGCGACCGGCGTGACCAAGCAGGTCACCGTGGACACCGCGGTGCTCTGCGACAGATGCCAGGGCCGGGGCACCAACGGCGGCTCCTCTCCAGTGCGCTGCGACACCTGCGGTGGGCGGGGAGAAGTGCAGAGCGTGCAGCGTTCGCTGCTCGGCCAGGTGATGACCTCGCGCCCGTGCCCCACCTGCCGCGGCGTCGGCGAGGTCATCCTCGACCCGTGTAACCAATGTGGCGGTGACGGGCGGGTGCGGGCCCGCCGCGAGATCAGCGTCAAGATCCCCGCCGGCGTCGGCGACGGGATGCGCGTTCGGCTTGCCGCCCAGGGCGAAGTGGGGCCCGGCGGCGGTCCGGCAGGTGACCTGTACGTCGAGGTTCACGAACAAGCTCACGACATCTTCGTGCGCGACGGCGACGCGCTGCACTGCACGGTCTCGGTGCCGATGTTCGACGCGGCGCTGGGCACGACCGTCACCGTCGAAGCGATCCTGGACGGTCTCACCGAGATCACCATCCCGCCCGGCACCCAACCAGGTGCGGTGATCACGCTGCGCGGCCACGGCATGCCGCAGCTGCGTTCGGGCACCCGGGGTGATCTGCATGTGCACGTCGACGTCGTCGTGCCGACCCGGCTGGACAATCGCGACACCGAACTCCTGCGCGAGCTCAAGGCGCGCCGCACCCGCGATGTCGCCGAAGTCCGCTCGACGCACAGCAACGCGGCCAGCGGGCTGTTCAGCCGACTGCGCGAAACCTTCACCGGCCGCTGACCGGCCAGTGCCCGGCCTGTTCTACGTCGATTCGCTGACCGACGTCGGCACAATGATGACGGTCAGCGGCGAGGAAGGTTTCCACGCCGCCACCGTGCGACGGATCCGTCCCGGCGAGGAGTTGACGCTCAGCGACGGCGCCGGCGGCATGGCCGGTTGCGTCGTGCAAGAGGCCGGCCGAGATGGGCTGCGTGCCCGTGTGCTCAGCCGTTGGGTTGTTGCGCCCTGCAAACCGTCGGTGACGGTGGTGCAGGCGCTGCCCAAGGCTGACCGCTCCGAGCTGGCCGTCGAACTGGCCACTGAGGCGGGCGCCGACGGGTTCGTGGCCTGGCAGGCCGAACGGTGTGTAGCCCGCTGGGACGGCGCCCGCGCCGAGAAGGGGCTGCGGCGCTGGCGCGCCGTCGTGCGGGCAGCGGCGCGGCAGTCGCGGCGGGCTCACATCCCGCCGGTCGACGGACCGTTGTCCACCACGGCGCTGTGCGGTCGGCTTCGCGAGGCGGTGACTGCCGGGGCGACGGTGCTGGTTCTGCACGAGTCGGCGACCGAGTCGCTGACCAGCGTTGATTTGGCGCAGGCCAAGTCCGTGTTGCTGATCGTCGGGCCGGAAGGCGGTATCGCAGCCGATGAGATCGCCGAGCTGATAGGCGCCGGCGCCGTGGCGGTGCGGCTGGGACCGACCGTGCTGCGGACGTCGACGGCGGCCGCGGTGGCGCTGGGCGCGCTGGGCGTTCTGACGCCGCGTTGGGGCTAGCGGAATCGGATTTGTGGCAGGCAATGCGCCTGCCGTTCGGCGGAGACGCCTGGGCCGGGAAGTAGGTTTCCTCTGCGCACAACCCAGATTGTCGTGCAGCTCGGCGGTAGAATGGGCTGCGTCGTCACCAAGAACCCAAGAAAGCAGGCATAAGAAACCACGTGACGCCCCGCGAGACCAACGCTGCTGATTCCTCGACCGCTCAGGTGCGCAGCAGCATCGACGTTCCGCCCGACCTCGTCATGGGCCTGCTGGGTTCCGCCGACGAAAACCTGCGCGCACTCGAACGGATCCTGGCGGCGGATCTGCATGTGCGCGGCAACGCCGTCACCCTGTCCGGCGAGCCCGCCGACGTCGCGCTCGCCGAGCGGGTGATCTCTGAACTGATCGCGATCGTCGCCAGCGGCCAGCCGTTGACCCCGGAAGTGGTGCGCCACAGCGTGGCCATGCTGGTCGGCACCGGCAACGCCTCCCCGGCCGAAGTGCTCACCTTGGACATCTTGTCGCGGCGCGGCAAGTCCATCCGGCCCAAGACGCTCAACCAGAAGCGCTACGTCGACGCGATCGACGCCAACACCATTGTGTTCGGCATCGGTCCGGCCGGTACCGGCAAGACGTATCTGGCGATGGCCAAGGCGGTCAACGCGCTGCAGACCAAACAGGTCGATCGCATCATCCTCACCCGGCCCGCGGTGGAAGCCGGTGAACGCCTCGGCTTTCTGCCCGGCACACTGAGCGAGAAGATCGACCCGTACCTGCGGCCGCTGTACGACGCGCTGCACGACATGATGGACGCCGAACTCATCCCCAAGCTGATGGCCTCCGGTGTCATCGAGGTCGCGCCGCTGGCCTATATGCGGGGACGGACGTTGAATTCTGCGTTCATCGTTCTCGACGAAGCGCAGAACACCACTGCCGAGCAGATGAAGATGTTCCTCACCCGGCTGGGCTTTGGGTCGAAAGTCGTTGTCACCGGCGACGTTACCCAGATCGACCTGCCCGGCGGTGCGCGTTCGGGTCTGCGCAACGCCGTCGACATCCTCGATGACATCGACGACATCCACATCGCCGAACTCACCAGCGTGGACGTGGTTCGTCACCGGCTGGTATCCGAAATCGTGGACGCCTACGCGAAATTCGAGGAGCCGGGGCTGACGATGAACCGGGCCGCCCGGCGCGCCTCCGGCGTACGGCGCCGCGGTTGACTCCGAGAACAACTGGCGCACATGAGCCGCGACGACGACGAAGATGCCGACGCAGCCGGGATTGAGGAGCGGCGCAGATGACCATTGAAGTTGCCAACGAATCCGGCCTCGACGTCTCCGAAACGGAACTGATCAGTGTCGCACGTTTTGTGATCGCCAAAATGGAGGTCAATCCGGCCGCTGAATTGTCGATGGTGCTGCTGGACACCGCGGCAATGGCTGACCTGCATATGCGGTGGATGGACCTGCCGGGACCGACGGACGTGATGAGCTTCCCGATGGACGAGCTCGAGCCAGGTGGTCGTCCCGACGCGCCGGAGCCGGGCCCGGCCATGCTCGGTGACATCGTGTTGTGCCCGGGATTCGCAGCCGAGCAGGCGGCGGCGGCCGGTCATTCGCTCGGCCACGAACTAGCGCTGCTGACCATCCACGGCGTCCTGCACCTGCTCGGCTACGACCACGGCGAACCGGACGAGGAACGCGAGATGTTCGCCCTGCAGAACCGACTCCTCGAAGAATGGGTCGCCGAGCAGGTGGCGGCCTACCGGCAAGATCGCCAGATCGAACGGGATCGCCTGTTGTTGGACAAATCAAGATATTTCGACCAGCCGTGACCGGAATGGGCCTGCTGTTCGGTGCGATCGGATTGATCGGTCTGGGCGGCCTGTTCGCCGCGATCGACGCCGCAATCAGCACCGTGTCGGTGGCCCGGGTGCACGAGCTGGTCCGCGACCAGCGTCCCGGCGCGAGACGGTTGGCCACCGTGATGGCCGACCGGCCGAGCTACATCAATCTGGTGGTGCTGCTGCGCATCATCTGCGAGATCACCTCCACCGCGCTGTTGGTGGTTCACCTGCGGCACAACGTGAGCCGGGATTGGGGGCTGATACTCGGAGTGGCGATCATGGTGGTCACCAGTTTCATCGTCATCGGCATCGGTCCGCGCACGCTCGGCCGCCAGAACGCCTATACCATCAGCCTGGTTGCGGCCTTTCCGCTGCAAGCCATTTCGTGGCTGCTGATGCCGATCAGCCGGCTGCTGGTGCTGCTGGGTAACGCGCTCACCCCGGGCCGCGGCTTCCGCAACGGCCCGTTCGCCTCGGAGATCGAACTACGCGAAGTCGTCGACCTCGCCCAGCAGCGCGGGGTAGTCGCCGCCGACGAGCGACGGATGATCGAGTCAGTCTTCGAGCTCGGCGACACCCCGGCGCGCGAAGTGATGGTGCCGCGCACCGAGATGATCTGGATTGAAAGCGACAAGACCGCCGACCAGGCCACGTCGCTGGCGGTGCGCAGCGGACACTCCCGCATCCCGGTGATCGGCGAGAACGTCGACGACGTCGTCGGCGTGGTCTACCTGAAAGACGTTATCCAGCAGACCTACCACTCGGTCCGCGGCGGCCGGGACACGACCGTCGCGGAATTGATGCGGCCGGCGGTGTTCGTGCCGGACTCCAAACCGCTGGACGCGTTGCTGCGTGAGATGCAGCGCAACCGCAACCACATGGCATTGCTGGTCGACGAATACGGCGCGATCGCCGGGCTCGTCACCATCGAGGACGTGCTCGAAGAGATCGTCGGAGAAATCGCCGACGAGTATGACTATGCCGAGACGGCACCGGTGGAGACACTGGGTCACAACCGTTTCCGGGTGTCGGCGCGGTTACCGATCGAGGACGTCGGCGAACTTTACGGCCTGGAATTCGACAACGACTTGGACGTCGACACCGTCGGCGGACTACTGGCTCTCGAACTCGGCCGGGTCCCGCTGCCCGGTGCTGAAGTGGTCTCTCACGGGCTGCGGCTGCACGCCGAGGGCGGACCCGATCACCGCGGCCGGCTGCGGGTCGGCACGGTGCTGCTGAGCCCCGCGCAGACCAACGGTCAGGAGGCTGGCGCCGATGGCTGAGCGCCATGAACTCAATGACGAGGATGCCAAGCTGGTGGTGCTGGCCCGCAGTGCGATGGCCCGCGCCGAAGCCGGTAGCGGCGCCGCGGTGCGCGACGTCGACGGTCGCACCTATGCCGGTGCGCCGGTGCAGCTGGCGGCATTGCAGTTGACCGCGCTGCAGACCGCAGTGGCCGCCGCGATGTCCAGCGGCGCCACAGGCCTGGAAGCCGCTGTGCTGGTGGCGGGTTCGGCTGACGACCCAGGAGTGGCCGCGGTCCACGAAATCAGCGACACCGCGGCGGTCATCGTCACCGACCGCAAAGGTGAACCGACGTCAGCGGGACCGGCTGCGGGTGAGTGAATTCCGTTCCGGCTTCGTGTGTTTCGTCGGCCGGCCCAACACCGGCAAGTCGACGCTGACCAACGCGCTGGTCGGCACCAAGGTGGCGATCACGTCGAATCGGCCGCAGACCACGCGGCACACCATTCGCGGCATCGTGCACCGGCAGGACTTCCAGATCATTCTGGTCGACACGCCGGGCCTGCACCGCCCGCGCACCTTGCTCGGCAAGCGGCTCAACGACCTGGTGCGCGCCACCTACGCCGAAGTCGACGTCATCGGATTGTGCATTCCCGCCGACGAAGCGATCGGGCCGGGGGACCGGTGGATCTTGGACCAGATCCGCACAACCGCGCCCACAACCACACTGGTGGTCGTCGTCACCAAGATCGACGCGGTGTCCAAAGACCGGGTGGCCGCCCAACTGGCTGCAGTCAGTGAGTTCGTCGGTCTGTCCGAGGGCCGGCACGCCGAGATCGTGCCGGTGTCAGCCGCCACCGGCGAGCAGGTCGATGTGCTGATCGACGTGCTGGCCGCCGCACTGCCGGCCGGCCCGGCCTACTACCCCGACGGTGAGCTGACCGACGAACCCGAAGAGACGCTGATGGCGGAATTCATTCGGGAAGCCGCGCTGGAGGGGGTGCGCGACGAGTTGCCGCATTCGCTGGCGGTGGTCATCGACGAGGTCAGTCCGCGCGAAGACCGGGACGATCTGATCGACGTGTACGCGGTGCTCTACGTCGAGCGGGACAGCCAGAAGGGCATCGTGATCGGCAAGGGCGGCGCCCGGCTGCGCGAGGTGGGCATCGCGGCGCGCAGCCAGATCGAGAAGCTGCTGGGCAGCAAGGTGTTTCTGGATCTGCGGGTCAAGGTCGCCAAGAACTGGCAGCGCGACCCCAAGCAGCTCGGCCGGCTGGGTTTCTAGCGAGTCACCGTGCGGCCGGCCCGCTGGACACCGGCGGCTTGTCGGTGCCGGTGTTCCACCACACCTGCGGCTGCTTGGCCGGCCAGTCCAGCACCGCCTCCAGTTCGGCGGCCAGCGAGACCAGCAGCCCTTCGCTGTTGGCCGGACCCATCAGCTGCACACCGATCGGCAACCCCTCGCTGGTGAAACCTGCCGGGATGTTGATCGACGGCCAGCCCAGCACATTCCACGGCCACGTGACCGGGCAGGCCGCGATCATCACCCGGTCGGTCGACAGTCCGCCGAGCTTGTCGAAGGCGTGCACCTGAGGCGGCGGTTGCGCGGTGGTCGGTGCCAGCACCACGTCGACGATGTTGAAGATGTAACCGACGCGCCGCTGGTTGCGGGCTTCGGCGGCGCGCGCCCAGCGCAGCCGCCACCCGGACAGCGCCCGGCCGAGCCGCATGTTGGCCAGTGTGCGCTCATCGAGATCCACGCCGTCACCGAGCCGCTCGGTCCATTCCAGCAGGCCCGAGGTGGACCGGGCCAAGAAGTCCAGCGACAGCCGCAGGCCGTAATCGGGGTTGCCGGCCACGACGGTATGACCGAGCAGTTCCAGTTGCCCGGCCACCGCCTGCAGCGCAGCTTTGATCTCCGGGTGCAGTTTGGCGCGGAAACCGGTGAACGGGAATCGGGTCGAGACCGCGATCTTCAACGGCCCGGGCGCACGACCGACGTATTCGGACACCGCCACCGGCGGCGGCTTGTGCAGGTCACCGTCGACGTTGCCGGCGGCGGCGTCGAGCACCAGCGCCGCGTCCTCGACCGTGCGGGCGAGCACGCCGTTGACGGTGATGCCGTTGAATGCCTCCGGCAACGGCCAGGTCGAGATCCGGCCGCGCTGCGGCTTGATGCCGACCAAATGCGTCCACGCCGCGGGGATACGGATGCTGCCGGCGCCGTCGGAGCCGATCGCCGCGGTCACCAGCCCGGCGGCCACCGCGGCGGCGCTGCCGCCCGACGATCCGCCCGGAGTGTGGCGGCGTGACCACGGGTTGCGGGTATGCCCGAACGCGGGTCCGCTGGTGAACGGCCACTGCCCCAGCTCGCAGGTATTGGTCTTGCCGACGATCACCGCGCCCGCCGCCTTGAGCCGCCGCACCACCTCGGCGTCCTGCGCCGCCGGCCGCAAGAATCCCGACGTGCCGAACGCCGTGGGCACACCCGCGATGTCGACGTCGTCTTTGACCGCGATGGGCACACCCAGCAACGGCGCGGTGTCCCCGGCGGCGCGGCGCCGATCGGCTTCGGCGGCGTCGGCCAGCGCTGACTTGATGAGCACCATCCGGAACGCGTTGAGGTAGGGCTGGCTCAGGTCGATCGCGTGCAACGTGGTGCGCACCAGCTCTTCGGACGTCACCTCTCCGCTGGCCAGCTGGTACAGCTGATGGGCCAGGGTGGGAAAACGGGGGTGGCTCGGGTGCGTCATCGGTATCGAGATTATCGGCGCGGGTAGCAGGTGATGCCGCCAGGCAATGCCAAACTGGTGTGATGCGGCTGTACCGGGACCGGGCGGTGGTGCTGCGCCAGCACAAGCTCGGCGAAGCCGACCGGATCGTCACCTTGTTGACCTGCGATCACGGCCTGGTCCGCGCGGTGGCCAAAGGCGTGCGCCGCACCCGCAGCAAGTTCGGCGCGCGGCTGGAGCCGTTCTCTCACATCGACGTGCAGCTTTTCCCCGGCCGCAACCTGGACATCGTCACCCAGGTCGTTTCGATCGACGCGTTCGCCACCGACATCGTCAGCGACTACGGCCGGTACACCTGTGCGTGCGCAATGCTGGAAACCGCCGAACGCCTCGCCGGTGAGGAACGGGCGCCGGCCCCGGCGCTGCACCGGCTCACGGTGGCGGCGTTACGGGCGGTCGCCGACGGCCGACGGACCCGCGAGCTGGTGCTGGACGCCTATCTGCTGCGCGCCATGGGCATCGCCGGCTGGGCGCCCGCACTGACCGAGTGCGCGCGGTGCGCCGACCCCGGTCCGCATCGGGCGTTTCACATCGCCGCCGGGGGCAGCGTCTGCCCGCACTGCCGCCCGGCCGGTTCGACCACGCCGCCGCCGGGTGTGCTGGACCTGATGTCCGCGCTGCGTGACGGCGACTGGACGGCCGCCGAGGCCGCCCCGCAGTCGCACCGAAATCACGTCAGCGGCCTGGTGGCCGCCCACCTGCAGTGGCATCTGGAGCGCCAACTTCGCACATTGCCGCTGGTGGAGCGGATGGGCCAGGTGGATCATGTGCATCGGAGCGTCGCCGACCGTCGCATCGGCCTGGTCGGGCAGGATGTGGCTCATGGCCCGGAACCGGACGAGCGGCTCGCGGCCGAAGGCTGAGCGCACCGCGACCGGTTTCCCGCAACTCGGCCCGGCACCCGACGACTATCCGACTTTTCCAGACGGCTCGACGTGGCCGGTGGTCTTCCCCGAGCTGCCGCCGGCTCCCGACGGCGGTCCGCGCCGCCCGCCGCAGCACACGTCCAAGGCCGCCGCGCCGCGGTTGCCGGCCGACCAGCTACCCGCGCACGTCGCGATCGTGATGGACGGCAACGGGCGGTGGGCCACCCAGCGCGGGCTGGCGCGCGTCGAGGGGCACAAGATGGGTGAAGCGGTGGTCATCGACATCGCCTGCGGTGCGATCGAACTCGGAATCAAATGGTTGAGCCTTTATGCGTTCTCCACCGAGAACTGGAAACG
Organism: uncultured Actinomycetota bacterium; assembly: GCA_963808375.1. GTDB lineage: Bacteria > Actinomycetota > Actinomycetes > Mycobacteriales > Mycobacteriaceae > Mycobacterium. Next base: position 112,746 of record CAWEFS010000012.1, on the reverse strand, counting down.
TTCACCGGAGGAAGTGCGGTTTTTGATGGGCTTCAACCGCGACGTGGTGCGACGGCGCCGGGAGAACCTCAAGGACATGGGGGTTCGCATCCGGTGGGTGGGGTCACGACCCCGGTTGTGGCGCAGCGTAATCAAAGAGCTGGAGATCGCCGAGGAGATGACCAATGACAACGACGTCATCACAGTGAACTACTGCGTCAACTACGGGGGCCGCACCGAGATCACCGAAGCCACCAGAAGCATCGCGCGGGCAGCCGCTGCGGGCCGGCTGGATCCGGACCGGATTACCGAGGCCACGATCGTGCGGCACATGCAGCGGCCCGACATTCCCGACGTGGACCTGCTGCTGCGGTCCTCCGGTGAAAAACGGTCCAGCAATTTCATGCTGTGGCAGGCGGCCTACGCCGAATACATCTTCCAGGACAAGTTGTGGCCGGATTACGATCGTCGCGACCTGTGGGCTGCTTGCGAGGAGTACGCGTCGCGGCACCGTCGGTTCGGGAGGGCGTAGATGCCATCACTGAGCGAGCGGCTGGCGGCGGTGCTGGGCGAGATCCTGCCCGTCGAATCCGAGGCGGACGGCGCGCTGACCATCCGCCACGACGGCACTCTTGCGTCGCTGCGGGTGGTGCCCATCGTGGAAGACCTCGATCTGGTGTCGCTGAATCAGGTCTTGGCTTGGGATCTGCCGCTGAACAAGAAAACCCGCGACCTGGTGGCCGACCGGGCTCAGCACACCATGCTCGGATCGGTGGCCCTGGTGGAGAAGGTGAGCGAGAAGGGCGCCAAACGTGACTCGGGCAAAACCGGGGATGTACTGCTGCGCTACAACTTTCCCGGTAGCGGACTGACCGACGAGGCCCTGCGCACATTGGTTCTCATGGTGCTTGACACCGGTGCGGAGATCCGCCGAGTGCTGACCGGGTAAGCCCGTCGTTGACCGCTCGCCGAGCGTCACGTCAGAGTGGCGGTGGCCGTCGAACGTCACGCCAGAGTGGCGGTCGGCGGGCGAGCCGGGTGGTCGCCGTCAGGTCCGGCAGTCGGCGCAGTTGCCGAAGATCTCGATGGTGTGGCTGACGTCGGAGAACCCGTGTTCAGCGGCCACCTGGGCAGCCCAGCTCTCCACCTCGCGGTCACCGACTTCGACTGTGCAGCCGCAGCTGCGGCACACCAGATGGTGATGATGGTGGTCGGAGCACTGTCGGTACACCGCTTCGCCGGTGTCGGTGCGCAGCGTGTCGACCAGCCCGGCCGCCGCCAGGGACTGCAGCGTCCGGTATACGGTCGTCAGCCCGATGTTGTGCCCGCGGCGGCGCAGCTCGTCGTGCAGCTCCTGGGCCGAGCGGAATTCATCGAGCGTCGTCAACAGCGTGGAGATCGCGGCGCGTTGACGGGTCGACCGAGCCGCAGCGGTCACTGCTGTTTGTCCTCGGAAGCGTGGGCCACCGCGTCGATGACGATGTGCGACAGATGATGGTCGGCCAGCCGGTAGAGCACCTCGCGGCCCGAGCGCTCACCGGTGACCACTCCGGCCGCCTTGAGAATTTTCAGATGCTGGCTGACCAGCGGCTGCGGTACACCCAGCGCGTCGACCAGTTCGTGCACGCACCGTTGAGATTCGCGCAGCTGCAACACGATCGCGATCCGCACCGGCGCCGCCAGCGCCCGCAGCAACTCGCCGGCGGCGTCCAGTATTTCGCGCGACGGCGGGGGCGGAGCAGCGGCGGTGCCGTGGTCGTGGGTGACGACCTCGGCAGGATTCAGAGCCGCACCGAAATCGCCGTCCGTGTTGGTCGAGGTGGTCGACGCAGAAGAAGTCATATCGCTTCCACTGTCACATGCATGATGACGCATGTCAAAGAGCCGAGGGCGCTCGCTACCATGACGGGTGCTCTTCGCGCCGGCGTGCAGCGCTGCGCGGAACCGTACCTTTCCCTTCAGACAGGAGTGCACCGGCTCGTGGCGTCCGTGATCGACACCATCGTCAACTTGGCCAAACGACGCGGTCTGGTCTACCCCTCGGGTGAGATCTACGGCGGCACCAAATCGGCTTGGGACTACGGGCCGTTGGGAGTGGAACTCAAGGAGAACATCAAACGGCAGTGGTGGCGTTCGGTGGTCACCGGGCGGGACGACGTCGTGGGCCTGGACTCCTCGATCATCCTGCCGCGCGAAGTGTGGGTGGCTTCCGGGCATGTTGAGGTGTTTCACGACCCGCTCGTCGAATCGCTGATCACCCACAAGCGCTACCGCGCCGATCACCTCATCGAGGCTTACGAAGCCAAGCACGGACACCCGCCGCCCAACGGGTTGGCCGACATCCGCGACCCGGAGACCGGTGAACCGGGCCGATGGACCGAGCCGCGCGAGTTCAACATGATGCTCAAGACCTACCTCGGGCCGATCGAGACCGAGGAGGGGCTGCACTACCTGCGCCCGGAGACCGCCCAGGGCATCTTCGTCAACTTCGCCAATGTGCTCACCACCGCGCGGCGCAAGCCGCCGTTCGGCATTGGCCAGATAGGCAAGAGCTTCCGTAACGAGATCACTCCCGGCAACTTCATCTTCCGCACCCGAGAGTTCGAACAGATGGAGATGGAATTCTTCGTCGAGCCGTCGACCGCCAAGGAGTGGCACCAGTACTGGATCGACACCCGGCTGCAGTGGTACATCGACCTGGGCATCGAGGCGCAGAATCTGCGGCTCTACGAGCACGCAGCAGACAAGTTGTCGCATTACTCGGACCGCACCGTCGACATCGAGTACAAGTTCGGCTTCGCCGGCAACCCATGGGGGGAGCTGGAAGGTGTGGCCAACCGCACTGATTTCGATTTGTCAACGCATGCAAAGCATTCCGGAGTCGACCTGTCGTTCTACGACCAGGACAGCGACACCCGCTACGTGCCGTATGTGATCGAACCGGCGGCGGGTCTGACCCGGTCGTTCATGGCCTTTCTGATCGACGCGTATCACGAAGACGAGGCACCCAACGCCAAGGGCGGCGTGGACAAACGCACCGTGTTGCGCCTGGACCCGCGCCTGGCGCCGGTGAAGGCCGCGGTGCTGCCGTTGTCCCGGCACGCCGATCTGAGTCCGAAGGCCCGCGACCTGGCCGCCGAGTTGCGCAAATCCTGGAACGTCGACTTCGACGACGCCGGCGCGATCGGGCGGCGATACCGCCGCCAAGACGAGATCGGCACACCGTTTTGTGTGACGTTCGACTTCGACTCACTTGACGACCACGCCGTCACGATCCGCGAGCGGGACGCGATGACCCAGGATCGGGTCGCGATCGACGCGGTGGTCGATTACCTGGCGGTGCGCCTCAGGGGCTGCTGACGGGCGGCTAGGTCGATGGCGACGACCCGCTTCGCCCGGCTTTCAGCCGCCCTCGCGATCACCGCTAGGTCGATGGCGACGACCCGCTTCGCCCGGCTTTCAGCCGCCCTCGCGATCACCGCTAGGTCGATGGCGACGACCCGCTTCGCCCGGCTTTCAGCCGCCCTCGCGATCGCCGCTAGCCGCGCATCGCGGCGACGGCGTCTTTGAGCAGTTGCTGAGCCCGGTCGGTGTCGATCGCGGGCGGTTGCTGTTGTCCGCGAATCCGCATCGGGCTGGCATCGACGATTACCACGGTGTCGCCGAAATAGGCGACGTAGCTGTACAGCTCGTTGTTACGTTCTTTGCCCCGCGCGGAGATGGTGACCTGGCGGTGCCGGCCGGTCGTTTGGACGCCATTGATCTGCGGGGCGTCGACCACGTCGATGCTGCCGTTGAGGTTGCCCTTGTCGGTTTTGAATCCGACGTGCTTGCACTTGTCGGTCAGTGAAGCGTCGTAGGGCACGGACGCCTTGGCTACGACGGCGATCGCCACCAGTCGGTTGCCTTTTCCGTCCGCGGAGACGATGGCGGTTTTGCCTTGGGTGCCGGACGGCAGACGCTGGCCGGTGGCCAGCTTCTCGCAGTCCGGCGGGTCGAATGACACGCCCGGCGGCAGCTTCTGTTCTCCGACCATCTGCGGAGTGATGTCCGTAGGGCCCTTCGAGGAAGTGCGGTAATCCGAGCCGAACGTCGACTTGACCGCGAATACCTTCGTGACGTCGGCCGGCTTGGGTTGGCTGCTGCAGGCAATCAGCAATCCCAGGCACGCGACTGCCACCAACGACTTCCGAAGCATTCCCGCAATGTACCCAAGCGTTCTGTGCGCCTCAGAACCGCCCGCCGCCGCCGAAGAATCCGCCGTCGGAGCCGCCCGACGAACCGCCGTAAGACGCCGAACCCCAGTCTCCGCCGCCCCAGCCGCCACCACCCCAGCCGCCGCCCCAGCCGCCGCTCATTGCACCGCCGAGTAGATCACCCAGGATGATGCCGCCCATCATTGCGCCCATGTGGCTGCCGCCGCCTCCGGCGTAGGCGCGCTGCACCGACTGGACGTCGTCATTGGCCAGCGCCTGGGCTTCGGCGGCCAACGTCGCAGCGGCGTTGGCATGCGCGATCGCGTCGGTGATGTTGGTCGACCGTTCGTCTCGCGCCGCTTGCAGGTGTCGGCCGGCTTCGGTGAGGCGGGTACGGGCTTCGGATCCGACGCTGCCGCGGCGGGTGTCGATGTAGTCCGAAACGGCGCGCACCCGCGAATCGGCGGTGAACAACGCCTGCTGCAACGTGCGGTTGAGCCGGTCGACGTTCGCCTGTTCTTCGGCGACGGTGGCCAGCAGCCGATCCAGATCGGCGCCGGCCTTCGTCAGCGCGGTGAAAGCACCCAGCGGATCGGCCGAGCCGTTGCGGCGGGCGGCGTCGACGGCCTTGGCCGCCGCGTCGCGGGCGCCGGCCAGGTCGGGAACGTGCGGGCTGTTGGTTTGCCGCAGTCGGCTGTTGGCCTGCCCGACGCCGCCCTCGACGTGGGCGATGACCGACTGCAGTTCACCGGCGGCGTGCCGGATGTCGGTCTCCGCGTTGTCGACGGCGTCGAGCAAGGCACGCGCTTGACCCAGCGCTGACTCGGCGGCGCGGAACGCGTCCACCAAGCCGGTCTGCTGCCCGGCGACCGCGCGGGCCGCCAGGTCGCGGGCGCGGCCGATGTTCTCGTCGGCAAAAGTCAGCCGCTCGCGGGCGGTGGCGGCGTTGCCGGCGACCGAAGTCAGTGCGCTGGCGGCGAATTCTTTGCTAAGCGCGGTCAACCGCTCTTCGGCGGGCGCAAGCCTCGCCGTCAGCTCTACCACCTGTTGGGTCAGCCCGTCCATCCGCGACGGAGCGTTGATGACCAGGTCACGCAACTGATCGAATGCCTGTGTCTGCGATTCCAGCTCGTGGTCGGCTCGCGCCGCCGACACAATGACCCGCGTCAGCAGCTCCCGGCGCTGTTCGGGGGTTTCCGGTATCGCGTCGTCGAGTTGCTGGCGGACGTTGAATGCCTGATTCAGCGCCGCTTTGGCATTGGCAACCGCCCGGCTGAACGGCTCGGTTCGCTGGGCGCCGAACTCCTCGACGGCCAGGCTGAGCTCGTTGGCACTGGTGCGCAGCGCGTTGTCGACTTGGACCACCATCGCCCGCGACAAGTCGTCGAGCGCTTCGGTGGGCAGACCGGCCAGTGCGTCCGGGTCGGTGGGGTCCACCCGCCGCGCCGCGGTCAAGGCCGCCGCTCGGCGTCGGGCCCGTCGGCGGCGCATCACCAGCAGCAGTACCAGCATCCCGGCCGCGATGAGTGCCAGCCCGATCAGCATCGGTGTCCAGCTCACCGCGTTGGGTGTCTGGTTGAGCCCGTTGGCCGCCTTGATGGCCGCGTCGCCCCAGTCGCCGCGGTGCAGCGCCGGTTCGATCATGTTGGCTCGCAAGTCGTCAACCTGTCGCGAGGTGACGTTCTTGATCGACTGCGGCACCAGGAACGCGTACGCGCGGTCGGTGGTGGCTACCGCCAGCAGCGCGTCCGAACCGTCGAGGTCGCTGACGCGACGCGTGCTCTGCGCCCAGTTCACCGGCGCCTGCCCGGAGAAGGTGTCGACGTAGACCACCCACAGCCGCAGATGCCGCTCGGTGTAGAGGGTGCTGACCGCCGAGTCGACGTCGCTGCGGGTCGACCCGGTCAGTGCACCGGCGTTGTCGGTGACGTAGTCGGTCAGCCGGAGAGGGGGTTGCGCGGCCGCAGCCGGCGCGAGCAGCAGGCCCGCGGTCAGCACGGCCAGGACGAAGCTGAACAGCCGAGCGCCACGCATGCTTGCCACCGTAGTCCGGCTCGTTAAGGAAGCATCGAGTGTGTACCGATGGTGCTGAAGCCGCAATTTTTTCGCCAGGGATACACGCTCGGCGCCGTGGATGCACCGTCGGCGGGTCCGGCAATCATCGGCTGCCTGGCAGACTGAGGCCCGATGACTGAGCCGGACCCCTACGACGACTTCGACCGCCAGCGGCAGGTGGCCGAAGCTGCGAAGACGGCGGGTCTGCCGGGCACGCAGGGCCAGCACCGCACCGACTTCGCCCGGGACCGCGCCCGGGTGCTGCACAGCGCCGCGCTGCGCCGACTAGCCGACAAGACCCAGGTCGTCGGGCCGCGGGAAAGCGACACTCCGCGTACCCGGCTGACCCATTCGCTGGAGGTCGCCCAGATCGGCCGGGGCATGGCGATCGGTTTGGGCTGCGATGCTGACCTGGTCGACCTGGCCGGCCTGGCTCACGACATCGGTCATCCGCCCTACGGACACAACGGTGAGCTGGCGCTCGACGAGGTCGCGGCGTCCTACGGCGGTTTCGAGGGCAACGCGCAGACCTTTCGCATTCTGACCGGCCTGGAACCCAAAGTGGTTGACGCACAGGGTCGCAGCGTGGGTCTGAACCTCACAAGAGCGGCGCTGGATGCGGTAACCAAATACCCGTGGGCCAGCGGGGCGGACGCCGGCAAGTTCGGTTTCTACGACGACGACCGCGCCGCCGCCGCCTGGCTGCGAGACGGCGCCCCGGCGCACCATGCCTGCCTGGAAGCGCAGGTCATGGACTGGGCGGACGATGTCGCCTACTCGGTGCACGACGTCGAGGACGGCGTCGTCTCCGGGCGCATCGACCTGCGTGTACTCGCCGACGACGACGCGGCCACCGCGCTGGGCAAGCTGGGGGAGGCCGGGTTCCCGCGGCTGCGCGCTGACGACCTGGCGGAAGCCGCCCAGCGCCTCTCCCGGTTGCCGGTGGTCGCAGCGGTCGGCAAGTACGATGCCACGCTGGCGGCGTCGGTGGCGCTCAAGCGGTTGACCAGTGAGCTGGTCGGCCGGTTCGCCTCGGCGGCGATCGCGGCCACCCAAGCCGCTGCCGGCGCCGGGCCGTTGGCGCGCTACTGCGCCGACCTGCATGTCCCCGCTCTGGTCCGCGCCGAAGTCGCAGTGTTGAAAATGCTTGCCCTGCAGTTCATCATGTCCGACCCGGCGCACCTGGGAGTCCAGGCCACGCAGCGCGAACGCATTCACCGGGTGGCGCAGTGGCTGCTGGCCGGTGCGCCGCGCACCCTCGACCCGATCTTGGCTCCGGCGTTCAACACCGCAGGCACCGACGGTGCCCGGCTGCGCGTCGTCGTCGACCAAATCGCTTCGTACACCGAAGGCCGGCTGGAACGCATCGCCGCCGGCTGAGGCCGGCTCAGCGCACGAACAGCGCCAGCAGTTTTCTGCCCAACGACTCCGGCGCCGAGGCGTCGTCACTGATCACCCGCACCTGGTCGCCGACGCGTCGGCGCAGCTCGCGCTGGAGTCGGTCGGTCAGCGTCGAGCCGGCCGCCGGGCAGCCTCGGCACGCACCGGACAGCCGAACCGTGACGTCGGGACCGTTGACCGAGACCAACTCGATTGTGCCGCCGTGGCTTTGCGCGTAGGCCCCGAGTTGTCCGGCTAATAGTTCGCGTACGATCCCGGCCACCCGATCGTCGTCCCCGGTTGCCGGCCCGACCTGCCAACCAGGCTGAGCCAGCGCATCGGCGACGGCATCTCGGATCTCATCGCCGACGTCGCGCCACGCCTGTCCGGTGGCGAGCGTGACGAGGACGCCGCTGTCGGCGACCACGATCTCGTCGATCACTTTGCAGCGCAACCAGTCGCCGAGCCGGTCCGGGGCTGCCCGGACGACGCCGCGCGGCGGCAGGTGCGCAGCCGGTACCACGAACCGCAGTTGCCGCGGATCTGATGTGGCGGTGGCGTGCAACGGAATCATGCGGCGATGCCTACGGCGATCCATCGCGCCGCGAACGCCGCCAGCCACGCGAGGGCGAACATGTAGCTGAACGCCAGCGCCGGCCAGCGCCACGAATTGGTCTCGCGGCGCATCACGGCGACAGTCGACATGCATTGCAGCGCGAACATGAAATACGCCAGCAGGGCAACGACCGTCGGGGCAGAGAACACTCGGCGTCCGTGCTGATCGGTCAAGTCGGCCAGCGCTTCGCCTGGATCGGTCGGATCGGTGGCCGCCGAAACCTCGCCGAGGGTGGAGACGAAGACCTCCCGCGCCGACAGCGACCCGAGCAACGCCACGTTGATGTGCCAGTCGAAGCCGAGCGGTGCGAACACCGGCTCGACAGCACGCCCGGCGTCGGCCGCGTAGCTGTGGTTCATCACGTAGGTGGCGGCGTCGGCCGGCGGCAGGTGTGCGGTTTCAGCGCTGCGGGCGGGCAGATTGAGCAGCGCCCACAGCACCAGCGAGGTGCCCAGGATGATCGTGCCGGCCTTGCGCAGGAATACCCGCGTCGCGCTCCACATCGCGACGAGCATGGCTTTGGCGGACGGGAAGCGATACGGCGGAAGCTCCATGGTGAACGGCAGTAGATCGCTGCGCAGGATCGTCGACTTGAACAGCCGCGCCGCGATCAGCGCCGACCCGCCGCCGCCGAGATACAACAGGAACATCGTGATGCCCTGTCCGCTCAGGCCCCACCAATAGGTCTGCGGCGCAACGAGAAGACCGACCAGCAAGGTGTAAACCGGCAACCGCGCCGAGCACGTCATCAGCGGCGCGCTGAGCACGGTGGCGATGCGGTCGCGGGATGACGGCAAGGTCCGGGTCGCCATGATCCCGGGTATCGCGCAGGCGAAGGCGGTCAGCATCGCCACGAAGGCGCGGCCTTCCAAGCCGGTCTTGGCCATCACCCGGTCCATCAGGAACGCCGCGCGCGACATGTAGCCGACGTTCTCCAATACGGCGATCAGCAAAAACAGCAGGACTATTTGCGGAATGAACTGCAGCACAGTGCCCACTCCGCCGATCACACCCTGGCCGAGCAGGTCGCCGACGACGCCGTGGCCGAGGTGATCCGTGACCTGGGTGCCGAGCCAGGTGAGGCACGCACCGATGCCGTCGCGCAGTGGCGCCGCGACGGTGAACATCACCTGGAAGACGGCGAACATCACCGCGAAGAAGATGACGGTGCCCCACAGTGGATGCAGCACCACCCGGTCGATCCGGCCGGTACGTCGATCCGGCTGCGGCGCCACATAACTTGCGGCGGCGAGTACCGACGACGCCCAGGCATCGACAGCATCGGGGTCAGCCGGTGGCAGCAGCGGTGGTCGCTGCCACTGGTCGACGGTGCGCAACTGCGCGCGCAGGGCCGCGATGCCCGACCCGCGGTGCGCGATGACCACGTTGACCGGGATGCCGAGCGCGAACGCCAGCGCATCCTTCTCGATTCGGCCGCCCCGCGCCATCAACTCGTCGGCCATGGTCAGTACCAGTACGCACGGCAGGTCCAGCCGCAGCACCTGGGCCAGCAGCGTCATGGAACGACGCAGCGTGGTGACGTCGGCGACCAGCAGGACCGCGTCCGGCCGGTCGAAGCCGTCTCGGTCGCCGGTGAGCAGGTCGGTGACCACCTGCTCGTCCGGGCTGATCGGGGTCAGGCTGTAAGTGCCGGGCAGGTCTTCTACAGCGATCGACACGCCATCCACCCTGGTGTTGCCGACCGTGCGTCCGACGGTGACGCCGGGATAGTTGCCGACCTTCGCCCGCAACCCGGTCAGATGGTTGAACACGCTGGTTTTGCCGGCGTTCGGACTGCCGACCACCGCCACCCGGCAGTGTGCGGCGAGAGCGACCGGGGCGCCCCCGTCGGTGTGGCACGACGTCATCGTTCTGTCTCTGGGACGACTTCGATGAGGCGCGCCTCCCGGCGCCGGATACACAACTCGGTGTCCAGCACCCGGTAGATCGTCGGGTCACCCAGCGGTGCCCGGCGAATCACCTCGACCCGCGCCGTCGGCCGGAAACCCAGTTGGCGTAACCGGGTGGCCACCGCCGGAGTGGCATCCGCGGTCAAACCGGCGATGGTCGCGTGCTGGCCCGGGGAAAGCTGGGTCAGCACGATCGCCGTGGCAGATCCGTGGCGTTGACCATGCATGAGGGCCTAAGTGTCGGTGACGGGTAGGCCCTAAATTACACCCGCCGGTCAATTCACCGGGTCAGGTAGACGAGGAGTTGAACTCCCTCGCAACATAATCTTCCAGGTCGAAGAGGTTGTTGCCGGCTCGCTCCGCGACGCGCAGCAGGGTTGTCATCGCCGCCTCTTCTTCGATCTGCTCCTGCAGGAACCACCACATGAACTGTTCACCGAGGTAGTCGCCTTCGTCGCGGGCTGCGGCCGCCAGTGCGCCGACCTGCCGGGTTACGGTGCGCTCGGAGTTCAAGGCCAGCGCGATCGCCTCGCGGGGCGTGTCGAAGTCGTTGCGCACCTCGTCAGTGCCCGGGATCTCCACTTTGAAATCGCGGTCAACGAAGTACTGCACTATTTTCATCGCGTGTTCGCGCTCTTCATGCGCCTGCCGGTAAAAGAATTTCGCCAGCTGTGGCAAATCGTCGTTGTCAAATGCAACCGCAATGGCGGTGTATTGCTGGGTGACGGTGAATTCATTGCGGATTTGCTCTTGAAGGAGCCCGTGGAATTTCGTGTCAGGAGTGTGATGATTGCTCATGGCCATCAAGTTACCGCTGCTCAGAGCGCTGCGCAACGAAGGTAACGCTTACTGAGGAAAGGCTTCGTTAGATAAAGTGGGCCTACCTTGAAGCGGAATAGGGCGGGCTTTCTGCCGGCGAGTAAGGCAAGCTTTGCTTAAGTAAAGTAAGGCTAATGTAATGCGGGTAACGGTGGCCTTCGAGACTGGTGTGGCCTGGGGCGGCATCGGCCACGGATACCACGGGCATCGTCGCAGGGCGCGGTCTGATTGCCCGGCTCCTCACCGGCCACGGAGCGGCCGGCATCGTCGCAGGGCGGCCTTACACTGACCCGATGGCCGGCCGCATCCCTGATCGCGACATCGCCGCCATTCGTGAGCGGGTGCGCATCGAAGAGGTCGTCGGCGACTACGTCCAGTTGCGTCGCGCCGGTGCCGATTCGATGAAAGGCCTGTGTCCTTTTCACGACGAGAAGTCGCCGTCGTTCCATGTTCGGCCTAACCACGGCCACTTCCACTGCTTCGGTTGCGGTGAAGGCGGTGACGTGTACGCCTTCGTGCAGAAGATCGAACACGTCAGCTTCGTCGAGGCCGTCGAAGTGCTGGCTGACCGCGTCGGCCACACCATCAACTACACCGGCGCAGCCACCAGCGTGCAGCGCGACCGCGGCACCCGCAGCCGGCTGGTTGCCGCCAATGCGGCCGCCGCGGCGTTTTACGCCGCAGCGCTGGACTCCCCGGAAGCGGCCCCTGCCCGCCGTTACCTGTCAGAACGCAACTTCGACGCCGAGGCCGCCCGGCATTTCGGCTGCGGTTTTGCACCGTCGGGCTGGGATTCGCTGACCAAGCACCTGCAGCGCAACGGTTTCGACTTCAAGGAGCTGGAAGCGGCGGGACTGTCGCGGCAGGGCCGGCGCGGCCCGATCGACCGGTTCCACCGCAGGCTGCTCTGGCCGATCCGCACCTCGGCCGGCGAGGTGATCGGGTTCGGAGCCAGGCGGCTGTTCGACGACGACCCGATGGAAGCGAAGTACGTCAACACTCCCGAAACGCTGCTGTACAAAAAGTCCGCCGCGCTGTTCGGCATCGATGTGGCCAAGCGCGACATCGCCAAGGGCCACCAGGCTGTCGTGGTCGAGGGCTACACCGACGTGATGGCGATGCATGCCGCCGGGGTCACCACGGCGGTGGCCTCCTGCGGCACGGCGTTCGGTGACGAGCACCTGTCGATGCTGCGCCGGCTGATGATGGACGACAGCTTCTTCCGGGGTGAGCTGATCTACGTGTTCGACGGCGACGAAGCCGGGCGTGCCGCCGCGCTCAAGGCGCTCGACGGCGAGCAGCAACTGGCCGGCCAGTCGTTCGTCGCCGTCGCCGCCGACGGGATGGACCCCTGCGATCTGCGGCTGAAGTCGGGCGACGGTGCGCTGCGTGACCTGGTGGCCCGGCGAACTCCGCTGTTCGAGTTCGCCATTCGCACCGCGCTGGGTGAGATCGACCTGGACAGCGCCGAAGGCAGAGTGGCCGCGCTGCGGCGCTGCGTGCCGATGGTCGCGCAGATCAAGGACCCGACATTGCGCGACGAGTACGCGCGCCAGCTGGCCGGCTGGGTGGGCTGGGACGACGTGGCACAGGTCATCGGCCGGGTGCGCGAGGACGCCAAGACGGCCAGAGAACCCAACCGCGCCAAGCCGCGCCGGGCGGCGGGTCCGGCGGACGACAAGGCCCGTGCAGCGCCGGGGCCCGCGGCGGTACGCCCCGACCCGCGTGATCCCACACTGTGGCCGCAGCGCGAGGCGCTCAAGTCGGCGCTGCAGTACCCGGCGCTGGCCGGCCCGGTGTTCGACGCGTTGACCGTGGAGTCCTTCACCCATCCGGGCTACGCCGCCGTGCACACCGCGATCGCCGCAGCCGGCGGCGCCGCAGCCGGGATCACCGGCGGGCAGTGGATGGACGCGGTACGCCGGCAGGCCACCTCACCGGCGGCAGCAGGGCTGATCGGCGAACTGAGCGTGGAGATGATCCGGGTCGAGGATGACGAGAAGCTGCCGCGCTACATCGCCGGGGTGCTGGCCCGGTTACAGGAGGTCTGGATGGGCCGGCAGATCGCCGAGGTCAAGTCGAAGCTGCAGCGGATGTCGCCGGTCGAACACAGTGACGAGTACCACGCGCTATTCGGCGACCTGGTGGCGATGGAGGCTTATCGACGCAGCCTGCTGGAGCAGGCCAGCGGCGACGACCTGACCGCCTGACTGATTAGCGCCCGTTCCGGTGCTGCGGCTCGACGACCCTGGTGGCGGTGTCGATCTCAGTCAGCGTCACCATCGGAGCGTCCGGCGAAACGCGGTCCGCAACCTTGCGCCGTCCGGCATCGACCAGCGATTTCATCGTCGGACTGGCGGTGAGAGTGCGGTAGGTGCCCACGATCTGCTCGTAGCGGCGGCGGCCGGCTTTCGCGCCCAACACGTAGCCCAACCCCAGCACGGCGGCATACCGGATCAAAACAGTCCTCCCATGGCGATGCGGTTGGTCCCATCCTGCCTCAACCGGCGGGACCGGCGCTCGGTGGCGGGGCACTGATCGCCTGCGGGGCCCTCGGTACGCTAGAGTCATCCCGCGATCCGTGCAGGGTCGGGCAGTCCCCTGTAGCTCAATTGGCAGAGCGTTCGGCTGTTAACCGATAGGTTCCTGGTTCGAGTCCAGGCGGGGGAGCAGGTCAGTAGACGTCGCGCTGGTAGCGCTTGGTCGCGCTCAGTTCGCGCACATATGCCCCCGCGGCATCCAGGTCCAGATTGCCGTGGCGCGCGACCACCTCGTGGATGGCGCAGTCGACGGCCTTGGCCATCTGAGCGGCATCGCCGCAGACGTAGACGTGGGCGCCGTCCTGCAGCCACCGCCACAGCTCTGCACCCCGCCTACGCATGAGGTCCTGCACGTAGACCTTCTGGGGCTGGTCGCGGGAGAACGCCAGGTCGAGTTCGGCGAGGAAGCCGTCGGCGTGCATTGCGGTGATTTCGTCGCGGTAGTAGAAGTCGGTGGCGGCGTTGCGTTCACCGAAGAACAACCAGTTGCGGCCGCGGTGGCCGAGCAGGCGGCGGCGGTGCAGGAAGCTGCGGAACGGCGCGATGCCGGTGCCGGGGCCGATCATCACCATCGGTGTGTCCGGGCCGGTGGGTGGCCGGAAATGGCTTCCACGCTGCACGAAGATGTCGATCTTGTCGCCGTCGGCGTGATCGGCGAGGTAGGTCGAACACACTCCGCCGCGCGAAACGTTGCGGCAGCGGAAGCGCACGGTGTTGACCGTCAGGTGCACTTCGCGCGGATTGTCGAGGAAGGCCGAGGAGATCGAATACAGCCGTGGCTGAAGCGGTTTGAGCACAGTCAGCCAGTCGTCCACGGCGGCGTTGACCGGTTGTTGCGCGAGCAGGTCGACCGCCTGGCGGCCCCACAGCCAGTCGGCCAACGCGGCCCTGTTCTCCGGTCTGATCAACTGCGCCAGGTCGTCGTCGCCGCTGCGTTGCGCGACGAAGCGCAGCAAGTCACCGGTGATGTGCGCGATTTCGAACCGCTCGGTCAACGCGACCCGAAGTGCCATCGATCCATGGCCGGCGACGTGCACGACCTTGTCGCCGTCGAGCCTGGTGTGGTTCAGCCATTCATCGACCAGAGCGGGACTATTGCGGGGCCACACTCCCAGCGCGTCACCCGACTCGTAGCTCAACGTGCCCTCCGGCAGAGCGAACGCGATCTGGCGCACCTCTTTGGTGGAGCCGGGACCGTTGAGTACGGTGTTGCATGCCAGCGAGGTGATCAGCGGGTGCTTCCTGGTGTACTGCGGTGAATCAATCTGCGCTGGCCCACTTTTCATCGCGGGAATGCTCGAGGCGTTTCGTGTCAGCGCGGGCCGCACGGCGGCCAACCACCTGGCCACCGGCTCGTCATAGTCGGGTTCGCAGTCGACCCGGTCGATGATGCGCTCAGCGCCGAGTTCGGCGAGCCGGCCGTCGAGTTTGCGTCCGAAACCGCAGAAGTCGTCGTAGTTCGAATCGCCCAATGCCAGGACCGCATAGCGGGTGCCGGTCAGCCGCGGCGCATTGTCGGCGGTGAGTGCTGCCCACAGTGCGCTCGCGTTGTCGGGTGCGTCGCCGTCACCGGTGGTGCTGGTGATTACCAGTAGCTGCTGCACCGCCGGCAGGTCGGTCACGGCGACCTCGTCCATCGCGTGCGACTTGATCGGTAGGCCGGCCTCGGCGCAGTGCGCCGCGACGTCGGCCGCGACGGCTTCGGCGTTGCCGGTCTGCGACGCCCACAGCAGCACGGTGGGCGGGTGCGCCGGCCTCGCCTGCCTGGCGACCGGCACCGCCGGCGCCGCCTCGGGTTGCGGCGCGCGGGAGAACAAGCCGGCCAGCAGCCCGTCGACCCATGACCGGGTGCCCGGCTCGAACGGTGCGTTGACGGGCAGCGTCGGCACCCCGGATCCGCGCCGGCCGGCATCTGAGCGCAGCGCGGTGACCAGGCCGGACAGGTAGCGGCGCCCGACCGGGTCGAAGTGCGGCGCCGGTTCGTCACCCAGGCCGAGCAAGTCGACCAATGCGTCGACCTCGGCCAGGCTGGGTGTTGCTTCTTCGCGGGATTGTTGTGTGTCCGGCTCGGGAGCTTGGCCGGCACCGGTGTTGCTGACGGCGACCTTGGTCAGGGTGACCGCACACGCCTTGAACTCCGGTTGGCGAGATATCGGGTCGATCGCGTCGTTGGTGACGGCGTTGATCGACAGGTATTCGCCGAAGACGTCGTTCCAGTGGAACGGGGCAAAGCAGTTGCCGGGCCGCACCCGGTCGGTGATCACGGCGGGCAGCACGGCCCGGCCGCGACGGGAGGCCACCTCGACCGGGTCGCGGTCGCCGACACCCAGCCGGGCGGCGTCTTCGGGGTGGATCTCCACGAACGGGCCGGTATTGAGTTTGTTCAGCTTGGCGACCTTGCCGGTTTTCGTCATCGTGTGCCACTGATGCGGCAGGCGGCCGGTGTTGAGCAGGAACGGGTAGTCGTCGTCGGGCATCTCGTCGGGCATCAGATGCGGGCGGGCGAAGAAGACCGCGCGGCCGCTGGCGGTCGGGAACGCCAGCCGCGGCACGCTGCCGTCATCGCGAACCAGGCGGTGCTGGCTCACCCCGTCGTTCAGGTAGCGGATCGGATGACGGTCCTCGGCGCTGTCCGGCGGGCACGGCCATTGCACCGGTGTGCGCCGCAGCCGGTCATAGCTGATGCCACGCACATCGTAGCCAGTCCGGGGATTCGAGAACCGTTTGATCTCGTCGAACACGTCCTCGGCGCACTGGTAGCCGAACGAGTCGGCATACCCCATCGCACAAGCGATTCGCGCGATGATCTGCCAGTCCGGCAGCGCCTGGCCCGGCGCGTCGACGGCGGGCTGAAACAGGCTGAGGTTGCGTTCACAGTTGACCATCACCCCCTCGGACTCCGTCCACAGCGCGGCGGGCAGCAGCACGTCGGCGTACTCGTTGGTTTCGTTCTCGAAGAACGCGTCCTGGGTGATGACGAGCTCGGCGCGTTCCAGTCCAGCCAGCACCTGCCCTCTATTAGCCACGCTGGCAACCGGATTCGTGCAGATGATCCAGCAGGCTTTGATCCGCCCGTTGGCCATCCGGTCGAACATGTCGATGATGCCGCCGCTGACATCGGTGCGCAGCGATCCGTGCGGAATGCCCCACTGCTGTTCGACGAACGCGCGGTCGTCTTCAGAGGTGACGACGCGTTGACCCGGCAAACCCGGCCCCATGTAACCCATTTCGCGTCCGCCCATCGCGTTGGGCTGGCCCGTGAGGGAGAACGGGCCACTGCCCGGCTTGCAGATGGCGCCGGTCGCCAGATGCAGGTTGCAGATCGCGTTGGTGTTCCAGGTGCCGTGCGTGCTCTGGTTGAGTCCCATTGTCCAGCAGCTCATCCAGTTCACCGCTTCGCCGATCCAACGCGCCGCGGTGCGGATGTCGGCCTCTGGGATGCCGGTGATTTCGCTCACCTTGGCCGGCGGATGCTGCTCGAGGAAGTTCGGCATCACCTCCCAGCCTTCGGTGAACTCGGCGATGAATTGCGCATCGGTGTGGCCGTCTTCGACGATCAGATGCAGCAGCCCGTTGAGCAATGCGAGGTCGGTTCCAGGGGCGATCTGCAAGAACAGGTCGGCCTTGTCGGCGGTCGCGGTGCGGCGTGGGTCGACGACGATCAGCTTGGCGCCGGCTTTGACGCGCTCCATCATGCGCAGGAACAGAATCGGGTGGCAGTCGGCCATGTTGGCGCCGATGACGAAGAAGACATCGGCCCGGTCGAAGTCCTGGTAGGAGCCCGGTGGCCCGTCGGCGCCCAGCGACATCTTGTAGCCGGAGCCGGCGCTGGCCATGCACAGCCGCGAGTTCGATTCGAGCTGGTTCGTCCCGATGAAGCCTTTGGCCAGCTTGTTGGCCAGATACTGAGCCTCGAGGGACATCTGTCCGGACAGGTAGATCGCCACGGCGTCGGGTCCGTGCTCGTCGACGATCGCACGTAACCTCCTGGCGCAGCTTGCAATAGCGTCGTCGACGCGGATTGCCGTGGGCGGCTCACCGCGGCGGTGCCTCAAGTAGGCCGACTCCATCCGGCCCGGTGCGGCCAGCATGTCAGCAGTGGTGGCCCCCTTCGTGCACAACCGGCCGAAGTTGGCGGGATGACTTGGTTTTCCGGTCGACTTGGCCACCCGACTGCCGCCATCCGGGCCGGAGGTGACCTCTAACACCATGCCGCACCCGACGCCGCAGTAGGCGCATAAGCTGTCGACACTTGTCGTGCCGGACGGCGCAGCCACGCGAACTCCCTCCTTGTGCGCAGGGCAAACACCATCGTCCGGCGAGGATGTTTCGGGAGCTGGTTTGCGATGTTGCCGGCGATTTGCGATCTACTCGCACCGCCACTCTGCGACGAGGTGCGCAGCCCGAAACACGCAGTTAACCAACCCAGACTGGGTCGTCGTTGACCCGGCGAACCGGTGCCAGGCTAGCGCCGTGCAGCGAGCAAAGCGCGCCGGCGCAGGAGGTCTCAAGCAACCATGCTCGACTTCACAGCCCGCACTAAGCCGCCACTCATGGCTTCTCGCGGATACGGGGTCTACCAGCGCATTTGAGTGCGCAGCTGGGTAGCAACTGTGTGACCGGCGTCCCAACGCTTCGGGCACACAGCGTCGTGGCAACCTCGGAAATTGATCACCGGCGCCACGACGTGGTCACGGCATACTTAGCCGTCTAGCCGCGGAATGACCGACGGGCCTTGCGGCTGCTGGGGCTGCTTGGTCTTGGCCTGCTTCTGATTGGTTGCCTGAGCCTGGGCCTGGGCGAGGGCGCTAACACTCGCGGCCGCCAATTCGCGTCGTTCCTGCTCGCTCATCTCGTAGAAGGCCCACGCCCCCCAGGCGGCGGGCCGCACGTAGAGGGTCACCTCGCGGCGGTTGTGGAAGAGCACCGGGATAGGCACCGCGCGGTCGATTGTCGCCGAACTGCTGAGTTCCTGCTCTATCTGGTGAACGTTCACCGATTCCTGCAGTTCGTAGCTCAGCGACTGGCCGATCCGGTTGGGCGGTCCTTGCAGTGCCAAGTACCACGCCATGTACCACCCCTTTTGCTTGGTTACGAGAATGCCGCGACAGCTTAGCCCACCGGCATCATGGCGCACTTTCCGCACTGGCGTCGCACGGCAAGTTCTCCGGGTGCAGCATCTCGGCGTAGCGGAGGCATTCGGGGATGCCGAAACCGTCGACCACTGTCTCTGCGTGCGGACGCAGTCTGCCGCAGCGGTCGTTGATGCCGCGCGTGACTGCCTTGGCCCGGTCGGTGGACAAGAATTTGTGCTCGACGTACCACGCCTTGTCGTCTTCGATCACCGACAACGCGTACAAATCGCAAAGCAACGCGAGGATCTCGCACGCTTCCTCGTCCTCACATGAGTCGATGCCCGCGATGAAAGCTTCGAGTATCACCCGGTCGATGTGGGCTTGGGCGGCGTGCAGCACGTGGTCCTGCACGCCGTTGAACGCATCGAACGGCGACATTTCGTTGGACCGCGACTGCAACCGTCGCGCGACCGTCGACAGCAGGTATTCCTCGCGGTCTTCGAACATCTGCAGCTGGGTGCCGCGGTTGTACAGGCTGCCCTCTTCGGCATTGTCCTGCCGGGTATCCAGGAGGGTTTGCACGATCGTCTCGGCAGCGGTGCGTTTGACGACCCGGGTACCGACGAAGTTGGCCGCGAAACGCACCCATTCGACCGGATTCATGCTGCGGATGTCGTCGGCGTAAGCCGTCAGCAGCTCCTTGGCCACCAGCTGGGTCAGGACATGGTTGTCCCCTTCGAAGGTGGTGAACACGTCGATGTCCTGACGCAGTGCGATCAGCCGGTTCTCGGCCATGTAGCCGGCTCCGCCGCACGCCTCCCTGGTCTCCTGAATGGCCCGGCTGGCGTGCCAGGTGTTGGCCGCCTTGAGCCCGGCGGCACGCGAACCCAGCTCGCGTTGCTCCTCGAGGTCAGGCGAGTCAGAGGTCTGGATGTCGTGACACTTGGAGACCAGCTGGTTCTGCGCGAATTGGAGCGCGTAGGACTTGGCGATCAGCGGGAACAGCCGCCGCTGGTGCACCAGATAGTCCATGATTAGAACTTCTCTGTCGTCTTCGGGTGCGTTGAATTGCCTGCGCTGCAGCGCGTATCGGGTGGCGATGTCCAGTGCGACGCGGGCCGCCGCACCCGCGCTGCCGCCGACGGTGATGCGTCCCCGCACCAGGGTGTCGAGCATGGTGAAGAACCGGCGGTTGGGGTTTTCGATCGGTGAGGTGTAGGTGCCGTCCGGTGCGACGTCGCCGTACCGGTTGAGCAGGTTTTCCCGCGGCACGCGGACGTGGTCGAACAGGATGCGGCCGTTGTCGACGCCGGGCAGGCCGCCCTTGTACAGGTTGTCCGACGTGGTGACGCCCGGCAGGTCGTTGCCGTCGCCGTCGCGGATCGGCACCACGAAACAGTGCACGCCGTGTTCCTCGGGCTTGCCGTCCTTCATGGTGATCAACTGTGCGAAAACGGCTGCGATGGTCGCCGTTTCGGCTGCGCCGCCGATATAGTCCTTCCGCGCCGTCGGGGTTGCGGAATCGATGACGAACTCTTGGGTGTCCGCGTCGTAGGTTGCGGTAGTCTCCAGCGCTTGGACGTCGCTGCCGTGTCCGGTCTCGGTCATTGCGAAGCAGCCGCGTAGTTCGAGGTTGATTATCTTGTGCACGTACGCCTTGTGGTGGCGTTCGGTGCCGAGGTTCTCGATGGCCCCGCCGAACAGACCCCACTGCACCCCGGCCTTGACCATCAGCGACAGGTCCGACATCGCCAGCATCTCGATGTGGGTGATCGCCGCGCCCAGATCACCGGTGCCCCCGTGCTCCTTTCTGAAGGCGTCATCGGCGGCGCCCTCGGCGGCCATGATCGCCATCTGCTCGGCCACTTTGGTGCGGGCGATCACGGTGTTCGGCGTGTAGTGCGGCCGGAAGATATCGCTGGACAACGCAGTTCGCATTCGGTTCTTCGCGTCACGCCAGCGTCCGTCCAGCGCGTTGCGCAGATGATCGGCGGTGGTGGTCATACCCGGGCCTTTCGTGTCGTGGTGTCCGAAGGTGAGTCGTCAGCGGGCGCACGTAGCCGCCAGCGCAGCAAAGCGATGCCCGCCACCGCGAAGGCGATGAGGACGGCCAGGTCGGTGAGCCAGCGCCCAGTCGAATGCGTCCACAGCCGGTCATGCGGAGCCAGTGCATCGATGTCGCCGAGATCCACGCTGGCCGCCGCGGCGGCGAATCCCCACCGGGCCGGCACGAACCAGGAGAACACGTTGAAGGCGTAATCCCCGTCCAGCTTTCCGGCCAGCGGGAACATCCCTCCGCAGAACACCAGCGACAACAAGACGATCAGCACCGCTATGAGCAGTAGCTGTTCGGTGTGCCGGGCCAGCGACGCCAGCGCCAGCGTGACGACCGCGGACACGATCGCGGTGGCGGCAACAGCGACGTACAGCTCGACCACTGGGTCACCGAGCAGCAAGGCCTGGTTGGTCGGCGCGCCTCTGCCGACGACGGCGGCGGTGGTGACGACGGCGGTCTGGACGAGGGCGATCACGCTGTACACCAGCACCTTGGCAGTCACATACGCCGACCACGACAACCCGAGGGACCGCTCGCGGGCAAAGACGCCGCGTTCGGCGGCGAAATCGCGAATGGTCAACGCGGTGCCCATGATGACGGCGGCCATGGTCAGCAACGTCAGCAGCTCGACGGCTTCGTCTGGACCGTCACCGAACAAGTCGCTTCTCCCGAACCCGGTGTGGCCAGGCACCGTCAATGCCAGCGCGCCGAACAGGATGGGCAGAAGCGTCAGGAAGATGAAGTAACGCTGATCGCCGACGATCAGCCACGCCTGACGCCGCGCCGCGATGGCGATCTGCCGATGCTTCGGCGATCGCGGCGCCGCAGCGGCGGGCTCGACCGGACCTGCCGGAGGGTGGGCGCTGCGGGCGGTCGCGAATTGCTGGTGGGCGGTGTCGGGATCGGTGGCCAGCCGGTTGAATATCTCTGACCAGTCGGTGGTGCCCAGCGCAGACCCGATCTGCGCGGGCGGCCCGGCGAAGGCAAGGGTGCCGTTGGCGGTGAGCAGCACCACCTGATCGCACAGCTGCAGGTTGGCCGTCGACGTGGTGGCCACCACGACGACGCGGCCGGCGTCGGCGAGCCGGCGCAGCATCGCCATCGCGTGGTGCTGGTGCACCGGATCGAGCCCCGCGGTCGGCTCGTCGAGCACCAGCAGCGACGGGCGGGTGACCAGTTCGGCCGCGATCGACGCCCGCTTGCGCTCTGCCTGCGACAGGTCACGGATCTGAAGGGTGCGCCGGGAGCTCAACTCGGAGTCGATCAGCACCTGGTGGATCAACCGTTGGCGCTCCTCGGCGGAGGTGTCCGGCGGCAGTCGCAATTCGGCGGCGTAACGAAGCGCCTGCTCGACGGTGAGCTGTCGGTGCACCACGTCGTGTGGTGGCACGATTCCGATCCGCTGATCAGCGTCAACTTCGTGGCCGTCCAGTGCGACCGAGCCGCCACTGGGCTTGATGACCCCGGCGAGGGTGTTGACCAGCGACGTCTTGCCGGAGCCGGCGGGCCCGACCACAGCGGTCAAGGTGCTCGGGCGCGCGGTGAACGACACGTCGGTGAGCGCCTGGCGACCGCTGACGCCGACGGTGAGCTGGTGTACCTGCAAGCCTTGAGCGCGCGCTGGCTGCGGTGCTGGCGGCTCGGGGCGCGGTGCTCGCGGCTCAAGACGCGGTGCTGGCGGCTCGGGACGCGGTGCCGGCGGCTCGGGACGCGGCGGCGGCGCGGGAACCGGTCTGGGTGGCGCCAGGCGCTCCGTGCGATGCGGCGACGGAGCGGGCGGCTGGACCTGCGGAGTCGGGATGGGCTGCGTCTTCGGCGCAGTCGCATCGTCGAGCTGCGGGATGGGGATGGGTCCGGTTGTCGCCTGTGATGGGGGTACGGCGGACTGCGGCCGCACCGCGATAGCTTCGGTGACCGGGTCGGTGTCCTGCTCGCTAGGCGGCGCAGACGGCATCGGGGCAGCTCCGGTTGGGCGCTGCGACGGCAGCTGGTGTGGTGGGTGGTGCTGCTGAGGTGCCGGCACCGGGATGGCCCGTTGCCCGGTCTGCGCTTTGCGCCAGCTGCGCCGGCCGGGTAGTCGACTCGGCGGCCCGGCCGGCGGGTGCGGTGCGCCCACCCGAAACAGCAGCCGCGGACCGCGGCGCGGATCGGCCAGGGTGAGGGTCATCCCGTCGCGGATGTGTGCCCGGGAGATCCGCTCGTCGGCGATGAACGTGCCGTTTCGGCTGGTGTCGATCGCCACCCAATGGCCGCCGTCGAAGCGCAGCAGCAGATGAAAGCGCGAGGTGCCCTGGTTGTGTGCGGGGTCTTCCAGCGGAACGTCAGCGCGATCGTCGCGGCCGACGGTGACGTCGCGTCCGGGCGCGAAGGTCCAGCGATTGGAGCCCGCCCAGACGGTCAACGGGAAAGCGACTGGCTCGCTCCCCATGGCCGCCGCCTTTCATCACCGTCAGAGGCCGATCCGCGGATAGTTACCCGCCGTACGAGATTATCTCCTCTGCGGGCTCCGGCGAGGCTGCTCTCAGCTCGTCCGGTTGGCGAAACTTTGCCGCGCCAGCGGCGTTGAGTCGTCGAGCAGGCGGCGCAGCACCGTCACTGCATCGGCGAGCACCTCGCGATCGGCGGGTGCCAGGCGGTCCAGCTGCGGCTCGATGGCGGCGGCGCGATCGGCGCGGACCTGGTTGAGGACCCGGGTGCCCTGCGGTGTGATTCGAATGCGGACGGCGCGGGCGTCACCCGGGTCGACGGCACGGGTCACCAGGCCGGCTTCCTCGAGCCGCCGAACTTGGGTGGTCATGGTCGGCTGCGAGCAGTGGTCCACGGCGGCGAGGTCGCAGATTCGCGCCTCGCCGTAGTTCTCGATCGTCGACAACAGCCGGGCCTGCGCCGCCGGCAACGGCATCTGGATGCGCTGGGTGGCCATCCGGTTGAGCCGCGCGACCACACTCAGCAAATCTTCGCCCAGCCGGGGGTCAGGCGTGCTCGCTGTGGCGCCGCTGCCCGCGGCACCGGTGCCTGCGGTCGTTGTAGCCATACCGCTATTATTGCATAGATCCACTAAATAGATCGGTGGCAGACGGCTTATGTTCACAGACTTTGCGCGCAAGGGCGGTGCGATCCGTAAGTCGCCGCCAAGGCTGGCAGAATCGTTGAAATGACGGCGACCGGGTCGGCGAGCCCGCCGGAGAAACCGAACCGGTCGCTGCAACCCGTCGAACTGGCTCAGGCGTCCGTCATGGCGGCGCTGTGCGCGGCGCTGGGCATCATTGCGGTCGTCGTGCCGTTCGCCGGCGCGCTGTCGTTCCTCGGGACGGTGCCCATGGGGCTGCTGTCCTACCGCTACCGGCTTCGCGTGCTCATCACCGCGACGGTCGCCGCCGGGTTGATCGCTTTCC
This sequence comes from uncultured Actinomycetota bacterium, assembly GCA_963808375.1. Taxonomy (GTDB): domain Bacteria; phylum Actinomycetota; class Actinomycetes; order Mycobacteriales; family Mycobacteriaceae; genus Mycobacterium. The sequence continues at coordinate 88,725 of CAWEFS010000012.1, read as the reverse complement.
TCATCGCCGGCATGGGTGGCCTGATGACCGTCGTCACCAACGCCTACGTCGGTGGCCTGACTGGCATCGTCAAACGTCGTCGCCGCGGCACGCCGACGGTCATCGTCACGTCCCTGATCGCCGGAGCCGTATTCGGCGCCGTGATGGTCGCCGCGCTCACCGTGCTCACGCGGCTGCGTCACCTGTTCTTCGAGGCCCTCACCGCCAACGTCAACGGACTGGCGGAGGCTCTGGTGAAGGTGCGGCTGGAAACGGCCGCCGGCTTTTTGAAGCACTACTTCGCGCTCGGGCTGCACTACTGGCCGTGGCTGTTCTTCGCCAATGGGGTCTTTTCGGTGCTCGGCGTAGGACTGATCGGCTGGTGGGCGCTGTCGCGGGTGCTGGAACGCATGCGCGGCATTCCCGACGTGCACAAGCTCGACGTCGTCACCGAAGACGGCCCGGTCGGCCCGGTGCCTGCTCGCTTGCAACAGGTACGGTTTCGCTACCCCAACACCGACCAGGACGCGTTGCCGTCCATCGACCTAGACGTCGAGGTCGGCGAACACATCGCGATCACCGGCGCCAACGGCTCGGGCAAGACGACGCTGATGCTGGTGCTGGCCGGCCGGCAACCGACCTCGGGCACCATCGAACGGCCCGGGGCGGTCGGGCTGGGACGGCAGGGCGGCACCGCGGTCGTCCTGCAGCACCCGGAAAGCCAGGTGCTCGGTACCCGGGTCGCCGACGACGTGGTGTGGGGTTTGCCGCCGGGCACCAGCATCGACGTCGACCGGCTGCTCGACGAGGTAGGTCTGGACGGGTGCGGCGAACGCGAGACCGGCAGCCTGTCCGGCGGTGAGTTGCAGCGGCTGGCCATGGCCGCGGCGCTGGCGCGCGAGCCGGCGCTGCTGATCGCCGACGAGGTCACCAGCATGGTGGACCAACAGGGCCGAGAAACGTTGCTGGGCATCATGTCCGGGTTGAGCAAGCGGCACCGCACCGCGCTGCTGCACATCACCCACTACAACGACGAGGCGCAAGCTGCCGACCGCACGATCAACCTCAGCGACTCGCCGGACAACACCGACATGGTCGAGACCACCACCCCGCCGCCGGCCGCCGCCCCGGTCGGAGACGAGGCCTTGGGGGTCGATGTGCCGGTGCTCGAACTTGTCGAGGTCAGTCACGACTACGGCGTTGGCACCCCCTGGGCTAAGACAGCGCTGCACGACATCAGCTTCGTGGTGCACCAGGGCGACGGGCTGCTGATCCACGGCGGCAACGGTTCGGGCAAGTCCACGCTGGCCTGGGTCATGGCCGGGCTCACCGTTCCGACCAGCGGAACCTGCCTGCTCGACGGGCGGCCGACCCACGAGCAGGTCGGTGCGGTGGGGTTGTCGTTCCAGGCGGCGCGGCTTCAGTTGATGCGTAGCCAGGTGGATTCGGAGGTCGCGTCGGCCGCGGGTTTTTCGCGTGACGACGAGGACCGGGTGGCCGCTGCGCTCGCGGTGGTCGGGCTGGACGCGTCGTTGGCCAAGCGCCGCATCGACCAGCTCAGCGGTGGGCAGATGCGCCGGCTGGTGCTGGCCGGATTGCTGGCCCGGTCACCGCGGGCGTTGATCCTCGACGAACCGCTGGCCGGGTTGGACGCGGCCAGCCAGCGGGGTCTGCTGCGGCTGCTCGAGGATCTGCGCCGGGAGCGGGACCTGACCGTCGTCGTCATCTCGCATGACTTCACCGGGCTCGAGGGGCTGTGCCCGCGAACCTTGCACCTGAGCGACGGTGTGCTGGAGACAGTGACGGCCACCGCGGGAGGGATGTCATGACCGCGCCGGCTCGCCGCGCGACCCGCCGCCCCTCCCGTCCAGCCGTGTTGCTGCGCCCGGTGCCGGTTGCTTCGCCCATTCACGATCTGTGGGCCGGCACCAAATTGATTGTCGTCGCCGGTATCTCGGTGCTGATGACGTTCTATCCCGGGTGGGTGGCGATCGGGCTGATCGCTGCGCTGGTGCTGACCGCGGCCCGGCTTGCACACATTCCCCGCGGGGCGCTGCCGTCGGTCCCGCTGTGGCTGTGGGTGATCCTCGCGATCGGCGGTATCACTGCGGCCATCGGCGGCGGCGACCCGATGGTGCATGTCAACGGCTTGGCGTTGCCGCTGGGCGGATTGCTCAACTTCCTGCGGGTCACTGCGCTGTCAATCGTGTTGCTCGGGCTCGGGGCGATGGTGTCATGGACCACTAACGTCGCCGAAATCGCGCCCGCGGTCGCCACTTTGGGTCGGCCGCTGCGGGTGTTGCGGATCCCGGTGGATGAGTGGGCGGTCGCGTTGGCGCTGGCGTTGCGGGCTTTCCCCATGCTGATCGACGAGTTCCGGGTGCTGTACGCGTCGCGGCGGTTGCGGCCCAGACAGGTTCCGCGGACCCGTCGGGCCCGCCGCCGGCGCTGGGCGCTGGAGCTGATCGATTTGATGGCGACGGCGATCACCGTGACGCTGCGTCGAGCCGACGAGATGGGCGACGCGATCACCGCCCGCGGCGGGGCCGGCCAGATTTCGGCTGTACCGACACGGCCGAAGCGTGCCGACTGGGTGGCATTGTCGATCGCGTCGACGGTGTGCGGGGCTGCCCTGGCCGCCGAGTTGTTGTGGAATATCTGACGGCCCCGGGGTTGACGCCCGCCAGGAGATCAGCGCCCGGCTGCGGCGTTCGCGGCCGCCTGCGCCTTGCTGAGCGTCGCTGCGATGTCGGTGCGACCGGCGAACATCTCGTCGAAATACGGCTTGAGCGCTTGGTCACCGGCAGGAAAGCCGGCGCCGCCGGGCACGGGAATCCGCGGCCCGTCTAACGGGGCGAAGAACGCGGTCACGTCGACGCCCCGCTGCGACCAATAATCGAAGTAAACCCGCTGAGCGGACAGCACCGCAGGAATGGCACTACCGTTTCGGCCGATGTGCTCGTTGCCTTGCCTGCTGCCCAGCCAGGCCAGCACCTGACGCACCGCCGCCGGATGCGGCGACGCTGCGTTGCCCACCGCGGCGATACCGTTGGTCACGGTGGCCCGACCTTTGGGTCCGGCCGGCAACACTGCGACCCCCCAGTGGAAACGCGCTCCGTCGGCCACCGGCGCCAGGTTGTAGGTGCCGGATTGCAACAGCGCCATCCGGCCGGCCAGGAATTGGTTGCGGGCGAAGTCGCCGATGGTGTTGGTTTCCGAGGCCGGCGGAGCGACGTGATCGTCGTTGATCAAGCCGATCACGTAGCGGAAGGCCGTTATCGCTGCGGGATTGTCGAACGCGAACCGGTCGCCGCGTTGGAAAACACCACCTGCCGACCCGATGAAGTTCAGGTAGATGCCCTGCTGGTCGTTCGCGGCGTTGTAGCCCCACTGCCGGATGCGACGGGCATCGAATCCCGGTGTCCCCGATGAGCGTCCGTCGGCGTCGAGGGTGAGCCGGGTGAGCAGTGGACGCAACGTGTCATCGCCGTCAGGACTCCACCGCAGCGTCGCCAAGGCGGCCGGATCGACACCGGCCGCCGCCAGCAGGTCGGCGTTGTAGTACAGCGAGATATTGCCGTCGGTCAGCTGCGGCACACCCCAAAGCGTGCCGCTTCGGGTGTAGAGCTTGACGACCGACGGCTCCCAGTCCGGATCAACGTCGATCTTCATCAGCCGACCGCTGTCGGCATACGCGGCGAGATAGGGATTAGAAAGCCAGAAGATGTCGTCCGCGCTGCCGCCGGCGACATCGGTGCGCAGCGTGTCGAAGTAGTTCGAATACGACACCAGGTCCGTGCGCACCTCGATGTCGGGATGCGCGCGGCTGAAGGCTGCGAACGATTCGCGGTAAGCGGCGGCGACCTTTTCATCCCAAAGTCGGACGTTGATGACCGTACGACCGCGGTCCGGTGCGGCCAGTCGGTCCAGGCCGATAGCTGCGGTGATCAACAACGCCGCGGCGCAAACCAATGCCACAGCGAAATACGTAGAGAACCGAGGCTTGGTCAACGTCGCGCCTCACCGGGATCGAGGTCGTCGAGCAAGCGCTGCATGGTCGCGCACATTTGGGTGAAAGCCCGCTTGCCCACAACGGTCGACCACTGATCTTCGATGGTGGCCACTCGGGCACCGGCGTGAGCCATCAGCTTTCGTCCGCGTGCGGTCAGGCAGATGAGTTTCGCGCGTCCGTCTGTCGGATCGGGCCGACGTTCGAGATAGCCGAGCGTTTCCAATTCATTCACCAGTTCGGACGTCGCGGCTAAGCTCAGTTGCGCGCGGGCGGCGATTTCGGTGAGCCGCACTTCACCCATGCCGATGGCGCCGAAGATCTGCAGGTGCGGATCCCGGATGTCGCCGTAACCCGCCGCACCGGCAGGATCGGCCAGCTCACGGCGAAACTCGCGCAACAGCCGGATCAGCAATTGGCCGATGGCGAGCCGATCGGCCGGCAGATCACTTGACAAGGCCATATCCGACCAAGATACTACGGACACCGAAGTTTCGGCTCCCGAAGTAAATTGATTGAGGCCAACGTGGTTGCACATACTTCTCGTTCGGGATTGGTGTCCACCTGCCTGGGGCAGTTGCATGTCGGGCAGACCGGCTCCGGACCGCCGGCGCTGCTGTGGCACAGCCTGTGGGTCGACTCCCGCAGTTGGGGTCCGCTGGTGAATGCTTTTGCCGCGCATCGGCGGGTGGTGACCGTCGACGGGCCCGGTTACGGCCGCAGCAGCCCGATCCAGCGCGACTTCACCCTCGCTGATTGCGCCCAGGCCGCGGGCGAGGTGATGGACGCGCTCGAGATGACCGAGCCGGTCGATTGGGTCGGCAATGCGTGGGGCGGGCATGTGGGCATCAGTCTCGCCGGCAGCCGGCCAGAGCGCCTGCGCAGCCTGGTGACCATCGCCGCACCGCCGAACCCGGTTGGCCGTCGGCAACGCTGGACGCAGACGTATCCATTAGCGTTGGTCTACCGCTTGGCCGGTCCGAACCGCCTGGTCACTAAAGCGCTGTTCGACGCGTTGCTCGGTTCGGATGCAATTGCAGCCCAACCGGATCGCGCGGCGGAAATGATCAGCGCCTTCAAGGAAGCTGACCGCGAATCGATGCGCCGGACCATCCGGTTCATGCACCGCTGGCAACCGTTGACCGACGGGCTGCCCGCGATCACAGTTCCGACCCTGTTCCTGACCTGCGATCTGGACGATCAGCAGTGGACGGTCGCCGACGCCCAAGCCGCCGCCGCGACCATGCCGAATGCACGAGCAGAGGCTGTTGACGGCGCGGGGCACGTTGGTCCCTTGCTGGTGGACGCTGATCGAATAGCTGCGAGCGTCACCGAGTTCTGGCAGTCGCTGCAGTGAGTGCCTACACAATGCAGATGACAGCCCGCACGGTGCGCACCCGGCAGTCGAGGCGTCCCCGTCCGCTTACTTGAGCCCCGTCACCACGATCGAGGCCACGATGTGTCGCTGAAACGCCACGAACAGCAGGACCAGCGGCACAATTGCGACCGTCGTCGCGGCCATCACGAGTGTCCACTGAGAGCTGTACCGCGATTGCAGCGCCGCCGTCGCTACCGTCAGCACCCGCCACTTCGAGCCGCTCGTGATCACCAACGGCCACATGAAGTTGTTCCACTGCGACACCACGGTTATCAGCATCAGCGTCACCAGTATCGGCCTGCTCGACGGCAGGACTACATGCACGATCGTGTCCAATGTGTTCGCGCCGTCGAGGCGGGCGGCGTTCAACAGATCCTTGGGGATGGACCGGAAGTGCTCGCGCAGCAGAAAGATTGCGTAGGGCGAGCCGAACAGAAACGGCAACACCAGTGCCCAGAAGGTATTCCGCAGACCCAACTGGGCCATCATCAGATACAGCGGCACGACGGTGACGGTGCCGGGCACCATCAATGTGGCGATGTAGACCCAGAACAGCACGTCCCGCCCGGGAAACCACAGCCGCGCAAAGGCGTACGCGGCCAGCACCGAAAACACCAACTGGCCCAGCAGAATCACCGCGGTCATCAACGCAGTGACGGCCAGGGCCCGGCCGAAACCGGCACCGCCCAAACCGGTGTAGTTGGCCGCTGTGAACGGCCGCGGCAGCGCCAGCGGGGTTCCCGTCTCGAACTGGTGAGCCGGCGTGAACGACGTCAGCAGCCCGAGCGCGAACGGCGTCAACGTCGCCACCGCCCCCAGCAGCAGACCGGCGTAGGCCGCAGCCGACCTAAGTGAGGTCATAGGTGATCCGCCGTCGAAAGAACAAGTGCTGCACCAGCGTCACACCGACCAGGACGACGAACAGCGCCACCGCCATCACCGCGGCCCGGCCGATCGCGGCCGACCCGAACGCCTCGACGTAGATGCGGTGCGCCACCAAATCCGTGCGTCCGGACGGCCCGCCACCGGTCAGCGCGTATACGGTGTCGAAAACCTGGGCAGCGCTGATGATTCCGGTGACCAGCACGAAGAAGGTGGTCGGCCGCAGCATCGGCAAGGTGATCCGCCAGAATCGCTGCCAGCCGCCTGCTCCGTCGGTGCGTGCGGCCGCGTGGATGTCGGAGGGAATCGCCAGAATGCCGGCCAGAAAGAACAACGCCACATACCCGACGTTGCTCCACACCACGACCGCCGACACCACCGGCAGCGCCAAGCCCGGGTCAGCCAGCCAGTCCACCTGATGGCCGAGCACCGTGCTGACAGCGCCGTCGGTGGGGGCCAGGATCCAGCGCCACAGCACCGCGATCGCCAGCGGCGCACAGATCCACGGCAGCACATAGAGCGTACGAAACACGCCGCTGCCCGGCAGTTCGCGGGCCAGCATCGCGCCGACGGCGAGGCCCAGCACCGTTTGCACCGGTACAACTATTGCCACGAACAGCAGCGTCACGACAAGGGAGTTGCCGAACGTCGCATCGGTCAGCACCGAACGCCAATTGGTCAGTCCGACATACTGGATCGGACCGAGCAGATCCCAGCGGTGCAGACTCAGCCACAGCACCACCAGGATCGGCAGCAGCAGAAACGCCACCACCCCGAACAAGCTGGGTGCGAGCAACGCATACCCGAGCGCAGTGGTGCGGGGATCCCGGCTCGACATGTGGATATTAAAGCCGGTCGATACGGTGGAGTGGTGACACCGAACCGGGGGATCGATTCGGACTTCCTCAATCTGCCCCGCCACGAATTAGCTGACGCCGCGCTGTCGGCGGCCACCGCGGCCGGGGCGAGCCACGCCGACCTGCGGGTTCACCGCATCCTCACCGAGAGCATTCAGCTGCGCGACGGCGAGTTGCAGACCGCCGTCGTCGACCGCGAGCTGGGTCTGGCGGTGCGGGTCATCGTCGACGGCACGTGGGGCTTCGCCTCGCACGCTGAGCTGTCCGGCGACGTCGCCGCCGACACCGCACGGCGGGCCGTGCAGGTGGCTTCGACGTTGCGACAGCTGAACGGCGAGCGGGTCGAGCTGGCCGCTGAACCGGTATACGCCGACGCCACCTGGGTGTCGAATTACGCCATTGACCCATTCGACGTGCCCAGCGCGGAGAAGCTCGCCGTGCTCGAGGATTACTCGGGCAGGTTGCTGTCCTCCGACGGGGTCGACCATGTGTCGGCCGGGCTGATGGCGGTCAAGGAGCAGACGTTCTATGCCGACACCTTCGGCTCGTCGATCACCCAGCAGCGGGTACGGGTGCTGTCGCGGCAGGAGGCGGTGACGCTGATCGCCGGCGGGGGCGGATTCGACTCGATGCGCACGCTGATGCCGCCGATGGGCCGCGGTTGGGAGGCGGTGGCCGACGACGAGGTGTGCAACTGGTCCGACGAACTCGCCCAGCTGCCGTCACTGCTGGCCGAGAAGGTCAAGTCGCCCAGTGTGACCGCCGGGCCCAAGGATCTGGTGATCGATCCAACCAATCTGTGGCTGACCATTCACGAATCGATCGGGCATGCAACTGAATACGACCGCGCGATCGGCTATGAGGCTGCCTACGCCGGGACGTCGTTCGCCACGCCGGACAAGCTGGGCAGTCTGCGCTACGGTTCGCCGGTGATGAATGTGACCGCCGATCGCACCGTCGAGTTCGGCTTGGCCAGTGTCGGTTACGACGATGAGGGAGTGGCCGCCCAGAGCTGGGATCTGGTGCGCGAGGGGCTGTTCGTCGGCTATCAGCTCGACCGGGTGTTCGCGCCGCGGCTCGGCCAGCCCCGCTCCAACGGCTGCTCGTATGCCGACTCGCCACATCACGTGCCGATTCAGCGGATGGCCAACGTCTCGCTGCAACCCAGCCCCGATGACGTCAGCACCGACGAGTTGATCAGCCGGGTCGAGGACGGCATCTACATCGTCGGTGACAAGTCCTGGTCAATCGACATGCAGCGATACAATTTTCAGTTCACCGGTCAGCGGTTCTTCAAGATCAGCGACGGCCGGCTGGACGGACAGCTGCGCGACGTCGCCTACCAGGCCACCACCACCGACTTCTGGAATTCCATGGAAGCCGTCGGCGGAGCGTCGACCTGGCGGCTGGGCGGTGCCTTCAACTGCGGCAAGGCCCAGCCCGGACAGGTCGCCCCGGTCAGCCACGGTTCCCCGTCGGCGTTGTTCCGCGGCGTCAACGTGCTGAACACCCGGGCCGAGGGTGGGCTGTGATCAGCGCGCAGCAGGCAGTGGAGCTGGCATTGGATGCTGCCCGCTCTACCGGTGTGGACGACACGGTCGTGCTGATCACCGATCGGTCCGAGGCGTCACTGCGGTGGGCGAACAACACGATGACTACCAACGGACAGTCGATCAGCCGCACCACCACGGTGATCTCCTTCGTGCACCAGGGCGACACTGTTCGCGTCGCCTCGCTGAGATCGGCTGAGGTGGATCCCGCCTCGATCGGGGATCTGGTGGCGGCGTCTGCTGATGCGGCGCGTTCGGCGCGCGAAGCCCGAGATGCCGCGCCGTTGCTGCCCGCTGCCGGTGTGCCCGACGACTGGGATGCGCCGGTGCCTTCTACAGGGGCTGAGGTCTTCGGCGATGTGGCCGGGTCGTTGAGCCGTGGCTTCCGAAGTGCGGACCAGTTGTACGGCTTTGCCTTTCACCGGTTGGAGACGACGTTTCTGGCGTCATCGACGGGGCTGCGGCGGCGCTACACCCAGCCGACCGGCACGGTGGAGATCAACGCGAAGCGCGGCGGCGCCAGCGCGTGGGCGGGTGTCGGCACACCGGATTTCGTTGCGGTGCCGACAGATTCGTTGCTCGAGCAGCTTTCGACGCGGCTGGGTTGGGCGCAGCGGACGGTGCAGCTGCCGGCCGGGCGGTACGAGACGATCATGCCGCCGTCAACGGTGGCCGACATGATGATCTATCTCGGGTGGACGATGAGCGGGCGCGGCGCGCAGGAAGGCCGCACCGCGCTGTCCGCACCTGACGGCGGAACCCGGGTGGGGGAGCGGCTCACCGATCTGCCGTTGACGCTGTACTCGGATCCGTTTGCGACAGGACTGGAGTCGTCGCCGTTCGTGGCGACCAGCAGTTCGTCGGAGGCGGTGTCGGTGTTCGACAACGGGATGGACATCGACCGGGTCGATTGGATTCGCGACGGCACGATCAACGCGCTGGTCTATCCGCGGGCGGCCGCAGCGGAATTCGACGCGCCGGTGGCGGTGGCCGCGGACAATGTGCTGATGACCGGTGGCACAGCGGGTTTGGCCGAGCTGGTCGCTTCCACAGAGCGTGGGCTGCTGCTCACGACGCTGTGGTACATCCGCGAGGTCGATCCGACGACGCTGCTGCTGACCGGCCTGACCCGCGACGGGGTTTACCTGGTCGAGGACGGCGCAGTGACGGCCGCGGTCAACAACTTTCGGTTCAACGAAAGCCCGCTGAATCTGCTGCGACGCGCCAGCGAGGCCGGTGTCAGCGAGGTGACGCTGCCGCGGGAGTGGGGTGACTGGGCGACGCGGGCGGCGATGCCGTCGTTGCGGATCCCAGATTTCCATATGTCCTCAGTGAGCCAGGCGCAATAGCTTCGGGTGAACTGACGCTGCCGCGGGTTGCGGTTACGCTGCCGTCATGCCGGAGCAACTGCGCGCGAATACCGCTGCTGTGCAGACGATGGCCAGCGGATGGCATGGGCTGGTCAGCGAGCTGAACGGTTCGGCGCCCCCTGCTCAGCTAGGGCTGTCGTGTCAGCCGAGTGCCGCTGTGGTGGTGGCGGCCCACGCCGGTGCGGCGGCTTTCGTACACGCACTGGCAACCCAGGTGCGGGATCGCGCAACTCAGGTTGTTGAAGCCGGTCGAAGTTATCTCGCCAATGAGGCCAGCTCAGCAGACGAGTTGGGTGCCGTCGACGTGTAGCTATGGCAATCGTCGAATCCTCGCCTGGCCTGTCGACCCTGCTGGACTGGCCGGTTGAGCACCTGACCGAAGGGGCCGAGCACTGGGAGGCCGTCGCTGCGCAGTCCTATGGAGTGGCCAGCCAAGTTCTGCAGGACTCGCTGTCGGTTGACTGGCAGGGCTTGGCCGCTGACCGAGTGCGGAGCGCGACCCATGGCGACCTGATGACCACCAGCGCAGTGGTCGACCGGTTGCAGGAGGCGGCCAAAGTTGCTCGCGGCGGGGCATCGGATCTGACCGCCGCCCGCTCACAATTGCAATACGCCGTCGCGGACGCCCGTGAGGCCGGCTTCGATATCTGCGAAGACTTTTCAATTTCCGACCGCTACGTCGGAGGTTCGCCTGCTTTTCATGCGGCTCGACAAGGCGAAGCGGAAGCATTGATAGGCAAGATCTGGCGGCGCTCGACGGAGTTGGTAAAGCGAGATCAGGAAGTAAGCGCACGCATTTCGACCACTATGTCCGGCGTCGGCGACCGCGCGTTCGCCCATAACGGCGTACGGGCTGCCGGTTACGGAGCGAAGCCGCCCGAAGCGCCGACACCGACGCCGCAACCTCCTGGTCCCGCGCCGCAAACGCCCTATCCCGTCAATGAAGTGGTCGCCACTGCCACGGACCTTGACGGCAACAAGGTCGTGCTGCGCCGCGGCTACTACAACGGCAAACAAGGCTTCGGTTGGGACAAGATCTACTGGAAGCACAACATAACGAACGTAAACGTTTTCAAGGACCTTATCTCGCACAGTCGCCCAATTTCCAAGCGGCCTGGAGAGCTTATTTACGAAGTGCCCATCAACCGCACACACTGTGCGCACGGCTTCCCCTTCGGAGATCATTGTGAGGACACCGGTGAGCGTTTGACGATGAGAATTGTGGTTGATACCACGGAAGGGCGTGCCGGTGTGCCAGACGGCGGTCAGAAAGGGATTATCACGATGTTTCCTCTTCCGGGCGGAAGCGGAGTGGTTGAAGTAGCACCGAAATGGACGATGGCTCCGCCATGGGTGAGCAAAAATGTGCCAATCAACTGAGAGCACCGACGAGCAGAAGGTGTTCGCCGCCAAGGTCCTGCGAAATCTGTTGCGGCACATCGACGAGGAGAACAGCCTCGGTAGTAATCCCTTTCTTGTCTCGCATGCGTGGGCTGAGGGACCCATGATTTACCTCGTCTACACAGCTCCGCCGAACACGATCACCTGGGGCTTGGTGCGCGACACGCGAGAGTCACTGATTGATCCGGGTCCGTGGCTGTCGCTGGACGACGCAGTGCGGTATTACTACCTCCTCGATCTCGACGAGGGCCGAATGTCGGCCGACTTCCCTCATCCTGGTGATCCGGAGACCATCCTTTGGGACGCAGACCAGTCCGAAGGCCTTCCGGTGCGTCCGTCAGACATCCCGGAATTTCATCGATACACCCCGACCACGCAACTTCCACCGCCTGGGACACGTCGGTATCCGCCTCCTACTACCGAGCCTCGGCGATACGCCGATCCGTGTCCGCAGTGCGACGCTCCGTAACCAATGAGCCAAGCGCATCAACATCGAAGTGAACTGATGTGGTTGCTGATTGTGGCTACTCTCCGGCCATACGGGAACAAGTGCGCGTTCGATCTCGGTCGGAGGGAAGGCCAGAAGATGACAAGACCGGACGAAGGTGACGGGGAAGCCCACCGCGCTGAGAACGACTCGGTGCCTCCCCTACGCACGCGGATTCTGATCGATGCGGAAGGCGGTAATTGCTTGCCGATGGCACACGTCGCGACGGTCACCGCGCTCGAAGACAGAAGCGTCCCGGATGAGCCCAGACGGGAATGGGTACTTCGCACGATTCGGTCGCTCCTGGACGACGGGTTAATCGAGGTCGGGGCGATAGTCGGAGGTTCTGACGAGCGGATTGACTCTTGGGGACTTTCGCCCGCCGAGACCGTTGAGCGCATTCGCGCACTCTATGTCGACCACCATGACGAACGTTATTCTTGGGATTTCACAATCTGGCTCGGCCTCACTACTGCTGGTGAACAGGTGGTCTGCGAGTTGAAGGATCAGTCGGCGAAGTAAGCGGGCCGCCTTCTGATCAGGGGTTCGAGATGTGCGCGACGGCGGCACCGGAAGTTGGCGGCTCTGAACTGCTCTCGACGACACCGAATACTGCGAGACATCACCGCCGGGCGCGAGGCGGCTTTCCAATCGGTGGATGCGTTGACTCTGTCGCGGTCCCGCATCGACGTCGATGTAGCCGAGGCATGCGCTGACACTTCTTCGGGCCGAGGCCGTCAAATTGACATCCGACGTGATGCGAATGCCAGCAACACGATCACGGTCGCCTAAGGCCATGATGCTGCTGAACGCACCCAGCGGCAAAGCATCGGCCCGGATGGTCAGTTCACCTGACGAGCAGGCGCGGCACCGCCGGACGTGCAACCATGATTGCCAATGCTTAACGGGCGATGACCAGCGAGAGGCGGTACGAGCAGAACTATGACAGCAAAGCAATCGCAGCACGACGCCGCAGAATCGTTGTTCGGGGCGATCATCGCCATCCTCGACAAGCACGCGGCCGCCCACACCTTGACCGAGCAGGTGGTGGAGGAGCTGGCCCGGGCATATGCGGCAGTGGCGGTCGGTGTCCCCGACCAGGGGCCGCTGGGGGCATAAACGCGGACGGGCTGGCTCGATAGCCGCAAGCCGACGTGCTGCCTTACCGCTGACTTGGCGGGCGCTACTCTCTACCTCGTGTAGAAGGACCTTCACGTGGCCGCCGGCAACGCCCGGTGCCGAAGGGGCTTCTGCAGCTAGTTGGCCAGAGGGGCGGTAGCTCAGTCGGTTAGAGCCGCGGACTCATAATCCGTTGGTCGCGGGTTCGAGCCCCGCCCGCCCCACCGTAAAATGCCTGGTGAGACGCGGTTCTCCTACTTGGTTCAACCCTGCGGGCCCGTCTCAGTGTCACGAGTTGTCACAACTCGACCGAAACTGCTCGCGGCGCCCTTCAAGGCGTCGTCTTGGCTGTGCGCATAGACCGCCATCGTGAACGCTGCGCTGGCGTGTCCCAGCCACGCGGCGATCACCGCGATCGGCACCCCGCGTAGGTGCATCAATGTGCCGCAGCTGTGCCGGGCGTCGTGCAGCCGCACCCGCTCGATACCCAACTCGTCGAGCATCCGGCCCCACCGGGACGTCAGCAGGTTCGGATGGTACGGCCGGCCCATCTCATCGCAGGCCACATGTTCGCCCGGCCCGTATCCTTCACCGAACGCCAGCCGCTCTTCGGCCTGTCGTTTGCGGGCGGCCCGCAGCAGATCCACCACCTCGTCAGGCATCGGCAGCGTGCGGGCGCTGGCCTTCGACTTCGGGGTGCCGGTGACGATCTCTTTTCCGATGGTGACCCGGTTCTCCAGGATGCTGACGGTCTTGGCTTTCAGGTCGACGTGGGGCCACCGCAGGCCGGCGATCTCTCCGCGGCGCAACCCGTAGAGCGCCAACGCCCACAGATGCCGATCCCGACACTGGTGATCGAGGATCGCGAACATCTCTGTATCGGTGAGTGTGCGGAAGCGTTTCGGGTCGCCGGCCACCCGGTCAACTAGGCGGGCGACGTTGCGCACAACGTTGCCCTGTTTCACCTGATCATCGAGGACCGCTAAGCACAGATACAGCATGTAGTTCACTGACCGCGGGGTCCACTTCTTCTTGCGGCCTTCGACTTCACCGCGACGCAGTCGGCCCACCAGTGTGTCTAGGTCGGCTTTCGACAGCTTCTGAACTTCGATGTGGCCGATTTCGTCGCACAGCGCCGCGAGCTTGGACCGATGCCCAACCAATGTTGATTCCTTGAGTGAGTGTTTTGATGCAAGCCACGCCTCGCACGCCTGGTCCACGGTGAGCCGGCTTGAGTGCACGTAGGTGCCCGCGGTCACGCCGGCCTGCACGGAGGCGAGTTCGGCGCGCGCTGCGGCCTCAGTGGCGTACCGCCGCCGGATCTGGCGCCGTTTACCCGATTCCGGGTCGCGGCCGGCGTCGACCGTCAGCTCGTACCGCAGTACCGTTTTGCCGCTGCGGCGGTCGGTCACCTGAACTTTTTTGATCTGCGGCGGTAGTTGCTGTCGCTTGCTCATAGCCGCTTCTGTCCTTTCCGCTGCACCTTTGGCAGCAGCCCGTTGTCGCTGCACCGGCCGGCCCACCGTGCTGCGGTGCGCCGCGACATCCCCATCGCGCGCATGACGGCGGCCACCGGCGCGCTGGGATTGTCTTTGTAGATTGCCGCAACCTGTTCGAGTAGCTCACGGTCGTTTGGGTCGCGGCGGCGATGTTGCATCCGCGCAACAACTTTCACCTGCTCCCGGGTCACCGGCCCGACAGTGAGTGCTGCGCCGGTCGGTGTGCGCTCCACTTTGCGCGCGCAGCCGGCGACGATGTGAGTGATCCACTCCTCGAGGCGAATAAGCGTCAGGTGCTTGCCGCGCACCACGCCGGCGTCCTCGGCGTCGAGCTCGAGATAGACACATTCGGGGATGCCGTTGAGGACTTCGATGCCCATCGTCAGCCACGGCTGCGGATCGCCACCGGACTTGAACAAAATCTTGCGTGGGATGGCCTGGTCACCAACGACCACGTCGGCGGTGCCGCTGTAGGTCGCTTCGCCGGTGGTGCCGCGGAACGCGATCCCTGTGGTTATAAACATCGGCGCAGGACCCAGCGCGAAAGGCAACGTCCCTCCAACGGCTCCCTTGGGTATGCCACGGAAAAAATCGGTGACCTTGTTGATGGTCCCATAGCGGCATCCCTAGCGTCAACGCTATGGCAACCCGGACACGGGCTGTCGCCGACAAACAAAACATCTCGGGAGAGGCCGTGGACACAGAACACCGACCCTTACTCATCGACATTCCGGGCGTGCAAGCGGAGCTCGGCGACACCAGCCGCACGACCGTCTACGAACTGATCAAGAGGGGCGACCTCGTGAAAGTCAACATCGGTCGCCGGTCGTTCGTCACCTCGAAAAGCTTGGCAGCTTACGTGGAAAGGCTAAGCGCGGCAGCCACCGCGTAATCCAATGGAGACAGAACAAGACCGGACTATGAGCAACTCACTGAAGGCGACAGTGAAACCCGCCGCGAGCCACCGGCGTCGACGTAGGGTCTTCTGCACCATTTGCGGCCGACCCGTTATGTGTGGTCAGGGTGCTTCCCACTACGAATGCAGGCCCCGTTGTGTGAACTGCGGCCAGCCGAAAGGCATCTGTTTGCCGAGCTGCCCGAACCCATCCCCGGCCGGCTCTTTCTGCGCCGTCGAGCTTGGAAGGGGGGTCGGCGATCGCGACGACTACGACTCAGCTACCTAGATAGTCAAGGGCCACTACCGGGCGCCGGCAGTGGCCCCCAACGTCTCTACTACAGAAAGTAGTTTAACAAATGGTTGCAAAGATCCGCGCCGTCTCGTCGGCTGACCGGGGCGACGGCAACGAACCGATCGACCCGTTCGACACCGAACGCTTGCGATCGGCGTCGTTGGAGCACATCGACGTCGAGAAGATCACGCTCACCATCCCGGTGCGGCGCCCGGGGCGCAATGAGTTCTTCCGCGTCCACCCTGATCCCCAGATGACGGTGGACTGGTTCGTGCTAGAGCGCGATGACGACATGGACCGCGAGGTCTACTGGGTGACCGAGGAATTTCGCGCAGACCTCCTGGACGAACTAAAGCCCGTGCGCATCTTCACCTGTATCAACAAGCGCGGCACCATATTTCTGTGGCCCGCCCGGTTGCCGGCTTCGGATAATCGCCTTGGCCGGCGCTGGCACGAATCCGGGTTGGAAGTGGCCGAGCACGCCAAGAGTTTGTGGGTCAAGATGCAAGGCAAACGCGATCTCGGAGCTTATGAACTGTTTCGCGCCAAGGGCGACCTGGGTGACCCGCAATGGCCGGATAAACCGTTGGACGATCTGCTGCGGCTGGCGTTCAAGGGCGATCTGCTGGTCAGCTCCATCGACCATCCTGTGCTGCGGGAGCTTGCCGGGGAGATCTGAAATGTTCGACCTTCCTTATAACGAGATCTGGGCCGCCGACTTCGAGTACACCATTTCGAAGTCGGGGGCCCGGCCCTCGCCGGTGTGCTTGGTCGCGAACGAACTGGTCTCTGGTCGATCGATCCGGTTATGGCAAGACGATTTTGGGGACACGCCGCCGTTTCGGACCGACGCCGACGTGTTGTTCGTCGCGTACTACGCACCCGCTGAACTGTCGTGCTTCTTGGCTTTGGGTTGGCCGCTCCCGGCAAGAATCCTGGACCTGTACGTAGAGTTCCGCGCCGAAACTAACGGGCTGGCCCTCCCTATCGGTCGCGGCCTGCTCGGCGCGCTCAGTCATCACGGCATCCCTAGCATTACCTCCGACGAAAAGAAGTACATGCGCGACTTGGTGCTGCGCGGCGGACCGTGGACCGAGTCGGAGCGGCGTGACATTCTCGACTACTGCGCGACTGATGTCGACTGCTTGGGGCCACTTCTAGCCCGGATGCTTCACGGTATCCGGCGAACCCGCCAAGGCTTCGGCCAAGCACTGCTGCGCGGCCGGTATACCGCGGCGGTCGCGCGCATGGAGCACACTGGAATCCCGATTGACGTACCCACCATCGAGATGTTGCGGCGCCATTGGGGTGACATCAAGCTCGGGCTGATCGCCGACATCGACAAAGACTACGGCGTGTATGAGGGCACGACTTTCAAGGCTGGCCTTTTCGCGTCGTGGCTTGAGGCTGAGGGAATCGCGTGGCCTCTGACCGCTACCGGCCGCCTACAGCTCGACCAGGATACGTTCCGCGACATGACGAAGACATATCCGAAGTTGGCTCCCCTGAAAGAACTTCGTCACGCGCTCAGCGAGATGAGGCTCGAAGAGATCGCGGTCGGCCCGGACGGGCGTAACCGCACCATGCTGTCGCCGTTCGGCGCGCGCACGGGGCGGAACACACCCTCCAACACCAAGTTCATCTTTGGCCCAGCCGTTTGGTTGCGCGGCCTGATCAAGCCTCCAGCGGGGCGGGCGCTCGCCTACATCGACTGGAGCAGTCAGGAGGTGGCGATCGCCGCGGCGTTGTCGGGGGACTCGGGTTTGCGCGATGCTGTGGAATCCGGCGACCCATACCTGACTTTCGCTAGGCGATCTGGGTTGGCTCCTCCGGACGCAACTAAAACCACCCACGCCGCCATTCGAGATGTGTGTAAGACGGTGGTGCTCGGTACAAACTACGGTATGGGCCCGAAAACCCTCGCGGTCCGGACCGGATTGAGTGTGATTGAAGCCCAGGACGTGCTGCGGAAGTTGGCCGCCGCGTTTCCGACATTTTGGGACTGGGCCCAGCACGTGATCGACGTGGGCATCCTCACCGGGCGGCTGTCGACCGTCTTCGGCTGGCCGATCCACATAACCGACAATGCCCGACCTACCGCGCTGCGTAACTACCCGATGCAGGCGAATGGTGCAGAGATGTTGCGGTTGTCGTGCTGCCTTGCCGTTGAACAATGTGTCGCTGTGTGTGCGCCCATCCATGATGCACTGTTGGTGGAGGGGGACATCGGCGAGATCGGCGATGTGGTAACCACTACCAGAGCCGCCATGACTAAGGCATCGCGTGATGTTCTGGGGGACTTGGAGATCGGTACGGACGTCTCCGTGGTCGCGTACCCGGATCGGTACGCAGACCCCCGCGGGCAAGTGATGTGGGAACGCGTAATTGAGCGTCTACAGGGTGCGCAGGGTCTGCTGGGTGCGGAGGGTGTTTAGGGTTCGCAAGATGCTTGGGGTGCTCAGGGTATTTGGGGTGTAACACAAGTATTTATCGAATCCCACCCCACCAGGCCCCTTGATCCTATTGGGTACGTCAATAGGAAAGTCAATAGTAACTAGAGAACATTATTCAAATCATTGGCAGGGAATATCGTTCAGCCGAAAGAGATTCACCACAACTAAATGAGCCGCGCACCACCGAAGATGCCCCCGGGCGGCGGGTGAAAGGAAAGCAAATGGACATCAACCAGGCCCGCGACAGGATCCGCTACGGCTACGAACCGGCTGGGTGCACCTGCACGCTGTCGCAGACCGGGTCAGTGTGCTGGCCTACGAGGGCATGCTCACCGACGCCGACCGCGACCGGATTCACGATCACCTGCGCGAGGTGTTCGGCGCGCTCGATCGCCTTT
The DNA here is from genome assembly GCA_963808375.1 of uncultured Actinomycetota bacterium. Classification (GTDB taxonomy): domain Bacteria; phylum Actinomycetota; class Actinomycetes; order Mycobacteriales; family Mycobacteriaceae; genus Mycobacterium. Next base: position 70,153 of record CAWEFS010000012.1, on the reverse strand, counting down.
TTGATGAAGGTCATGACCAGCCCGCCATCGCTAACGATGACGGCGAAGCCGGTAATATCGCACCTATAGCGATGGCACTCCGGTTTTCTCGTCGTCCGCCCGGCTCGACAGTTCCCATCACCTGAGGCCGCCGTGTACTGCGTGACCTCGGGCCGGCGGATGAACTCGAGCCCGGCGCCGAGGTGATCGTCGAGTTGCCGCCGCATCTGCGCCTGCCAGCGACGGGATAGTTCTGTGCCCTGGGCACTTCCCGGTAATGATGGGTCGACATCCCGGTGGCTCGGTCGGCTCGCGAGCACGGCGTCGAGCGGGCCTCAGACGACCGGTTTCTGACAGCGGGGCATTCAAGACGTTCACTGGACAGTGGCGAACGGGATTATCAGACGCTGTCACCGTGCGAAAGGAACGCTCTGATGTGTGCAAGATTCACCCCAATACGGCCGGCAAGGTCGACGATCACGGTCGGGGGCGCTTTCAGTCGGTACGCCTCCGTCCGCAACGGGCCGTCGTTGAGCATTGAACTCGGTGTGCTAACCGAGGACCGGAGGCGGTCGAACTTCCAATGACCTTTCTCGGCGAGGGCGATCGTCTGACCGTCACGCAAGAGAGCGCACTTGCCGCTAGCGGTCTCAACGAGTACCGCGCAAGTCGTTTCGAATTCGCCGATGAGAGTTGCGACTTTGCCCGCCATCACCCGGGGGATGGGCCCTGGTGCTGTTACAACCCATGCGCCGTCATGGAACTCGACGTCCCACCCTCTCTCGTTAAGGGCTGCGCGGGTTGGGGCGCGTGGATCCTGCACGGATTCTTTGGCCAGTGCGATTACGGTCTCTACACCAGCCAATCCAGCAACCCGGGTATAGCTCTGCGCCGGCTGATACAAATACTGTGCGCTCAACTCAAGTTCGGCTACGGCTACCCAGGGCTCAATCACTTCCCACGTACGTCGAAGCACCAGATCCTCAGGTCGGCCACCGTATAACGATGCGCCCTGGCCGAGGAGCGCCACACCTACGGCAGCCAAGGAGCCGAGGAAATCTAGCGCGCGGTCAGGAACCACTTCGTCTTCGTCGGGAGGAAGCGTGACGAGCGCTTCGCCCAATACCGTTCGCCAAGAGTCGTCGTCGGGTCCCCAGATACCCGCAGCGAGCAGGTCCAAGATCAGCTGAACCACTAGCATTCTCAGTTCAAGACTTGGGCGCGGTGACGCGTGGACACTCTTGGTCAGATTCGCCGCGAACCGGCGCATCTTCTGATGCAGCGCGTTCGGTATGGCGGGCGGTGGACGCCCGTTGGATTCGTCCTCTTCAGAAATCGGATCGATGTCCTCAGGATTTTCGTCCTCGGCGACGTCTTCGATTTTGCCGCCGAGGTCGACGTCCCATTGCTGCAGCCGCACGGGCTTTGCCGCGGTGCCAGCCGACATGAAAGGGAATAATGCAGCCGTGAGGCTTGGGCCAATCGTGGCTTCCGCTCCCTGCAGCCACAAGGTCCACCGGTCAGTGTCAGACGCCGTGGCCTGCCGGCGCTGGATCGGCCGAAGAGAAGGTGATTGACTTCGGTAGGCCGCGTTCTCCGCCAGCAGCCGAAGAAGATCAGCTTCGAATCGCTTGAGGAGGTTTTCGTCGCTGAAGACATCGCTAAATTGTTGGCGAAGCCGGGGCGCCGATGAATCAACGTCGCGTGGCAAGCATTTCAGCGTGTCAGTGAGAAAGACGGCGGACGTGAGGAACGGTCGCTCGGGATCGTCGACGATCGCGCGCACTGCTGCACCACTTCGCTCCGGGGCTTGAAAATGAGCGGTCAGATGTTCGCGCTGGTGAAGCGCGTTAGGCCGAATGACGTGACATTGCTGCCAAGTTCCGGGGCTGCCGTCGGGAGACGTTTCGATTACGATCGCCGCCGTCGTATTGGCCAGCAGCTCGACGGCGATGCCTTGGTCGGATCGGCGAGCTCCTAGCAAGACTACCGGCGGGAACTGTCGAGATTCCGCCCTGGGTGGAATCGTTGACCGCGATCGAAGCGTATCCAGAGCGACGCTGGTGCCCTCTGGAAGTAGTGATTGCGAGACAGGAAAGATTGCTGCGAGTTCGCAATTCCCGCCCTGTTGAGTACTGGACAACAACGCCGCGTAGCTGAGGTTGGGGCTGCCCACCATGGCGGTGATGTGTTGTCCAACAGCCCATTCCACGAGCTTTCCGTGGCTAATGCGTCGGTCAGACTCGGAGAGAGCGCGAATCTGCGCGTTCGCTACCTGCGCGATCGCATCCGCCAAGCTTGCTCCATGGTAGCTGCTGAAGGTCGGCTGCACTCCAACGATCACCTCAGTCGGATCAAATCGCTTGATGAGCGCACGCACCGCCGCCGACTCCACGTCAAGAACCGGCGCGGATAGTCGTAGTGAATCCACCACTTGCACCGGTAGCTGCTCAACTAGTGGTTGGTCGAGGTTGCCGATGATTCGCAACTCTGCCAACGAATCGTCGGCGACCTCTGGCACGAGCATCTCCGCCACCTCATCGACGGTCGAGGCGATCCAAGATGGCATCGCTACATTCTGAGGAAGGGTGCGGAGCCACACGGCCAAATCTCGCAGTGCCACAGGGCCTCGATGACGGCTGGCTTTCAGAACCAGCCAAAGCTCATCATTGTGTCCCCAACCGGACGTAGTTGGGTTGCCAGAGCCAATCGATACCCAGACGTCTTCCTCTCCAATAAGAACGGCAAGTTTGGGATGAAATGCACCGCGACAGCTGGCGTTTGAATGTTGATATGACATACCAGCGTGACGGACATCGGCCGGATCGTGGACCGCCTGATGCGCGTCGCCCAGAACGGTGATGCGCGCTCCGAGTCCGCGCGCTAGCGAGACGCAGCGCTTCTCGAAGAACACAAGATCAAGCGTGTACCCGGTGATAAGTACCTCGAGGAGCCGAGCACCGTCGATACGTTGCTGCCATTGGCGAATCAATGTGAGTGGTGATTGAAAATCAAAGCGCACGTGAGTCATTCGGGTAGCCTCAACAATTCGCGGCCAGCCTCAGTCACCTCTGGGAGAGCGTCAATTTGCCTAAAAATCCCGAGCTGCGTGCAGATCTGACCAAGTTCATGGGCTCGTATGCCAATGTTCCCCGAACCTTCTGCGCTGTCCGCGAACCAGCTGCCTTCTCGCTCGTGAAGCTTTGTCGGTAGCACCATCTGGCCGTTGCTCTCGACACGCATCTTGCGTAGTGCCACACGATGCGACTGCGCGAGCATGTCATCGACGAGCGCACACGAAAAGTCGCCTAGCGTTCGAGATTTATAGTCGGAGTACTGACCAGCGACCCAATACGGGTCTAGGAAGAGTCGGCGGCGCGCCGACCCTCCGGAGAACGCATCTAACACTTCGCCGTCGAGGTGATCGACCCGCTGTGCGCCCAGAAGCAGTATCGCGATCGATGCTTCGACCGGTGCGTGGTTGGCGAGGACCTGATCCTCGGCTGCTGCAGGCTGGCCGCCCACGTTCACGGGCGGCAAGTCACTAACGAACGCCGAAACGGTGGTAGATCCCACGTTGGCGCGGATCCAGTCGTGGAGTTCTTCGCGGCTCATGGGCTCATGAGCACCTAACACTTCGTCGACGAGTGCAGACCAGAGAACTCGCCACGCCCCGACCGAATGATGGCGAAGAAGCAGCCCACGCCACGCCTGGGATTGACGACGTTCTTCGATGAGGACCGGGTCGCTGTCAACGTGGTCGCCGTAGGCCACGGCGTCAGCAAGAGTGAACCGCCAGCCCCTAGGACTCGGGCAGAGCTGGGCGGAGCGCGCGAGTATCCGCAGAGTCGACCTTCGCATCTGATCTGTGGACAGCCAATCGTCGGGTCTGTGGCTTCCCTGCCGGCTTGCGGTGAGCAACTCGCCGAGGGGAGTGACGTCCGCGGCGTTGTGGTTGATCGTGGTCAAATGCGCAAACTTTGGTACGTCCTCGGCGGCCGGCGTTCGGTGCGCACAAAATTGGAGTAGCGGCTCGAACATCTGCAAGATCGGGTCAGGGCAAAGTCGTGGCCCGCGCCGAATCGCATTGCGATCGGCGGTAGCGATCTTGAGTAGCAAGCTCGACCCTCGATATTGCGACCAGTAGCCCCACGGTCGCGTCGAATACGAACCAGCCCCGACGTCGGCTAGTTTGTTATCGCGGCCCTGGCGCAGAAGGCGGTGCACCGTATCAGCGCCGTGCATGTTCCTGCCACCGGTTAGGTCGCCGGTCTCGGGATCAGACGCCGACGCCCAAGCCAAGGCGACCTCCGCGTTCCTGATCAACGCGCGGCAAGCTGTCACGTCGTAGTCGTGTGAATCGGCAAAGTCGGCCAACGCCCAGTAGAGCGAGAAGTATCGAGCGATGGTGGTCAGCGTCGTTACGCCTGGCACCAGCAGGCTGACCATGCTCATCACTGGTTGTTCGACAGCCAGCGGATAGACGCCGCTTCGAGTAGTGAGCCCGGGGGCGCACCATGCCGGCCCCTCCACAGTTGCGGTTTCCACGATCATTTAAATAACCCCACGCGAACCACGTAGAAACCTCATGTTCGCATCCACGGCGAGAGCGCCGCCGGAGTTCCCACATGTGTTGCGGTCAGATGGTGATCTTACCCGGCCACCAATGGGATTCCCTGGGCACGGAGATGCTTCGAACGTTGGACCGGGTCGCGGATCAAAACGCGCGTCCGAGACTTGGCCCTAAGCTTTAATGTCGCTGGTAGGTTGGCTCTGATGTTCGAGCAGGTGGTGGCTAGTGCGTGACTGACCTGGGCTATTTGCTAAAGCTCCGTCTCGTCGTCGCACGCGTCGGTGAAATGGACCTTTCCGGCTGGTGGAACACAAACGGCCAGCTAGGTTCGATGGGAGCATCAGTCTTGCGCCGCGGCTTTCCTCGTACATACCGCTTCGCTCAAGCTCGGTCCGTGTTCGCTGTCGCAGCTCAACGCTGCCGGGACCTGTACAGTCCACCGAATTCTGTGACGTTGTGGCACCTGCCGGGAGGGCTCGAAGATGATTTCGACCAGGCATGGTCCAGCTGGATCGATCAAAGGGACGAGTGGGAGCCATTCTTTGCTGATCTCGAGAAATGTTCGATCGACCTCGCCCACGAACTCAGTACGCGTGAGCTTGTCAGCCCCAGCCAGCTTGATCAGCTCAACCGGTTGAAGCGCTCCGCGGAACAGCGCGCCGTTGCTCTTCCGGCTGGATTCACCGGCTCGGTAGACGACTTCGCCCTACTTGCTCTAGGGTTCGCGCGCGGCGAGAAGGGGAACCCCGCCGTGCCTTACCAGCCATGGGGCGCGCACGTATGAGCGCGGCGGACCGTCGGCATGTTGTCTCGTCCTTTACGGTGATCAAAGGGGCCATGATCCCCGAAACTTATGAGGTGCTGGCGCAGTGGGACTTCGAGCAATCGAAGAAGGCGAATCTCGACCGGCTGCGTGATGAGAACTACATCGGGGCCCAGAGCGCCAACTGGCTTCGTGACGTTGCCAAGGTACTCAATCGGCGGCTGGATCCCGATGATCGCGACCGCCCACTTGCGGTCCTCGCGCAGGGTGGCTTTCCGCTAGACGAGTGGAAGCCAATCCTGCTTTGGCACATAACTCGCGACGAATTCCTATACCGCGATTTCCTGATCACCTGGTTGTTCGAGGCCTACCAGCGCGGTGTCTACCGAATACACCCTGATGACCTCTACGAGTATCTAGCGGGGGTTGAGAGCCGCGGCGGCCAGACTGAGCATCAGTGGACCGCCTCCACGGTCAAACGGGTGGCGACCGGGTTGCTTAAGATGGCCGCCGACTTCGGGTTGGTCAGCGGTGGTGCGGTGAAGGAGTTCACACACTTCCGTCTGCCAGACCGCAGTTTCTCCTACTTGATACGTGCTTGCCTCGAGTATGAGGAGGGCAGTCCCCAGAGGATGCTCGAGTCGGCCGACTGGCGAATGTTCCTGATGGACGACGACGAGGTGATGCGCGAACTATTTCGCCTCCATCAGTTCCGAGAAGTTGAGTTCGAAACCGCGGGCACACTGGTGCAGCTGGCGATGGCCGTCGATTCACCACTTAGGTACGCCGAAGGTTTGGTGGCATGAGCGATTGGCAACACCGACTGACCAGACATCTCGAACCCGTCCTGCTGAGATCTGATCCACGGCCGACTATCAGCGCATACCACGATATGCCGTATGCCCTGTTCCGTTACGACCCTCATGATGAGCTTGAACTCCGAAAGGAGCTCTCCCTCCTCGCGATTCGTATCGAACAAGCAGGCAAGCGCGTCACCCGTATCTCGCTTGCCGAATGCCTTGAAAATGCTATGACTTCGGTTCAGCCTCTAGAGGATTGGTTCCAGGCGGAGAAGCGCCAAGGTACCGCCACAGTCGTGGACACGATCCACGCAGTACTTTCCGAATACGCGCCGCTCGATGACTTGGTGGCAGAGCGGATGCCGAGCGATCCTGACCCCCTTCGCGACGTGGTCTTCATTCATCGGGCCGGCGCTCTGTTTCCTGTGTATCGAACTTTTACGCTGCTTGAACAGCTCAAAGGCCGCGTTGTCGTACCGACCGTCCTCTTCTACCCAGGCACGCTTGACGGCGCAGCGGGCCTACGTTTCATGGGTGTTCTGGAAGCCGAACACAACTATCGACCGAAGATCTACTGAGGGGTGTAGATGACCGCGTCTTCCATCAAAGACCTTTTCGCAAACGACGTCGAACGACCGATCGAAGAGGTCATCAAAGTCGACCAGACTGACGAGGAGATTATCAAGTTCGAAATCGATGAGTACGTGGTAACAAAGGCGATCGCTGGTCACTACGCCTCGATTCTTGACATCTTCAACGAGACGCCGAACAAGCCCCGCGACGGCGTGGGTGTCTGGGTCTCCGGCTTCTTTGGCTCGGGTAAGTCAAGCTTCGCCAAGATCCTTGGGCTCGCCCTCGAGAATCGACAGATCGTTGCGGTTCCTGCCGGCGAGCGCTTCGGTGCTCGTGCTGACACCAAGGTGCAGGTGTTACTCAAGCAGATCAACGAGAAAATCCCGGTGCATTCTGTGATCTTTGATGTCTCGACGGATCGTGGCATTCGCAGTGGGAACCAGACTCTGACGGAGATCATGTATCGACTCCTGCTGGGGAGCCTGGGTTACGCGAAAGACATCGATCTCGCAGAACTCGAGATCAGTTTGGAAGCCGAGGGAAAACTTAACGAGTTTGAGAGTGCTTTCTTCGAACTAACCGGCAAGCGGTGGGACGACCGCAAGGACTTAGTTGCCTTTTCACTCGCCGAGGCGAGTGCAGCGATGCACCGCATTAACCCGGCCATCTACCAAGACAACGACTCCTGGTCTGACTCTGCGAAGGGCAAGGCAGACATCAACCCTGGCAAGCTCGCCGAGCGCGCCACGGAGCTGATGGATCGTCGGAAGCCCGGCCACACCCTCGTCTTCGTAGTGGACGAGGTCGGCCAGTTCGTCGCTCGCGATGTGCAGAAGATGCTTGACCTGCAGGCAGTTGTCCAACAACTCGGCATCAAGGGACGCGGCCGACATTGGCTGGTGGTCACTTCTCAGGAGAAGCTCGGTGAGCTTACCGGTGGACTCGACGACCGCCGGGTGGAACTGGCCCGCCTCATGGACCGCTTCCCGCAACCGCTGCAGGTGCACCTCGAACCATCTGACATCTCAGAGGTAACCTCAAAACGGGTGCTCGCCAAGAACGCTGATGCGCAATCCACGCTTGGCGAGCTATATGAGCAGCACCGTGGCCAACTCGCGAGCCACACGCGCTTGTCTGCCGATATCACCCTGCCGGATCTGGGTCGTGACGCCTTCGTTGACTTGTATCCGCTTCTCCCATATCAGATTGACCTGATCATCCAGGTTGTCTCGGGGTTGCGTACGCAAGGAGGCGCCAGCAGACACGTGGGAGGAGCGAACCGCACGATCATAAAACTGGCTCAGCAGCTCCTCATCCATCCCGAAATCGGCCTCGGTGGCCGCGCAGTCGGCGACCTTGCCCGACTCGACGAAATCTACGACCTTGTCGAATCCAACATAGGCTCGGAAATTCGCGGCAAGATCCACCACATCCCGCAACAGGTTTCGCATCCGATGGCCGCGAGCGTCGCCAAGGTAATCTGCCTGCTGCAGTTCGTTCAAAGCGTCCATCGCACTGCAGAGAACGTCGCCGCATGCCTATATCCGAGTCTCGGTGCACCATCTCAACTGGAGACGGTAAAGGAAGCACTGCGCGTTCTCGAGGACGCTAACCTTATCCGCAAAGGCGACGATGGCTACCGCATCCCGACGCCAGCGGAAGACGATTGGGATCGCCTACGCAACGGGACTTCGCCAAAGCCTAGTGACGCCAAGCGATTACATCGCGAGATACTGACGGGACTTTGGAGGCCTCAGCCGACCTTCACGCTGGACGGCGTAAAGCCGTTCAAAGCCGGATTGACCATCGATGGACATGAAGAGGAGAAGGGAGACCTAGTCTTCAATGTCCTCCTGGCTCAGGAGGGTCAAGAGTTCGACGAGGTCCAGCAAGAACTGCGCGCTCGTAGTCAGCGCGAGCCAGACGCAATCTTTTGGGCAGTGCCGCTCGACGATGCGATCGACCGCGAAACCGTTGAGCTCTTTCGCAGCCGTGAAATGGAATCTCGAAAAGGCCGCGATTCCCGCACTGCTGACCAGTCTCGCCTGCTTGCCGAGGAACGATCCCGTGCACGGCGGCACTTGGGCGAACTGCAACGACTGCTGCGCGCCGCATGCCTGAGGGGTTCGGCCTACTTTCAGGGTAACGACCGCAGCCCGGGCGGCGGATCAAATGATGTCGGACGAGCGGTATCAACGATGTTGAGTCAGGTCTTGCCGGAGGTTTTCACGCGGTTCACCGAAGGCGCAGCGAAACCGGCTGATGCTCGACGCGGCGTGGACGCTCTGCTATCCGCAACGGATCTACAGGGCCTTCCATCGGTGTTCAATGAGCTTGGTCTACTACGCGATGAAGGCGGCAAGACTGTAATCGATGTCGATACGGCATCTCTGCGTGCTGTTTTCGCCGAGATTGAGCAGGGTGCGAATGAGGGCCGCAAGGCGACTGGCAAGTCACTGACTGAGCACTTCGGCGGCGGCCACTATGGCTGGGATTTCGATGTGGTGCGCCTCTTGGTCGCTTCGCTCATACGTGCTGGCAGGATTCAGATGACGCATAAGGGCGAGGCCATCGACGTCCTCACCTCGGTCGCAGCCAAGGATGGTCTTGGGAACAACAATCACTTCAAGGCGGCGTCATTCCAACCGAAGAAGGGCGTCGAGTTCGCCGACCTGGTGACGGCCAATTCCAACTTCAAGTCAACTTTCGGGTCCGAGCTCAAGGAGCTCTCGCTGGTGTCGGCTGTTGCCACGATCAGGGATGGAGTGATCCGGTTTCAGGACGACGTCGAAGCGGCGCGCAATCTCCTTGCGGCGAATAATCTTCCGGGCATCGAGATATTTGATGATGCGTTCGCGGAGATGAAGGCGATCGTCCGTGGAACAGATGAAAATGCTCTTACCGCATTCAACTCGTCCCATGAGAAGCTCAAGGACGGCATCAAGCGAGCCGCGGAACTCAAGACTGCCCTTACACCTGACGCGATTGCGTCGATCGAGGGCGCCCGTCAAGCCGTCACGACTAAATGGACGTTCCTGGAGGGCGAACCTGACTTGGACCACGGTGTTCGAGAATCCGCTGAGCAACTCGCCGACTATATCCGCCAGGAAACTTTCTTCCGTCAACTCCAGAACATCGCCGCAGCGCGACAAATCGTCGAAGAAGAGTACAAGCGACGGTTCAATGAAGCGCTGCACGCGAAGGTTGCTATGTACAACCAAGCGCTGACCAAGCTAACTAACACACCGGGGTGGGCCACTCTCTCAGAACACGTGCAGGAGGAGGTGGCATCGCCGCTGCGGCGCCACGCCGACGACGACGGCGACGGCGATGATAACTCTACGATCAGTCAGCTTCGCGCCGACGGCGACGCATGCACGGGCCGCTTGCAAGCAGCGATCGAGAAGGTACACCAGATAGTCGAAGGCGACAGAGTCGTAACCGTCAGCATCGAGCCCTACTTCAAAGATGGTGTCAGCGACATTGAGCAGCTTGATGCTGCACTTGAGGGACTTCGTGAAGAATGTGGGCGCCTGCTCGCGCCACCTTCCAACAAGAAGATCTTCATCAGGTAGGCGAGGTGGAGAAGCAATCGCGTAACGCGATAAGCAACGTGGCTCAGTCAATCAGGCGGCTTCTCGAGGATGAGTACGCGGCGCAACTTGACGGCATCTACGACATTCAAAGTTCTGGTCTCGTCGCAACCGAGCCCGGCGAGCACCTCACGCCCGAACAGATACTTACTCGTGGCAAGATCGTCGCTGCTCTTGAGTATCACCGTGCGGCGGGCCTCTCCACCTCCGAAGCCGTCGACCGATTCGTCCGAGATGCCGCCTTCACTACTCTGAATCGCTTCGTGGCACTGAAGATGCTCGAAGGTCGCGAGCTTATCCAGGAGGCGGTGACCGGTGGAGAGAACTCTGCTGGATACCGGGAGTTCACCGGCCTCGCGCCTGGAATCGCCAGTCTGGGCGACGGCGTCGGCTACCGCCTGTATCTCGAGTCGTTGCTTGATGAGCTCGCATCCGAGATCAAGGTCCTCTTCGATCGCTGCGACGTTGCGAGTCTGCTATGGCCGCGCCGGATCGCGTTCGACGGACTGCTAGCCGAACTCAACAAGTCAGAACTCGATGCTGTCTGGAGTGACGACGAAACTATCGGGTGGTTCTACCAGTTCTTCAACAGCAAAGAAGAACGTCAGCAGATGCGCGATGAAAGCCAGTTTCCCCGCAATAGCCGCGAACTCGCAGTGCGTAACCAGTTCTTCACCCCGCGATACGTCGTGCAGTTCCTCGTCGACAACACGCTTGGGCGGACTTGGATAGAGATGACGGGCGGCTCGACAAGGCTTACAGAATTGTGCGAGTACTTTGTGACGCTTGATGACGAGCGCCCACCGCGGGATCCAAAGGACCCGCGCGACTTCAAGATTCTCGATCCCGCCTGTGGTTCCGGTCACTTCCTGCTCTACTGCTTCGACCTGCTCGACATGATGTATCGCGAGGCCTGGGAGCGCTCCGTCTGCACCCGATACGCGACCGCAAGTTCCCTACGAGACACTTACCAAACGTTCGGAGAACTCGAACGGGCGATCCCGCTGCTGATCGTCGAGCGAAATCTTCACGGTGTCGAAATTGATCCGCGTGCTGCACAAATAGCTGCTCTCGCGATCTGGCTGCGGGCTCAACGTGCCTGGCGCGATGCGGGCATCACCTCAGATCTGCGACCTCGAATTCGCCGAACGGGAATCGTGGTCGCCGAGCCTATGCCGGGTGATGCTGAGCTCATAGCGGAGTTCGCTGCGACCTTGGAGCCGCCGCTGCTATCGCAACTGTTCAGCGAAATGGTGCTGAGTCTGTCGCTCGCTGGTGAAATGGGTACACTGCTAAAGGCAGAGATCAATCTCGCCGACGCAATAGAACAAGCGCGAAATGAGTTCGTTGCCCAGCGGATTCAGCCTCTCATGCTGCCCGGTTTCGAGTCTGATTCAAAGCAGGGCGAGCTCGATCTCTCCGGGATCGACGACGACGCATTCTTTGCCGAGGCGGAGGAGCGGCTTCTCGAGTCGTTGTCGTCTTTCGTTCAAGACAGCGTCGGGTTTGAGACCGCCCGGCGGCGACTTTTCGCGGACGACTCTGCCCAGGGCGTTGCGCTTCTGGAACTGCTCCGAATGCGCTTCGATGTTGTCCTTATGAACCCGCCATTCGGTGCTGGCAGTCTCATGGCCAAGGAAGTGTTTAATTCCACTTATCCCAAGAGCAAGAGCGATGTTTCCGCTGCTTTTGTCGAGCGGGCAATTCAGATCTTGACCGATAACGGCGCTCTCGGAGCGCTAACCCCCCGCACTGGCTTCTTCCTCTCTAGACTTCAGAAATGGCGAGAGGAAATTGTGCTCAGCTCAGCTCCGCCAGTCGTCTTTGCGGACCTTGGAGGCGGTGTCCTGGATGGTGCAATGATTGAGGTTGCTGCCTATGTCTTGGTGCGATCGAATTGACCCGGTTGTAGACCGTGAAAGGCGGTTATGCTTGTGCCGACGTGCATCAGCGTGGCCTCTGTACTGACTCCAAAGAGTTATGATTAAACGAATGCGACCAAGCGAGGTAAAGCGGGCATGACGGTGTTTATTAGAGCGTTAACAGCGGCCGACAAGGCGCCAGTCCTTCGTGGAGCCGCCCGTGGAGGCAATGCCAGATTCGTGGTTGACCCTGCAATCCTTGCGAGTGTCCCCGGTTCTACTTTCGCGTACTGGGTAAGCGATCGACTTCGGTCACTTTTTCTTGAATTGCCGCAGTTTGAGTGTGACACTCGAACTGTGAGGCAGGGGGTAGCGACTTCGGACAATTTCCGTTTCTGTCGAAGTTGGTGGGGTCTGCCGCTGGGCTCAGGGAATACCGAGTGGCCGGCATTCGTACTCGGCGGCGGGGTGAGTCCATTTTATTATCGACTCGATGTGCGTCTTAATTGGAGAAACGACGGGAGAGAGGTAAAGGCATATGCGGAAACGCGCGAGGGCACGACGCACTGGAGTAGACATATTTTTAACGTCGGATTCTACGGGAGAAGTGGGTTTACCTGGGGATTGAGAACAGCGAAGTTTCAACCGTCTTGCGTTCCGATTGGGACCATTTTCTCCGTAAGCAGGTATGAAGCTTTCGTTGGTCAATCGGAAGACGACCATGAATCGCTCTTGGCACACATTGCCTTGCTCAACGCGAGTGTAGTTACTGCGCTAATACGCATGACTTGCGAGGGTTTCGAACGCCCAAAATTTGTTGTTGGCGGCGTCCAGACCCTCCCTGTCCCTGATTTGGAACCAGAGGACGAGGCGGTTCTCGCGCAGCAGGCACGCGAGGGATGGTCGCATCTAAGGTCGTTAGACACAGTCAACGAAGTGTCCCGCGCCTTTGTGGTACCAGCGCTATTGCGTGTTTCGGGCAAAACATTCAAGGAACGTGTGTCGGCGTGGTGTTCGCAAGCGGCGGACATCGCGGCAGAATTGGCCAGGGTGCAGTCCGATATCGATGAGTTGGGTTTCGGTTTGTACAAGGTCTCGGACGACGACCGGCGGGCGATCATTGACGGGTTCAATATCACGGGTGAATCCGACGCTGCCACGGACGACGACGATGACGCTGATGAAGAGTCGCCGGTCGAACTAGATCCTGAAGTGCTGGGAGCGGGGCTTGTGTCGTGGGCGGTGGGGGTGGCAGTAGGTCGATTCGATGTACGTTTAGCGACCGGTGAGCGAGAGTGGCCAGAGCCGCCAGATCCCTTCGACTTGTTGCCGGTTTGTTCAATTGCAATGTTGACCGGGGAGGGTGGGCTTCCGCTGGAGCCACCTCCGGGTGGGTATCCGGTCGACGTGTCAGTAGTGTTGGTTGACGACCCTGGTCACGAGTGGGACATCGCCACTCGAGTACGGGCGGTTTTCGAGGTCGTGTTCCGCGACGACGCGGATCGATGGTGGACTGACCTGGGGGCGGTACTGGATTCCCGGGGTAGTTCAGTCGAGAACTGGTTGCGCAGGGGGTTTTTCGATTATCATCTGAATGCATACTCTAAGTCGCGGCGTAAAGCGCCGTTGTTGTGGCCGTTAGCCACCAAATCGGGTTCGTATCGGGTGTGGCTGTACGCCCACCGAGTCACTGCAGACAGCCTGTTTCGTGTGCTCACCGATGTGATCGAGCCGAAGTTGGCGGTCGAGCAGCGTCGAGTGGGGGATTTGGTGCAGGAGTTTGGACCGTCACCGTCAGCGTCTCAACGCAGAACCATCGATGCTCAGCAGAATTTCGTCGGCGAACTGCAAGAGTTGCGCGACGAGATTGTCGCGGTGGCGCCGTTGTGGGTACCTGATCTCAACGATGGTGTTGTGATCGTGCTAGCACCGTTCTGGCGCTTGTTTGCACATCACCGCCCCTGGTCGAACGAGCTGAAGTCGCGTTGGAAGAAACTCGCGGCCGGTGACTACGACTGGGCGCAGTTGGCGATGCGCATCTGGCCCGAACGCGTCGTACCCAAATGTGCTCAGGATCGCAGCCTTGCCATCGCCCACGGGTTCGAAAACGTGCTCTGGACCAAAGATGATGACAGCTCTGACAGGTGGCATCCACGCCCGGAACCGCTCACCTCTATCCACCAGCTCATCACCGAACGCACCAACCTTACGGTCCAAGCGGCCAGAAACCACCCGCAGCCATGAGCGACACGTTCTATGCATACGTAGCCAACCAGCTCGTCGCCCAACTCAAACAGCGACGAATCGTTGTGTGGTACGACGCACGGCAGGAGTTCAGCCATTTCATCGATGAACTGGCGGGTAACCGCGCAGGGGGACCGCCGGTGGAAATCGACGTAGCCGGCGTTACCACCTCAGTTGTCGTTGACGATGGCTCCCGGTACAGCACTCGGTTCCGAGTCGAGCCCCTAGTCGCTAACGACGAGCCTGGGTACGTTCTCGTGTACCTCCCGGACGTGAAGCGTTCACACGGCGGATCGGTGCTGATGGAGTTGGAGGAGGCAGGTACCACATGGGAGCCAAAGCTACGTCAGCTTGCCAGAAACGCACTGCGGCAAAGGTTTACAGATGGTGTAATTGATGAACTTCTCAGGCGTGATTCCACGACGTACGCCGATATTGCCGCCGCACTTGCTGCTGACCAAGGTTCGCTGCCATCCGCTTTGAAATCGCTGCTTCCGGCGGCCGGCGGTGATGCCCAGATTGCTTGGTGGATAGCGAACGAAGCGGTTGATTCGGACATCGAGGCGAAGGAGGCGGTAGACGAGCTACGCAAGCTAATAGCGTCTCGGCTTGGGGTCGAACTTGAGGGCAGGGATCTTCTGAAGTGGCGGCGAATCGTCTCGCGTACAGCCCTCGGGCTGGAATTCAGATCTGATCTGCGCGGCACTCGCCCGGCTCAGCTGGCGAGCTTGCCGTCATCGACGTCGGATACTGATCGCAACGCCCGTGCCGTATGCGGAGCCCTTCGGGCGGCCCACGGCGGCGTCTATCCCGAACTCGCCGAACGCGTGTCGTCTGAACTGCACCTTGACGAGGAATCCATCGATGCGCTGGAACTTGGCGCAATTGACACATTTCGATTTGAAGAACAAGCGCTGTTGCGCAGATGTGGTGAGCTTGTCCGCGACGGCGACTATGAGCGAGTCCTCCGGATAACGTCGGAGAGGTCTAGCAGTTTCTGGCTAAAGGAGTCGATTGAGCGTCAAGCACAATGGGAGGCGATCCGTTTCGCCGCCGAGCTCGGATCAACTTCACAAGCTGTTGATGTCGACCTCGCGAAACCACCACGCACTGTGGCTGATTGGGTCGAACGATACGCGACGACGTGGCATATCTTCGACCGTGCCCAGCGACATCTTGAGGCGTGGCTGCCAAAGCTGGACGACGATCCGGACGACGTTGCCATCACAGCAGTCCGCAATCGTTACGATTCCACCCTAGAGCGCCTGGCCGTCGGCTTCGGCGAGACGCTTCAGCACGCGGAGTGGGACTACGGCCCAGTGTTGCATCAGACCAGCATCTTCCAAGACTTCGTTAAGCCAACCCAAGGACGAATTGCCTACTTCCTTGTTGATGCTATGCGATATGAGATCGGCGCCGATCTCGCAGTGCGGCTCGAAGGACATGGCGAGGTATCTATCCGTCCCGCCGTCAGTGTACTGCCGAGCATTACCACCACTGGCATGGCAGCTCTCATGCCTGGCGCCGCCCAGCACTACGACGTTCTCGACGATAACGGAAAGCTTGTCGCCCGTGTCGATGGGGACACGCTGCCCGACCTCACCGCTCGTAAGAAGCACCTTGCTGCTCGCTTTCCTGCCTCAATCGACTTCGAGCTCGGAGAGATGCTCCAGCTGACGCGTAAGAGCCTGGCGAAGAAGATCGCGAAGGCAGACGTCGTAATCGTGCGGTCGCAAGACATCGACAAGTTCGGCGAAGGCGGTGGTTTTTTAGCCCGGACCGTCATGAATACGGTGGTCGACAATATCGTGCAGGCAGTCAGGAAGCTCGCCGATGTTGATATTCCGAGAGCTGTCATCGCGTCAGACCACGGCCACATCTACGCGTCGCGGGAGCGGGAGGAGGCGATGCGGATCGATGCGCCAGGCGGTGCCACAGTGGAACTCCATCGGCGCTGCTGGATAGGTCGCGGTGGATCAACGCCCTCGGCGACAGTCCGCGTCGCCGCGTCCAGCCTGGGGAACGACAGCGACTTGGACTTCGTGTTTCCGCGAGGATGCGGCGTGTTCCGTGCGGGTGGCGACCTCGCCTTCCATCACGGTGGCACATCCCTGCAGGAGATGGTAATCCCCGTAATCACGTTCAGATCCGCTTCAACCGCCGACGACGACCGTCGGACTGCTGGTGCGAGACCGGAGATCTTTGAAGTGCCCGATGCGATCACCAACCGAATTTTCAGTGTCCAGCTGCAATTCACCACAATGCAGCCGCCGGCGGTGAGGCCGGTCTTGATGAGCGGCGAGCGCCAAGTCGGCACCGTTGGCATGGCACTGGGCGGTCATCTCGATCGGAAATCAGGTCTTGTGACTGTCTCAACCGGCGAGGTTGCGACAATCGGCTTCCAACTTGACGACGACACGGTCCAATCCGTTCGAATCGTAGTGCTAGACACTGAGTCTGATGCCGAGCTTTATCGCTCGGCCAACGAAATCCCTTTACGACTAGGAGTTGTCTGATGGACACTCCACCACGAGATATGCTGGACGACAAGGTAAACCGCGTATTCTCCGGCAAAGTTGTCCGCAAGGATTTGGTCCGCAGCGTTAAGGTCGGTGCGAATGTCCCGGTATTCGTGCTCGAGTTTCTGCTCGGAAAGTATTGCGCCTCATCAGATGCGATGGCGATCGAGATGGGCCTACAGGTTGTCAATGACACCCTTGCCGACAACTACATTCGACCTGACGAGTCGATGAAGGCCCAAAGCAGAGTCATCGACCAGGGTCGGCACAGCTTCATCGACAAGGTGAAGGTGCGTGTTGTGAGCGGCGAACGCTGGGCGGAGGCGGTCAACTTCGGTGACCGCTACCTTCATATTCCCCCCGAGTATCCGCGTGACTACGAGCGGCTCCTGACTGGTGGTGTCTGGGCGCAAATCGACGTCAAGTATATGTACGACGATGAATCCAGAGGCAAGCACTCGTTCTGGATCACGCGGCTAGACCCAATACAAATCGCAACGTTCAACTTGGCCGAGTACCGCACGGCGAGATCCGAGTTCACGACCGACCAGTGGATCGACTTCATGATCCGGAGCATGGGATATGAAGCCAGCCTCATGGATCGTCGACTGAAATTGCTGTTCCTGACCAGGCTCGTACCACTCGCCGAACGGAACTTCAACCTCGTCGAACTTGGTCCGCGGGGCACCGGCAAGAGCTACGCCATTCAGGAGGTTTCGCCTTACGCATCGCTCCTGACTGGGCCGACGACAGTCGCGAATCTGTTCGGCCACATGAGCGGCAGAGAAAAGGGCATGGTCCAGATCTGGGATGTCGTGGGGTTTGACGAGGTCGCCGACCTCCAAAAAATGCCCAAAGAGGTCATCACAACGATGAAGACCTACTGCGAGTCCGGACGCTACCAACGCGGTACCGAGTCCGCGTCCGGCGACGCGAGCATCGCAATGTTCGGCAACACTAACCAGCCAGTCGAGGTCATGGTGCAGACGTGGCCACCTTTTCGAGCCCATGCCCGACATCATTCGCGACGATATGGCGTTCATTGATCGACTTCACTTTTATTTGCCCGGCTGGGAAGTGCCGAAGATGCGAACCGGGCACTTTACTGATCACTTCGGTTTCGTCGTCGACTACCTGGCGGAGGCGCTTCGCGAGATGCGCAAGCAGAACTACACAGAAGCCCTCGACCGCTACTTCTCTCTTGGTTCTCATCTCAATGCGCGAGACCGCAAGGCTGTACGCAAGACAGTGTCGGGTCTGATGAAGGTCATTCACCCGCACGGCGAGGTCAGTCAGGAAGACCTCGCCGAACTCGTTGAGTTTGCGATTGAGGGCCGACGCCGGGTCAAAGAACAACTCAAGAAGATGGGAGCATTCGAGTACTACCAAACCTCTTTCAGCTACACCGTTGAGGAGTCGGGCGAGGAGCGTTTCGTCGGGGTACCCGAACAGGGCGGCCGTGACCTCATTGCGCTAGATCCACTTGCGCCGGGATCGGCGTATGCCGGCGGCGTCGCGGCAGATGGGACAGTCGGGCTGTTTCGAATCGAGGTCTCAGTGTCCGCTGGTACAGGAAAACTCAAGACCGCGGGCGGTGTGAGTGGGGCGGGCAAAGAATCGATACAGCGTGCCTTCGCATTCATGCAAGCCAACGCGAGCGATCTGAACATTGGGCGTGAACTCGTTGCGTCTGACTTCCACGTCGAGGTCATCGACTTACTTGCCAACCGGGTCGATATCGAGATCGGCGTCGGATTTTTCACCGCGATGATGTCGGCCCTTCGGAGTGCCCCGCTTCTCGCGAGCCTAGTGGTTCTTGGCGACATGAGCGTGCAGGGAAACCTAAAACCGGTGCGATCGTTGGCAGAACCACTACAGGTCGCGATGGACAACGGCGCCAAGCGGGCACTCATCCCCATCGAGAACAAGCGAAGTTTCTTCGACGTCGACGCCAACATCGTCGAACATGTGGACCCGGTTTTCTACGGTGACCCCCGGACGGCCGCACTCAAGGCGCTCGGCGCCAGTTAGTGGATCTTCCGCATACGTGCACATTTAACACGCAAGATTGCGTGTGCTTGTCGTCAGCTGATCCGCTCGCCGGCTAGTTGCTCCTTGAGGAACTTGTTCACGATATGGCCGACGGTGCCTGGTTCGTCGTTCTTCGTTGACTCGGCGAGCTCGATCAGCGAATCGCGCAGCGGCTCTTCATCGTCAGAAAGGCTGCTGTACGTCATGTCAAGGAAGAATGAAGCAGAGGTGGTGGACAGGTACCCGACCAAATCGAGGAAAATCTCCAGTTGGCGAGCCGCCACTCTGTCCGGAACCCTTTTGGCAGCATCAGAGACCATCGGCACTACAGCTAGGTCGTCTTCCCACAGCTGCCGTTCCAGCCCATCATCGTGCAAGGTCAAAACAGTCGCTTGACTCGAGCCCTTTGTAGCTTCGCCGCGGGCCGCGCGCACCTCGTACATGAGTTCATGGAAGTCCTCGTCCTGCAGTGAGTACCCGACAAAGAGCATGTGGCGCATAAGAAGTAAGCCCTGAACCAGTCCTATGAGCGCACCATATTGCCGAGGCATGTTCAGGAAGTCCGATCGAGTCAAGACGATGTGATCAGGTTCGTCGACCGACCCATGTAACTTCAGCAGCCACCGACCATCGGCGTCGCTGGGGTTGGCAGGCAGAACGGCCAGCTCCCGTTGGCCCGATTCCAGTGCAGCTTCGAAAAGTCTGTCGAAGTTGGTGGTCACAGCTTCCTTGCTTGGTAGTGATGCGAGCAAGCCGTGCAGAAGTGAGTACCTCGATGCTTTGCTGAGCTCGGCCGCGACGTTAGCCTTCAGCCCACCTCCGTCCGTTTTCAGCCAGCGTTCGAGAAGTGTCGCTTGATCTCGATAGTCTCTGTCTTTCAACAACTTAACGATGCGAGGTTCTACGCCTCCATCGCTCGCGATCTTTCGCAGTAGACTGGCCCAGGTAGGTAAGCCGGCGCCGGCGCTAACGCCGGCGCCAACGAAGAGCACGAGTTGACTGCCAAGGGCCGCACTAGAAAGCCGACGGGCACAGGATTCTAGGTTGGGATTGGCCCCCTTATCGAAGGTCCATGTCTTGGGCAAGTTATCGTCTGACACGATCTGCCGACGAGCACGCTGAGCTGCGGCGTAGGACTTTTCGCCGAACGTGACTAGGACGATATCGACGTCTTTGCGGGCCCTAACGATATGGTCAAGCGCCGTAACGATGCCCCGGACGAGATGTCCCTTCTTGTCGGAGCCACCGCCGCGACCCGACCCTACGACGTTGACCGCCAGTCGGTATTTCGGCCAAGGATAGATCCGGTCCGTGTCCTTGCGTGATTTGAGAGCGTCGACTGACTTCTCCGCGAACTCGGTCACTACGGGCTCGAACACGGTGAAGTCAGAATGGCTTCCGACCTGTCCGACGTTGCCGAGCCAGATCTGCGGTTCATTCGAAACCGGCGCAAGGGGAATGACTGAAGCATCGCCCCATGACTTCGGTAACTCCCTACCATGCAGCAGCTGTTCCCAACGCTTGGTGATGTCGAATGTCACATCGGTCGGTACGAGGATGGCATCGCACGCAAGCTTTGTGAGATCGCCATTGATGATGAAGAGATGCCCAGCCATAATCCCTAGCTCTCGCCTGAAGGTTGCCGATGAGTCATTAATTTCCGAAGCGCACAGCACCCGACAGGCTGACGCTGTTGTCCGAACATCCGGACAGCCTGACTGTGTGGAC
The DNA here is from genome assembly GCA_963808375.1 of uncultured Actinomycetota bacterium. GTDB lineage: Bacteria > Actinomycetota > Actinomycetes > Mycobacteriales > Mycobacteriaceae > Mycobacterium. The sequence continues at coordinate 49,488 of CAWEFS010000012.1, read as the reverse complement.
ATGTACGACCTCCAATGCCGCACGCCGTGCGACGGGTCTTCCGTAGAAACGATTGCTCACGGTGACACGTCAATCGTCCGCACTGCCGACGTCTCGCGGGCAAGAAATAGAAGCGACGCAAGGGTGACTTCACGACCGACTGCGCCGCGCACCGCCCTTGCGTACGCCTGTAGTTGCACCGCATACCGCTCGGCCTTGGCATCCAGCTCGGAATCTGTTCGCCAGGCGTCAGTCTTGTAGTCAATGATGCCGAGACCCTGATCCTCTTCGTACAGCAGGTCGATGTAGCCCTCGAGAATTCTATCGCCGTAAGGGATTCCGACGTACACCTCACGCCAATGGCATCGGTGCGCCGCACGGCGGACCATGTAGGAGCCAAGAGCACTGCGGCACAGAGCTTCGATGAGCTTCTCCTTGCCAAGGACGCCTTCAGCAGCGGCCTGCGCGGCGCAGGCCGCACTGAGTCGCTCGCCAGTGGCAAGGTTGACGGTCTGCAGCACGCCGTGAACGGCACGTCCAATTGCGGTGCCATAGCGGCCCTTCTGCCATGGCGGCAGGTCAATGTCGCGAGGTCCTTTGGCCAGACCGGGGTCGCCAGCCGCAGCCCGAATAGCCAAATCCTCCGCTTCTCGACGTGCAGCCTCCTCGGCGGCAAGTCGCGTCGCGGATAGTGCGACCGGCTTAGCTGCTGAGGCCAGAGCTGCATCATGGGCGCTGCGCCACTCGTCCAGTGTTGGCAATTCGTGAAAACTGGACCCGACATCTCCATCGCGCACCGGTGCCTCCGCGGCCGGCTCACCGGCCACGTCCAGCAATTGCACGGCCTCTGGGTTCCAACCCGCTTCGTAAAGGACCTCAGCGGATGTTGGGGTCGTACGGTTACCGCCCTTGCGGTGCACCGAAACCACCAGGTGGTCGCGTGCCCGAGTTGCCGCGACATATAGCAGCCGTAGTCGCTCGTGGCGGTCCATCTGCTCATCAATGGGTTGATTGAGCTCAAAGTCACTGGTAGCCACGCGGTTTGAGAGCTTGATCGCCCAGCCTGCCGTCGCGGGGAAGCGGACCTCGACGCCGCGCGACTGGGAACGCATCGCGGTGGTCAGGCCGGACAGGATGACGATGGGGAACTCGAGCCCCTTTGCGCCGTGGATGGTCAGGATGCGTACAGCGTCGTCGTCGGATTCGGGAAGGACTGTCTCGATGACGCGCGTCCCCTCGCCCGATTGGCCCTCCACCCAGCGCAGGTACTCACGGAATGTCGTACCTCCGGCCTCCTCCCATGCTCGACACTGATCAAGGATGAATCGCAGTCGGCGCCACAAATCCCGGGGCCGACGTTCCGCAGCGCCGAGCTCGAAGAACCGCCTCTCGCGCAGAATTCGTTCGAGCACCTGACTCGGAGAAAGCCACAGTCGTTGGCGATGCAGCTCGCGCAACCACGCAACACCTAGCGCGACAGGGTGGTCCGGCGGAGCGTCGGCCGGCACAGCAGCTTGGTGATCCCATCGTCCGCCGTAGCGTCGTCGCCAGGTAAACAGATCATCGTCACCACAGCCGAGCGCCGGCGTACGAAGGGCGCTCACGACAGACAACGAGTCCGTTGGGTCGTCGATCGCGCTGGCCACTAGCATGAGCTCGCGCACTTCACGTGTCCCGTAGACGAGTGATGATGTCTCTGCGCGGTAGGGGATGTGGACGGCCTCAAGGGCGCGCTCAAGGAATGGCAGCGACGTCCGGGCCGGTAGAAGGATCGCGATGTCTGACCAGCGTGGCGGACGCCAGTCGTCTTTGCCCGCCGCGTTACAGACGCCAACGGACCATTGTTCGCAGATAGCACGATTGATCCCTGCTGCAACGTCGTTGGCTTCAGCGGTTCTAAGTTGGTCGGCCTTGAACCTCGCGTCATGCTGCTCGCCGATAAAGGCAACTGGGGCGCCAGTTTCGGGGCCTTCTCGTACCGGAATCAGCGGTAGATACTTCGGCTGCGATCCCGGAAATTCTTGGATCAGATTTTCAAATGTGACGTTGACCCACTCAACGATCGGACGGCCGGTCCGAAAATTCTTGGCGAGCTGCTTCCATGAACCGACCAGTTCATCGCGGGCCGTGAGGAAAGCGCCGATGTCAGCACGCCGAAAGCGGTAGATCGACTGCTTCGGGTCTCCAACGAAGAACAAGCGCCCGGGCTCGACCTCTACCGTCCACCAGTCCTTCTGCCCAGCCAGGGGATCACTCGATGCGATCAGAACGGCGAGTTCAATCTGGATTGGATCGGTGTCTTGAAATTCGTCTAGGAGCAACCGCTGGTATCGCTGGCTAAGGGCTCCGCGGACGGCTGGGCCGCTCTCCGCGTCGCGGAGCACAGAGCGCGCTAGGACCAGAAGATCGTGGAATTCCAGTTCGCCGGAGCAGCGACGAGCCTCTGCGCCTTGGGCAGTGAAATCGGCGAGCGAAGCCGCGAGCGTCTGTAGCACACCCTCTTGCGCCTGTCTTCGCAACGTTTCACAGCCGGTCTGTAGTTTCTCCAGCCGTTGTTTGACGACGTCGATGCCAATGTCAAGCCAGTTGTTCCTCTGACCGTGACTGAATCTCAGCTTGGCGCCGCTGAGCAGCTCCAGACGGGCGCCGTCGTCGGTTGCTTCCCCCAGCTGTGCTTCGAATTCTGTTACGGGGCCTTGTATGTGCTGGAGCAGTCTGTCAAGGGATGACGTGCAGTACTCCGCCAACGCGATGACTTCCGTGAGCTCATTCAAGATGTCAGAAACATCGATCGATGGCAACGGTGGAGGCGGGACTCCGGCCCGGTCGGCGACCAAATCCCAGTTCGCGTCAAAGGCGATCGCAACGTCTCGGATATGCTTGAGCTTGCCACCGCTGGCGAACAAGAGCAGCAGGGGCATTTCGAGATAGGGACTCTCGAGCAGCTCGTCAACGTACTCGTCCCATCGCGCGTCGAATGCCATTTGAGAGGCAATCTCGTCGTGGACGGTGAACCGCGGGGGCAGGCCCGCCTCGATCGGGTGTTCCGTGAGGATGCGTCGGGCGAAGGAATGCAGTGTTCCGATGGCGGCGTTGTCAAGCATTTGCAGCGCGTCGCGACACGGCGAGTTGTCCGCCGATCGGCGCTGAAGCTCGACGCGAATGCGATCGACCAATTCGCCAGCGGCCTTCTCGGTGAAGGTGATCGCCGCGATATGGTCTGCCGCCAAGCCCGATTCAACTAGCGCGACGAATCGACTAACCAAGCAAGACGTTTTCCCTGAGCCCGCGCCTGCTTCCAAGAACAGGGTGGATTCGAGTTCGCCGATGACCGCCTGCCGGACCTGTTTGTCGAATTTGGAGTCAGTCGACGTCATGGGCGCTTCCTGGCTCGGTCAATGCGAGGTAACCCGACAATGCGGAGTCAAGGCGTTTGCGTTCCCAGTCGCGGCGAACCTGCTCGCTGCTCAACCCATCGGGTGTGCAATACCAGCAGTCGACATAGCCATAGGCCGGCGGATCGGACGGATGTGCGGGGAAAACGCCTGCAGCAATGCCGTTGACGATAATGTGCATGGCCTCAAGTACCATCTGCTTAACGCGATCGGATATCGGATAGCCGTGGAGCTTGTTGGTCTTCGTAAACCAATAATCCGCCCGTACCGATGGAGCGTCCGGGAATGCTAGGTGGGCCGCACGCCCATATACATAGAGCTGCAGGTGTTTACCGTTGTTGTGTGGCTCCGCTTCGGAGAGCATTTTGTAGGCGCTATCGCTGCGAGTCTTGTAATCGAGTACGTTCAGCGATCCGTCGGGCCCACGGTCGATGCGATCGATTGCGCCCTGCATGCGGACTGCGAGGCCTTCGGCCAACGCGATCTCGACATCCTGAAATTTGTATTCGGCAGCAACCGGCCGAAGGCCGTTGGCTAATCGGGCGCCGTCGTGGCTCAGGACCTTGTCGACCTCGCTGGCAATGCGCGCGCGCTCTACGCGCCAGAGCATTGCTCGGCCGGTCCGGCCCTCCCGCTCCACACGATCAAAATGGGACGCTGCAAGTCGTTGAAGACGATCGTGGTCGCCGGATGACCAATGCTCGAGTGGGTGCCCTTCATTGATTGCAGCGCAAATGAATTCCTCGAGTATCTGGTGCACCACCATTCCCCTGGTAAGCGGGTCGATCTCAAGGCGCCGCTCGGGTTCCTCGACGTGTTCGACGCCGAGCAGATAGCCGAACAAGTACCGACGCGGGCAGATCGCCCAGGTTTCCAACTGCGTCGCTGATGTTTTTCTGGGAAAACCGATTTCAGCCGCGACAGCGGCAAGGTTTCCGTCGAAGCGTGTAAAGGCCGCGCTTCGACGGGCGCGCACCACCTGTAGTTCGAGGCACACTTCAGCATCCTCGAGCAGCAAAGGATGATCAGGGTTACCGCGAGCGATCGCTGAGAGCCGGAGCTCCTGATCGGTCGCGTAGATCTGAGCGCGTGCCAGCCCGCCGGCGAACGACGGAACATATTCGAGCCAAGGTCCATTCGATTTGCTACCGAGATCACCGGATTCGACCACAGAAACTCCGGCGAGTCGCGCGGCATCTTCGAGCAACCAGCGTGATGCAGGCTGGTTGGTCGACCGCCGTAGATCGCCTCGCGGTTGACAGAGAACGGCGTGCCCGGCGCCGGCGATCGCAGCCAGAAGGTGGCGTCGATCATCGTGAACGCGTTGGGTGCGCAAGCGCAGATGCCCGCCAGCAGCTTGGCGTTCGACATCGGGTAACAGTGAATCCTCAAGACGGCGCCGCGGAAAGCGGCCTTCCGACATGCCAAGCATCACAAGGCGGTCGAACACCAGACCCGGTGCCACCGACACGTGACCCACCAGTACCCCGTCACCTGCTCTGCCGATGCGCCGCAGTGCTGCCTCCAGCTCGCTCTCGAGTGCGCGGCGGAAGATGCCTACTGTCGGTGCAGGCCCGCCCAGCGCGTCCAGTCCGCCCAGCCGGTCAAGTGACTCCTCGACGCGATGGGCTGCTTCCTGCTCGTCTTCAGGCCAGCGCCCTCGACGGTGGTCGCCGCCGAGATACGAATCAATAAGCCCTTTCGCCCAATCCATCGATGCGGCCCAGGACCGTCGGAAGGAGCCCTCAGCGAGATCGTTGCGCAGACGCGTGACAAAGGCGGCGAGGGCCTCGGCGCGATCGGCGTCGTGCCGGCGGCGCTCTGCACGCAGATCGGATCCCTCAGCATCGTCCTGGTCGGCGAGGCGACGCTCTTCTGCAGCCAAGGATACGAGTCGCTCGTTCCAATCGTTGTCACTCACGATGCCAGCCGCGCGCGACAACCGGTCCCATGCTCGACTCGGAATGCGTTCGTCCTGATCGAGTATCGGCGCATCGGTGAGTACGGTCAGAACATCTTGTCGCCGAAAGTCGCGGTCGGGCAGCGCCAGTAGTGCGCGCAGGGTACGTCCCAGCAGCATGTCACCGAGGGCTCGCACCGGCACGCCGTTCATTGGAATTTCGGCCGCGCTCAAGTGCTCCTGGACCAGCCGCGCGTACGGATCGGCATTTCCGTAGACGACAGCGATGCGCCCGAGGCGGATGCCCTGCTGCATCCAATCGGATACCAATCTCACGGCGGCTCGAACCTCGTCGTCGGGATCGCTTGCGCTGACGATCGATGCGGCGCACGGAATATCGACGGAGTCATAGGCCGCGATATCGATGCCCGCTCGTGCGTGTGCGGCCAGAACGGGCTTGTCCGCATCGGCGTCGCCCGTCAGTCCAATATTCACGAGGAGGCGGCAGCGTTTGGCGAGTGCCTGCATCAGGCCAGCCTCTCCGCTGGTGAATTCGGACAACAGATGGACGATCACCGGGCCCGGGTCGGATGGAAGGCCTGAATTGACGGCTTCTGTGGCGGTGACTAGCAGGTCCTCTTCGTCGTACCACGAGTTGGACAGCCTCTCTCGGACGCTGCGATGGATGCGAATTACGTCGAAAGCCCTTGCCGAGCAGGCTGCGACCGCGTCAAGCGCGGGATCAGGTACGGCGCATAGCTCGCGGTGCGCAGCCGCGAGGGCTTGCTCTGTTGCTGGGTGATCGGCGACGGGCGAGAAAATGCCCGGGGACTCGGTGATGGCGGCCCGGACCGCAGCGGTTGTAACTGGTGCGGACACCGGCCGTCGACCCGACTCAGCGAGAGCAGCAGCCCCCAGTTGCTCAGCCAGGCGCCGAAGCGTCAAGAATGTGACGTTCGCGATGCCGCCTGGTCGGCCCGCCAGCGCTCGTCGGGTCGATACCGACACGAAATTGGACTGTACGATGACCGTCACGGGTGCCAGCGGATCACCACCCTTGAGTTCGGTGATTTGATCAGCCAACAGGTCAATGGCCGGCCGTCCATAGGCCGTGGTAGTAGCGTCGATTGGCGACCTCCCCGAAATGCCTTGACTATGCGGCGAAAATGCGACTACGTCGACAGCTGTCTCAGCGCGAACTGTGCCCTCGCCGCTTGATAGACGATCTGGTTTTCGAGAAGCCCCGGTCTCGCGATGAGGTTCGGGAGGAAGCAACAGAACGCAAGACCGTTGCCGGCCTTCGAGAGAACGTCCGGGCACCATGCTCCGAGGAGTGGAGCGCTCAAATCACCCTTGGCCTCGATCGCATTGAGTTCGTTCGCGAGAGCAGGTGCAGTGTCCGCGCCAGGCGAGACCGGCAGCCGCATCACGATGAGCGCGCCGTTCCCTGCTTCAGGGTGCGGCTGGTCGGTGAAGATCCGAACGAGTGCTGTTTCAACAGCTGTATCCGGGGCACCGTGCTCCTGGAGGATGAGTGGTCGCCTGCCGGTGTAGGGAACCTCGCACGTCATCCCAGTCACATCGGATGTGCCGAACCAACCCATTGACGCCGCAAACACGCCGAGTCCCTCCGAGAATGGACCTGTGAAGCGTGAGGGCTCGGCACCCGCAGGGATTACGAGACGTTCCGGCACGTTGAGGATGTCGTCCATCGCGGGCCGCTCCCCACTGACCGGGTGGCTGGAGGCCGCAGGCTTGCCACCACATACATCGGCAACAGCATGTGCGCGGCTATGCGCAGCGGTGTTCTGCAGTACTGCTGCCATAGCGAGCACCTTGCCAAGCCAGCCGATGTTCTCCTTGTGGACTACGGCGGTGCAGCACTCGGTGATCGTTTGATTTGAACGCTCCCACACCAGCGCATTCATCGACTGTTGGACGTTGACCATTCCCACCACCGCCGCGGGGTTCCTGGCAGGATCGACGTTATTCGCAACGTCGGTCCAGATACGCACGATGCACACGTCGAGATCGGCGGACCGGACAGGCAAACCTACTTCAATGTGCTGGGCGAGCCTGTACCCCCACCAGGTAAATCCTCTATCTCTGCGCACCGCCCACGCGTCATCTACCATCAGTTGTTCGTAGAGGCTGTCCATCATTGCTGTGCCGATGTCTTGCATCCGCTGTCCCCGTTACCTAGCTGATCAGCTGTGTGAAGTCCCCGTCTCAGTTATAGCCAGTGTTCCGACAGCATGGGTTGCTTTTTGCCGTGGCTGTCAGGTAACAGCTGGCACCAGCGTTTTGACCATTGGACGACGTCGGGGTGCTTTTCCGCCCACTCGACGAGCCTCGTGGCAGTTGTACGCGCACGAACCTCCTTCGAGTCACGGAACATCCAGCCCTCATGGCACAGCATGAACAGTCGGATTACGGACGCGAAGGAGCAGTCAACCGCTCACCAGCGACGCGCGCAATCCGTGCGTCCTGCGGGTTGCGTCCACCAAGGTGGTGTACGAGTCGGGCCTGATTGTGAGGGCCGGCGTGTCGTAGCCCAGTGATTGAAGGTCATCGCGTGATTCTTCGAGAGACCGTCCAAAGTCACTCGAGCAAAGGAATCGACGCGATGACCACTGCCCACGATATCGACCTGCCGACTGTGTTGGCCCAACGACTCACGACCACGCACCCTGATGTGTTGCGTGAGTTGATCGCGACGTTCATCCATACCCTGATGGGTGCTGAGGCCGACGCACTGTGTGGGGCGGGATATGGCGAGCGCAGTGAGGCGCGGACTAATCAGCGCAACGGGTATCGGCATCGCCAGTTCGACACCAGAGCAGGCACATTGGACCTGACAATTCCTAAGTTGCGGCACGGCTCGTATTTCCCGGACTGGCTGCTAGAACGGCGCAAACGAGCCGAGCGGGCGCTGACCACGGTGGTGGCCACCTGTTATCTGCTCGGGGTGTCGACGCGGCGGATGGACAAGCTAGTCGAAACACTGGGAATTACCGGCTTGTCCAAGTCGCAAGTCTCGGTGATGGCCAAGGAGCTCGACACGGCGGTGGAGGCGTTTCGCACCCGACCACTCGATGCCGGCCCGTATACGTTCGTCGCGGCCGACGCCCTGGTGCTCAAGGTCCGTGAAGTTGGCCGAGTGGTCAACATCCACGCGCTGATCGCGGTCGGGGTCAACGCCGAGGGCTACCGGGAGATCCTGGGTATCGACGTGACGACCGCTGAGGACGGGGCGGGCTGGCTGACCTTTCTGCGGTCGCTGACCGCCCGCGGCCTGTCCGGGGTCAAAACTGGTCACCTCTGATGCTCATGCGGGACTGTTGGCCGCGATCGGCGCCACTCTGCCCGGGGCGTCTTGGCAACGGTGCCGCACCCATTACGCCACCAATTTGATGGCCATCACCCCGAAGAGCTCATGGCCGTGGGTGCGTACGCTGCTGCACTCGGTATACGACCAACCCAACGCTGATTCGGTTGCCGCGCAATATGACCGCATCGTCGATGCATTAACCGACAAGCTGCCCAAAGTCGCTGAGCACCTCGACGCCGCCCGCCCCGACCTGCTGGCGTTCAGTGCATTTCCCAAACAGATCTGGCGCCAGATCTGGTCGAACAATCCCCAGGAACGCCTCAACAAAGAGATCCGACGCCGTACCGACGTGGTCGGCATCTTCCCCGACCGCCCGGCACTGATCCGCCTCGTCGGCGCCGTGCTCGCCGAACAACACGACGAATGGGCCGAATCACGGCGCTACCTCGGCATCGACGTCCTCAGCAAATCCAAAGCCGACCACAGCTCACCAACCGAACAGGAGGCCACCCCAGCGGCACTGACCGCCTGAACTAACTATCTCGAAGAATCACACGGCGACCTCGTACACCACGTCCCTGGACTTGACCGTCCTGCGGCCCTTTCGTGCGACTCCGCATCCGGACAGAAGCGGGCAGACGCTTCGCGACATAGGTTCGACCTTGCTATGCGGTCCACTGAGCGGTCTGCGGCTTCTCCGGAAGACGCAGACAATGCGGGAAATGCCGTCGGTGTTTGCCGTTACCATCCCCTCAAGCCGGCCGGTATTGGGGGTGCATCGCGATGCACGAGGGAAAGGTGACAGCCGACTATGACGGCCCATGATGACCAGCAGCGCGAATTGAGCGACCGGCTCATGGCTGCCCTGAAGAAGCTTGGTGTGTTCACCCGCCGGGACGAGCGGGATCACCTCTTTGCCTCCGACGGCAAACATGAATACGAGGTCGCTGTTGCCCTCGCGGACGCCGACACCAACCGCGGGCAGACGGACGTTCCCAAGGTGGTGATCGGTCGACGCTCGTTGGAGCGCCTGGAGAGCGGCGATATCACCGCGCTCTTCTGGTGGGGGGTCAAGCCGCATCCGCCAGGTCGGCGTCCAGTGACCATGTCCGATAGCCCTGCCAGCAATTGCCTACTCGACTGGACTGAGGACTGGGAGAGTCAGTGGAGTTATGACAGTGATGAGGACGTCGTCATCGCAGCGGAGATCAATGTCGAGTTCAGGTACTACATATGCCGGGTCCGCGACGATGACGGCGAGATCCTCGGGTACCGGATCGCTTTCGATAATGTCGAATTGGGGTACGACTTGATCGGCTCGGTGGTGATCGCCGGCGAACCCGCCGAACGCACTATGGAGGAGGCAAAGGCCGCCGCCGAAGCGCACTGCGCGTCCTGGTTAGGGGAGTCTCATTTAACGTTAGAGCAGGACCTACTCACCGTTGTCAGCGCCTGGAAAGACAAGGACGGTAATCCACGGATACGCCGCGACGAACACGGCCGGATCTTCTACCGCGCCGACGAGCCTGATGTTGGTGAGATCGAGATCGCCGTCACCATCGACGAGGAAGGATTCGACGCCCCCACGCGCCGCTGGACAGTATCCAGCTACATGCTGACCGACTACTACTCCGACCGTCTGGAGTCACTGCTGCAAAGCGAAATCATTTCCCACGCGGACGCATTCGGCACGACCGGTTCGCAAGGGGCTTCAGAGCGAACGCCGGAGAAGAACGGCGATGGTTCTGCCGGTGTCAGCTGATGAATTACGCTATTGACACACGGTTGTCACCGGCCTGAGTCCGCCGACGTGGCGCTTGCCCTCACTCCTCAGTTTTCTTCTGCGAGTTGCCGCCGACCAAGTAGCCCGTCTTCGGCGTCGCACTGAAGGGATCAACCCAACTTCGGAGACGCGCCAACTCACCTGCAAAGGCTATCGAGGCGATCGAACCGCTCTTAGTCCCGGCAAAGGCGCGGTCGCCGACCGCTCTAGCCGCTGCATCGATGGTGTCACCCTCGGTATCGATGTCGGCCGACATCCTCGCGTGTAGGACCGCTTGTCTGGCGGGGTGGCTGCCATCGCCGCTCATGAACCCGCCTTTGGCGAGTACCGCCACCGAACTGGCGGGGCCGCTGCCACTGAGACGCAGCTCGCTCGGGTCGTCCAGGTCCGCCCGATCGCGGAGCACACGCACCGTTTGCGCGGCGACCTGGTTCGGTTCGTCCCGTGAGACTTGGACGGCCGCGTCATCTTCGTCACTCCACGCCAGCGCACCGAGACTGAACCACAGGCCACCGGCAGCATCGCACCGGAACTCCACGAGAGGCGGCATCACCGCAGACCTCCGCGAGATGGTGAAGACGTCCCGGGGGTGCAACATCCCCGCGAGGTAGGCCGCGACGAAGGTCTGGAACGATCGCCACTGGTCGTCCGAGCTGAACTCACTCATGAAACGCCTTCCCGTCCGTTCTTCCTCGGCGAGGACCTGACCGCGGTCCATCGTTAGGCGCCCCTTTCGCTCCTCTCCAGTAGATCGATCATGCCACGGCGGCCGCGGTCATCGCGTTCCTCGTCGAGCACAACGGCAAGCATGTCCTCATTGATACCGACAGTGGCGACTCGCTGGAACCCGATACAGGTTTCTCATCTGAGCAAGCGGCCCACTCCCGCGCGCGAAGCCCAATAGCGTGCAGGCACGTCGCTGAAATCCGTTACGAGCCAATCTCGAGTTGGCTGCGTTCGGCTCGCCGCCTTAGGACATCGCGCTGCTCGTCAGTGTCTGGAATCCACGGGAAGTCGGCCACCTTCCTGGTTCCTGCCCGCAGGTCATGCATCCGCTGGACCGTGCTCTCGTAATCCAGTCCATCGTTGTCGATCAGCCAACACCCAATTACTGTGCCGGTGCGTCCTTTGCCACCCCAGCAGTGGACGTACGCGCGCTTCCCGGCGTCCAGTTCACTCCGAATGTGTTCCACAATCTCGTCGTAACCCGCGTCATCGGCAAGGATGCTGACGTCGCGAATAGCAAACCTCTTATGACTCGGCACCGGCCGCGCAGCCTTCTCCGCCTCCTCGACCAGCAGCCCTGTCGCGTACGGGCGCAGTTCATCGGCTTCAGTTAGGTCCACGAACGAGTCGATACCAGCCTCGATGAGAATCCGAACCTTCCTCCTCGCCTTCGATTCCGTGAGATCGACCTGGGTATTCACCGGCGAGTAACCGGCCGCGTTCGACCCACCACGCATGAATAGCCTCGTCGTGTGGCCAGGAGAGGGCTGAAGGCTCAAAGTTATTATCTATCAATTGGTTACCTCCATTCTTCGACGATTGCGCGGACCGACGGATGGATGCTGCCGTAGCCGACCAGCCGGATATCCAAGTCCGCGTGTTCTACGACGGCGAGTGCGCGTCTCATCGCGTCATCGATCCAAGCGTCAGCATTACCAAATGCCCCACCGCCCAGCCGGGTCAGCAACACGGTATTCGAGCCGCCGACGATCGCCTGCTCGGCCGCAGCCAGCAGGGTGGCTTCGTAGGCGGCCTCGAGAACCAATCGTGCGAACGATTCCCATGCACGATCGTGGGATCGGTGAATAGGCGAACGGGCAGCGCGGAGCAGAACGCTTGCGAGACGATACGCCGTGGGCCCTTCCGCCACGTCGGTGACCTCGACGTTGCGATGCAAACCGATGGCGAGCTCTCCGCGAAGAGTGTCGCGCAGTTCTTCGGAGGCATTCTGTAGCAGGTTGGTAATCGAGATCGAGGCCCTCCTCCGCGCATAGCGCGTAGCCGTTTCGCATTTGTCCAGAGACTGCTGACCGGCTGTCCGAGTTCCGAAGAGAGTGCATTACCCAGTGGTGCCAGCGTGTCGAGTTGGCGATCGCTCCTTTGCCCGATTCCGTCACCGACGGGGACGCAGTAATTGCGGTAGATCGTGGCGGCGCCGGCCGCTATTGCGCACGCTGGGCCCTGGGTGTGGTCGCGCGCGTATCCGCGCAACGCCGTCCTCGGGTCGGACGCTGGGCCCGACCATTTCCAGAAGGTTGAACTGCGAGGCGACCTGAAACAGTGCGCCGGCGAATTGGGGATCGGCATGCAGGGCTCGTGCGTTGCTGACGAGGGCGCTTACGGTACTGCGTTGCGCTACGGGAAGATTCACCCGTGCGCGCAGCTCGGCCAGGGCTGGAATCGACAAGTCTCCGCACCCGTACCGCTTGTCGTTGACCGTCGACACCAACTCGTCGCCCTCGACGCGCAGGCGGCGCTGTGTCGACTCGTAGTCAAGCTCGCGGAAACCCGTGAGGCGTTCGAACCAATCAGCTCATGCGGGCTCCTCGCTGACGAGGACCGCGCCTTCGTGAGTTATCACATGCATCTGCCGCGTACCGCCCGGCTCCAGGTTCCAACTGATGACCTCGAGGTACTGGTATCGCAGCTCGATGTGGAAGCCCCCGTGCATGTTGGGTATCGGGAACCACACGCTCCACTGGGGCAGCTCATGCAGGATCTCCACCGACGGGTACCGCAGCGTCTGGCGTGGCCTTCTGTTGTCGAGTAGCTGGCCGATGCGGACGTCGATGACCCCGATGAGATGGTCGTTGATCAGGTCGATCCGATGAGGTGCGAGCGGCGACGGCGTGGCGGTTTAAGCAACACACGCAGATCGTATGGCTGGTCGTGCTCGGCTGCGACATCGAATGCAGTGCGGCCCTTCGCGTCTCGCAGGGACCGTAGCGCGCCCCGCTTGATCAGTGTGTCTGCGACCCCGGGAGGTGAGCCGTGCCAGGCCGCCTGATGCGAGGATTGTGAACCAGGCCTTGCCGCCCGGGCGCCACTGGTGGGGAACGAGCACCTTTTCATCGTCGAGCAACTTCATGACCACGGGCCAGTCGCCCGTCTTTGCCGCGTCGGCGAGGCGATGGCCGGCGGCGACCGCGGTCTTCGGAAGAAGTGACACGTCGAGTACTCCCGGCCACGGGACGGTTTTTGTGGCCAACTGCTGGTAGAACGTCATGCGACCGAACTCCTCTCAGAGAATCATTTTGCGCGGTTGTGCGCTAATTAATGATTACTGTACGCCACCGATCCGACAGAGGCTAGATCCCCGATCTCGGGCAGCTCCAGACTCGCTCCGACGTACGTGCGTGCGCAAACGTTGGAGTCAGAAGGCTTAGGCCACGACGTCTATATTGCGTATTATCGCGCTAAATACGTCTGAATCTACCCCTGGGGCACCGACATGAGTGACCGACGCGTGGCGTGATAGCCACGGACGCACCCTTGCCGACTTTGTCCGCCCCTCGGTTGCCGTCGACACCGCGGTGCTGTCCTTGGACCAGGACCTCGGGCTGGTGGTGCTCGAGGTGCGCCGACCGACGGGTCCAGGCTGGGCGATACCGGGTACCTTCCTGCATGAGGGCGAGACGCTGGCTGACGCCGTCGACCGGTCACTGCATGAGAAAGCGAATGTCCGTGGGCTGCATCCTCGCCAGTTGCACGTGTTCGACGACCCGGATCGCGATGAGCGCGGCTGGGTCCTTTCGGTCGCGCACGTCGAGGTCGTGCGGCTCGATCGGCTTGCGTCCCGCTTCGCCGACACGACCAGGCTGATGCCGGCTGCAGCGCCTGGACGCCTCAGCTTCGACCACGCGCAGCATTATCGAGCGCGCTGTCGATCACATTTGCGGTCTCGCTACCGGCCGAGCCGGACCCCGACCGGCTGCTGGGCGACGAATTCACGCTGCGCGAACTGCGGCTGGCACACGAGGCGGTTGCAGGAGAAGCGCTGCAGCGTGACGCATTCCGCCGCACGATGGAGCCACACCTCGTCCCGACCGGCACGACGATCACCGCCGGCAGAGGCCGTCCCGCGGAGCTGTTCCGGCGAGAGAACACCGCGACGTCGCCGCGCCGCTAGCTGCGAGTACCGCCCCGGCCCGGAAAGCTGCCCAGGCGGCGAGAATGGCTGCCGATATCGACGTGGACGGTGACGCTATCGAGGCCTCAGCCCGAGCTGTCGGCGACCGTGCCTATGCCGGGACCAATAACGGCACGATCGCCGCGCAGGCCGCCGCTGGCACGCTCGCGCGGCTTCGGACCTGGGTCGACCCCTTCAGGGCGACACCCCAGACCGGGTATCTAGTCGGTGGGCGGCGGGAGGACCCCAAGGAGTGGTGGCATGCTGCGTTATCCGCCGGCGAACATAGGACTTTGAGAACAGGTGTGCTGTATTTCGATGACGATGAGTCGTTGCACCTTCACGGCCGAGGTCGTCGAATGAGAGACGAGCCGCGGCTCGTCGGACCAGGAGTCGTCATGGCCTAGATAGAGATCTTTGTCGGAGATCCTCGCTACCATTCGGCAAGAGCGGCAGACGTCAATTCCAGACAAAGGGGGGCCAATGACAGTGCAAAGACACGAGCGGCAAGCGTTCTACCACATGCCCGTGCACTGCGGTTTTTGCGGGCAACTGGTCGACGGTGTCGATGACCTCGAACCTATCGGAAAGCCCTGCAAGCACACTCTCTACGTTGCCCACGACGAAGGCTTTTCGTTCGTCTCTGACCGTGCCGAGGAGGCGCTAGTGGGTCTGTCCTGCAAAGTGATCCGCCACTCCGACGACTATCTCGAAATTGAGTTGACCGATGGCGACGAACGAAACATCGATGAGCTCACGGATGCACTCGAGTTTCCCGATGCGCTGAAGGTCGCCTCGTACGTCGGACCGCCGGACGGATCCGGGTCTTACGTGGGGTTGGCTCCCGTCGAGGGCGAGTAGGCAGGCCTGTGCAGTCACGGAACTTGTTGATGCGAACTTTGGGGGCGCTGCGTTTGTCGGCCATGGTTTACCGGGCAAGCACCGGGCGGAACATATGACTGGCGAATCGAGAGATAACGGTGACGAATCCTCTCTCAACGAAGCGTTCCAAGAGCTCGGGTATCCCGAACGGATGGTGCCCAGCACTATTGGCGCTTTCAAGACCGTCGACCAGGCAAAGCGTTGGATTGACCTCCTGGGGAGCCTCGCCCTGAGATCTGAGTATGTCTACGAGATATCGATATCTGGCCTTCAGCCAGAGGACTATTCACGATGGCGTGACGCTGGATTGAACGTGATGAGCGCGCTGAGAACCCCGAGGCGCCTTGCGGCGGCCGGCCTCTATGTCGATGATTACCTTCGTTGGAAGTCAGCAGGCCTTGGCGCCGGACTCGAGCGTTTATTGCCGTATCTGCAGGCTGACCTGACCTTTGAAGACCTCATTGGCTTCCTCTCAAACTGGAACACCGGAGATGACTCCGATCGCTCTGATGGAGTGGCGGAACTTGCCGAGATGCTCAAGGGCGGGTTAGGGGTCGAAGAGTTCCGCCGTCTCCTCGGAACGGGTTTGTCAGGTCACCAAATCTCCACATGGATCAAGACCGGCATCCCTTCTCCGGACTGGTCGACGTGGATGAGCTTCGGTTTCGATCCTGAGACAGCAGCCGAGTATTTCGCCGGCGCCGTGTCTGCGGCTATGGCGAAGCCCTGGAGAGACCTTAGCCTGCCTGCGCGTGATGCTTTGGCCTTCATCAAGATGGGTGTCCCGGTAACCACGGCGCGCGAATGGATTGAGGCTGGGATAACCGGCACCGGCGCCGTGGCATTCCTCACAACGAAAGTGTCACTAGAGACGGCACGTGTATGGACCGAGGCTGGATTGCCTCCAGACGAGGCTGTTGAGTTCATCGAACTGGGCGTTGCACTCGATGACGCGCTTGCATTTCAAGAACGCGGTATCGGGTCGTGGCAATTAGAGCGAACCGAATTGGGGCTGGAAATGAACCTCGACCCATGGCAGGAAGACCCTGCCGACCAGCTACCTCGCGTGATCGAACCTGGACGAATCAGCCTTACGCTGTGGACGACTGCTCTAGGTGGCGACCCACAGGCGCACGATGTTTCCTTTACGTGGGATGGACTCCACACCGCGGAGTGGTTTGAGGATATTAGTCCAGCCACCGGCGATCTCTCTCCAGCATCGAGCTCGCCGGTCTGGGGTGTGGCTAGCTGGCCTGATGGCAAGGACGTCCTGCTTACTTATACGTGGAGCGACTTCGGCATGCGGGGCTATGCACGGCTTGCTGGCGCTGCCCCAACCTGCGCCGGCTCGCCAGCTGCGCACGATCCGCGGCAGTGGATCCGCCTCGGTGAAGCCCTCATAGACTTTGTTCTTCTAGATCTGGGATCAGGCCAGGATAATCGTGAGGAATTGTCCGCGGAGTACTACGACCCCGTGCGGGACGAGTTCATCGAGCTCGACGACTTATTCCGAACATTCCTGGACGAAGCCGGCACCAGCAACACTTGTCCAGACTTCAACGTGTGGCTCAGCGATAAACTGAGCTCGGGTACCTACGAGCTTCCGGATGATGACTAACGCGTCTGCGCTGCCATAGCCACTGTGGGCGGCGTCGCGCTGGTGGATCGCCAACTACGTGAGACACGCCGCTATGGGGTCAAATGAGAAGCACCTGGCCAAGATCGATGCCGAGGCAATGGATCTTCGGGACACTGAAACGGCTCGATGACTGACTCAGCCGACCAGCTCGCCGCCGCGATCCGCCGGGTCATCAATGACGCAGTGCACGCGGCGCTGCGGGCGCAACCGTTGCCCGAACGGCCACCGCGCCCGGAACCGCCGAAGCCGGTCGAGGACTGGCCACCGGAGCGGATGCTCGACCCGCTCAAGGAAATACAGCAGAGGCTCAGCATCAGTCGGTCAACGGTGTATCAACTGGTGGGCAATGGTCAACTTCCCAGCGTGAAAATCGGTCGTCGACGTTTCGTCACCGCCGCCGCCCTCGACGCCTACATCGAAGGGCTCAAGTGAACAAGCCGCCCGAGATGCCCGATCTCGGCACGCCAGGTGACGTGGCGAAGTATCTACACACCACCGTCGCCAACCTAGCTCAACTTCGATACATGGGCAGGGGGCCAAAGTTCATCAAGGTTGGGCGCAGAGTTCTTTACCGCTGGTCCGACGTGGCAGATTGGTTGGACCGCAACACGATGCAGCGAACTGACGATCCCCATGGCTGACGCAGGCGACCAGCTCGCGCACATCATCCGCGATCTCATCAACAAGGCCGTCGCCAACGGCATGGGCATGGGCAATCTGGACCGCCCCAACATGACCGAGCAGGAGCTATTTGAGTACCTGCGCTACGACATGGAGCTGCCGGTGACCCGGCGGATGATCAAGTACGCAGTGATGCGCCGGGAAATCGTGCCGACCCGGCTGGGCAACGGGAACTACTTCTCCAAGCGCGACGGCCTCGAGTGGATCAGATCGCGTAAGCGATGACGCACCGGTACATCACCATCAAGGAAGCCCATTGGGTGCAGCCGCTCAGCTCAAGCGCGGCGGCCGTGATCGTGTAGGTCGTCTTTCGTACGCTGAAATTGCTTCACGAGATGCCGTCGCCAAGCTACGACTGGACGGCACGCCAACCCCACGCTCGTGGGTGGCTCGGATGACGAAGCGGCCGGCACCAACCGGTGTAGGCAAGAGCGCCTCCCATGCGGAGGCCCGGCCTTTCGGGAGTATTGCTATGCCTCGGAATCGTTCCTGCGGGTCGGATGGCCCCGGTCATCTCATGCACTGGATCCAGGCAAAGAAGTCGCATGAAGGCCCCCCGAGGAGCGAAAGATCCTAGGCAATGGGTCCGCTTCGGCGAAGCGCTGGTCGACTTCGTTTTCGAAGACCTGGGCTCAGGTTGGGATGTACGCAAGGAATGGTCCGCGGAGTACTACTACTACCCGGCTCGGGACATCGTCTTGGATCTCCACGAAATGTTCCGCATATTTCTCAATGACGCCGAAGGCTAGGGCGTTCTTCCAGACTTCAATGACTGGCTCAGGGACGTGGTGATCGCGGGTACTTACGAGATTCTTGATGACGACTAGGGGGGCAGCCTAGTCCATTTAATGGTGACCACTGAAGGCAGTGAACGCTACGTGAATTGCTCCCCGTCATGCCGTCAAGTGGGTATTAGCCCCAGACAGCCGCCACGATCGCCCGTCCCAAGCTGACCCAGCTTTGCGGGTCTGAACCGCCCCGGGATGTCCGGAGACTCCACTTCTTGGGAGGGTTGGAGTCATGTCAGCGAATTCGTCGAGGAGGTACCCGCCGGAGCTGCGGGAGCGGGCGGTGCGGATGGTCGCCGAGGTCCGCGATCAGCATGAGACTGAGTGGGCAGCCATGCGCGCGGTGTCGGAGTTGCTCGGGGTTGGGACGACGGAGACGGTGCGCAAATGGGTTCGCCAGGCCGAGATCGACGCCGGTGCGCGTCCGGGAGTATCGACCGAAGAATCCGCTGAGCTGAAGAGGCTGAAGCGGGAGAACGCAGAACTTAAGCGCGCTAACGCAATTCTGAAGACTGCATCGGCTTTCTTCGCGGCCGAACTGGACCGGCCACACCACTAGTCTGTCGGTTCATCGCTGATCATCAGGGCCGCCGCCACGACCCTGATGGTTTGCGGTGGGGTGTCCAGTCGATCTGCGCCGGGCTCGTTGAACTCGGCGTGCAGATCGCCCCGTCGACGTATTACGAGCACCTCGAGCGTCAGCCCAGCCGGCGCGGAGTCCGCGATGAGGCTCTCAAACGCCACATCGAACGGGTGCACGCCGCGAACTACGGGGTCTATGGGGCGCGCAAGGTGTGGCTGGCACTCAACCGCGAGGGCCTCGAGGTGGCCCGCTGCACCGTCGAGCGGTTGATGGCCGAGCTGGGCCTGATTGGTGCGGTGCGCGGCGCGGTCAAGCGCACCACAGTGGCCGACCCGACAGCTGCCCGCCCGGCCGATCTGGTGCAGCGTCGGTTTGGCCCGCCGGCGCCCAACCGGCTGTGGGTGGCCGACCTGACCTACGTGTCGACCTGGTCGGGATTTGCCTACGTGGCGTTTGTCACCGACGCCTACGCACGCCGGATCCTGGGCTGGCGGGTAGCGGCCACGATGACAACGGCGATGGTGCTCGACTCCATCGAACAGGCCATCTGGACCCGACAGCAGGAAGGCGTTCTAAGCCTCAAAGAAGTTGTGCACCATACCGATCGCGGATCACAATACACCTCCATCCGGTTCACCGAGCGGCTCGCGCAAGCCGGCATCCAACCGTCAGTCGGCGCGGTGGGCAGCTCCTATGACAACGCGCTGGCCGAGACGATTAACGGGCTGTACAAGACCGAGCTGATCAAACCCCACAAGCCCTGGCGGACCATCGAGGAGGTCGAGCTGGCCACCGTCGAATGGGTCGACTGGTTCAACCGCCGCCGCATCTACGAATACTGCGCAGACCTCCCACCGGTCGATCTGGAGGCGGCCTACTACGCTCAACACCGGAGACCAGCCGCCGGCTGAGTTCTCAGATCAGAAAGTCTCCGGACTCACCGGGGCGGTTCAGTCATCGTTCGGCGCCACATCCGGAATGCGCGCCCAACCTTCAAATCCGGAGTCAATGGCATAGTAAGCGAGAAGTACATCTCTGCCGTTCAGCCAGGACGCCCAGCCAGTCACCGAACTACTGGTACCTGGTGATGGAAAAGCAATGTCACCTATGTCCTCCATCCAGTCGGCCTGAGTGCCACCGTCCCAATCGAAGGAGAGCCTGAAAGGAGTCGGACCCTGCCCCGTGTCACCCGTATCGACCATGAACTCAAAGTCGAACTGGCCCGGCTCGATCACCTCAGGTAGGCCGACAGTATTCTTCATCACCACGTCATACGGGATGCCCTCAGACTCCGACACCACCTCCGCAGCGCCGTCCTTGAAGCACACCACGTCCCGGGGCGGCATCGAGACATCCCCCTGGTACCAGATGCTGCCGGAGGGTCTGTCGAAATCTTCGACGTAGACCCACGCTCCCTGCAAGGTGCGGAACTGCTTCGCCGGGATCGGATGCCTTCCGTATCAGTCAGCTTCGTTTCGAAGTAGTGGTCAATCATGCCATCCATCTCTCTGCCGCTTCCTTCACTATTCCTGGATGCAGCGCATCCAGCGCGCACGGATTTCAGCTAGGGTCTCCTACCAGCCCTGGGCACATGAGTCTCATGGCCGATGCGGTTGTACGCAGATTGTTCACCATGATGTTGACAGCACATCCTAAAGTCGTGTCGGTGGCGAAATCGATTGGCAGCCCGCAGTTCAGGAGCCAACGTGGTCGGAGGTGAACAAAAAGAGATCGGGACGAACAAGCGATCCAAAATACTTAGACAAGCTCGACCCCAACGCCGAAAAAACCGTCGCACCGTCGGACAACGACATCGGCAAGCTATGCACCCGGGGTCACAGTGGGCTCAAATATCGTGCGTCCTTCAGTCATTCAATCATCCGGGGGTGTTCGAGCCCTGTCAGACGCGCGAAGGCGTCCCACGATGCGCTTCGGCCGGGCACCCACTCCTGCTGCCAAACCCTGCGCGGTCGCCGATGAGCAGACCGTCGTTCTGAACGACGAGCCCGACGCGGTGGAGGATCATTGAGGCATCATCTGATGCCGGGCATCGTTTGCAGTGCGATGATCGTCACGGCTTTCGTCAGCCGAAGCGTTCAGAACTCAAGGTAGCGAACGATCCGTTGCAGTAATTCGTCGGCCACAGGCTCACGGTGCGCGAGAGCATTGCGGAGGTCACGGAAGGCCTGTAGGCGGCATCGCCGGTCACGGCCGATGTCGACTCGCCGGGTGTCGACCAGCCAGGCGAGGGACCCGATCTCGATGATGTTGTCGTCGCGGCGGTCGAGGTCGGCGAGGGCTCGGGGCGTGGCGTTCGCGAGGATCATCTGCTCGAAATGGCCACGTTCTTCGTCGACGTAGGGGATGAGGATGCGGTTGTGCGCCATCCACATCCGCTGAGTGACCGCTTTGTCATCGAGAGTGTGTGGGGCCCACCGGATGCTGTGGCCCCAGCGGTCGACCAGCCCTTCGCACCAAGGTTTTTCGAGTTCGGCGGGTGGGGCGGTCACACCGCGGCGCGTTCCAGATTGTGACGCTTTCGAGGTGTCGAGTGACGTCGAAACTTGCTGCTTGTAGCCGTCGATCGCGACCGACAGCCCTGTGGTGGTGCGGTCCCAGTGATGGGCAAGGTAGTCGGTGCACGCGAGATCCCAGCCGGACAGTTCGGTGATCACCGCCGTATCGATGGGGTTGCTCCGTCGGTCAGCGCCGGTGGCGACCCGGATTTCGGTGTCCAGCCGGTCGAGCACGCCCCACCACCAGTGCACGGCGACGATGCTGGTGTCCATGTGGGTGATGGTCGCCCGGGGCAGGTCCGAGAGGCGGGTTGCGAGGACAAGTTTCGGGCGATCCTCGACGGGCAGCCCGCATGCCTGCACTTGGGCGGGCCACCGATCGACGATGTCGGGCACGTCGCGGTGTTGCCACCCAGGCACCACCACCCACGACCCATGCCAGGCCGGCCAACTGATAATGGTGTCCCACTCGTCGAAGGCGCGCATCGCCACGGGGTCGGCGCCGAATGTGGTGATGATTCGGGTGTGAAAGGGTTCGGCCGACTGCCCGCAGAACACGGCGTTGGCCCCGTCGCCAGCAATGTCGTCGAGTATTGCATCGGCGATGCCGGACTCGACCGCAGTATCGGGAAACACCGCGATCACTGACTTGCCGGCACGCACGCCGGCGGCGACGTCGGCGATAAAGCGCGCGGGACCCGGCAGCTTTGGATACTCCTCAGGAGCAGGGCCAGGAATCATCCGAGCGCGTGCAACGCCCGCATCACCACCGGGTCGATCATGTATTCGTCGTTGCGGGCGTTGACGATTCCGAGCAGCGTCAGGTTCGTGGCGATGGCACGCATGTCGTCGGCTTCACGCCCGAGAACGTCGGCGATGTCGGCGATAGGTTCGTAATCGGTTGAACCGAACGCGGCCCATTCGACAAGGGGTTCGCGGATCTGGTCATCGACGCCGGCACTGCACAGGAACTCGGCAGCGGTGTCGGCATTAGGCGGAAAGTCGGAGAGGAGCTGCCATTCCTGTGCGTTGCTGATGCCTCGGTTGGCCACATCGTCGACGGCGCGCTCGACAAGTTGTGGCCAACCGCCGGAATGGCTGAGCAGGTCCCTGCGCGCCTCGGGGGTGGTGAACGGGTTGTCATGCCAGGACCGTATGCCGTCGCCGGACCACTTCTTAAGTGAGATCCTTTGTGTTTCAACAACACTGGGTCTGTTGAAGAAGCTTTCGGCGGCGTTGACGCCATTGGCACCGTAGACGAGTACGAGGTGTCCTTGTCCGCGTTTACGGAGCGATTGCACCATCTCGGCGATATCGGTGGCTCGCTGCGGTTGGACGCCGGACGCATCAACAACGAGAAGGCGTGGTGCGCGGTTGTTGCCGGCAAATTTGAAGTCGGCCAGCGACGCCCCCGTGATATCACAGCCGTCGAGAATGGTGACCTCGGTGTTGCGTTCCGCGCCGACTGATGCCAGGACCGGTGCCACGTAGGCGATGCCGAGAGCCTCGGACCCGACGATGACGAAATTCCGCGGCTCATACTTGGACGTCACCGGGACTAGTTTGCTGAGCTCATGTTCACTCAGTGGGCTGCGTACGGTGGCGCCTGCGATGGTCACCTGCCGGCGAGTGGACTTGGGATTGTATGCGGGCTCGAGTTGGAAGTCTTCTTCATCGAGTACGGTCAACAATTCCTCGCGGGTACCCAGCATCGTGACAATGTTGGGCGAACGCACAGAGAACCGGTCGTCTTGGTCCTCGCTGAGCACGCCGAGCCCGATCAATTCATCGAGGTAAACAGCGAACTCAGTACTGTTGAGGTCTTCGAACCCTTCCTGCCAGTACGTTTCGCAGTGTTCGCGGATATCGTTGGCGGTGTAGCGCTCACGGAAGCTGTCGTCCATACACATGATCGCCACGGCGAGCGCGATGACCCGGTAGCGGTCTTCCAGTTCGATTGTCAGGCGCAACTTCTCGGCGATCTTTTTGACGGTGGCGTCGTTTTGAGTGACCGCATCGATGTCATCGTCAGTGATGGCGATCAACGGCTCCCCTTTACGCAGAGGCCGTGACTGCAGATGGTCGATGAGATCGTTGCACACGACCTGGATGAGTCCGGGCTGCAGGTTGGTGAATGCCAGCAGTCTCCAGACCGCATCTGAGTTCTCGAACCGGTAGCCCAGCGCCTCAAGGGGTTTGACCACGAGGTCGCGGGCGGGTTTCGCCGCGAGTGGTCCGATCAGGACGTCCCGCCCGCCATGCGCAAGCGGGGTGTTGGCCACATTTTGCAGGCGCTGCACCTTGTGCAGGCCGGCGAATACGTGCTTGAACCGGCCGCCGGTGCTGTCAAATAACCCTTTGAGAGGGCTGATGTTCCTGAATCCGTGCGGGGCGTCGCTGGACTCCTTCTCCAAAAACGCGTCGGCCTCGTCGAGCAGCAGCAGTAGCCGTCGTGATTCGTTGCCGCTCAGCCAATTTTGGACCGCACGGATGACAGGTTCATGGTTGATTACGGTGGGCTTTGATTTCAAACCAAAGTCGGCGATGTTGGCGAGCTCGTTGTAGAGGACCTGCCAGAGTTTCCGTGATTCCGACCAGGTGCCAATGCCGTGGGCGTTGAGGTCGATGAATATCGCGTGGTGGTCGGCGACGGTATTGAAATCGCGTTGGATCTTGCGTAGCAGCGCCGACTTACCGAGTTGGCGACCGCCGTAGACGAACAGGCTCCCGGTCTGGCTGGTCAGCTGGTTCAATTCGTCGGCGCGGCCCACGAACACCTCGTCGGGCACGTTTCCGGCCACCACCGTGTAGTGGGAGAAGCATGTGAATGGCAGCGTGATCTGCTGGACCGCCCGAAACGACCGGGGGTGGTGTACGGCCACCCAGGCGGCGACTGCATGGTCCACCACAATGGCGCTGATCTTCTGCTCCCGGCACGCGTTCAAGCATTGTCGGCGTTGATCGATGGTGAGGGCGCCGTCGAACAGCAGGATGTTGGGCCCGTTATTGGTGGGAAAACCCGACAGTTTTTGCCGCAGCAGGGCAGGGTCGGCGGTAGCTGCAATCATGTAGTGGGTGGCCTGGGACCCCAGCCCTGGCACCAGCGACTTGTCCACCGGTGTGGCGCTGACCCGGTACAGATCGAAATGGCGGGTGGAATTGGGTTGTTTCGACACCTCGCCGCGCAGGTCAAGGCCAATCGCTCGCAGTATCGAGGCCATAATCGAGCGCCTTTGACGGCCATCCGTGCGCGGCGACATGAGGGCGTCCCAGTTGTTCCGGCGGTCAAGGTCATCATGACCGATCGCTGAATCGTCTCCGACACGCTCGATGAATGCAGCCACGACGTCCCGGATCGGAGTACCTGCCCCAATGTTGAGAGCTGAGAGGTCCCTCATGAACGCATCAAAGACGGGTGCACCAGCAGTGTCGTCGCTGTCCTCGGGCGAAGGCAGTGGGCCGTTGCGCGCGAGGGCAAGCAGTTCATTGGCGCCGACGAAGTCCTCTTTGTCGATCAGTTCAGTGATGATGTCCCGATCTTGGGAACTGGAGACCTGATGTGCGACCCGTGCTCGCAATTCCCCTGCAGTCTGTGCACGATGGTGAGCGAGATCATCACGTAGCCGCTGCAGTGCCGTTATCTGTAAGTCGAATCGGTCGCCGGAGTACTCGGCTGGTTCCACCAGCCGGGCTTCTGCGTCAACGCGAGCTTCCTGAGTGAAGTCATCGGCGTAGGTGCGCCCCACCTCGGCGCGCACCGCGGCTACCTCGTTTTTCAATCTGCGCGCCCACCGGGTCCGCTCTTCGGCGATACGATCCTGCGCCACGCCCGGCAGCCGGCTGGCCACCGCAGCTGCCTGCTGCAGGTCTCCGCGACCCACGTACGCGTCGTAGAGCTCCTGCCGGGTCGGCGGACTGTTCAGCGCATCGATCACCTGCTTGGGGTCCGCGCCTTCGATGATCGGCAGGCCGTCGGCGGCGCGGTCAACGGCGGTGAACGGTAGCGACTCGTTGACGAGTACCTGCGTTTCAGTGGTCATCCGGGCGGGCGGTTCCGGCGCGATGATCCAGCCGAGCAGGTGAACCATCGCCGCGTCACCCGGGCCGGCGAGCTCATCTTGGATCGAGATGGCCTTCGCCGCCGCGGCCAAGTTCAGTCGTGACTCTTGGACGACCGCGACGTTTGTATCGCCGGCAACGATGACCGCTGCCCCTAATGCCTTGGTGACGCAGTCGACGACTGATTCGACGGCCCTTCCCAGGCTGGTGCGAGCGTGAGCCACGATAGGCCCGCGCCGCTGCTGCTGCCTATTGACTTTTTTATCGGCGGCTTCGATCACTGCGTCCGGAGACTCGAGTGCCGCCAGCGCGCCGGTAAGCGCTTCCCGCCGCTGTTCTCCTGTGGTGGGGGCCAGCACCGAATCGAGGGCGGCACCGAGTGGCTCTTGACTGCGCGTGAGATAGCGCAGCACTCTGTTCGCGTCTGCGAAATTGATCCGTTGCTGATGTAGTTGTGCTTTTAGCGTGCGCGCATTCTCCTGCACTTCCTCGAGCGACGGTTCGAATCGGCGACCGGAGTCCTGCAGGTGCTGGTAATTGCGGTTTCCGGCGGCGATCGCCGCGTCAACCAACGTTTGCCACTGCTCATCGAGGTTGATTTGGCGGACTATGGCGTCCAGTTCCGACCGCGGCGTCCAACCAGCAGCCAGCGTCGCCCGCAGCGTTGCCGCTAACGCCACCTTGGCCGACTCGGAGGACGCGAACTTATCGCCATCCAACATGGTGGCGAGTCCGATCAACACCTCCGAGGGGTCGAGTGCTCCTGGGCCGGAGTGGAACGCGGCCGCGGCCAGCCGGTAGGCCGCCGCATCCAGCGCTGGCAACCCCGCCGCCTCCGCCACCAGCCATGCCGCACCGAACCGCCCGGCACGCACCAGGTCGGCAAGGTGATTGGTGCAGTCGGTCGGCGACGGCATCGCGAGATCGCCGTCGTCTTCATTCTGCTTCGTCTCGTGGTCGCTTGCTGGTTGAGGAATCGCCGTAGCTGATTTGGCCTCGACCTCCGCGACGATGATCTCGGCGCCCGTACGGTTGGGCCCGGTTACTGAGGTTTCGGTCTTCGGGTCCGCAGCGCCAGCCTCCGAATGCATGTCGGCGGAGCCCGGCGGTGCGTCAGGGCCCTCGTTGGGGCTGCTCGCGTCAGCGACGGCCGAAGCGGGTTGGCTGGCCCGGATTTCAGATGCCGCGGAGTCGACGCCTGAAGGGATTTCACCGTGGTCGTTATCGTCGCCGGCATGATCCTCGGTGGCGTCGCTACCCAAACATGGGGGGGTTGTTTCGTCGGCATTGGTGCGTTCGGCTACCAGGCCGAGCTCGTCTTCTAATTCAGAAATTTGCGACATGGCACGCTGATATGCATCTTGGTAGGTCTCGTCACCAGCAGCCAGGTCTTCCAGCCCCGGAGCTGCCTGCCGCAACGTCTCCAGCTTCGTCAATTTCCCCTGACGCTCGGCCTCGTCAGCATGCTCGGCCGACTCTTGCTCGACGAGCCGATCCCGTAGCGCCTCAAAGACCTCGAAGGCACTTGCCGGCGGCACCTCACTGGACCCCAACGTCGACCACGATTCCTCCAGGAGTGGGGTCCACGACGACACCAGATCCACCACGCCTGCCGGCACCTTAAGGCCAGCGGTTACCGCGTCGGCCGCTTCCAGCAGTGCGTCGGCCGTTGACTGCGCATGAGCCCGCAACCGCGCGATCAGCTCGCCTACAGCGTTGGAGTCGACACCGGTGGTCACATCGAGTTCAATCACTGCTGGGGTGGCATTGCCCGGATCAGCCTTCTCGCGCAGTGGGTCGTCCTCAAGTAGAGGTTCGCGGAGTCCGAGTTCCGGCTCGGGTTCCGGGGCCCTACGGAACTCCTCCAGCAGATCCCGAAACCGGTCCACCGTCAGGGCGTCCGACTCGTGCAAGGCCAAAAGCGCGCGGACCCCTACCGTGCGGCGGATCCGCTCGCCTTCTTCGAGGCGCTCCTGATACTCATGGGCGTACAGGTTGGGCAGCTTCTGCAGCAGCGAATCCGAGGCAGTCGGCATGCTCATCCACACGCGGAATAGCCGGGCATCCACGCGGGCCCCCCTCGGCTTGTTCGCCCGATCGCGCACTCCTTCCCGCAACCCATCGCTGGAGGAAAGTAACTCCTCGATCTCCTCGTCATGAAGCTGCTGTAAACACTGACGTACCAGAGAGCTTCGCACGCCTAAAATCTTTCCACACGGGTCGGACATCAAAACGCCGATTCGCCACGACGGATGTCTGGAGCCCGCAAGCCGCCATTTGCATTGGTGAGAGCCAGCTCCCGCCTGGTCTCTCGTGCAGATCGATATGGACCGGCTTGTCAAGGGCCACGATTGTAGTAGAGGTCGTCATCCTCCTTTGAGAGCAGCCGTCCGGGCGCGACCCCGAATGTGAGGCGGGTTCAGACCGCCAGTAACTATGTCGGCTAGTCGACCGTCGATCCCCTGCCCGCACAGCCAGACTGACCGCCATCTACCGAGCGACCACCCCATCATCGACGTAACGCGGTGACCGGGCCCCGGGTCCACCCCCACCACCCCCTCGGCGAAGCGCATGGCCGAAACAGGCGATTCTGCTGGCTGCAATGCGAACGCATCGCCGCTGATGGGGGCTCGCACCGCCGCTGCCTAGCAAATCCGCCGTCCGACGCGATGTCATCACCGCCGCGGTGCGTCGTTGCCACGGCCGGATCGAAAACGTGTGCGATCATGATGGTGTGACCCGTGAGCAGCGCCAACAGGCGATCGACAGGATGCTCGCCGAGGACGGCTCGGTCACTCAGCAGCGCATCGCCGCGGTGTTGGGGGTGTCCCAGAAGACGGTCAGCCGGGACCTTGAGGAGCTGGAGCAGCGCGGCGGTTTAGTCACGACTAATTCGTCTGGGCGTGGCCGGCCGCGTGGTTCTGTAACGAAGTTGCACGTCAATGGCGGTTCCAGCCCGGGTGAGGACTTGGTCGCCAAGATCCGGGCCGAGATGGCCGCCAAGCAGTTAGAACCTGATGCCCGCGAGGAAGGCTTGCTGGTGCAGATCCGGCAAGTGGCTGATGAGATCGCCGAGCTGCATGAGCGCATCGACGTCGAAGGCCTGACGTTTAAGGCGGCCACGCCTGGCGGTCCGCCGCGGATGCATCCGGCTGCCGCGGAGATACGCCAGAGCCGGGCGGTGCTGGCCCGGCTGTTGTCGCTGATCCAACTTGAAGAATCGACGAAAGATTCCGTCAAGCAGCGCGCGGCCAACACAAGGTGGCGTGTACACCAGCTGGCGAAGGCCGCCAGATACGAGGACGCCAATGGCTAACCGACTCGGTACCGCGAATCACGCGGCCGCTGGCGGCCCGGACGGCTACAAGTTGCCGGCCGGGACGTACGTGAAGCTGCTGCGTGAGCAGTGTGAGTTGCGCGCTCAGATCGAGTACGTCCACAACAATCCGCGGTGCAGCCCGCTGCTCGACGACTGGCGGGCGGCGGCGATTGAGTGCGAGCAGGCCGAGAAGCTGGCCGCGATCGAGGCCGCCGAGACGTTCGCTGAGTTGCTGGCCGCCGGGGGGCCGATCGAGGTGTACGCGTGGCAGGTTCGTGGCCGTCCGATGCCCGGCATGCCGGGGTGGCTGATCAGCTCAGGCCGGGTACGCGTCTACCCCGATGATGTGTGTCGTTCCCGGCGGGGATCACGGTTGACCCCAACGACGTAATCACGCTGCGGCCGAAGATGGCCCCGCGCCGGGCTGAGCCAGCCGTAGACGGGCGAAACAGCTCGGGGTCGATAGAAATGAAGCAGCCCGGAAGATTGCCCTCCGGGGCCGGTAGTTGCTAGTCGGGTTCACGTAGCGTCGACGATCGCCCCGCCTTCGAACAGGATCACCACTTGCGGCTCCTCGATCCCCGAGCCAGTCAGAGCGATTGTGCCGGTGGGCTTTTGAAGATCCTCGGCATAATTCATCGCGCCCTGCAGCGTGGTGAACTCCTGCGGCTCATCGCCTATGAAGTTCGCCTCGAAAGAGAACCACTCGTCGTCTGGGTGCGCGCTCATACGTGACGTCGATCAGCTCTGACTCTCCAGCTCGGTTTCCATCTCACGGCACTGCGCCCCCAGCGCGAAATAAGCTTGCAAAATCGGGTACTCGCCGCGCTCATCGACAGGGGTGTTGCACCAGCACCACTCGTCGGAAAGATCCCACTTCTCAACGGCTTTCAGCGCCGCGATCACCTCATCGTTCAAACCGGACTCCGGTGGTATCTGGTCGGCGGTCATCACACCGGACTCGATCGCGTGCAGGCAGGCACCGAACCAGAACCTCAATTCCCACAACGGCTTCCAATAGTCGAACGGCTTACGGAGTTTCGGGTTGCGAATATTCGCGATGACGGTGTCAACGTCGTCACCCCAGATCGGATCCCAGTCACCGGTCCATATGACCTCGCCCTGAACGCCGTCCGCATCGATCCAGCCGTCGCGGGCTGTGTAGCGTTCCGCCTTGCCGTCGCCGATGCGGACCAACTTTTGGGCGTACTCGGGGAGTGCGTCGGCGTAATAACTCCACTGCTCGTTGCTCATCAGACCCCTCCACCGTGTGCAACGCCTGCGCGCCCGGGTCTATGCCGTCCCCACGCCCGGTTGCCGTTTGAGAATCCAGGCCCGGCAGCCGCTGACTTCCCCCGTCGCTGCGCGGTGCGTCATTGTTCCCTTTCCAACACAGCCGCAGCCCGGTGGCGACAATCCCTGCTGTCATCCGGGTCGTCAAAATCGGCGCCCCGGTCGAGCCGCACCGCGATCGCCTGGTCGGTGACTGCGGCGGCACCGTCGACGAGCGCCCAGTCACAGGGGACGACCTCGAGCGCACGGTCGGCCCGTCCCGGTTGGCGTCCGCCGGCGACAGGTCGTCGAGGATGTGTTCGTTGGCGAGCACCGCGGCCAGGGCCTCAAGGGCGCTGGCGTGGGCGGTGCCTGTGATGCCGAGCAGTTCGGATCGACATGAACGGGACCACGATCGCGGTGTCGGGTGTCTCGGCTTGATCGGTCACGGCAACGCCGCCCTTCGTTCCCGCCCTCGCGGGGCATCTCGGTGTCACAACGGTGTCACAACTCGTGCGCTAAACACGGCCGCCCACACCCGCGAACACACGCGGACGATGACGGGTGTCGACGGGCTAGCTCTGTTGTGGCACAGCAAAATGCAGGACACGCGAGGGCATCAGCGACTGGCACACGCGAACACGCGGGGACAGCTTGAGACGGACTCATAATCCGTTGGTCGCGGGTTCGAGCCCCGCCCGCCCCACTCAGAGTTGTACGACCTCGGCTGATGCCTGACAGTGTTCCGGCTGATGGTTGACAGTTACTTCGGATGATCCTTGACACTCCCTAGATCAGGGAGTTGAGCGTGGCCGAGCAGCGGTATCAGGGCGTGCTGGCGGTGATCAGCGATGGGTTATCGGTACTGCAGGTGGGCGGAAAAGGTTGGAGTGTCGCGTCAGACGCTGCACTCGTGTGGTTGACCCGGTATGAGGCCGAGGGCTCGAGGGGCTGGTGGATCGGTCGCATCGGCCGGCGAGCTGTCCGCACCAGATGCGCACATCGGTGGAGGCGGCGGTCGCGGCCGTATTGGGGGCCGTCGCGGTTGGTGTTTGAACTGGCCAAACGCAGGGTGTCCCAGCGACTTCGGTTGCAAGGACCCAGCGAGCTGGGTGAACGTATCCTGAGTGACGACCGCGTCGATGAGACCGGCTCCGTCACGTTGCGAATGGCGGCCTGTGACCCAAGCCCACCGCGCTGTGTCCAATTAATGGGCCTTGCCTTACGTGGGTACCTAGTGCTCGTGCTGGGCGCCACAGCCGATGGGACGATACTTCCTCCTGTGCCGACCTTGGTCTGCCGTCGAGTCGTACCGTAAATTACCCCGCCTATCCAGGTCGGGACCGCGCCCGCTTGTCCGCCGCTTCCTGTTCCGCTGACGTGACGACGACCGCGTCCGTGCCGGGAAACACAGTTGCCACATGGCCGGTGTTGAGCCATCGCACCGTGTATGGCGGCGAGCCATCCGCCGAACGCACCTCGATGATCACCCCGCGCTGATCCGATCGCTCCACTGTCGTGCCCTTGACAACCAACCAGTCGCCTACCTTGGCCTTCATCGCCCATTCCTTCCCTTCGCTTCCGTTTCCCATCGTCCGCGCGCCCGCCACTCCTGGGAAGGACATGCCGCTGCTCGATTCCTGCACATTCGCGCGTGATGGAGGTGTGCAGCGGCGGTGGCGCCACTCGTCTCACAGCGACCAAGGACATCGACATCAGCGAGGCAGCCGTCCTCGCCAAATTCGTGCTCAACTGACGGTTCGGGCGCACAATTGAGATGCGCGTCTAACACCTGGGAGCCGCTATGAGCGAGCAACTGTACGACTTTTTCGATGAGGTCTTTCAGCGGTACTTCAGACTCGCCATCGACGCGTATCCGCGAATGGGTGGAGCACTCGTCGAAAGGTTGCTCACGCTGACTGATGAGGTCCCGGATCGATTGGCAGAGACCCAGCGCGCCGCAATGGCATGGGGCAAAGCCGAGACTCCGAATGCCAGGATCGCCTCGGAACTCTTCGTGATCACCCAACACGGACTGATGTATGCCGCCGGGTTCAACGAGTCGCGCCGGGCGCTGTATTACCTGGCCACGCCGTCTGCATTGTTCGATCCCTTCGTCGATCAGGTCAACACCGCCGAACTGCGGGAGGGTGCGGTAGTCGTGGTGGACAGCCGGCTCGGCCGCGATCTCGCACGCGCGCATCCGATGGATGCCGCGCTGCGCCGGATACTCGATGAGCACCTGGCGTTGCGGGTGGATTTGCCCGCGTAGCTATTCTTCGCCGCGGTGGTCCGCCTTCGAATCTACACACACTGGTCAGTGTCGTCGGCCACCGCGAATTAGCACGATCTGTGCTGGCACCGGTCGGTGACGCCAGCGCCGTCCGCACGCAGACCAGCGCTGCCAGACGGCGTCGCATCTAGCGAGGCGCAGCTCAAACTCGACCACCAGCTATCGCGATCAACCAGATCGACGCCGATCAGGACCAATAGTCGCGGCGGGGGAGTGGGAAGGCACCTCGGCGGCACCGAAATTGGCGCGCACCGGAATCGGCAGCGGCTCCGGCACTTATCCGTACTCCTCCGTACTCCCCGGGCAGTCGGGCGGTTGTTCGACTCGCTTATGTTGTGGGCATGGCAGCTCGCGCCGTCCTGATTACCCCGCTGTCGGGGCCGCTGGCCAGATTCGGGAAAGCAGGGGCGTACGCCCTCGCGCTGTGGGCCGAGCGTTTCGGAGTAAGTCTGGAGGTGATCGACGCTTACCCCTCTGCGGCGTCCGCGATGCGGGCCGCCGAGGCTTGCCGGCCCGACGTGGTGTTCGGCCCCTACGGTTCGGGCCCGGCGCTGGCGGCCGCGGCCGCCAGCAAAGGGGTCGTCTGGAACCACGGTGGCGCTACCGCCCGGCTCGCGCGGCCGGCGTATCCGCGTGTTGTCAACGGGGAGTCTCCCGCCTACCGCTATCTGGCCGCTGTGCTCGAAACGCTTGTGGCCGAAGGTCTCGGTGAGGGGGCGAAGGTGGTAATAATGCATGTCGACACGGGGTTCGGCCGCGAGGTGGCCGAAGGGGCGGCGACGGCTGCGCGGCGACTTGGTCTGCGGCGGCGGTCGGTCACTTTTCGGCCAGGCCGGGTGAGAGACGTGCTGGCACAAGTCCCGGCGGGCGATGTGCTGTTATCGGCCGGTTCCTTCGACGATGACGTCACCATCGCACAGTGGGGCAGCGAACACCGTTGGCGCGCAGTTGGATCGGTCGCCGCGGGGGTCGATGAGCTCCGACATGCCATCGGTGATCGCGTTGAGCGGCTTTACGGACCGTGCCAGTGGTTCGACGACGGGACAGATCATCCCGCGGACGGGCCTAACAGCGAGTGGTTCAGCCGTCGTTACCGGGACGCGAACAGTACTGAGCCGCCCTATCCGGCTGCTGCGGCCTTCGCCGCGGGTGTCGTTTGGCAGCGCTGCGTGAAGGAAGCCGGAACTGTTGAATCTTTGCCGGTGCTGGCCGCGTCACAACGACTCGACACCACCACCTTGTTCGGTCGGTTTCGTGTCAACCCGGTCACCGGCGTGCAAACCGGCCATCAGATTCGCATCGTTCAGTGGCGAGACGGACAGCGGGTGCTGGTTGATCGGCCGCATCGTCGGATTTGAGCGTCGAGGTCACATGACCTCGTCCATTGTCGACGCGGCGGTCGCGCCTCAGCTAGCTAACACCGCCCTGCCGCATCTCACCCCGGCGCCACCCCGGCGTCCGAGGGAGGTTTGTAGCCGTACCGCGGGCGTACTGGCACCGTACCGGAAACAGTCAATTGCACCGCGCTACAGGGGATTTGAGCCGTCGCTGCCAACCGTTTCCGCTGGTCGCCGAGACGCTGGCCGCGGACTCATAATCCGTTGGTCGCGGGTTCGAGCCCCGCCCGCCTCACCGAGTACGTGTACTACCTCGGCTGATGCGTGACGTGTCGTCTTCGGGTGATGGGCGACAGTGTTTCGGCTGATGCCTGACAGTTGTTTCGGCTGATCGGTGACACTCCTTCGATGAAGGAGTTAACCGTGGCCGAGCAGAGGTATCAGGCCGTGATGGCGGTAATCGGTGTCGGCCTCTCGGTTGCGCAGTCTGCAGCAAACTGACCGTGACGCTGTTAGCTCTCCCGCAGACTGGTGACCGCGCTCAGCACTGCGATTGTTATCCGTAGGTTTGACTGGCGGCCCTTAACCGCGCCCCGGCTCGCGAGAGACTAGCCGTCACTGCGTGGAATTGACTTTGGTCAACACCAGCGCGGCTTCGTTGTACGGAAACAGGCGGTAGAACGCACCAGATGGCC
The DNA here is from genome assembly GCA_963808375.1 of uncultured Actinomycetota bacterium. GTDB lineage: Bacteria > Actinomycetota > Actinomycetes > Mycobacteriales > Mycobacteriaceae > Mycobacterium. The sequence continues at coordinate 14,901 of CAWEFS010000012.1, read as the reverse complement.
CTGTGACGAGCGTTGCGGCCTCAGCCTTACTCAGGAGGCGGGGATTGGCTAGCGCGATACTCTTGCCGCGCTTGTGCAGCACCGCCTGTCCACCGGCGAATACATTGTTCAACCAGTCCGATTTCAGCCCGTACCCGATGAGAACGACGAAGCCGTCGCGGATGGGAAAAACCAACAGCGGAGTTCGATAACGCTTGCCTGATTTGCGTCCGACATGTTCGAGTGTCCCTTGGCCTGGAAGCCACGGCGTGATCGACCGAGCCGCTGGATTGGTGACTCGACTATTGAACTTTGCGACGGCCCTTGGCACCCGCATGGACCCCCCTCGTTCACAACCAAGCTCGAAATGACCAGTATCCGTTGGAACGCTACGGCCTGTAGCGGAACGCTGTTACTAGGAAGCTAGCGAACACCCGTGGACACCGATCTTGCTACGTGTTCCTTAGCTCGCGTTACTAGCCGCGCTTCTTCTTTGGCGCGGCGCTGCTCTTGGCGCGGCGGCCAACCCCGCCCGTATTCGTCGGTCGGAGACACGGGCGTGTCAACACGTAGCGGCGGCTCGCGATCCTGGACATCACCGAAAATGCCCATCGACGAAGCGAACACCAGCCTCTTCGCGGTGGGCGAGGCCTCCATCTGCGCGATCACGTTGCGGAGCCGTCAAGGTTCACCCTGCGTGCGAGATCGGGTGCATGTTCCGAGTTAGGCGGAATGATTCCCGCCAGATGGATCACCGCGTCACGCCTGTAAGCGCCTGTCGCAGTGATTCCGAAGAGGTGATATCGCCCCAGATGAAGCGCACACGTCCGTCGAACGCGGACGCGAGTTTGCGCCCTCGGCGAGAGTCGAGGTCGAACGCGACGACGTCCCGGCCTTCGACGAGCAACGCCTCCAGTGTGCCGAAGCCGATGTTGCCCATCGCACTTGTCAGAAACCCTTCATGTCTCAACCTCGCCGTAGTAAGGGTGCCTCGAGTTCCCGAAGGGAGGATAGGAACAGTTCATCCATCCGCGGGCTCAAGTCGGCCAGTGTCGCGGCACTGGCATGTCCTGCGGAGCCGAAGACGCGCCCCAGTGCTTCGCTGTCAGTGGTGGAGCCGATGGAAAGGCAAAGACAGGCAACGCCGTCTGCGCGGAGTTCTTCGAGAGCCCGGTATGCGTCGGCTTCCGCGTAACGGCCTTCGTAGCCGTCGTCGTAAGGAAATCCGTCCGAGAGGACGACCAAGAGCCGATTCGGTGTTCCGGCCTCGACCTTCAGGATTTCTCCCGCGCCACGGATACCGGCGCCCAGACGTGTGTAGCCCGACGGCTCGAGATGGTTGAGACGGGCTCGACCGAGGGCGCCGAAACGCTGTCCGAACGGCTTTATCGCAGGCAAATGGACGGCATGCCGGCCCTGCGAACGGAATGCGTAGACAGCGACACGGTCTCCGAGCTCCTCGAGCGTGACGGCGAGCGTAGCGGCCGCGCGCCGTTGATGATCGTGTACCGCCAGGCCGTCGGAATCGACATCAGTGGCGGATCCGGAAGCGTCGAGCAGGATGAGAACGCCCAGATTGCGCGCGAGTTTGCGCCGTTCCAGGTAGACGTGTTCCGGTGGTGAGTAACCGGAGCGCAGATCGATGACGAGATCGGTCAGCGCCTCGATATCGAGTTCGTCACCATCTGGACGCGCGTGTAGCACTTTGGGGCCGAGGCCGATTCGTGACAAACGACGTCGCAGTACCTCATCGTGGGGTACTTCGGCACGAGAGATGTCGGTGGCGATGGTCAGCGGGAAGTCGATGACTCGGCACCACTGCGGCCGATATCGGTTGTTGTATACGTCCCACTCCGGGTAGAGGGCGCCGCCGACGCCGACGGCTGCGCCGGGCTTACCGTCATCGGTGAAGTGGATCCGGGTGGGGAGCGGCCGGGCAGCTGTTCCGACGGCGTGCACCCTCCGAACGGAGCGAATCTGCATCTCTGCGCCGGCGGGGCCGTCGCCGGTGGATCGCGAGCCGCCAAGCAGCTTTCGAAAATAGTCCGAGAGGGCCTGCGACTTGACGAGTGGATTGTCGAACAATTTGAGAATCTTGCTTCGACCCCACTGCTCCGGGTCGCCGTAATCGTCGTCAGCCTCAGGCAGGTCGACGACATCGAACTCCAAGCGCAGCTCTTTGTCTGTGGCCTGTGTGCCCGGTCCGGCGAGCGGGCCTAGCAACCGGGACGGTTTGATGACGCCGAACCAGTCCGGCGGATCAGCGACTTTTATTCGGCTCCTGGCTATTTCGAGTGACTCTTCTGCGGTCGAAGTGACGGACTCCCGATGGCGGGCGAGCGCGGCTGCGAGTGGAACCCGCGGCGCAAGATCGGACAGAACGCGGTGGCCTTCAAGCGACAGATAGCGGTGCGCCAGTGCGGGACGTGCCCGCAGCGGCCCCACCAGTCGCCGGTCGAGACTCCCGGCGCCAAGTAATGCGCTCTGGAGCAGCACCTGGCGGCGCTGCTGGTCGACGGAACGGTCCGCCGAGACGAATATGACCCGGCCGTTCGTGTGGGGAGCCTCGCCTGCCGGTGCTTCCGTGACTTCGACGGGCCGTCTGGCAACGAAGTTAGCGAGGAGACGAAACCGGCTAGGACTCTTGAAATCCGAGGAAGTCACGTCCGGGGCAGGATGGCGTCGACGAGTTCGCCCAGGGCGCGGACAACATCCGCGTCGTCGGAGAGCGCTTGCACGATGGCCGACCGAACGGCACTGTGCATGCTCAGCCCCTCGGCGACGAGTCCGCCGGCGAGGATCAGCATGCGAGTGGAGGACACCTCTCGCAGAGGTGACCCATCCAGGTTTCGGATGGCGCTACCCAGCTTGACCAGAGATCGCGCTGTTTCGAAATCGATTCCCGCCTCGTGGGCGACCACTTCCGTCTCGATCTCGGCGGGTGGGAAGCCGAGTTCGATGGCGACGAAGCGCTGACGAGTCGACTCTTTGATGCTTTTCAGCACGCTCTGGTATCCGGGATTGTAGGAGATCACGAGCTGGAACCCGGGTGTCGCGCGCAAGGTCGTGCCGAGCCGATCGATCGGAAGCTCTCGGCGGTGGTCGGCGAGTGGATGGATGACCACGGTGGTGTCCTGTCGCGCCTCCACCACCTCGTCCAGATAACAGATGGCACCCTCGCGCACTGCCCGGGTCAATGGGCCGTCCACCCAGACTGTTTCGCCGCCCTTCAAGAGGAACCGCCCCACCAGATCCGCCGACGTCATGTCCTCGTGGCCTGCCACGGTGATCAGATCGCGACCGAGCTCGTGGGCCATCGCCTCCACGAAGCGTGTTTTCCCGCATCCCGTGGGACCCTTCAACAGCACCGGCAGACCGCGGCCGGCCGCCGCCCGAAACACCTCCACTTCATCGTTAACGGCGCGGTAGAAGGGCGCATCGGCCAGCGAGCGAACATCGACGGGTCGACTGTTCAACACGTCATCTACTCCGCTCGAGGGGAACGACTTCAGGAAGCTTTACACCTTCCGGCAGAACCAGCTGTCCGTCGTGATTGATGTAGCCGGAGTTCTGCAGTGGCATCGGTAGCGCAGGATCGGGACAGGGCCGATCAGTCTCTTCACCGCAGATGCCCATCAGGAAGTACGACCGCTTCAGGATGTCATCCGGCCAGCGATCTTGGTGCATGGCGAACCACTGCGCGGGAATGTTGTAGAGCACGAAGAAGAAGGCGCTGCACGCCGCGAAGATGGCCAGGAAGCGGGTGAACTGCTGCTTCGCGAACCCGCCGCGGACGTTGTCCAGTCCCCGTTCGACGAATGTGCGGCCACGATCATCGGTGAAGTAGCGCAAACAGCACAGCCCGGCCTGCACGCCACCCCACATCAACCCCTCGTAGACCGGCCACTGGTAGTACGTGCCTGCGTTGATCGACAGGGCCCGGATGGCACCGGGATAGGTGAAGAGCCCCATCGGCATCAGGAACAGGCCCTCGATGACGAGATCGAAGAAGAAGGTCCAAACGATCACCACGCCGACCAGGCCGACGGTGTTGATGTTGGGCCAGCGCTGCTTGGCTTTGCGCATGATCCAACAGCCGAGCATCGTGCATAGGAGAACGAACGAGTAACCCGGCGCATTCATCAGGAACGGCTCGGCCATCATGGCGCCCGGTTTCCCGAACGACACCCAACCCGGAATGTCCTGAACCCACGAGCCGCGGTTCCACATCCAGGTGTTGTACGTGCTCCAGGTGTTGAAGTAGTTCAGCAGCGGATCCTGGAAGAACAGCAAGCCGCAAGCAGCGAAGAGCATGCCGTCCAGGGTGATGCGCCGCTCCCGCCGCCAAGGCCTGATGATGAAGTAGTAGATGGCGACCGGATAGCCGACGATGATGACGGCGGTCCAGGTAACCAAAATCACCTTCATGAACGTCGGTGGATCGGTCGGGCCCGGTGGTACCCGCTCGAAATTCGGGCCGGCGAGCCATCGGATCCAGACGTACAGCTGGAAGGCGAGGATCGCGCCGCCGACCGCGGCCCACATTCGTACGGGCGTGACCTTGGACTGTGGCCGTGTACCGAGCGAGGCTGTACTGCTTAGTGATTCGGTGACAGACTGCGCCCTCTTGTTCGACAGTTCGGTCATGACACCGTCCCCTCCTGTGTCTCTCGACCTCAACGTCCGCATCCGATAAGATACCAGCAGGTATCTCCGTAACGGAAGAGTTTCTTAGATTCCATGGCATAATAGTCCCTATGGTTGAGCGGTGGACGCGCGAGCGACGACTCGAACACACTCGCTCGCTCCTGCTGGACGCAGCCGAGGAGGTGTTCGCCGAAAAGGGGTTCATGGCGGCCTCGCTCGACGACATCGCGCATACGGCGGGTTACACGAAAGGCGCCATCTATAAGCACTTCGCCACCAAGGAAGATCTCTTCTTGGCAGCGAGCGACCGCTACTGGCGTCTCTATTTCGACAATTTCGCCGAAGTGATGTCGTCGGCGACGCAAATAGGGGCACGCGAACTCGACGAGATCGCTGAGCGTTGGCGTCAGCTGGCTCGTGAGCGGGGCGCCGAGCATGCCACACTGGGATACGAGTTCACGCTCTACCTGTTGCGAAACCCGGGTGCGCGGGAACGAGTGGCTGCCAAGCGATCAGAGGTCGTCGAGGCGCTGGGGAAGTTTATCGTCGAAGGCATCGATCGGCTAGGCGGAGCGCTGCTGATCCCTCCCTTGACGTTCGCCCACATACTCGTCGCCACCACTGACTCGGTCGTCTTGGGCAGCCAGCTTGACGATGTCGACCTTTTCAGGCCAGTGGTGGAGATGTACGTGTCAGTAATCAAGATGCCCTGACTTTGGCTCTTCTGGGTACCGCGGCTAAGAATGGCTGTTGTTGACGGCGTCAACACCTCTGGCGTATTCGCAGGTCGTTCTCATAGCTAACACCTCGCCGAGCCGGTTCACCCGCGACTGCGGGCGAATTGGCCGTACCCACCCGTACCGCGATCGTACCGGAAACGGCCAAATAAGCTGTCTAGCAATCGATATGCTGTTTTTCAGCTGACCATTTCCCCTGGTCGTGCGACAGCTGGCTAGGGACTCATAAACCGATGGTCGCGGGTTCGAGCCCCGCCCGCCTCACCGAGTACGTGTACTACCTCGGCTGATGCGTGACGTGTCGTCTTCGGGTGATGGGCGACAGTGTTTCGGCTGATGCCTGACAGTTGTTTTCGGCTGATCGGTGACACTCCTTCGATGAAGGAGTTAACCGTGGCCGAGCAGAGGTATCAGGCCGTGATGGCCGTGATCGGTGTCGGCCTCTCGGTTGCGCAGTCTGCAGCAAACTGACCGTGACGCTGTTAGCTCTCCCGCAGACTGGTGACCGCGCTCAGCACTGCGATTGTTATCCGTAGGTTTGACTGGCGGCCCTTAACCGCGCCCCGGCTCGCGAGAGACTAGCCGTCACTGCGTGGAATTGACTTTGGTCAACACCAGCGCGGCTTCGTTGTACGGAAACAGGCGGTAGAACGCACCAGATGGCCCTGTGACGAGCGTTGCGGCCTCAGCCTTACTCAGGAGGCGGGGATTGGCTAGCGCGATACTCTTGCCGCGCTTGTGCAGCACCGCCTGTCCACCGGCGAATACATTGTTCAACCAGTCCGATTTCAGCCCGTACCCGATGAGAACGACGAAGCCGTCGCGGATGGGAAAAACCAACAGCGGAGTTCGATAACGCTTGCCTGATTTGCGTCCGACATGTTCGAGTGTCCCTTGGCCTGGAAGCCACGGCGTGATCGACCGAGCCGCTGGATTGGTGACTCGACTATTGAACTTTGCGACGGCCCTCGGCACCCGCATGGACCCCCCTCCTTCGCAACCAAGTCGAAATGACCAGTATCCGTTGGAACGCTACGGCCCGTAGCGGAACGCTGTTAGGAAGCACACGCCATCCGTTGCCAACCCGGTTCATTGGCCCCCGCCACCAACACCGCTGCAAACTCGTCGGAACCAACGGGTCGTCTTGTGCTGTTTCTGCTGCACGTTGAGCAGCGACAGCAAGCGCCGTTGATCCCAGATCGGTGGCGATGCCTCAACCCCAGCGCCGGCTATAAGACGTCAAGCAACAATTCGTATGATCACAGCAGGCGATAAGCAGGGTTACCTGGAAGTATGCAGTCTGAGCTTGACGGCATTTGCGATCTGGTCATACACTTTGGCATTTATGTCCGTACTATCGCCGTCTGAGCGCCAACGGAAGTAGAGACATCGATGAACGTGAACAGCACCGCTCCCAACGTATTCGACGCTGGTCTCCCGAGGTTCGATTACAGCCTCACCGCCACTCCGCACGACATCCTGGAGGATGTCCGATCGGCGCAATCCTGTGCGCCGATCGCGATTGGGCCCCTTGGTCCGGAAATCTTGTCCTATGAACTGGCTCGTGACCTATTGCGCGACAACAGATTCCGTCTGCCACCCGGTGTCACCCTGGCGGCGCAGGGCATCACGTCGGGTCCGTTGTTCGACAAGATGGCGAGTAGCCTCCTCGGCCTGGACGGGGCAGCACATGTTCGGTTACGCAAGCTGGTTTCCAAGGCGTTCACTCCCCGTGCGACATCACGTCTCCAAGACACGATCCAAGAGGTGGTGAACGGGCTGATCGACCGGGTGGTGGACGCCGGACGGTGCGACGTGGTGACCGACATCGCGTATCCCTACCCCACCCCGATCATGTGCGCGCTGCTAGGTGCACCTCGCGAGGATTGGCAGTTGTTCGCGGACTGGACTGAGGAGGTCTTCAAAGCCCTCAACTTCCAGCCAGATGTCACCTTCGATGAGTCCGCGATCATGCGCGCATGGAGCGAACTCGACGCCTATGTAGACGACATGGTCGCCGCCCGCCGAGACAACCTCACCGATGACCTGCTGTCCGAGCTCATACGCGCCGAAAGCGACGGTGACCGGCTCAATCTCGACGAACTCCGCATGCTGGTGGCGGGCTTCCTCATGGCGGGAACGGATACGACGCGAAACCAACTGGCGGCGTCGGTTCAGGTGCTCTGCGAGCATCCGGACCAATGGATGAAGTTGCGCAACCAACCAGAGCTGGCGATGCAGGCGGTCGAGGAGAGCATGCGCCACTCGCCGGCAGCCTGTATCGTCCCGCGGGCCGCCACTGCCGATGTTGAATTCGCCGGGTACACGTTCCCGGCAGGAACCCTCGTACTCGTGAACACCTTTGCAGCCAATCGGGATCCAGCGATCTATGACGATGCTGACCGCTTCGACATCGCGCGCAAGGACGTTCCGGCAATTCTGACGTTCGGCGGTGGCGCGCACTACTGCCTCGGGGCGAACCTCGCGCGCCGGGAACTGGCGGAAGCACTCACAGTCCTCACCCGTCGACTCCCCACCACCCATCGCGTCGGACCGGCCCCGTGGAAACCGCTGCTGGGCATGACCGGTCCCACAACTCTTCCGGTTGAATTCACCAGCGAAAGGCTTGTGACGGCGGATGCGTAGTCGTGGCTGGGCGGGTGCCACACCCGCCTCGGACGAGGAAGCCATTTCGCGCATCCTGAGTGCGGTAGACGAGGAGATCGCTGAGCATGGAGCGGCAATACGCCTCGCCGACGTCGCCCGCAGGCTCGGAGTCACTCGCCAGACGGTTTACCGCTACTTTCCCAATGCCGACGCGCTGCTCATCGCCAGCGCAATGCGTGCCGCTAACGGATTCATTGACCAAATCGCAGAACACGTTCGCGGACTCAACGACCCGGTCACCGCAATCGTCGAAAGCGTGTCATTTGGAATCGAAAACCTCGCTGGTGATCCACAACTGGAAAACCTGCTGATCCGGCGACAGGAGGGCGAAGCCGTCACATCGCTGAGCTCCGACACCGCGATCACATTCTGCTTGTCGGTTTTTCACCGCTTCGATGTTGATTGGGAGCTCCACGGCTTCGACAACACCGCGCTCCGTGAACTTGCCGAAATGACCCTGCGCGCAGTGCAGTCCCTCTTGACCGATCCGGGGCAGCCACCCCGCGATGGAGTCGCACTACGCCGCTTCCTTACTCGATGGCTTGGTCCAGCAATCCTCTATCCACGAATGATGTCGCTATCGATCACCGAATAACGCGCATCGTCGGACTGGCACATCGAAGCAGCAAGACGCGCCTCGGTGTCGCAAAATTGTTCTGCTTCGTCTGCCGTAAGAACGGCGCGGTCGCGCGGCTAGCTAACACGCTCGTACCGGCGAGATACCGGCGACCGAGGGCAAATTGTAGGCGTACTGTATGCGCACCGCGACCGTACTGGCAACCCCCGAAAAGGTTGTGTTACAGGCGATTTGCTGCGAGCTGCTAAGCCGTACACGCAGGTCGGAGCGCTGTCGAAAAGGACTCATAATCCGTTGGTCGCGGGTTCGAGCCCCGTCCGCCCCACCGGGTACGTGTATTACATCGGCTGACGCGTGACGTGTCGTCTTCGGGTGATGGGCGACAGTGTTTCGGCTGATGCGTGACAGTTGACTCGGCTGATCGGTGACACTCCATGGGTGAGGAGTCAAGCGAGGCTGAGCAGAGGTATCAGGCCGTGATGGCCGTGGTTGGTGATGGCCTGGCGATCTCGCAGGTCGCCGAGAAGATCGGGGTGTCGCGCCAGACGTTGCATGGGTGGCTGGCCCGCTATGAATCTGAAGGCTTGAAGGGGCTGAAGGATCGGTCGCATCGGCCGGCGCGGTGTCCGCATCAGATGGGTGCTGAGGTCGAGGTGATGCTGTCGGAACTGCGGCGCACGTGCTTGTACTTGGGACCGCGCCGACTGGTGTTCGAACTGGGCAAGCGTGGCGTGCGGCCGCTGCTCTCGGCATCGGGGGCGGGGTGTATCGGGCGTTGTTGCGGGCCGGCATGATCGACCCGCGCGCGGGATCGGCGGTTGCGTAAGTGGAAACGCTGGGAGCGGGTGCGCCGATGGAGCTGTGGCAGATGGACCTGGTGGGCGGTTTCGCGTTGGCCGATGGCACTCAGCGCGAAAGCGTTGACCGGCATTGACGACGCGCTCAATCTCCAACGGGCCAATGACCGCACGTTAACCAACCGGCGGCGGCAATGCGATGAACCGCTTAAGCTTTCCGGTCGCCTCATGGCGGGCGATGTGGTCGACAACCTGAATTTCGATGTGGGGCTCTGATAATCCGAATCGGCGCAGCGCTGCGATGACCGACATCCTCAGAGCGGCTACGTCCGGGCCACCGACAACGAGAACCTCTGCGCCGGAGACGGTTTGTTTCACCTGATACTCAGAAACGCGAGAATCTGTGCCCAGCACGTGCCGGAAGGCGCTAGCGGGAATCACCGTCGTTCCGTAACTGAAGTCGTCGTCGCGCCGCCCGCCGATGTCGGCCACGCGTGCAAAGGCGCTGCCGCACCCGCATGGTTCCGAAAGCAACGTGACTTGGTCTCCCAAGTCGTAGCGAATGAACGGGAAGGTCATGTTGGCCAACCCGGTAGCGAGCGTGCGGGCCGCCGGCTGCTCGTGACCGACCGGTGCCCCGTTCTCGTCGACGCGTTCGAGCACTACCTCGTCTTCGCACACGTGCATTCCTTCGCCGCGGCCGCAACCGACTGCCTGCACGCCGATCTCGGTGGAGCCCCAGAGATTGTGTATCGGCGCGTTCCATGCGTCGTGAATGGCTTGCCGGTCTTCGTGCAGCAGCGGTTCGGAGTTGGTGCTGACGCGGACCGGGTGAACGTCGAGTTTTCCGGCCGACGAGGCCCGCGCCAACCTCCCGATAACGCTCGCATAGCCGACCATGTGGGTCGGCCGAGCGGCCCCCACCGCGGCGAGAACCTCATCGAAGGGAGCACCGGCAGCGATGATGACCGTCTCCATTCCGGGCGCACTCGGCACGTCGAAGAGCGGGGTGCTGGCGTGCGGCGGCACACCCGCCTCCAGGACAGCAAGGCGTGACGTCGGCTGGCAGGCGCGCCGCTCCTCGCGCGCCTGCATCCGCCATGCAAGGCACGCGACGGACGCGAAGAAATGCCAGTCCCACGCGTACACCCCGCGCACGCCACTGGAGCCGCCCGAACTGAACACCTGGCAGCCCGAGGATGTGTACGAAAACCATTGCTGTTCAGTAAGAAGGCGGTCGACGCCGGCACGGCTGAGATCGCGTGTCGTGACGATCTCATCCCACTCGTCTTGCGCCTCCGCCTTGGTCATCATAGGCAGCAACGCCAGATCGGTTACCGTCGCAGTGGTCGGATCGATATCGCGTAATCGCCTGGCATGGAACCGCGAGCGCTCGCACGCGTAGGTGAGCAGTGCCCGCAACCGGTGATTCCGATAACGCTCGATCTGCTCGCGCGACCACTCCAATCGACCGACATGACCCTCCAGCGCTGCTTGCACCACAGCGAGATGGGCGGTACGCAAACGCTCGTAGTCCGACCGCGACATCAGTCGTTCACTCCGAATAAACCTCGCTCGACAGCTGCTTACTTACCAAGGTTTTCCAAATAGCCAGGTAGTTCAACGTAGTGGTGAAGCACACTGGATGCTGCGAATTCCCGAGTTCGGACGCAGGAACATGAATCCCCTCTGCCACTTACCGGCTCATGAACTGGTGCGCTTGACGACGGACGGACCGGTGTCATCCCGGAAGGTGATAGAAGCACATCTCGCACGCTCGAGCAGATCCGAACAACCTTCCATTGGGTTGCTAGGACTGCGAAAACGAGGCCGGGCAGGCGCGGAGCGGGGCGGTTGTTTCGACTCATAGTCCGAACAGGGAGTCCACTTAGTAATCGCCTAGGCAGTGCCCTCGTCGGCGCACAACAGTGAGTGCGTGACGCGAGTGCCCTTGAAACGGAATTCGTGCGCGGTACGCCGCAGAGGTTCGATGGTTATATCCGCGTGCACGATGACTCCGCCACCGGAGGGGATTCCGAGCCCGGTGGCCGCTCCCTCCAGCAGATGAATTGTGCGCGAAAGCCGCGCCCACTCGGCTCCCTCGTCGTGCGTGTCGATGATCACGGGGACGAGATTGAACACATCGAGCAGGTCGGTCGCGGCGGATTCCGGCGTCTCGACGATTGCATAGCGTCCGAGCTGGACCGCGCCGGCTGAAATGCCCACCAGTACCGCCCCTTGGGCGTACCGGCCCAGGATCACATCCTTCATGCCGGTTTCCTCGAACGTGTTCCAGCCGAGACGCACATCACCGCCCGCGAGGACGATCAACTGGGCACGCGCCAGGAAGGCGCGCTCGTCTGGGCCGAACGACGAATCGATCATGCGCCGGTCGGTGATTCCAATCGCATCCATAGCCGCCGCGAAGATCTCATAGAACTCCAGGCGATCCCCATTGGAGGCACCTATGTAGGCCGCGCTGAGTGGTGTGTCCCGAGCCAATCCACCGATGGCTGCCTCTAGGAGCAGTCGGTCCTGCCGCTTCCAGAACAGCAGCTGACTGTCCGCCAGCAGATAGAGCGGTTGGAGTTGTGGCGCCGTCCCAGTCACCGCACCGGGATCAGACGCCAGCCCGCTGGCGTGAGAGCCGTGGTTGGCGGAAGCCTGGGCCATAGAAACATCATCCGCTCTGTCGGCAGCAGGTCGATTGGTCGACATCAGCGACCAAGCCCCTCGGCGCGGCGAGAAAGACGCGGTGGCAAACTAAAGAAATTGGTACAACTTCTTCGGTCTGCATCCCGAGATTCCGATCGAGTGGTTCGACAAACACATCAACTGATGAGCCCCGAGCCCAGCCACCTACCACCGACTTTGGCGCCCGCACACCCAGGTTCAATGCGGGCCGGCCAGTAGTCCGTGCGGCCGACGGCCGCATGACATTCGGGTGAGTGTCGTCCTCGGCCTTACCTACGGTTTAGCCGGCCGATTCTGAGCGATCGGGTAGTCCGAGGCGGAGGTGTTCGCTGTGGTAGATGGCCTCGTCGAGTAGCTGGGCGACGTGGTTGTCGTAGAGGCGGTAGACGATGCTACGGCCGGACCGGGTACCGGTGACCAGGCCCAGGTTGCGCAGCAGCCGAAGCTGATGAGACACCGCGGAGTGCTCCATTCCGATCGCGTCGGCCAGCTCGGTCACCGGATGCGGCCCTTGGCGCAGTGTGGTCAGGATGAGCAACCGACTCGGAGTTGCCAACGCCTGCAGCGTGGTCGCCACGTGAGCGGCGGATTCGGCATCAAGCCGCGCGGTCGCTGGGCTGCGGCCCTCAACCCCATGTCCCATAACCCGACAGCTTACCGCGGCTAGTGATAAATGAATGAAGACCTCTTCATACTTTCTGGTAATGTTGGGCTGGTAAGCCAACCAACGAAGGAGGCGACCCAATGTCGCATCACGCCGACTGCGCCCAAGACCCGAACCACTCCCATGGGGAAGGCTCGGTTCAGCACGAGCACGAACACACCCACGACGACGGAACCGAACACGCTCATTCACACGCGCACCAGCCGGGCCGGGAGGAAGACCACGCCCATCCCCACCACTGAGGTCGGATATCAGCCGGCCAGCTTGCTTCTGGCCGCGGTTTTACAAGTGTGCAGCCGGTAGGAGTTTGTGCGGCCGGTTGCTGGCTAGCCCATTGCTGGCGCGTTCTTCTCGCTCGGTGATGAACTGGGTGAGCAGTTAGGGCCCGCCGGAACGTGCTTCACCTTATCGGCGAAGCGGCCACCCATGAAAAACTCAGGTGATGATCCTCGCCGTCGACCTCGGCAAGACGTGCTGCCGGGCTGCGGCCGGCGGCCGACGGGCCCAAGGGCCGGGTGCGCCGGGTCTCGCAGAACCTGGCGGTGTGCGGGCCGCGGAAGCGGCGATCCTGGCCGTCGCGCGTCAGCTCGGTCCGGTCGACGAAGCGATCGTGGGCGCCGCCGGCGCATCGGCGGCGCCGGACGCGGCGCGCGCTTTGGGCGACGCGCTGCTGACCTCGCTGCCGGCGCAGCGCGTCGCGGTGACCAGTGACGCCGTGATCGCGCACGCGGGCGCGCTGGACGGGAATCCGGGCGTCGTGCTAGTCGCGGGCACCGGTGTCGTGGCGCTCGCGATCGGCGCGGACGGTGCGCTGCGGACCGCCGACGGCTGGGGCCCACGGCTCGGAGACGAGGGCGGCGGTGCGTGGATCGGTGCCGCCGGGCTGCGCGCGGCGCTGCGCTTCCATGACGGCCGGGGGCCGTCGACCACGCTGCTCGACGCCGCCCGCGCCCGCTTCGGCCCGCCGGAGACTTGGCCCAGGCAGCTCACCGGTGCCGCTGAGCTCGCGTCGTTCGCGCCCGACGTCCTCGCTGCCGACGGCGACGCTGTGGCGCTGGCGATCGTCCACGACGCCGCCGAGGCGCTCGCCGGAACCGCCCGCGCGGTCGGGGATGGTCCGGTGGCGATGGTCGGCGGCCTGGCTGGGTTCAAGGTGCTGCGCGAACGCCTCGCCCTCGTCCCGGCCGCCGGTGACGCGCTCGACGGCGTGTTGCGGCTTGGCACGATCCACGAGCCGCACGTGATCCGTGTGCAGGCCGCCAAAGCCGTTGTCCCGCAGGGACTTGACGCGCTGGCCACCGAAGCTTCCAGGCCCGACCTGGACGACTTTGATGCGCGACCTATCGGGAAGGTCGTCGCGTTGTTGATCGCCGCTGAGGGGGAGGCGCACGGCGCGGTGGTGGCGGCGGTTCCGCGGATCGCGGCGGCGGCCGAGGCGATCACCGCACGGCTCGAGCGCGGCGGCCGCCTCATCTACGCCGGCGCCGGGACGCCCGGGCGGCTCGGTGTGCTCGATGCGGCCGAGTGCGCGCCGACGTTCGGCACCGACCTCGTGCGCGGCGTGATCGCCGGCGGCCCGGCGGCGCTGACCGAGGCGATCGAAGGCGCCGAAGACACTTTCATTTCAAACGATTTCGCCGACCTGACTGCCGCCGACGTACTCGTCGGGATCACGGCGTCGGGCCGCACGCCGTATGTGCTCGGGGCGCTCGAGTACGCACGCGCGGCGGGCGCGCTGACCGTCGCGATCGTCAACAACGCGGGCAGCGAGGCGTCTGCCGACGTGGTGATCGAGCTGCTGACCGGGCCCGAGGTGCTCGCAGGCTCCACCCGGCTGACCGCGGGGACGGCGCAGAAGATCGTGCTCAACGCACTCTCGACGAGTGTGATGATCGCGCTCGGCAAGGCATATGGACCGTTGATGGTCGACGTGCGCGCGACCAACGCCAAGTTGCGCCGCCGCGCGGTGCGGATCGTCCGCGACGCAGCCGGCGTCGACGAGCAGACCGCGACCGCCGCGCTCGCCGCCGCGGGCGGTCACGCCAAGCCCGCCATCGTCGCGCTGCTCGCGGGTGTCGACGCGACCGAGGCCGCCGCTCGACTCGACCGGGCGCGGGGACGCGTGCGGGACGCGCTCGG
>CAWEFS010000011.1:0-109183 GCA_963808375.1 uncultured Actinomycetota bacterium | reverse complement strand
TTGCGGTGACCGGCGGTCCCGAATCGGAAACCCTGGTGCGCCGAGCCTCCCGGATCGCCTCGAAGTCGAGCGCCCAACTCATGGTGGTCCATGTCGTGCGTGGCGACGGTCTGTCGGGCGTTCCGCCGGCCTTCCAGTCAGGCAAGTTGCGCGAGCTCGCCACCAGCTTGGGGGCGACGGTGCACACGGTGGTCGGGGACGATGTGCCTACCGCGCTGCTGGACTTTGCTCGTGAAAGCAACGCCACCCAGTTGGTGCTCGGCACTTCTCGGCGGTCGCGGTGGGCCAGCATGTTTCGGGAGGGCATCGGCGCCAAGACCATCCAGCTGTCGGGCAAGATCGACGTCCACATGGTCACTCATGAACAGGCCCACGACGGGATCTCCTGGTCGTCGGTCTCGCCGCACGGCAGACGGATTGTCTCCTGGCTGGCCGCCATCGTGGTCCCTTTGTCACTCTGCGGTCTCACGGCAGTCTGGCTGGACCCTGTCCTTGACGTCGGCGGAAAGACTGCGGTCTTCTTCGTTGGGGTGATTGCCGTCGCTTTGTTCGGCGGTATCTTGCCTGCCCTCATATCGGGGATGTTCTCCGGGCTGTTACTGAATTGGTTCCTCACCGAACCCCGGCACTCCTTTGCGATCACCAACCCCAGCCACGCTGTGACCGAAGTGGTCCTGCTGGCGGTCGCAGTGAGTATCGGCGTGCTGGTAGACACCGCGGCCACCCGTGCCCGAGAGGCTCAGCGGGCAACCCATGAGGCCCAGTTGTTGGCGCTGTTCGCCGAATCGATATTGCGTGGCGGTGACCTTGGGTCACTGCTGGAGAAGGTCAGGGAAGCTTACTCACAGCGCGCGGTGAGCTTGGTTCGTGCCGGTGAGGGTGGCCGCGAGTTGGTCGCCAGTGCAGGTCCGGACCCGTCGACCACGGCAGATTCCGCCGACACTGCGGTGAAAGTAGGCGACGACGACTTTTGGATGCTGATGTCTGGCAAGGCTTTGACGGGCCGCGACCGCAAAGTGCTATCGGCGGTCGCCACCCAGGCCGCCGGCCTGGTCAAACAGCTGGAACTGGTCGAGGAAGCCGACAAGGTCCATTCCCTCGCCGAAGCCGATGAGCTGCGCCGCTTGCTGCTCTCGGCGCTCGGTCATGACCTGCGCACTCCGTTGACCGCGGCAAAAGCCGCCGTTTCCAGCCTGCGTGCCGAGGACGTCGGATTTTCCCCTGAAGACACCGCCGAATTGCTCGCCACCGTCGAGGAGTCAATCGACCGCCTGACCGCGCTGGTTGGGAATCTGCTGGATTCGTCACGGTTGGCTGCGGGTGTCGTTCGGCCACAGCTATCCACGGTCTATGTCGAGGAAGTCGTGCAAGCCGCATTAGTCGGGATTGGCAGCCACACGACGGCATTCGGGCGCGCCAGCCTGGACCGGGTCAAGGTCGAGGTCAACGGAACGATCGCGATGGCGGACGCCGGTCTGCTGGAACGGGTGCTGTCCAACCTCGTCGACAATGCCCTGCGGTATGCGCCGGGAAGTGCGGTTCGGGTCAACGCCGGCCGAGTCGGCGATCGCGTGCTGATAAACGTCGTCGATGAGGGTCCGGGCATCGCCCGAGATGTCATCGAACGCATCTTCGAGCCTTTCCAGCGTCTTGGCGACAGCGACAACACCACTGGTCTCGGCCTGGGACTGTCGGTGGCCAGGGGCTTCGTCGAAGCCATGGGTGGAACGATCCAGGCCTGCGACACCCCGGGCGGCGGGTTGACGGTTTCGGTCGACCTGGCGGCGCCGCCGGAGGAACCGGCGTTGATGACGCATCCGGTGGTGCTGCACAGCGAATCAACGAGGAGGAGCGGCGTTCATGATTAGCGCCGGCGTGCTCTTGTGACTCGGGTGCTAGTGGTAGACGACGACCGGCAACTCCTGCGGGCACTGCGCATCAACTTCTCAGTACGGGGTTATGAAGTCTTCACCGCGGCGACCGGCGCCCTCGCTCTCGAAGCTGCCGCCGAGCATCACCCGCAGGCGGTGATCCTTGATCTCGGTCTGCCGGACATGTCCGGTATCGACGTGTTGACCGGACTTCGCGGCTGGATGACGGCGCCCGTGATCGTGCTGTCCGCCCGCACCGATTCAACTGACAAAGTCGAAGCACTCGACGCGGGCGCCGATGACTACATGACCAAGCCGTTCGGCATGGACGAATTGCTGGCCCGGCTGCGCGCCGCGGTGCGACGGGCGTCAACAACCCCGATCGCGGACAACCCGGTTGTGGAGACCAGCTCATTCACCGTCGACCTGTCGGCAAAGAAGGTGATCAAAAACGGGAAAGAGGTGCACCTGACGCCCACCGAGTGGGGCATGCTCGAAATGCTGGTGCGCAATCGGGGCAAGCTGGTCGGACGCGAGGAATTACTCCGAGAAGTTTGGGGGCCCAAATACGCGAGAGAGACGCATTACCTTCGTGTGTTCCTCGCGCAGTTACGCCGCAAGCTCGAAGACGACCCATCTCGACCGAACCATCTGCTGACCGAGGCAGGGATGGGTTACCGCTTCGAGACCTGAACGGTATTCAACGCTGCGACGAGAAGCGCTGCCAGACAAAGTTCTAGCAACCTTGATCGGGTGTCGATGTCCTCGGCGGCGGCGAGGTCGGGTCACCGGCGAATTTGCTGAGCTCGTCGGCGCAATACCGACCGGTGACTGAGATTGCATGTTCGGAGGACACAAATACGGCGGCACACGGCCAAACGCTTTATAGTTACGCGTAATCTCAAGTGACTGCTGAAGTGGGTGTTTATGCCGGGAGACAGCAAGCCGTGGTGTACCGGTCAAGTTGAGGAAACCGATTGTTCACGGCTCGAACTACGGTCGATGCCGCATTCCCCGGTTGCCGAACAAGTCGGCCGGCGAGGGACTGGTCCGCTCAATATCAACGCAAACCGTTTCAGTCATGCGAGCGGTGTTTGCTGACCGGCGCACCCGCGATTCGCACGCGACCTCGCCCAAAAGTCACCGGTCGCCATGTCGTGGCGCGGACAACACGGACACATCGCACAACGAAAAGTCCGCCTATCCGGCTGACGTTCAGGATTTAATCGCATCGGTTCTTCCCGAGTAGCGTACAAGACCATGCCCCTCCACATCATTGTCAGCGGCGAAGACGCCCTGGCGACGACGATCGTCGAGGAGCTGAAGAGCGCCGGGGTCAGTGTTGTCCGGCTAGCCAACACTGACCACGCACTGGTCAACAGAGAACTGGCCGCAGCCGGCGTGGCCAGAGCGACGGCTGTCATCTGCGCCGGTGATGACGACGCTACCAACCTCGAAATCGCCTTGCTGGCAAGGAAAGTCAACCCCCATACGCGGGTCGTCGCACGGGTGGCGAATGACGTACTGCGCGAAGCGGTGGCTGCCGACAACGGGCCCGGTGCGATTTTGGACGTCGCCGAACTGGCAGCGCCAGCAGTGGTCGAGGCCTGTCTGGCGCACACCACACACCCGTTCGAGGCGGCCGGCATCAAATTCGCGGTCACCGGCAGCCAGGCACCACGGGAAGCGACGCTGCGTGAGCTCTACGGCGATCTGGCACCGGTGGCGGTGATTTACGGGGACGGTTCCCGTCACCCGGGCGAGGTCGAGGTGTGTCCGGGCCGGGACTTAGAGGTACACCCCGGTGACTGGACGGCGATGATCGGCACCGCCGACGAGGTTGCCGCGCGCGGCGTGCGAATCCAACAGTCCATTCGCACCCGCACCCGTCCGTCGCGGGTGCGGCGCCTGTTCGACGCCGCGCGCGCGTTGCGCAACGACGTTAACCCGGTCTTCTATCCGGTCGTGGTCGGCGTGCTCATCCTGATCGTGGGCTCCGCCATCATTTTGCGGCTCAGCTACGAAGCCCCACCCAGAATGACCTGGGTGGACGCGTTGTACTTCACCATCGAGACGATCACCACCACCGGATACGGTGACTTCAGCTTCGTCCATCAACCCACCTGGTTGCGGCTGTTCGCCGCCATGCTGATGTTCAGCGGTGTGACCAGCACCGCGCTACTGGTCGCTTTCATTGCCGACGTATTGCTTTCTCGCCGCTTCGTGTTATCGGCCGGCCGTCCCCGGGTACGCCACTTGCGCAACCACATCATCGTCGTGGGGCTCAGCGCATTGGGTATGCGTGTAGTCAACGATCTGGTCGACGGTGGTCATGACGTCGCGGTCATCGAGCGGGACGAGAACAACCGCTTCGTTTCCGTGGCGCACGAACTCGATGTCCCGGTGATCTTCGGCGACGCGACCCTGCCGCAGACTTTGGAGTCGGCGCGGGTTGACCGCGCTCGCGCCGTGGCGGTGCTGACTCGCGATGACATGATCAACATTGAGACCGGCATTGTGCTGTCCGAGATGCTGGGGCCACGAGTATCACCTGAGACACGGACGGACGTGCCACTGGTGTTGCGGGTTTACGACCGCGCGCTCGGGCACGCAGTGGCCCAGCGGTTCGGCTTCGAGAACGTCCGCTCGACTGTGGAGCTGGCCGCACCATGGTTCATCGGTGCCGCCATGGGTCTACAGGTGTTGAGCACGTTCTCGGTGGCGCAGAACTCTTTCGTGGTCGGCGGGATGCGGGTGGCTTCCAGCAGCGAACTCGACGGAATACGGATGTTCGAGCTGTCGACTCAAACTCGAGTCATCGCGATCACGCGGCCGAACGCTTTGGTCAAGCTGCATCCGCGTCGCGATGCGCGGCTGCGCGGCGGCGACACCGTCTACCTCGTCGGTCCATATCGGGAGCTGCTGGAAACGCTGCGCAAGGGCTTGTCGCCGCAGCAGCCGAACCCGCAGGATGAGCGAGCCGGTGAAGATCGCGAGGTCACCGTCCACCGCGAAGCGAAAACTGGCTGACCTTGCGCGACGGATGAGCCTGACGAGGCGCCGCCCTGTGACTTCTGCCACAACCACGCTGCTGGCGCTGTCAAGAACACGCTGCTGGCGCTGTCAAGAATTCGCATCGATTCCATCGATTTCGCATATTCAGTTCACCCGGCGGCCAAATCTGCAATAACCGCACCTAAGCTCATCTAAAGGAAGCTGCCAGCTTCACCTAGTGGAAGAGACGTCATGTCCGTTGTGCCTATTGAGCCGGATGCGCCTGCAGTGGCGGCGCACAGTTCGGCGCCGATCGGCGCACTGACCGCCGGGCGCAGCCGGAGCAGCAACGGCGGTGCCGGTATCTGGGCGGGCTCCGGGAGGTGTCAGTCCTGAACGCATCGCAGGTCTGCGCGCGTGCCGCCATAATCCAAACAGCCATGGTGTCTCACCTGGCTGGGGCTGTCACGGACGATGCGGAGGCTTGTGCCTTCCCGGCTGCCGGCTCGACCAGGATGCACTAGGGGGAGCCTGCAGCAATGGATTTTGCCGTATTTTCACCGGAGGTCAATTCTGGTCGGCTTTACGCTGGTCCGGGGTCGGGATCACTGGTGGCGGCCGCTGAAGCTTGGGACAAGTTGGCGAGCGAACTGTACTCGGCGGCCAATTCCTACAAGTCCGTCATTTCCGGCTTGACCTCAGGTCCCTGGCAGGGCCCGTCGTCGGCCTCGATGGCAGCCGCGGCCGCTTCGAACGTCACCTGGCTGAGCAGCACCGCTGCGCAGGCCGAAGAAGCCGCCAGCAAGGCTCGGGCGGCGGTCACCGCCTACGAGGAGGCGTACACCTCGGTGGTACCACCACCGGTGATCGCGGCCAACCGCACCCAAGTGAGCCAGTTGTTGGCCACCAACGTCTTCGGCCAGAACACCTCAGCGATCGCCACCCTCGAGGCGCAATACGCCGAGATGTGGGCCGCGGACGCCGCGGCGATGTACAGCTACGCGAGTTCTTCGGCGGCTGCGACGAACCTGACCCCGTTCATCCCGCCGCAGCCATCGACCAACGAAAGCGGGCAGGCCAACCAGGCTGCCGCCATGGCGCAGGCCGCCGGCGCCCCGGCCGGCAACGCGCAAAGCGCGGTCTCGTCGATCCAGCAATCCTTCTCTGCGGTGCCCAACGCGCTGCAGAGCCTGGCGACGGCGGCGCCGGCTGCTGCGGCGCCGGCCCAGGCGGCTGACCCGCTGAGCACGCTGAGCAATTTGATCTCCATATTCCTCGACGCTGCCAGCGGCCCTGTCGTCACTTTTCGTCGACCATCACCGCTGGCCCCCTTGGCGGCAGTTTCCCTTCCCTTAGACGTTATCGGTGCTGCGACTGGTTTGAGCACGGACGACATCGTCAGCGGCTGGGCAGGCAAAGAGCCCTGGCCGGGGTCCGGGGACCGGCCCCCCACGGAGTTCCCGGCGATTATCACGGGCCCGATAGTGCCGGCGACGCCGGCGGCACCACCACCCTTGTCAGCCGGTCTGGGCGAGGCGAACACGGTCGGGACTTTGTCGGTGCCGGCGACATGGACCATCTCCACGCCGGCGGTCCGCCCCGTCGCGTACACCTTGCCCACTTTGCCGCCCGGGGCCGCTTCGCCTGCGGCGGCCGCCGCCGAAACGGCATCGACACTGGCGTCGAGCCCGACGTTGGGCGAAATGGCGCTGGCCGGAATGGCCGGGCGCGCGATGGCCGGCACGGTCGCCGGCGGCGGGAAATCGGCCGGCAAAGCAGTCGGGCGCGGTCGCGTGAAGGCTGACAGTGGCGCGAAAGCCGACGGGGCGACCGACCAAGCCAGTGAAGTCCCGCAGGAGAAGCCTCGGACCGTCGTCACCGGAGTCGCGGCCGAGCTGCGCGAGTTCGCCAATCTCCGTGACGAAGGAATCCTGACCGACGAGGAGTACAACGAGCAGAAGAACCGCCTGCTCGGGCGCTGATCTACCCACCGTCACGTGGGACGAGCGTCGCTTTTCTGGAATGGGGATGCGCAGCAATGGATTTCGGTCTTTATCCGCCGGAGATTAACTCCGGCCGGATGTATGCCGGTCCTGGCTCCGGGCCGCTGCTGGCTGCTGCGCAGGCATGGGATGGCCTGGCTGACGAATTATTCGCGGCGGCAAGCCAATACGAATCTGTGATCTCCGAACTTACCGCCGGAGCATGGTCGGGGCCGTCAGCTGATTCGATGGCGGCTGCGGGCGCCTCGCATGTCACGTGGCTGAGCGCCACCGCTACGCAAGCCGCGGATACCGCGGCGCAGGCGCAGGCCGCAGCCGCCGCGTACGAAACGGCGTTCGCGTCGACGGTGCCACCGGAAGTGGTCGCCGCTAACCGATTCCAACTGATGACTCTGATTGCTACCAACTTCTTCGGTCAGAACTTGCCCGCGATCGCGGCCACCGAGGCCCAATACGCCGAGATGTGGGCACAGGACGCCGCGGCGATGTACGGCTATGCGGGTTCGTCGGCATCCGCGACCGCGCTGACGCCGTTCAACAGCCCAACGCAGACCATCAATTCAAGCGGGTCGGCCGGCCAAGCCGCCGCCGTCGACCAAGCCACCAGCACGTCGGCCGGCAACGTGCAAAACATCATCTCGTCGGTTCAGCAAACGTTATCCGCGGTGCCTAACGCGCTGCAGAGCCTTGCAACCACGGCCCCGGCAGCTGTGGCACCGGCACAGGCGGCGGACCCGCTGGGCACGTTGAGCCAGCTGATTTCGATTTTCCTGAGCGCACCAACCGACCTCACCGGAATTTTTGTAGAGGCACCATCAGCCCTTTTGACGATTCCGGATCTTTTTCCCGCCATCATCATCGACACTTCCACGGGTTTGCACACGGACAATATTGTCCGCGGCTGGGCAGGGGTTGAGGCCTTTCCGGGGACAGCGTCGGTGCCCCCCACGGAATTCCCGGCGATTATCACGAACCCGGGCCCCTTGGCAGCGACGGCACCGACCGTTGCGGCGGGTCTGGGCCAGGCCGACGCCATCAGCGGATTGTCGGTACCACAGGCCTGGACCGCCGCTGCACCCGAGATACGCACGGTCGCAATGTCATTGCCCGCCGCCGGTGATGCCGCCGCCGCAGCCGGCGCGGTTGAGGCCTCCTCAGGAAGCGCATTCAGTCAGCTCGGGCTGGCCGGCATGCTGGGGCCGGGCATGGCCGGCACACCCGGCGGCGGAACAGACGGCGACAGAACGAAGTTGGGGCAACGTTTGTCGGCGCGGCCTGCCGATGCGGCGAATGACACTCAGATCGAAGCGGTACCGGCGCCCCGGGCCGTGGTCACCGGCGTCGCGGCGCGGATTCGCGAGATCGCCAAGCTGCGAGACGAGGGCACTCTGACCGAGCAGGAGTTCATCGATGAGAAGAATCGGCTGCTCGGACGCTGACGTTCGCCATCAGTCGGAGATGGACAGCGCGATGCCATCGAGGATGTCGTGTTCGCTCACGACGAGTTCGTGAATGTCTGCGCGATCGGCCAGCGCCTGCGCCAACTCCTCGACGACGATGGCGCCGCCGCCGATAACGTCGACGCGTCCCTCGTGCATCGGCCCGAGCGCGGCCCGCTGCTTGCGGGTCATACCGATCAACTGCTCGCACGTCGTCAACAGTTTGTCGGTAGGCACCCTGGAAAGATGTATTGCCGCAGGGTCATACGCGGTCAGCCCTTGGGTCAGCGCCGACAACGTCGTCATCGTTCCGGCCACTCCCACCCAGGTCCGGGCCCGTGCTACCGGAACCACATCCAACGCCGCCCCGAGCCGTTCGCGCACCACTTCCCGGGCGTCGGCCACCTCGGCCGCGGTGGGCGGGTCGGAATGCAGACACCGTTCGGTGAGCCGGACACACCCGATGTCAGCCGAGAAACTCTGCTGCACCTCAACTTCGCCCAGCACCACCTCGGTCGACCCGCCGCCCAGGTCGACGACGACGAAAGGCGCTTCTGCGCAATCCATTTCCGCCACCGCACCGCGAAAGGAAAGCTCAGCCTCTTCGGCGCCGGTGATCACCTCGGCAACCGCGCCGGGACTGGCAGTGCTCAACACGTCAGCCGTCATAGCAAAGAACACGTCACGATTCGTGGCGTCACGGGTGGCCGACGTGGCGACCATCCGGACGCGATCGACTTGATGCTCGAGGAGCAGCCCGGCGTAGTCGATGAGCGCAGCGCGGGTGCGGTGTAACGCCTCGGCCGCGAATTGCCCGGTGGCGTCGACTCCCTGCCCCAACCGCACGATGCGCATCTCGCGATGCACATCACGCAGACCACCGTTCGACTGTTCGGCGATCAATAACCGAATCGAATTGGTGCCGCAGTCGATTGCGCCGACGCGCTTGAGACCGCTCACCTCCATTGCCCCGGCGCCAAGATCCCGGCCATCGACGGGTCGGCAGCCAGCACGGCCACCGCTTCATCACCGAGCGGATTGACACCGCGACCCTTGGCTAACGAGTGCGCAATCAGGACGTGCAGACACTTCACCCGGTCGGGCATACCGCCGGCCGAGACGGTGGTGCCGAGCGGCTCGATCGCGTCCCGCTCGACCAGGTAGGACTCGTGTGCCCGCCGATAGGCGGCGGCCAGTCCGGCGTCGGACTGTAGGCGTTCAGTCATCTCCCGCATCATGCCCGACGACTCCAATTTGCCGGCGGCGGCGGTCAGCGCCGGGTGCGTCAGGTAATACAGCGTCGGAAAAGGCGTGCCGTCGGGCAGTTTCGGCGCTGTCCGCACGACACCGGGCTCACCGTTCGGGCAGCGGTAGGCGATTGCCAGCACCCCGCGGGGCTCGCGTCCCAGCTGTGCCGCCACTGCCGCCAGGTCGGCAGGGTCAACCACCGGGCTGCGCGGGCGTTGTGGGCGGCGGCGTGGAACCGGGAGGCAAAGCGGCCCGGTCGGGTGCTGTTGCGGGTGCGGGTGGCCCATGCGGGACGTCGGCGATGGTATGCCACAGCGACGTGTACCACGGATCGCTGCTCCGCGAGGTCGCAGCCGCCGAGCCAGGCTCGGGGGTCGCAACCACTGCGCCCGGCGGAAGCTGCACTTGATAAGGGACGTCTCCGGGCAGCACGAAACCGAGACGCTCGCGAGCCTGCGCTGCGATGTAGGCCGGGTCGTCCAGCTTGACCTTCTGTTGCTCGAGATCGGAAATCTGCTGGCGCAACGCGGCTTCGGTTGTCGCCAACTGGTGCATCTCGGTGCGCTGTGCGAAGAAGGTGCGGACCGGCCCGGCGATGGTCAACGTCAGAACACAAACGACGGCGGCGAGCACCGCTGCGCGGCGGGCGGTGAAACCCAGTCGCTGCTCGAAGCGTTGTTCAGCCGAAGCCACGATCGACCGCTCAATCGGCTTGGCGACGGTCTCCTGCGGCGGCCGGGCGGGGGGCGCCTCCCGCTGGCGGGGGACGTTGCGGCCGCGGGCCGGTGCGGCCGGTCGGCGCGGACGGCCGGACACCGAGTCGCCACGGCCCGGCCGCGACGCGGGGCCGCGGCGCTTGGAATCGGGCCGCTTGGCTTCCGACATCCTGACAGCAACCGCTATCTGGTGTCCGGTGTGTATCGCGGAAACGCCAGGTCGCCCGCATAGCGGGCCGCGTCGCCAAGCGCTTCTTCGATCCGCAGCAGCTGGTTGTACTTGGCCACCCGCTCACTGCGCGCCGGCGCGCCGGTCTTGATCTGTCCCGAGCCGACCGCAACGGCTAAGTCGGCGATCGTGGTGTCCTCGGTTTCACCGCTGCGGTGGCTGATCATCGTCCGGTAACCGCTGTGGTGCGCCAACGCCACCGCGTCGAGTGTCTCGGTCAACGTCCCGATCTGATTCACCTTGACCAGCAACGCGTTTGCGGCACCCTTGTCGATACCCTCTTCGAGCCGTTCGGGATTGGTGACGAAGAGGTCGTCGCCCACGATCTGCAAGCGGTCACCGAGCAACGCCGTCAGTGCGACCCAGCCTTCCCAATCATCTTCGGACAGCGGGTCTTCCACCGACACCAGCGGATAGGAGTCGAGCAGCTCGGCGTAGAACTCAGCCATCTGGGATGCGTTCAGCGTCTTGTTCTCGAACGCGTAGCCGGCTGCCTGATCATGGAATTCGGTGGCGGCGGCGTCCAGCGCCAGCGCGATGTCCGACCCTGGGCGGTAACCTGCCTTTTCGATGGCCGACGTAATCAAATCAAGCGCAGCCTTCGTACCGGCCACGTCAGGCGCAAAGCCGCCCTCGTCGCCGAGGCCGGTGGCCAACCCCTGCTTTTTGAGGACCGATTTGAGGGAGTGGTACACCTCGGCGCCCCATCGCAGCGCCTCGGCGAAGCTCGGTGCGCCAATCGGCGCGACCATGAACTCCTGGATGTCTACGCCGGTATCCGCGTGGGCGCCGCCGTTCAAAATGTTCATCATCGGCACCGGCAGAATGTGTGCGTTAGGACCGCCGAGGTAACGGAACAGCGGAAGCCCGGCGGAGTCAGCGGCGGCTTTGCTCACCGCCAGCGACACACCGAGGATGGCGTTGGCGCCCAGCCGTGACTTGTCCGGCGTGCCGTCCAGGTCGACCAAGGCCTGGTCGACCAGCCGCTGATCGTCGGCGTTGAGGCCGATGACGGCCGGCGCGATCTCGTCGAGCACCGCACGCACGGCCGCCTTGACGCCCTTGCCGTTGTACCGGCTGCCGCCGTCGCGCGATTCAACCGCCTCGTGTTCACCGGTCGAGGCACCCGACGGTACGGCCGCCCTTGCGAAGGTCCCGTCGATGAGTGCCACCTCGACCTCGACCGTCGGGTTACCACGAGAATCAAGGATCTCGCGTGCACCGACCTGCTCGATAATGGGCACTGGCCTCTCCTTGCGTGGTAGCCCGGGCTACGAACCTAGTCAGATCGTCCTGGACGGTCTACAGACGCCATAGCGGTCCATAGCTTAATGCCACACCGGCCGGATCTGCTTCACAGCGGGTGGCCCTTCGCGTAGGCGGTCGCCCAGTCGCGCACCGCGCGCGCATACGCGTCGGAGTCGTTGTAGGCCCGCAGCGCGGTTATCCAACCTCGCGGTGTCTGCAGATCTTTGCCGCGCCAACACAAGTAGCCGGCCGCTGACAGTGCGGCGTCGTCGATGTTGTCCGGACTGACGATGCCGTCGTTGTTGGCATCGACACCGTACAACCGCCATGTCTGATGGATGAACTGCATGGGTCCCATCGCCCGGTCAGCCGCCGAGTCGCCGTCCGCGCTGCCTTCATCAGTGTCGACGATGCGCAGGGTGCCGTCGGTACCGTCCAACTGCACACCTCGAATAGGTGGTCGCACATCGCCGTTGGACGCCAGCGTTGCGTGGTGATAAGTCCCGTGATGACTTTCCACCTGACCGATGCCCGCCAAGGTGGTCCAGGAAAGACGACAGCTCGGGTTCTCGACTTCGGCCACCCGCGCGGCGTAGGCGTACGCCTCCAAGGCGACAATCGGAATTCTCAGCGCGTCGGTGCGCTGCGCCGCCCAGTCGTAGAGTTGGTCGGCGGGGCGGCCTCGGGCGTGGGTGCTGACCGGCGGCACCGGGTCCCCGACCGGTGGCGGCACGCCTTTGGGGATGTAAGGCCCGAGTTGCCACGTACAACTCGACGCCAAGAGCAGCGCCGCCGCTCCCAGCACGGCGACCGCCCGTAGCCAACGCACCGGCGACACAGCACTCCCTAAACCCGTTCGGTCTTGCACCATCGTCCCACGGGGTGAGCACTGCTCCGGTTCTCCGGGTCCCCGAGTCGGCCATAGTCGCAAGACATAAAGCCTGCCGCTCGACGCGCGCGCCAGCATCACAGCAAACACTTATTTGGGGGGCTCTACGGGTCGATCCCCGCGCAGAGCAGGGGTTCCGTTATGCGGCGGGGCGCCGCCAGCAAGTCAGCAAGCAGGTCAGTAGAAACGATTGCAGAACCAGGGGAATTGTTCCGTCCAATAAACCCGGATCCGTCCAGGACCATACCAAAGGACTGTTTCGGCCAGTGTTTCGTGACCTACCGCTACCGAAGGCCCAAGATCGCAATATCTGGCTTACTCGGTTGTCGCCTGGGATGCCTGATCGCCGTCTTGCACCGACAGCATCGAGTCCTCCTGCGCAAAACCAGCGGTTTGCTCGTCACTCGACAGCGCTTCGTCGCTGCGCGCTTCGCCGTTCAGCGAGTCGTCGGGGCCGGCGATCTCATCGGTGTGCCGATGTTCACCGACGCGTTCGACTTCGGCCGCGGGCTCGCTCAGCGGATCCTCGTGCGTTACCGGTTCTTCCGGCGCGCTGAGAAACTGGTCGGTTACCTGCGGCCAGTTAGCCCGCCACTCCTGTTCGGTGACCAGACCAAGCGGAGCGACATCCAGCGCCGCTGCGATGTTTTGCCCGCGACGCGCGGCCGCCACTGCTTTTTCGGCGCTGCGCACGGTGTCCATGAACTCCAAAACCTTTGCTCGCAGGTCGGTTTCCGCGTCACCGTCGACCGTCAACCGCACCGAGGTGATCGCCTCAGGAATCAGTTCCACCGGCAGGCCGGCCCTATCGACACGTTGAATTACTTTCTGCGTCAGAGCCAACGCCGGCTGCGCGGTAGGCACGTCGTCGAACACCGAATTGCGCGACTTTTCGATCGCTTTGCGCTCTTCCCACTGAGCTAACTGCTCGTCAAGCGAAATCTCCTCGCCGGCAAGCACTCCGGGCACGCGATTGCCCAGTTTGCGCACCAGCGCGTCGGCGACCTCGTCGATGGTGAACGCATGCTGCGGGGCGTCCTCTGCGATGCGAGCATGAAAGAGGACCTGCAACAGCACATCACCAAGTTCTTCGCGCAGTTCGTCGGCATTGCCGCTGCGGACCGCGTCGAAAAGCTCGTAAGTCTCCTCCAACAGGTAGCGGCGCAGCGAGTCGTGCGTCTGTTTGCCCTCCCACGGCCCAGCGGTGCGCAACTTGTCCATCATCGCCACGGCGTCGACCAGTCGCTCACCCCGCTGGGATTTCGGTGCCGAGATAATTCTGTCCCCGGCGGCCAGTCGCGCCATCACCGCAGGATGGTTGGCGTCCGAGGACAACAGCACCGGGGCGTCGTCTCCGGTGTGGGCAGGGCGCGCGGAGGGCAGTGACCACGGCACCACAACCGGCAACTCCTCGGTGTATTGCACTTCGCCACTGAGCAGTTCCATGGCTTCCACCGGCACCAACGACGGGCGGCGCGGGTCGACCAGGACCACAGTCACGAGCGCCACTCCTTCTTCGTCGGCAACCGTGTCACTTACCTGACTCCAGAGCCGGTGTGGGCTCCGTTATACCAACTTCTTTCTGCGGTTTTACCTCGAGTGCCGACACCACATCGGCCACCAACTGCACCACTTCGAGGTCACGGATGCGGGGAGCGCCGACACCGGTGCCCGCTCGAGGAACCGGAACTTGCACCGTGGCCGTCGTCGCGCGGTAACGCGCACCCGGATACCGTCGCGCGAGACGCACCTGGGCCGAATCCGGCAACGTCAGCGGTGATATCCGCAGCGTCGCCGCCGACGTTGCGGTCACGTCGGTGATGCCGGCGTCACGGCACAACAGTCGCAGCCGTGCCACCGCGACCAGCAGTTGAGCCGGCTCAGGCAGCGCGCCGTACCGGTCGATCAACTCCTCGACCACAGCGTCGATGGCGGTCTCGTCGGCCGCCGCCGCCAGCCGCCGGTAGCCCTCCAGTCGCAGGCGGTCGCTGGCGATGTAGTCGACCGGCAGGTGGGCGTCGACCGGCAGGTCGATTCGCACGTCCTTGGGCTCTTCGGCGCTGACGACGGTCTTGCCGTCAGCGGCTGCCCGGTACGCTTCTACGGCCTCACCGACGAGCCGCACATACAGGTCGAAACCCACACCTGCCACGTGCCCGGACTGTTCGACGCCGAGCACATTGCCGGCGCCGCGGATCTCGAGGTCTTTCATGGCCACCGCCATTCCCGCGCCTAACTCATTGTTCTGCGCGATCGTCGCCAACCGGTCGTATGCGGTCTCAGTCAGCGGAACGTGGGGGGGATACAGGAGATAGGCGTAACCACGTTCCCGGCTGCGGCCGACCCGGCCGCGCAATTGATGCAGCTGCGCCAGACCGAAAGTATCGGCGCGCTCGACGATCAACGTGTTGGCGTTGGAGATGTCGAGTCCGGTCTCGACAATCGTCGTGCACACCAAGATGTCGTATTCGCGGTTCCAGAATCCTTCGACGGTCGTTTCGAGTGCGTCTTCGGGCATCTGACCGTGCGCGACGACCACTTTCGCTTCGGGCACCAGTTCGCGGACCCGCGCTGCAGCCTGATCGATCGAGCTGACCCGATTATGTATGTAGAAGGCTTGTCCGTCGCGCAGCAACTCCCGACGCAGCGCGGCGGCGACTTGTTTGTCGTCGTGCGGGCCCACGTAGGTCAGCACCGGATAGCGCTCTTCGGGCGGGGTGAGGATCGTCGACATCTCCCGGATGCCCGCCAGACTCATCTCCAACGTCCGCGGGATGGGGGTTGCACTCATGGTCAGCACGTCGACGTGGGTGCGCAGTGACTTGATGTGCTCCTTGTGCTCGACACCGAAGCGCTGTTCCTCGTCGACGACGATCAGGCCGAGGTCCTTCCAGCGCACGCCGGTCTGCAGCAGGCGATGCGTGCCGATCACGATGTCGACACTGCCGTCGGCCAGTCCGTCCAGCACCACCCGGGACTCGGCGGTATCGGTGAACCGCGAGAGCCCCTTGACCGTCACCGGAAAGCCAGCCATCCGCGCAGTGAAGGTCTGCAGATGCTGATCAGCCAGCAGCGTGGTCGGCACCAGCACCGCGACCTGCTTGCCGTCCTGGACGGCTTTGAACGCCGCCCGCACCGAGATTTCGGTCTTGCCGTAACCCACATCGCCGCAGATCACGCGGTCCATCGGCACCGCTTTTTCCATGTCGGCCTTGACCTCGGTGATCGCCGTGAGCTGGTCGACGGTCTCGGTGAATCCGAACGCGTCCTCCATCTCGGCCTGCCACGGCGTGTCCGGCCCGAACGCGTAACCGGGCGCAGCCTGCCGCTTGGCGTACAGCGACACCAGTTCGCCGGCGATCTCGCGCACCGCGCGGCGCGCCTTGGTCTTGGTGTTGGCCCAATCGCTACCGCCCAGCTTGCTCAGCCCCGGCGCCTGGCCGCCGACGTAGCGCGACAGCTGGTCCAGCGAGTCCATCGGAACATAGAGCTTGTCTGTGCTGCTTTGGCCGCCCCGCTTGGTTGACGCGTACTCCAGCACCAGGTACTCGCGGCGCGCCCCGCCGACGGTCCGCTCAGTCATCTCGACGAACCGCCCGATGCCGTGCTGGTCGTGCACCACCAGGTCACCGGCGGTCAGCGCCAGCGGATCGACGACGTTGCGGCGCTTGGCAGCCAGCCGCTTACCTTCGGTGGCAGTCGCTCGGTTGCCGGTGAGGTCGGTCTCTGTGATCACAACCAGGTTCACGCCGGCTATGACGAACCCGTCCCGCAACGGGCCTTGCAGGACGCCGACCACCCCGGGCTTGGGTTCGGCGCCGGACTCCAACAAGCCAGCCGGGGTGTCGGATTCACCGAGACGCTCGACGACGCGGTGTGCGGTTCCACTTCCGGGCGTCACGACAACGGCGTGGCCGCCGGTGCTGACGTGGGCGCGCAGCATCGCGAAGATACTGTCGATGTCGCGTTGGTGTCCGCGGGCACAGGGTGCTGCGCGAATATCCAACTCGAACGCCGACTCGTCAGAAAACTGACTCAGCGCCCACCACGGATGGCCGGCGCGCTCGGCGGCCGCGCGCGCCTCGTCGAGGTCGACAAACCCCGATCCGCCCAGCTGCTCGACGTCGACGGGCGCATCGCTGCCCAAAGCGGCGACCGACCAGGACGCCTCGAGGAATTCACGGCCGGTCGCAATCAGGTCGGCGGCGCGGGTGCGGATCTTTTCCGGGTCGCACAGCAGCACCGGGGTGTACTCGGCGACCTGATCGGTCAGCAGCGAAGTGCGGCCCGGGCGCAGCACCGGCAGCAGCGCCTCCATGCCGTCGACCGGGATACCCTCGGCCAGCTTGGCCAGCATATCGCTGACGCTGCCGGTGACAGCGCTCTCGCCGCCGCCATGGTGACCGGCCAATTGCGCGGCCCGCTGACGTACGTCGTCGGTCAGCAGCAGTTCCCGGCAGGGGACCGCGACCACCGTGTCCACGTTGATCTCCGTAATTGACCGCTGGTCCGCCACCGAGAACATGCGCATCTCGCTGACTTCGTCGCCCCAGAACTCCACACGCACCGGGTGCTCGGCGGTTGGAGGAAACAGGTCGAGGATCCCGCCGCGAACCGCGAACTCGCCGCGCCGGCCGACCATATCGACCCGGGTGTAGGCCAACTCGACCAGCCGCGCGATGATCCCTTCGAACGCTGACTCATCGCCGACCGACAAGGTGACCGGTTCGACGAGGCCTAACTGAGGCGCCATGGGCTGCAGCAGCGAGCGCACCGCCGTCACGACCACCTGCAGCGGCGGACCCAGCCGTGCGTCGTCAGGGTGGGCCAGTCGGCGCAGCACCATCAGTCGGGCGCCGACGGTGTCCACGCCCGGTGAGAGCCGTTCGTGCGGCAAGGTCTCCCACGACGGGAAGACACTCACCGCCTGCCCGAAGACACCGCACAGTTCAGCGGCCAGGTCGTCGGCTTCCCGCCCGGTCGCGGTCACCACCAGCAACGGACCTTGGCGAGTCAGCGCGCTGGCGACCAAGACCCGCGCGCTGGCCGGGCCGACCACCGTCAGCTCGGCGGGCCGATCAGCGGCGCGCTCACAGACCCGCTGCAATGTCGGCGCGGTAAGCGCGAATTTGATGAGCCCCGCGATCGGGGTGGGTGAAGAGGCGAACCCCGGTGCGGTCATGATGCCCCCATTCTAGGAGTCACAAATCCGTCAAGATCGGGCCCGGCGTCGTCAAGGTTCCGTTAAGGCCGCAACAAGTGCCTGCGGCATATTCCCAATGTGTACGAGTGACAAGTACCCTTGCTGAGAAGGTGCGCGCGCGAACCTGCCTGATGGACCGGGGCAAGTTCCGTCCTCGCGCGCGCTGTCTTATCGACGTCAGCTCACCTGCGAAGCCGGCACGCCACTTCCGTCGGGATGGGCCACTTCGTGGCGTATCCGCGTCTCCCAACCGCCCACCTCGCGGGTTTCAGCGGCCACTTAATGAGCCGTCGAACGCAGGCGTTCATCCGAGCTGTCCCTGTCATCGACACCCGCGAACACCCGGCGGTTACTGTCCCGACGTTCCCGGTCCCCGCTCACTTCGGCTGACGATAGCAAGGATGTGGTCGTGACAGATTTGCCCGAAGAGCAGCGGATTTCGCCGTCGTTCTCCGACGTCTGCAAGCGGGTTCTCCTTGGAAAGCCGATGATCAACGACCAATTGCAGCACGAAAGATTGTCGAATCCTGTTGCGCTTGGAGTGCTTTCGCCGGACGCGATTTCATCGACGGCCTACGGTTCCGAACAGGTCATGATCGAGTTGCTACCCGCTGCCGGAATGGCGGCATTCGCGTTGCTGTTGCCGATCACTGGTGTCATCCTGCTGATTCTGGTGCTGGTGGCCGCGTCGTACCGCCAGGTAGTCATGCTTTACACGCGCGCCGGGGGGTCTTACGTCGTTGCGCGCGACAATTTCGGGCCGCGAGTGGCGCAGGTCGCCGCTGCGGCGCTATTGATCGACTATGTGGTCACCGTCGCCGTGCAATGCGCGGCCGGAACAGTGGCGGTGGCGTCGGCCATACCCGCCCTTGGCCCGTACAGCCTCGAAATAACCGTGGGCGTGGTGTTGGTCATGTGCTTCGCAAACCTGCGCGGACTGCGGGAAGCCGGTCTTCCGTTTGCGCTGCCCACATACTTCTTTGTGGGCATGGTCTCGCTGACGA
Source organism: uncultured Actinomycetota bacterium (assembly GCA_963808375.1). Classification (GTDB taxonomy): domain Bacteria; phylum Actinomycetota; class Actinomycetes; order Mycobacteriales; family Mycobacteriaceae; genus Mycobacterium. The sequence goes on along the minus strand of CAWEFS010000011.1, from coordinate 90,339 downwards.
TCATTGTCGGGATCGTCCGCGAAATTTTCTGGGGGTTACCGGTGTACGACCCCGAGCATTTGGTGGGCACAGTGTCGATCCACCACGGCAGCGGCATTGTGATGGGCGCGACGATCTTGATCGTGTTGCGCGCCTTCGCGAACGGCGGTTCTTCGCTGACGGGTGTAGAGGCGATCTCGAATACGGTCAACGCATTCCGGAGGCCGGAGGGCATCAACGCCCGCCGAGTGATGACCATCATGGCGTGCATCCTGGGGTTCTTGCTGTCCGGCGTGGCATGGCTGGCACACATCACGCACGCCACCCCGTACGCGGACGGGTATCCGTCGATGCTCTCCGAGATCGGTCGGGCGGTGTTCGGCAACGGGCTGATCGGCAACACTTTGTACTTCATGATGCAGGCGGCAACGGCGGCGATCCTGTACACCGGCGGCAACACCAGTTTCAACGGTTTCCCTGCACTCGCCAGTTTCGTCGCCGGGGACAGCTTTCTGCCGCGACCGCTGATGAAGCGCGGGCACCGTCTGGTGTTCTCGAACGGCATCATCACGCTGACCGCATTGGCGGTGGCACTCCTGGTGATCACCGGCGGGTCAGTCAACGCGCTGGTCCCCTTCTATGCCATCGGAGTGTTCACCGGTTTTTCGATGGCGGGTTACGGCATGACCAATTACTACTTCAAGCATCGCCAGGCCGGCTGGCGGTCCAAGGTGGTGGTTAACCTCTCAGCCGGGATCCTGTCCACGGTCGTGGTCGGCATCTTCGCGGTCGCGAAGTTCACTGAAGGTGCGTGGCTGATCGTTGTCGTCTTCCCGCTGTTGGTGTTGGCTTTGATGCGGCTGAACCGGCAATACCGTGCCGAGTCCTCAGTGCTGGAAACCTCGCGCACCGAACGCCCGGACTTAACCAGGCACGCGCGGCACCGGGTATTCGTCTTCGTCGACTCGATGGACCTCGCTGTCGTGGAGGCGCTGCGCTACGGATACGGTTTGCACGCTGATGAACTGGTGGCTGTGCACTTCGTGCTCGACCCCATGCACGCAGCACAGCTTCGGCAGCAGTGGGACCACTTGGCGCGCCACACCCGATTGAGGGTGGTCGAGTGTCCTGATCGCCGACTCGACGAGGCCGCACAGGAACTGGTTCTCGAGGCCCTGCAACAACGTCCGGCCACCAAGGCCACGGTGCTGTTGCCGCGACGGACGTACGCTCCGCTGGTGGGTCGATTGCTCCACGACCGCACTGCCGAAAAGATCGCCCGAGTCATCAGCCGGATCAACGGCGCGACTCCCCAGATCGTCGCCTACGATGTGCGATCGCGGATAGCGCAGGCAACTCGTCAACGACCGGGCAGCGGATTCCTGCACAGAGCCGGTCTGGCCCGCAAACCCCTGCTCGAATCGGTCGACGGTCTCGTCGATTTGCAGCGAACTTCCTCGTGACCTCTTCGGGAAGTGAGCATCGTCGACCGAGAGGTGTCTCTCTCCGCTACTCGTCGCGCAGGTGAGGATCGGCTTCCAGGTGGGTCAAACCGTTCCACATCAGGTTGACGAGGTGGGCGGCGACCACTTCTTTCTTGGGCTCACGGGTGTCCAGCCACCACTGAGCTGTCATCGACACCGAGCCCACCAGCGCCTGGGCGTACAGCGGCGCCAACTCCGGGTCTAGCCCCCGGCGGGAGAAGTCCCCGGCCAGAATAGAGCTGACCTGACCGACGGCATCGTTGAGCAAACTGGAGTAAGTGCCCGAGCTGATCGACGCCGGCGAGTCGCGAATCATGATCCGGAAGCCGTCGGTGCGTTCTTCGACATAGGTCAGCAAGGCCAACGCCACGCGCTCGACGCGCACGCGGGACCGGTTGTTTGTCAGCGACGAGGTGATGCCGTCCAGCAGCGCCGACATCTCGCGGTCAACGACCACCGCGTACAGACCCTCCTTGCCGCCGAAATGTTCGTAGACGACCGGCTTTGACACGTTGGCGCGCTGCGCTATCTCCTCGATCGAGGTGCCCTCGTAGCCACGTTCGGCGAACAACGACCGCGCGATGTCGATGAGCTGGAGGCGGCGCTCGCTGCCGGTCATCCTGGCCCGCGGCGCCCGCACCTCTTTATCTGGCGCTGCCACGGTCACCAGCGTATCGGCTGACCTGGCACCGCAGAGACAAGTTGCCTCGGCCCGTCGCCGGGCCGCATCGTCACCGGACGGGATAGCAGCGTCCGCTCCTCCTCGGCCCGTCGCCGGGCCGCATCGTCACCGGACTAAAGTCTCCGTGGAACTAGGGTGAGAGTCAGCATCTTGACCGATCACTCACCTTCGATCCGTCGTGGTGTAATCGGCAGCACATCAGATTTTGGTTCTGAGAGTTCAGGTTCGAGTCCTGGCGACGGAGCAGCCACTCAACTTCCCGGTGGGCGGAAACCGCAGTTGTCAAATCGCCTCCGGGAATCGTCCAGCCGTTCTCGGTTGGCAGCGGCGTTGGATCGCCGAGAGGCCGGCAACACGCCGTCGCACTCAAGGAGTCGTCATCACCAAGCAGGGTCGGCACAGCTTCGTGCGTGAGCCCTCTGGTCCGGCAAGGCGACGCCGCGTCTCGTCGAGGTGAAGACAGCCAAGTGCGCGAACCGCAGGCGGTGGCCGTGAGGGCGCCTTTGGCGATCATTCCGCCTCGCCATTTACTCGAGCAGCACTTTCTGTTCGGAGCGTTAATTTACTCATCCGTAGTTTCCGACCGGACGATCCGGCAGGCCACGCGGCGGCCAAGGCTAGGTCCGGACTGCGGGAATTCCATGACCTCGCCGCAATGCGAAAAATGCTCCCTGGCACCTTTAAGTACTGAACTTCAATACGTTACGAGTGGTCGAAATTACCCTATCCTGGGTATTCAGTCCGCTGTCAGTGAGCGAAGGCTAACGAATAGTATGTCAAAAGGCCCAAAATAAGACCAAATGAATGAATAGAAGCTGACTGACAGGGACTGAGTTCGCTTCGCGGCGCTGCTGGATCCCGTCCGTACTCAATTTCCCGCCTGTGCGTTCCGCGCGCAGACGCCCGACAAAGAGGACGTCGATGACCGTCTCTCCGCTGCCCGCCGATATCAGTGACCGCTTTCAGCTTCCCCACACGTTGAGCTGGCGCGATCCCGATCTCGGCTGCACTCTCGTGCTCTCGCAGCCGTCGATCGACCGTGACCTGTGGCGCGAGTACGCAGCCGGGGCCCAAGGAAGCTATCGCAGACACGGCGTCGAATGTGCGCTCGACGTAGATGCGCTGCGCAGCGGAGCAGACACCAAGATGTTCTTCGCGGTGCTCGACGAGGCCGAACGGATGGTGGCCGGTGTTCGGGCGATCGGGCCGCTTCAATCAGCCGACGATTCGCATGCAGTGCTGGAGTGGGCCGGGCAACCGGAGCAGCAAACCGTGCGCAGCATGATCGAGGACAGAGTGCCCTTCGGCGTGTTGGAGATGAAATCGGCGTGGGCGACCGACGATGCGAATCGAGGCTCGTCCCTCACCAGCGCAGTAGCCCGCAGTGCTTTTCACATGATGGCGTTAATGGATATTCAATTCTGCATGGCCACCGCCGCTGCATACGCACTCAATCGTTGGCGCTCTTCAGGGGGAATCGTTTCAAGTATTCCTGCTACACCTTATCCCGACGCACGTTACCAGACTAAAATGATGTGGTGGGATCGCCGCAATTTTGTTAATCATGCTGAACCGGACCAGGTCGCAAAGATATTGACGGAGATAAATTACCTCACCGGTGAGTTCTACGACCGATGCACCACGTCAACGCTCTTGATCGAAGCCTGACTTAATCGTTTCAATTCACCGACGTCGGCGTATTGCTCTGTGGCACGTCTCGCATCGCGGAGAAATCCATGGACACGGTGCGCTGGGCGAGCAACGCCTCCATAGCCACGTTGTCCAGCGGACGGGACAACAGAAACCCCTGCGCGCGATGGCAACCCAGATCCAGGAGCGCCTGCGCGGCAGCGACAGTCTCGACCCCCTCTGCGACGACCTCGAGTCCTAGTGCATGAGCCAACGCCACGATGGCCCGCACGATCGCCAGATCCCGTGCGTTGGTGCCCAGGTCGCTGACAAATCCCCTGTCGATCTTGAGGGTGTCGACGGGCAGCGATTTCAAATAGGTCAAGGCACTGTATCCCGTGCCGAAGTCGTCGATGGCGATCTGGACGCCGATATCCTTGAGCCGGGCGAGGGTTTTGCGGGTAGTGTCTATTTCCTGCACAACCACCCTTTCGGTGATTTCCAGACATACCGCGCCAGGATCGATGGAGAATTCGTCAAGGCACGCCGCAACGTCCTCGACGATGTTGTTCGCAACAAGCTGCATCGGCGAAACGTTTACTCTCAGAACCGCATCACATCCGACGCCGCGAGCGCGCCACAGCCCGAACTGCGCGCAGGCCGAGCGCAATACCAGACGGCCGAGCTTTCTGGCGAGGTTGATCGATTCGAGCACTCCGATGAACGCGTCCGGCAGCAACAACCCACGGGTCGGATGTTGCCAACGGATCAGCGCCTCGGTGCCGAGCACCTCTCCGGTGCGCATCCCGAATTCCGGAAGATAATGCAGTACCAGAGCGCCATGGTCGGTGTCGGTGGCTCCTTCCAAGTCCAGTTCGATGTCGTTGCGGATCGTGTCCTGCTCGAACATCTCCGGACTGAAAGCTGCAACTTTGGCGCCTCCAGAAGTCTTGGCCGACCGAGTAGCCTGATCGGCGCGACGCAATAGATCCGAAGTGCTATCGCGGCCCGGTGTCCCAGTCGCCACTCCGACACTGACAGAACGGGTGAGGTTCTCACCGTCGATGACGATCTGCTGGTGGACTCGGTTCTGCAACCAATCTGCGAAAGCAACCGCGTTATCGACATCCATCGGCTCAGTCGGCACGACGACCAACTCGTCGCCACCGAGCCGGGCAGTGACGGTGGAACCGTCGGCCGCCTCGCTCAGCAATTCGGCGAAGCCTTTGATGAACCGGTCACCGGCGTGCTGGCCGAGGTGCTCGTTCACGACTTTGAAGCGGTCGAGGTCGAGAAAGAGCGCCGCCACCGGGCCGGGCCGTCCCGCGGCGAGGCGTTCGTCAAGGTGAGCGATCAGCGCCCGGCGGTTCAGTAAGCCGGTCAGGTCGTCGTGCTCGGCGAGGTAGCGAACCTGTTCTTCGGCGACGATACGGGCCTGCAGTTGAGCGAACAACGTGGCGACCGTCTGCAACGCATTGAGCTCTTCCGATAGCCATTCGCGGTCACCGACCTTTACGAAACCCAAGGTACCGGTGGTGACGTCACCGGACAGTAGTGGAACGGCCGCGAGAGAAGTCGTAGAAATACCCGTGCCTACCTGGATGGCGCTTTGGTAGTCCTCATTCGCCGGATTGGGACGCAATACGAACGGCTCTTTGTGATTCTCGATAAGCGCGAAGACCGAGTCGGCATCGGAGAAGTAAACTACACCGATCGGGTCGGGATCCGGCACATCCTCGCGTGGCGGCCATTCCGCGACGAGCACCGTTGCATGGATGTTGTGGTCGTTGTGGCGCAGAAATCCGAAGTCAACTCCGAGGCGCGTCACCAACTCACGGAGCACCCGCTGGCTGATGGCCGCTGAATTACTCGCGGCGGCCGCCATCAACTCGGCGGCTGCAGCGGTGACTAACTCATCCAGCGAGCCCGACATGCCTATACGGTAAACGGTGTCGGCGCTACCGCGAACAGATCCGGCTGATACTGCGGCGGCTTCGTACCGAAGCCGGACCGCTTTGCGCAAAGCGCAGCACAAGGGCCGGGACAACGCCGGCAGCAAGACCGACGAGCTGACGGAATCTGCTTTGCAGAACGCCCAGCTCAATGGCGAAGGACAGCGACAACTCCGACAAGTCTTCGGCATCCTGCGCATAGAGGAAAACGGGCGAGATGGGTTGCACCGCCAACCCACACTGCTCTGCGGCGATCCATACCGCCTCGACAGCAGATCCGCCACAAGCAAAGTCGATCAGGGCGCTTCCGGGCACCGATATCACGGCTAGCGCTGAGCTGTTCGAAACACGTATTCGAGTGTCTTCGCCCAACGCGCTCCCGGCGTGCCACTGTGCCAAACAGGTCATCACATCCGGACGCTTCAATATTTCGATCAGGGCAACTTCACCTGGGTCGAGCCCGAGACTGAGCACGTCGATACCGGTGTCCGCACAAGGGCTCCCGGGCCAGCGCAACTCGCCGATCATCTCAGCATGCAGTCGGGGCGTCAGATAGCGGATGCGGTCAGCCGCACCGAGAAGCGTTGCCAGTTCGTCGATTTTGTTGCGTTCGGTCACCATCTGCAGTCCGGCGCCCTCGCGCTCGGCGACGGCGCTCAGCAATTCGAACGTCCGCGTCTGGATCGGAATCCCGGTTCCCTTGCTCCGATTGGTCCCCCGCGCCAGCATGGCTTCGTAAAGTGCGGCCAGTTCAGGGTCCTCACCGTGACGAAGTTGCAGCGCCGCCTGCAAAGGTGCTCCGTCGACATTCGACCAGCGGACTGGTCCCAGCACCTGTTGGGCGGCGGCGGCCACTCTGGCATTGAAGAGGGCTGCTCCGAGCGCAACTGCGCTGCCGCGCAGACCGACGTCCATCGTGGAAGTGTGCTCGGGCGCAAGCCGAATGACTATCGAATCAGGTCGAGCCTCGATGGTCCACGGTTGCGCGTTCCCGCCGGACGGCGCCCGGATGGCGGCTGCCGCGATGACGCCCTCCACTCCCGGCAGCGCATGGTCGGAATCATCGCTCACCGGCGCGTGATTCGCGGCGAGTAGCGGTTGGTGAAGCTTATCGAGTGCCGCGCTGACGTCGATGCGAGTCCGGCCCGACCACAACTCTTCACCTAAGCCGATCCTGCGCACCGCTTCGGCAATCGCGGTCGCTCCCAGCACGACGTCACCGGCCACCTGCGGCCACGTCGACAGCGTGCGATCGATTTCCACCACCGAGGCCGCGCCCCGCGGTGACAATTCCGCGGCTTCGAGGAAACGCACAAGGTACGGAACCTTTTGACGGCTGGTCATGCCGGCGAGCCGCGCAGTGTCCACATCGCCGAGCAAACCATGCAGGATTGGGCGCTGCGGCTCGAGATCGAAACGTTCGACATCCACCAGGCCTCGGTCGCTGGTCGCCATCAACACCGGAATGCCTCGGGCCCGGGCGCTTTCCCGCAGCAGCGCTTTGATGTCCAGCGAGTCGCATTCCTCGATGAGGATGTCCAGGCCGTTCAGGAATTCATCGACATTGCCGGACGTCAGGCCAGCTTCCAGGGCACGCAATTGCAGGTACGGGTCGAGTTCGGCGATCCTGCGGGCGGCTACTTGGGCTTTGTTGCCCCCGAGATCCAGGACTGAGGCGGGTAGCCGATTGAGGTTCGACAATTCGATTCGATCGAAGTCGGCCAACCGGAGCTCGCCGCACAGTCCCTGAGCGGCCAAGGTGTGCGCGATGACGTGGCCGACGCTCAAGCCGACAACGCCCACACGCAGGGTGCCCAGTCGCGCTTGTTCGGCGGCGGTGATCATGTTCCGGTTGCGGTCTAACCGGACCGTTCGGAAACCGCGCGGACCCAGCACCGCGACAACGGTTCGCCGCCACGGGAAGTATGCCCACCGCCGGGATTCGGCGAGAAGCTCGGCATCAGGTGGTGGCAAAAGTTTGCGCAGCTGCTCGGCCTGCTCGTCGTAGTGGTCGAGGAACTCAATCTGCGGATCGGCACGAAGCTGATTGAGTACTGCTTGATCGACGCCGTCGGCGGCGTCAAGCACTTGCGCCGTGTAGGAAGCTATGGCTTTCTCCTCGAGTCAGCTGAGCCGACGGGTGCACGCGCAGTCAAAGCCGAACAGCACGGCTGCCAGACCAGCTGATCAACACCGATCGTTGAGTCACAAGCGAGCGAACGACTCGTACCCGTGAGCACGCGGGTAGCGTCGGTCGAACATGTTCCGCTCGCCGCGACGTCCCGTATATACTTCTCGTTTCTCGGCCGATATCGGCCCGTGATACGCCTCAGTGATGAAGAATTAAGATAGTTATCAGGTAAGTCATAGACAACCGTCAACTCGTCGGCGTTGTAAATAAGCACAATTCGACGGCCCGCGGCGACGACCGCACCTGTATCGGAGGACGCCGTGCCACGCAGCCTGGAACTCGTCGTGACATCGGTTGCGGTGCAGTTGATGGAGGCGACCGCGGCCAACGCCGCCAAAGTCAGTGAACATGTGCTGGCCCAGCTCGTGGAACAGTTCGCAGTCGATGCCAGCTTTCTGCGTCATCACAACGGCAGTGAGCGGTCTTCGATCCTGATCGCCGAGTGGCCGCCGCGGCCCATGAAACCTGAGCCGGAGTCCGAGGGCATCGGCTACTTCGCCGACGGGGCCTCGATCTACACGCTGCCCGAAGATCTGAAAAAACCCACCGTCATCCGCCCGGGCCGGGTGGTCGCGGATCCAGAGTCCTGCGCTGACGGACCCCCGCAGCGCCAATCACCGTCCGTCGCTGCGGCACCGTTGGTGTCCGGTCCGCTCACCACCGGTGTGCTGGGATTCGTCAAAGACGGCGATCGGGACTGGAACCAGGCGGAGATCAACGCGCTCGAAGCGATCGCCTCGTTGTTCGCCCAACTGCAGGCACGCATTGCTGCTGAGGACAAGCTTCGCCACCTCGCCGAGCACGATGACCTGACCGGCCTGCACAATCGCCGGGCACTGATCTCCTACCTGAACGAGCGCCTCGCGGCGGGTAAATCGGGGCCCGTCGCGGTGCTGTATCTGGACCTGGACCGGTTGAAGTCGATCAATGACTACCTCGGCCACACCGCGGGCGACCGGTTCATCCGGCTTTTCGCGCAGAGACTGCGTGTCCGGATCGGCTGCCTGGGCATGATCGCCAGACTTGGTGGCGATGAATTCGTCGTCGTTCCCGACGAGCCGATGTACCCTGACGCCGCCGAGGCTTTCGCGCGCCACTTGCAGACCATGGTGCAGAACCGGGTGCTGATCTCCGGCGAGTTGATCACCCGCACCGTGAGCATTGGGGTCGCAGTCGGTATGCCCGGCCGCGATGACACGTCGGATCTGCTGCGCAGAGCCGATCAGGCTGCGCTCACCGTCAAACGCATCGGTGGTAATCAGGTTGCGGTGTCCACTAGCGACATGTCAGTCAAGGGTGCATTTGACAACGACGTCGAGCTGCATCTGCAGCAGGTCATCACGGGTGATTCGCTGCTGCTGCACTATCTGCCTGAAATCGACATGCGGACCGGTGAGGTCGTGGCGGCCGAGGCCCTGGTGCGCTGGCAGCATCCGACGCGTGGGCTTCTGCTGCCGGATTCGTTCATCGGCGTCGCCGAATCAGTGAATCTGGCCGGCGATCTCGGCCGGTGGGTCATGCACAAGGCCTGCTCGGAATTCAGTGAATGGCGGTCCAGAGGGATAGGACAAACCGCGACCTTGCGGCTCAACATCTCGCCGGTCCAACTGGTGACCGACGGTTTCGTGCGCAGCGTCGCCGACCTGATCGACGAATTCGGCATCGACGCCGGCTCGGTGTGCCTGGAAATCACCGAGCGGGTAGTGGTTCATGACATCGAGAGCACGCAACGAACGCTGCGCGGACTCAAAGACGTCGGCGTCCAGATTGCCATCGACGACTTTGGCACCGGCTATGCCGTCTTGTCGCATCTAAAACTGCTACCGGTCGATGTCCTGAAGATCGACGCCAGCTTCGTGCGGGAACTGGGCAGCAACGAGGGCGATCTGGCGATCGTCCGTGCCATCATCGGCCTGGCCGAGGCGTTCAATCTCCAGTTAGTGGCAGAGGGAGTCGAGACCGAAGCTGCCGCTACTACTTTGCTTCGCCACGGATGTCGACGAGCCCAAGGGTTCCTGCTGTCCCGGCCGCTCTCGGGCGACGCCATGGCGGCGCTGCTGTCCATCGGCTGGCTGCCGATGCCGTTCTCGACGACCCCGAGCCCGCTGGTCCGGCAGGCAATTTAACAAGACGCCGTTCTGCAGTCGCTGAGAAGCGATGGCCGCCGCCGAGTTCCTGTACGGAAGGATCACTGTGCGGCGCAGTTTGGCCCTCGTCACTTCCGTTGCGGGGCAACTGGTCGAAGCGACCGCATCCACCGCCGGCGAGGTGACCGAACAGGTGCTGGCCCGATTGGTCGCACAATTCGATTTGGACTACAGCTTCTTGCGTCGCAACGATCACGAAACCCGGGCGTCGATTCACGTCGCCGAATGGCCGCCTCGGCTCGACGTGCCGGACGGACCCCGATCCCCTGAGCGTCATCCACTTCAGCAGCATCGATCCGCAGTTCCCACTCGACGCGCGCGGACGATTTGGCAATCGTCCGCGCAATCATCGGACTGGCCGAGGCATTCGATCTGCAACTGGTGGCCGAGGGCGTCGAAAAGGCTAATGCCGCACTCACCTTGATGCGGCACGGCTGCCACCGGGCGCAGGGGTTTTTGCTTTCACGCCCGATCGGCGGCAGCGCGATGGAGTCGCTACTGTCCGCGCGGTGGATACCGATGCCGTTCCTGGCGGACAGCGAAGCATTGACCGATTCGGCGATCTGACCAGAACTCGGGCCTTTCGCCCAGCCTCATGACAGCAGCGTCCAGCACCCCCTGTGTTCCAAGCCGCTGGCCCTGTGCAGGTTGGGCAGTGGGAAAACGAGCTCACCGCCCCAATCGGCGACATGTGAAAGTTGCTTGGTCAGTTCAGCTTCCAAGTTCCACGGCAGCACCAAAACCACGTCGGGACGGTCTTCGGCGATGACGCTCGGGTTGTACACCGGGATGCGTGTGCCCGGGGTGAAGGTGCCGTGTTTATAGGGGTTGCGATCTACGGTGTATTCGAGCAGATCCCGGCGAATACCGCAGTAGTTCAACAGTGTGTTGCCCTTGCCCGGCGCGCCGTAGCCGACCACCCGTTTTCCGTCGGCGCGGCACTGCAGGAGGAAGCGCAGCAACTCGTGACGCACTGCCTCGGTTCGCGGGCGCAGTTGCCGATATCCCTCGACGCGGTGCAGCCCGGCCGCTCTCTCACTGCGCAGTACCGCGGCTACCCGATCGGTCGGTGGCATGGCGATCCGTGCGGGACGCGCCCAAATACGCAGTGAACCACCATGAGTGGGTAACAGCTCCACGTCGACGACGGACAGTCCGGCGGTGGCGAGCGCACGGGTCGCCGACAGCAGGGTGTAGTACTGGAAGTGTTCGTGATAGATGGTGTCGAATTGGCCAAGGTTGACCAGCTTCAGCGCATGATGCACCTCGATGCTCAGCCACCCGTTGTCCGAAAGCAGTCCGCGCAGGGCGCGGGTGAAGCCCAGCAGATCGGGTACGTGGGCGTAGACGTTATTTGCGACTACGAGATCGGCGGGGCCATGCTCGGCGCGCACCTGGCGGGCCAACTGCTCGTTGAGAAAAGCCGACAGCGTCGGTACTCCACGTTGCCGGGCGACCGCGCCGACGTTCACCGACGGCTCGATCCCCAGACACGGCAGTCCTGCGTCGACGACGTGTTTGAGAAGATAGCCGTCGTTGCTGGCGACTTCGATGATGAAGGAGTCCGGCCCCAGCTTCAGCCGGTGGATGGTGTCGTCGACGAAGGTGCGGGCATGCTGTACCCAGCTGTCGGAAAACGATGAGAAGTAAGCGTGTTCGGTGAACGTGTCCTCGGGGGATACGAGCGCCGGGATTTGCAGCAGCAGACACTCCTGGCACAGCCTTAGGTGCAGAGGATAGGTGGTCTCCGGTAGGTCGAGTTCGTCTGCAGCAAGGAACTTCTCGCACGGCGGTGTCGCACCGAGGTCCAAGATGCTGACGAGCTGGTCCGAGTCACATAGTCGACAACGCATTGAACCCTCGCTTCGTGGTGTCCCGCCGCTTCGCGCGTCGCCAGGTGCCGCGGTAGATCATCTCGGCTGAACCGTGCTGGTAGAACCGAAGACCGTCCTGCTGACCGGTACCGGCCACGGGAATGCCTCGCGCCGTCATCACGAGGGGGCGCCCGGACCGCGGCGGGGGGGTACCGCGGTCCGGGCGGGCAGGGATGGGCCGGTTGAGTTCACGATTGAAGCGGACATCTCTCCTCGCCGCACCGAACTCAATGTCGATCAGCGAGCCGGCCCTGTCAGCATGCTTGCCGCCAGAGACGCAGCGGCCGCGGTGGTCACGGTCAGGACGAGGATTTGACGAAACGGCACAAGCGTCGCCGCGACGCATGGCACGGTCGGCGCCGGTCATGAGGCCGCGCTCCCGGCCGGCGGCAGCAGCAACGGCCAGCTGGCGTCCTTCTCGGAAACAACAGTCACCGGCAGTGGCCATTCGATTCCGAACTGCGGATCGTCCCAGCGAAATCCTTGCTCGCTCGCGGGTTGGCAAGCCGCTGACCTGGTAAAGCACCTCGGTGTGGTCGAGCAGTGTTTGGAAGCCGTGAGCCACATACGGCGGCAAGAACAGCGAACGATGGTTCTTCGCGGTAAGCCGCACCATGACGTGTTTGCCATAAGTGCGCGAGTCGGGCCGAACGTCCACCGCAACATCGACGATCGCGCCCGAGGTGCACCGCACCAGCTTCGCCTCGGCATGCGGCGGCAGCTGACGGTGCAGGCCCCGCAAGGTGCCGCGGGCGTGGTTGTACAAGATGCTTGTCCGCACCATGTCGGAGTTCAGGCCGCAGCCCGCGAACTCATTGGCACAGAACGACCGGGCGAAGAACCCGCGGTGATCGCAGCGCGGTTCGATGTCCATGATAGTCACACCCGCGATCTCGGTTGGCCGGTAGTGCATTTCAGGCGCCGGCCCAGAACAGGCGTTCGACCTGCCCAGTCGCGCGCTTGCGCAACGCCATCCGGTGGTTACCAACGAGCTCGACGCACGTTGCACCGGCACCGACGGCATCGCAGTGGGCTCCCACGGCAGCGACCGAATCGACTCGTGCGGGCAGTACGGAGATCACGCTGACTGGCCTGCGTACTCGATGGAACCCCAGTTCACTGTGCCGCGCCGCGGACCGAACATCTCCAGCGGTCCGGGGGTGGCGTCGTGTTCGGCGGTGCGCAGGCATCCACAACCGCCGCCGAACACTACGACCTTCATGGCTTTACTCCGATCAACGCTTTGATCAGCCGATCGGCGTGCGCCGCACCGCCCTGATCACGCCGGTTCCTGCGGTATGCGTTCGCGGGCGGATCAGTGGTGGCCGCGGTCAGCCAGCCGTGGAGTAAACCAGAAACCCACACGAACAACATGATACATACCAGAGGGATGCTCGAAAAGCTATAGCAGACCAGAGGTATGCGGGTCGCGAAGTGTTCCTGAGAACGAGGTGAGGATGGCGGTTTGCTCTTCAAGCCCCCACCGCCTGGCGCGGTGCCGTGCCGCAGCCTTCCTGAGGATCGTCGGCTGCGCCACCGGACCCACTCCGGCAGAACGAGGTTCTCTCGGCGGACATCGCTCTGGGTAGTCGGTGGCCGTGTGACAGCGGATCGAGGCCGGCACCTTGGCGCCGCCGACACCTGGAATCACCCGAGCGGTCAGCGGTGGCATCAGCCCCAGCCGACCACTTTCCGCCAAAGTCACGCGACCATCTTGTGAGTCTCGCCCCCGAACATCCCGTCGAGGAAGTGCAACGATCACCGCGAGGACAGCGTTACCGACAGCCGACCACCATAGAACCGTGTAGCAACTGCCAGGCCTGCGGCCAGCAGGCGCTCCGCAGCACCTTCGTCAGGCTGTTCGTTGCCGATGCCGGCGTGGTCGACCCGGTCGTCGGTGCCCCGCGGGACATTATCACCGACGTGGGGCCTCAGTTATTGCATGAACAGATACCTTTGGTATGTCGATACGGTAATGTCAGACCCAAGGTATTGCATGGATTCGAAGCGAGCTGCCGCGTGGGGCTCCGCCGTTGGGCTACAGGACTGATAATCTCGGACTGGACGGGGTGCCACACCGTAAGCTCCGGCTTGCCGGTACCTGTGTACGGTTTCGTACACTCTCGCTCGAGGAAGGCGTCGTCAACGTGCAGGCACTGGGCAGAATCTTCAACCTCACGACGGTCCCTCCCCTATTTCGTCGCATCCGAACCAACTTGTGGCGTCAAAGTCACGATTGCTCACCGATGCGTAGCTGAGAGTGGCCGAGTCTGTTATGACGGAATCGACCGACCGGCGGGCAGATACGACACGCCAGCAAATTCTGCGGGCGGCGTCACACCAGTTCGCCGAACACTCCTACCACGACGTGGGATTGGACGACATCCTCGCCGACGCGGAGTTGACCAAAGGCGCTATGTACTTCCACTTCCGTTCAAAACACGCGCTGGCACTGGCCATCATCGACGAGGAGTTGACCGCCAGCACCGTCGCTTTCAATGGGCTGCTCGCGCGCAAGCTCTCCGGCCTGGAAACCATCGTCGACTATCTCTACTTGATAGCGGTAAGGGACATCAATGAGGCTACGGCCCGCGCGGCGAGGCATCTTGTCGCAGCGATCGGCCGAGCCGAGGGCCTGCAGCCAACACTGTTCAAACAATGGATCGACAGCCTGGTCCCGGTCGTGCGACGGGCCGTCGCCGAGGGGGATGTCGTCGAGCACTGCGAACCCGAGGACATGGGCCGACTCGTCGTCTCGATGTACCTGGGATTGTGCCAAGCAAGCGACCTCGACGATGCCAAGCGATTTCTTCTCGATCTGGAGAAGGCCTGGTGCCTGGTGCTGCCCGGCATAGTGCCGCCGGAGCGGCTGGGATACTTCCGGCAGTTCCTGCGGCGACGCGCGGCACTGGCCGTCAGCGCGACGTCTGCCTGATTAGAGGATGCCCGGCGGCGCGGCCGTCCGACGCCACCTTCGGCGCGGCAGCAGCTGTTAAGCTGCGCATCGGGCGGGAAAGTGTCAGACGCCGAACTCCGGAGTCTCAACGATTCAACAGAACTCCGGAGGTGTACAGGCATGGCGCGGCAGGTCAGGTCCGAGGCCACCCGGCGCAAAATTCTTGATGCCGCGATCGACGTGTTCAGCGAAGTCGGTTATGCGGCTGCGAGCTGGGGCACCATCATCGAGCGCACCGGGATGACTAAAGGTGCCCTGTACCACCATTTCGACTCCAAGGAGTCGTTGGCGTCGGCAATCATCGAAGAAGGCTCCGACACCCTTCTGCTGGCGTTCCGCAACATGTCTGGACCGTCGTCGCCGGCGCTGGAGAACCTGATTCACGGCACTTTCGTCATCGCGCAGCTGACCGGCTCCGACAAGATGGCGCGTGCAGCACAACAATTGACGGTTGCGTTGAGCGGTTTCAACGAAGCGACCTCGCGTGTCTTCTCGAATTGGTTGGCGGTGACGACAGCCGAGGCCCGCAAGGCAAGCAGCGAAGGCGACCTGCGTGAAGACCTCACGCCGGAGACAGTCGCCGAATCGATCGTCGGCGCCACCTTCGGAATCAGGTTGTTGGTCGCCGCAACATCAGGCGACGACCTCGGTCGCCGGTTGAGCCAGATGTGGGAAGTGTTGCTCCCCGCCATCGCCGCCGAGGATTCGCTGCCGTACTTCCGCGAATTCTTGGCTCGCGAGGCGCTCCGGCAAGAACGAACCGGCTTATCCGACTGAGTCCACCTTCCCACGGAGCACAAGTCGCACTGCCGGGTGGATGTGCAGCTCGTCAACGGCTGCGACCGATCGGTCAGGTTGTCGCGGTCAGTGCTCTTCGAGCCACAGTTGCTCGGTCAGATCTTGGAAAGTGGCGAGCGCGAAGTGGTCGTCGACACGCTGCATTGCCGATCTGCTCATCAGCGCCCGTACGACCGAGCCGTCCTTATGAGCCAGCTCGACCACCCGATTCGCCAGAGTATGTACAACCGACAGGACGGATTCATCGGCCGACGCGGCATGGAAAACCTGGTGAAATTCCAGCGCCAGCACCTGTTCGGTGCTGCACCCGACGATGTCGGCGAACGCGGTGTTCGCGAACAAGATGGTGCCGTCGTGAGCGACCGCAAGCACTGGCACCGGCAGCCGCTCGAGCACTACCAGCGCCGGCAGCTGCTTGAGAGTGGTCATCGGGGACTGGGTTTGCGAATTTCGCCGTCGCTCCACCCAACGATTATCATTCATCTGAGCCGTTCCTGAGGCATTCGTTTAAAAAACAATTTCTGACACCTCACGAGCGAGAATGGATTGCCTGAACTATTCGCGGTCGGCGGCGAGCTGGACTGGCTCTGCAACCGGCCGAGAGCAATTCCGGCGAGCCAACGGGCGATTTTTGCCAACGGCCTTCGGACAATGACACGCTGAGACACGCTGAAATTCACTGAACGCGAAGGCGCCGGCAGGCGCCTCAGGGGCAGCGCCGACCCTGGATGATCGACGAGCCGGCGCGGGAGAGGTACTCATGACCACGCACGGCGAATCCGCGGTCCTGGTCCTGGCTGCAGGAGCGGGCAGCCGGATGCGCTCAGATACTCCCAAGGTGCTCCACACCATCGCCGGCCGCAGCATGCTGGCGCACTCGCTGCACGCGATCGCCAAGATGGCGCCGCAGCACCTGGTCGTGGTGCTCGGCCACCATCACGAGCGCATCGCCCCGGTCGTTGCCGAACTGGCCGAACAACTAGGACGCGGCATAGGCGTCGCCCTGCAAGCCCAGCAGCTGGGCACCGGGCACGCGGTGTTGTGCGGACTGGCCGCGCTGCCCGACGACTACGCCGGCGCTGTCGTCGTCACGTCCGGTGACGTGCCACTGCTCGACCCGGACACACTGGCCGATCTGGTCGCGACGCACAGCTCCCACGCAGCGGCGGTCACCGTGCTCACCACCACGCTCAGCGACCCGACCGGCTACGGCCGCATCCTGCGCACCCAGGACAACGAAGTCATCGCGATCGTCGAGCACGCTGACGCCACACCGTCGCAGCTGGACATTCAGGAGGTCAACGCCGGTGTTTACGCCTTCGACGTGGCCGCGCTGCGATCGGCGCTGGGTCGGCTGTCGGCGAACAATGCCCAACGCGAGCTCTACCTCACCGACGTCATCGCGATCCTGCGGCACGACTCCCAGGTAGTGCACGCCCGGCACGTCGCCGACAGCATGGTGGTAGCCGGGATCAACAACCGCGTCCAGCTCGCCGAGCTGGGCGCTGAACTCAACCGGCGCATCGTGGCCGACCACCAACTGGCCGGCGTCACAGTCATCGACCCCGCCAGCACCTGGATCGACGTCGACGTCACCATCGGCCGCGACACCGTCATCGCGCCGGCAACCCAGTTGCTGGGCCGCACCCACGTCGGCGAGCATTGCGCCGTCGGCCCGGGCACCACGCTGACCGACGTCACCGTCGGCGACGGCGCGTCGGTGATTCGCACGCACGGCACGTCGGCCGTGATCGGCGACGGCTCCACGGTGGGTCCGTTCGCCTATCTACGCCCGGGCACCATCCTTGGCGCCCACGGCAAACTGGGCGCCTTCGTCGAAACCAAGAACTCTACGATCGGGGCCGGGACGAAGGTGCCGCACCTGACTTACGTCGGCGATGCCGACATCGGAGAGCACACCAACATCGGCGCATCGAGCGTCTTCGTCAACTACGACGGCGTGAGCAAACGCCGCACCACCATCGGCTCACACGTCCGCACGGGGTCGGACACCATGTTCGTCGCGCCGGTCACCGTGGGTGACGGCGCCTACACCGGCGCCGGCACGGTCTTGCGCGAGGACGTGCCGCCAGGGGCATTGGCGGTTTCGGCGGGCCCCCAGCGCACTATCGAGGACTGGGTGCAGCGGAAACGGTCCGGTAGCCCCGCCGCGCAGGCCGCAGAGCGGGCGCGTCAAGCAGCACAGGCCACGCCCCCGCCGGCATCCGATCAAGCACCGTGAGACCACCCGGCACTGAATCGGGCGATCCGCTACCTAATATATTGAGGCCAGCCATCAGGGAACCGAGTCTTGATCCGAACGGCGGGGTACACGTGAGCCACGACTGGAGCGACAACCGCAAGAACCTGATGCTCTTCTCCGGTCGCGCGCATCCAGAGCTGGCCGAGCAGGTGGCCAAGGAGCTCGACGTCCACGTCACCGCCCAGACTGCGCGAGAATTCGCCAACGGTGAGATCTTCGTCAGGTTCCGCGAATCGGTGCGCGGCTGTGATGCGTTCGTCCTGCAGTCACACCCTGCGCCGGTCAACCGCTGGCTCATGGAACAGCTGATCATGATCGACGCGCTGAAGCGGGGCAGCGCCAAACGGATCACCGCCGTCGTGCCGTTTTACCCCTATGCCCGCCAGGACAAGAAGCACCGCGGCCGCGAACCGATCTCCGCGCGCTTGGTCGCTGACCTGCTGAAGACCGCGGGTGCTGACCGGATCGTGACCGTGGACCTGCACACCGATCAGATTCAGGGTTTCTTCGACGGGCCCGTCGACCACATGCGCGGCCAGAACCTGCTGACCGGTTACATCAAAGATAATTACAGCGGCGGCAACATCGTCGTGGTGTCCCCCGACTCCGGCCGGGTGCGCATTGCCGAGAAGTGGGCCGACGCGCTGGGCGGCGTGCCGCTGGCCTTTATCCACAAGACCCGTGACCCCAGGGTGCCGAACCAAGTGGTGTCCAACAGGGTGGTCGGTGACGTCGCAGGCCGTACCTGCGTGCTGATCGACGACATGATCGACACTGGCGGCACCATCGCCGGGGCGGTCAAACTGCTGCACGACGACGGCGCCGGCGACGTCATCATCGCGGCCACCCACGGTGTGCTGTCCGACCCTGCGTCGCAGCGACTGGCGCAGTGCGGCGCGCGCGAGGTGATCGTCACGAACACGCTGCCGATCGAGGAGGAGAAGCGCTTTCCGCAGCTCACCGTGCTCTCCATCGCCCCTTTGCTGGCCAGCACGATCCGGGCGGTCTTCGAGAACGGTTCGGTCACTGGGCTCTTCGACGGGGACGCCTAGATGCCCGCCTGCACGATGTGAGCAGTGCGCGTCGGTGAAACATCTGCTCTGCGGGGTCATCGCGGCGCTGGGGGTGCTCAGCGCAGGCTGCGCAACCCAGGCCCCGGACTACCAGTCGATCTGGACGACGACTCAGCGGTCGACCACCACTACCACCACGACAACCGGCCGGCCGGTTCCGCTCTCCAAGTACCTGGAAAGCATCGGGGTGGCCGGGGACCAGGTGGCCCCGGACACGCTGACTGACCTCACCGTTTCCATTCCGACACCCCCGGGCTGGGAGAAGGTGCAAAAGCCGGACATCGCGCCCGCCACCGAACTGATCGCCAAAGACGGGAAGTATCCGACGGCGATGCTCATGGTGTTCAAGTTGCGCGGGGATTTCGACGCCGCCGACGTCGTGAAGCACGGCAACGTCGATGCCGAACTGTCGGACAAGTTCAAGCGGCTCGACGAGTCGACGGCGAACTTCAACGGGTTCCCCTCGGCGATGATCCAAGGCAGCTACGAGCTCAGCGGCACCCGGCTGCACGGGTACAACCGGATCGTCATTCCCACCGGTTCGCCACCGGCCAATGAGCGCTACCTGGTACAGCTCACCATCACCAGCCTGGCCGAGCAGGCCGTCGCCGACTCCGACGACATCGAGGCGATCATCGCCGGCTTCACCGTGGCAGCCAAGTAGCGCACCCGGGCTGTGCCGGATGGTTCGCCTCGCTCGCGTCATTCCAATCCGCTCACTCGGCTTCACTTAAAGTGATCGCCATGACTACTTGGACCGCCGCCGACCTCCCCTCGTTCGCCGGCCGCAGCGTCGTCATCACCGGCGCCAACAGCGGCCTGGGTGCGGTGACCGCGCGGGAATTGGCCCGAGTCGGCGCCCAGGTGATCCTGGCCGTACGCAACACCGGGAAAGGCGAAGCAGCCGCCCAGCAGATGACCGGCGACGTCGAGGTGCGCCGGTTGGACCTGCAGAATTTGGCCTCGGTGCGGCAGTTCGCCGAGGGGGTGGACGCGGTCGATGTCTTGATCAACAACGCCGGCATCATGGCGGGCCCGTTCGCGTTGACCGAGGATGGCTTCGAAAGCCAGATCGGCACGAATCACCTGGGCCACTTCGCATTGACCAATCTGCTGCTGCCCAAGCTCACCGACCGGGTTGTGACGGTCACGTCGATCATGCACCGGATGGGCGTCGTCAAGCTCGACGACCTCAACTGGCAGCGCCGCCGATACCGGCCCTGGCTGGCCTACGGTCAGTCCAAGATGGCCAACCTGCTGTTCACCAGCGAGTTGCAGCGGCGGTTGACCGGGGTCAACTCGCCGCTGCGTGCGCTGGCGTCCCACCCTGGCTATTCGCACACCAATCTGCAGGGCCAGTCGGGCCGCCGCTTCGGTGATGCGCTGATGTCGTTGGGCAATCGGTTGGCCACCGATGCCGACTTCGGTGCGCGGCAGACGCTTTACGCGGCGTCGCAGGACCTGCCGGGCGATACCTTCGTCGGGCCCCGGTTTCAGATATGGGGACGCACCCAGCCGGTCGGGCGGCACGGGTGGGCCAGACGGGAGGACACCGCCCGTGGGTTGTGGGAGCTGTCTGAGCAGCTCACCGACATCAAATTTCCGCTCTGAGACGCTGATGCGCTAACCTGGCCGGGCGTCACGGCGAGGGTGGCCGGCGGCTTCAGCCCGCAGCCACCGTTATCGACGGAGCCGACGGTTTGTCGCGATCCTGGCCGTGCCCGGACAACACAGGAGCGACACGATGGCACAGTCCGCCGGTTCGGCAACCAACCAGCTCACCGTATCGGTACGCACGTCGACCGGTAAGGGCGCCTCGCGCCGTGCGCGCCGCGACGGCAGAATTCCCGCCGTGCTCTACGGCCACGGCAGCGAGCCGCAGCACCTGGAATTGCCGGGCCGCGACTTCGCCGCCGTGCTGCGGCACGCGGGTACCAACGCGGTGCTCGCTCTCGACATCGACGGCACCGAGCAGCTCGCCCTGACCAAGGCCCTCGACATCCACCCCATCCGGCGCACCATTCAGCACGCTGATCTGTTGGTGGTGCGCCGCGGTGAGAAGGTTGTCGTCGAGGTGACCGTCGTCGTCGAAGGCGACGCCGTTCCTGGCACTTTGGTCACTCCGGAGAACGACGCCATCGAGATCGAGGCAGAGGCACTGTCGATCCCCGAGCAGTTGACCGTCTCCGTGGAAGGCGTCGAAGCCGGTACCCAGATCACCGCCGCTCAGATCGCCCTGCCCAGCGGCGTCACGCTGGTCTCCGACCCAGAGCTGCTGGTGGTCAACGTCGTCACCGCGCCGACCGCCGAAGAGCTCGAAGCCGAAGGCGGCGGCGAAGCGGCCGAACCGGAGCCGGCGATCGAGCAAGCCGCCGAGGATGCGGCCGACGCCGCTGAGTCCGAGTAAACGGATCGCGAGGTGGCCGAGCCGCTTCTGGTGGTCGGCCTGGGCAACCCGGGACCAAACTATGCCGCCACTCGGCACAATCTCGGATTCATGGTCGCGGATCGGCTCGCCGAACGGCTGGGTTCGACTTTTAAGGTGCACAAGCGTTCCGGCGCCGAGATAACCAACGGGCGCTTGGGTGGGCATTCGGTGGTGGTGGCCAAGCCGCGGTGCTTCATGAACGAGGCCGGCCGTCAGGTCGGGCCGCTGGCCAAGTTCTACTCGCTGCCCGCGGCCGGCGTCGTGGTCATCCACGACGACCTCGACCTGGATTTCGGTCGGGTCCGGCTGAAGGTCGGCGGCGGTGAAGGCGGCCATAATGGGTTGCGCTCGGTGGCATCGGCGTTGGCCAGCAGAGACTTTCAGCGGGTACGGATCGGGATCGGACGTCCGCCGGGACGCAAGGACCCGGCGGTGTTCGTGTTAGAAAGATTCTCGGCGGCCGAGAAGGCGGAGGTGCCGACGATCTGCGAGCAGGCCGCCGACGCGACCGAGCTGTTGGTCGAGTTGGGTCTAGAAGCGGCGCAGAACCGCGTGCACGCCTGGTGAGTAGGGCGCTTGCTGCGCGCTTCTGCCTCCGACGTGCGGTTTTATACGCAACACGCCGCGACAGGCGTAAAAATCTGCACACTCGCGAACGCACGCAGAGAAAAAACTAGGTGACGAGCGCGACGGAATTGGAGCGCCGCAGCTTGCCCGACGGTGTCTTCGGAATGGTGCCGGGACCGAGCACCACCACGTTGCGCGGCCGGACGTCGATCTCGGTGACGACTTCGTGCGCCACCTGGTGTTCGATTCGGCGAACTTCCACGGGGTCTTCGAAGGCATTGGATTCGACGGCGACGGCGAACGTCTCGCGGGAATGCCCGGCGTCCAGGCGGACCGCCACCGCACAGCCCTGACGGACCCCTGGGACTCGGCCCGCGGCGCGCTCGATGTCGGTGGGGTAGATATTGCGGCCCGCCATGATGATGACGTCCTTGACCCGGCCGCATACCACGATGTGGCCGTTCTCCATCAGGTAGCCGAGGTCGCCGGTGTCATACCAGCCGTGTTCGTCTTGAGCGGGAATGAACCCGCCCATCGTGATGTAACCGGGCGTCACCGGTTCACCGCGCAGTTCAATCACCCCGACACCGCGGGCCGGCAGCACATTGCCGTCCGGGTCGACGATGCGGGCCTCCAGGCCCTCCAGCAGCGGGCCCAGCGAGGCGAACCGGCGGGTGTTGCCCTTGCTGGCGGGCACCGCGCGACGCAGCGCACCCAACAGGTCCGCGTCCACCTCGTCGACCACCAAGCCGTCACCGAGCTCGGAGAACGACACCGCCAGCGTTGTCTCAGCCATCCCGTAGGCCGGCATTACCGCCTCGGGCCGCAGACCGAACGGTCTGCCCGCCTCGATGAGGTCTTCGACGTCGGCGGGGTCGACGGGCTCGGCGCCCGATAAGGCGAACCGCAGTGACGACAAGTCGAACTGGCCGGGTTTGGCCTGCTTGCGCAGCCGCTTGGCGAACAGCGCGTAGGCGAAGTTGGGCGCGGCGGTCATCGTGCCCTTGTACTTGTCGATCAGCTTGGCCCACAGCAACGTGTCCCGCAGGAAGTCCATCGGGGTGACCTTGACCAGCTCGACGCCGAAGAACATCGGCACAGTCAAAAACCCGATCATGCCCATGTCGTGGAAGCACGGCAGCCAGCTGAGCATCACATCATTGCCGCTGGGATCCATCTTGGCGCCGATGAACATTGCCTCGGCATTGGAGTAGATGTTGCGGTGCGTGATCTGCACGGCTTTCGGCGAACCGGTCGAACCGGAGGTCAGCTGCATCAGCGCCAGGTCGTCCTCCCCGGTGTCGACCGGATCGATCGGTTCGAAGGTCAGCAGCTCCTCGACGGTCAGCACCTTGATGCCACGCTCGGCCAGTACCGGCGCCGCGGCCATGAAGGGATCGGAGACAACGACGGCTTTGGCCTCGATCATGTCGATGACGGTTGCGGTGTCTTCGGCCCAGACCGCCAGGTCGGTGCGGGGTGTGGGCTGATGCAGCATCGTCAGGCTGGCACCGCGCATCCACAGTCCTTGCGCGGTCGGCGCGATCTCTACCGGAGCACCGGCCAGCACACCGACCGCGTCGCCATGCGCTACCCCGGCGGTGGCCAGGCCGCCGGCGACCCGGCGCGCACGCTGGTGCACTTCCGCCCAGGTGTGCCGCACCGGTTTGTAGGGCTCACCGGTGACCATGCCCTTGGTGCTTTCGCGGGCGTTGCGGAACATCTTCTCGGTGAATCTGCTCACGACGACCTCCTCGTCGGCACCGGTGCTTTCTTAAAGGCCCAGGGACTAATACTGCCCCCGCGCCCAGGCACAACGGGACAGCCGTTGGTACACAATTGGGCAGCGGTTATGTCTCGAATCGGTGATCGACCGTTGTACGCGCACCCGAGGGCGCGAGCCGGGCGGTGCGCGCGACGACTAGCCGGCCCACCGACGTCACCGGCAGGCGGGAGAATCGGGCGCGATACCTGACCACTCTTCGTCACCGCGCATCATCTTAAACTCCTCTTAAACAACCGCAAAATCATAGCGATAGGTGAGTCCCATATCACACCCCGCCGACAGGTGCCGGCACGACACGCGCGCCGTGCACCGGTCCGCTGGCGACCCGGACGGTGCGGCACACACCCGCTCCGGACAGTTGCGTGCCGACGTCGATCGCGGCGGTCGCCGATGTGCACAGGAACGCACACGTGGGGCCGGAGCCGGAGACGATGCCCGCCAGCGCCCCTGCCTCGATCCCGGCACGCAGCGCGCGCCGCAGCGACGGGTCGAGGCTCACCGCGGCCGGCTGCAGCTCGTTGCCCAGCAACGGCGCCAGGCGCTGCGGGTCACCTGCGGCCAGTGCGGCCAGCACCGGCCCCTGCTCGGCCAACCGCGGCGGTGCGCCGATCGCCCGCAGCCGGTCGAGCTCGGTGTACACCGCGCCGGTGGGGAGCCCGCCGGTGCCGAAAGCGAGCACCCAGTGAAAGGTGTTTCTGGACAACACCGTCGTAAGCTCCTCACCGCGGCTGATTCCCAGAGCCGTACCGCCATGCAGCGCGAAGGGGACGTCACTGCCCAGCTGGGCCGCCAGCGCATGCAGATCGCGCCGATGTAGGCCGAGTTCCCAGAGTTCGTTGATTGCGACCAGCACCGCCGCCGCGTCCGCGCTGCCGCCCGCCATGCCGCCGGCCACTGGGATGGACTTGTCGATTCTGATCGAGACGTCGGGCGCCCGGCCGACGTGTTCGGCCAGCAATTCGGCCGCCTGCCAGGCGAGATTGCGCTCGTCGGTGGGCAGCTGATCCGCACCCTCGCCGCTGCACTCCAGTGCGAGCACGTCGGCGCTGAGCACTGTGACTTCGTCGAGCAGAGAAACGGCATGGAACACGGTGGTGAGCTCGTGGTAGCCGTCGACGCGACGGTCCCCGACGGCCAGGTACAGGTTCACCTTTCCCGGTACCCGGACCGTCACCGATCCGGTGGGCACCCACTGGGTAGCGGTGCTTCGGTCGGTCGGCACTGCACGAGAGTATCGCCGGGACCGGCGATTCAATAGCAGCCCAGCCGCGTCAGGAGCCGCTCAGCAAGCGGAAACCTGCGGCTGCGAGGTGCCACCCTGATATCCCGAGCGCCGGAGTAGCCGCACGAAGTCGTCGATGGACAGCGTCTCACCCCGGCGGGCAGGATCGATACTGGCGGCCAGCAATCGATTGGCCGACTCGTTGCCTGATCCCGCCCACTCCGCGAAGGCGTTACGAGCAGTCTTGCGCCGCTGCGCGAACGCCACGTCAATGAGTTCGAAGACGCGCCGGCGGAACTCTTCGCCGGTCGGCCACGGCGAAGTCTCGTACCGATCGATCCGGACCAGACCGGAATACACCCGCGGGATGGGCCAGAACACCGTCGGCGGCACCATGCCGTAACGGCGAATTCGACCATAGAAGCGGACCTTGACGCTGGGCACCCCGTACTCCTTGCCGCCCGGTTCGGCGGCCAACCGTTCGGCGACTTCAGCTTGCACCATCACCGTCAGGGTGCGGATCGAAGGAAAGTCGGCGAGCAGATGCAACAGCGCCGGAACGGCAACGCTGTAGGGCAGATTGGCCACCACCGCGGTCGGTTCGGCAGGCAGGTCCCCCGGGCCGATGCTGAGCACGTCCCGGTTCAACACGGTGAGCCGATTGATTTCGCTGTTCGAATGCTCAGCGACGGTCCGCGGTAACCGGGCTGCCAGCACCGGGTCGATCTCGACGGCAGTGACGTTCGCGCCACGGTCCAGTAGCGCCAGGGTCAGCGATCCGAGTCCGGGGCCTACCTCGAGGATGTGATCGCCGCGGTTGACCGCAGACGATGACACCACCCGACGCACCGTGTTGGCGTCGTGCACGAAGTTCTGTCCCAGCGCTTTACGGGGCCGGAAGTCGAGCTCTCTGGCCATTTGCCGGATCTCAGTACGGCCCAGTAACCGGATCGTCAGCGGGCCCCCGATCGTCCGCTGCAGACCGGCCAGGCTCCCCAGCCTTGGCGCGCGCGTGTCACTTCTGCGACGGCGATCTGTTCCTCCCGGCTGGCCAGATCGGCCCGGCTGGCATAGCGCAGGCCGCCGTTGCGCTCCCAGGTGCCCTGGTCGAACTGAACGCCGCCGTAGTACCCGTTGCCGGTGTTGATGGCCCAGTTACCACCGGCCTCGCACGAAGCGATGGCATCCCAGATGCCGCCCTCGTTGACCGGCGGCACCTCGGTGCCGGGCTTGGTGCCCACCCGCACCACCGCGTCACGCGCCGGTGTCACCACGGTATTGGCGACCGGCAGCCGGCCGGTCTCCACCCCGTTGACTTTGGCGACCGCGAACGTCACGTCCTGGACGCCAGGAGCACCGGGATCTTCGACGACTTCGCGGCTCATGTTCATGTCCGGGTCCTCGATACGCCTGGCCGCCGGGGCCAGCGGCACCCGCTCGGTGACCTGTTCGATGCGATTGCGGGTCACCACGAGCTGCATCCCGTCGATCACCGGCGCCGAGGTGCCCGGCTCCACGCGGTCGCTCTGCTGCAGCGGCGCGCCGGCTGCCGCGAGCAGTCCGCCAACAGTGGGCGCGGCCAGATGCACCGTTCGGATGGCTCCGCCGTCGTCGATCTGCACGGTTTTGGCGCTGACCACCGGCAGGGCCATCCCGGCCAGCGGTACCCGGCTGCCGCGTGAGGCCGCCGCGGGGGCGGTGTCGGTCATCGCCAATTGAGCCAGCGCCTCGTCGACGGTGGATGCGGTCGTCCACATCTTTTTTGCCGCCGCGCCATCCAGCGAAATCTGCAGCGGCCGGCTGCGCCGGAGCACGATCTTGTCGGCTTCCCGCACCGATTCGTTGCCGGCCGGGTACAGATCGTCCTGCGCGTTCACGTCGAAGCCGTTCTCCTTGATGACGTCGATCACCCGGGACTTCATCGTCGTGACCGTCATCGCGGCGCCGTCGACGTTGAGCATCACCGTCTTCTGCGCGGCGACCGCGTAGCCGCCCGCCATACCAAGCACCACCAGGAGCGCACCGACGAGAATGCGGAGGAACGGCGAAGACGACGTATGGAGCTTCTCGATTACGTTCACAGCGCGCGTACCGACCTTCACCGACTTCTTCAGCTGCCTCCATTGACGAACGGCCGGGGTTCACCCTGCCGTTCGATCACAAGACGGTAACGAACCGGCCTAGATAGGGCAACTTGAGCAAGCGCCTCTTAACGATTCCTCAAGCGTCAGTTCTCCGGGGCGTCGGACAGCCCGTAGACGCGGCGCGCATTACCGGTGGTGATCCGCGCCAAGTCGTCGGCGGGCCGGTTCAGCAACTGAGCCAACGCCCGCACCGTGTAGGGCAGGCAGTACGGCTCGTTCGGCGCGCCCCGGTATGGATGCGGAGTGAGGAACGGCGCGTCGGTTTCCACCAGCAGCTGATCGTCGGGGATCAGCGCAACGGCCGCGCGCAGATCGCGGGCGTTGCGGAAGCTGACTGTCCCGGACAGGCTGATCAACCAGCCCGCGTCGACGCAAGCCCGCGCCATCGCGCTGTCCGACGAGAAGCAGTGGAAGATCACTGTGTCGGGCGCACACTCGGCACGCAAGACGTCCAGCACCTGCATGTCGGCTTGCCGATTGTGGATCATCAGCGCCTTGCCGGTGCGTTTGGCCAGATCGATGTGCCATGCAAAAGCTTCGCGCTGGGCGTCCGGTTCGGCGCAGCCCTCGAGCTTGCCCGGCCAGTACAGGTCCATCCCCGTCTCGCCGATTGCCACCACCTTCGGGTGGGCGGCCAACTGCTCGATTTCGACGCGGGCGGCCTCGGTCAGGATGTTGGCGCGGGTCGGGTGTAACGCCACCGCGGCATAAACCCGCGGATCCCAGTCCGCGGCGCGGGTCACCCAACGCGCCGACGCTAGGTCGTCCGCGATGGTGACAACGGCGACCACCCCGACCGCCGCAGCACGATCGACGATGGCGCGAACGTCGTCGGCATCCTGCGCGCCGCACGCATCGAGGTGGGTGTGAGCGTCGATCAGGGACGCCAACGGCTCCGGAGCGGGCGGCGGCGGACGATCGGTGCTCACCGCAACACCCTAAGGCGATCGCAAGCGCGGCGAAGCCGGGCGCAGCGGGTCGCCGTTGCCACCATAAGGCGATCGCAAGCGCGGCGAAGCCGGGCGCAGCGGGTCGCCGTTGCCACCATAGGGTGAGACGCGATGAGGCCCTACTACATCACGACGGCGATCACCTACCCCAACGGTGATCCACATATCGGGCACGCCTACGAGTACGTCGCCACCGACGCCATCGCGCGTTTCAAGCGGCTCGACGGCTTCGACGTGCGTTTCTTGACCGGAACCGATGAGCACGGGCTGAAGATGGCGCAGGCCGCTGCCGCCGAAGGGATTTCACCACGAGAGCTGGCCAGCCGCAACTCCGATGTGTTCCAGAGGCTGCAGGAAAAGCTCAACATCTCTTTCGACCGGTTCATCCGCACCACCGACGCCGACCACCACCGGGCCTCCAAGGAAATCTGGCAGCGGATGGCCGACGCCGGCGACATCTATCTGGACACCTATGCCGGCTGGTATTCGGTGCGCGACGAACGCTATTTCCACGAAGACGAAACCGTTGTCGTGGAGCAGGCCGGTGTCGCCGGCAACCGGATCGCCGTCGAGACCGGCACCCCGGTCACCTGGACTGAGGAGCAGACCTACTTCTTCCGGTTGTCGGCGTATACCGACAAGCTGCTCGCCCACTACGACGCCCACCCCGATTTCATCGCGCCCCAGGTGCGCCGCAACGAGGTGGTCAGCTTCGTCTCCGGCGGTCTACGGGACCTGTCGATCTCGCGCACCTCCTTTGACTGGGGCGTACCCGTGCCCGACCACCCCGACCATGTGATGTACGTCTGGGTCGACGCGCTGACCAACTATTTGACCGGAGTCGGCTACCCCGACACTGGTTCGGGATTGTTCCGCCGCTACTGGCCGGCCGATCTGCACATGATCGGAAAGGACATCATCAGGTTCCATACCGTCTATTGGCCGGCGTTCCTGATGTCCGCCGGAATCGAGTTGCCGCGCCGGGTGTATGCGCACGGCTTCCTGCTCAACAGCGGCGAGAAAATGAGCAAGTCGGTCGGCAACGTCGTCGACCCGATCGCCCTGGTCGACCAGTTCGGCGTCGACCAGGTGCGTTACTTTTTTCTGCGCGAGGTGCCTTTCGGGCAGGACGGCAGCTACACCGACGAGGCGATCATCACCCGGGTCAACGCCGACCTGGCCAACGAGTTGGGCAATCTCGCGCAGCGGTCGCTGTCGATGGTGGCGAAGAACCTGGACGGAATCGTGCCGCGGCCGGGTCGTCTCTGTTCCGACGACACTGAGCTACTGGCGATCGCCGACGCGCTGCTCGCTGAGGTACGACCCCACTTCGAAGCGCAGGCAATGCATTTGGCCTTGGAGGCGATCTGGCTGATGCTCGGCGCGGCGAACAGATACTTCTCCGCCCAGCAGCCCTGGGTACTGCGTAAGAGTGAGTCCGAGGCTGATCAGATCCGTTTCCGGACAGTCCTGTACACGACGATCGAGGTGGTGCGGATTGCCGCGCTGCTGATCCAGCCGGTGCTGCCGGAGTCGGCGGGCAAACTGCTCGGCCTGCTTGGGCAGCCGGCCGAGCAGCGGACGTTCACCGCGTTGGGCAACCGACTGGTCCCCGGCACGGCCCTGCCGGCGCCGACCGCGGTGTTTCCCCGCTATCAGGCCGACTGAACCCGGTCAGGTCAGCAGCACGAGGCACAACGCGACAACGGCGAGTCGCTGCAGAACGGCCCGGGCGGCAATGACGCGATCCCAATCTTTCTGTATCACCAACGTGGCCGGCTCGCGCGACCCGGACACGCTCGCCGAAGTCGTCTGGTCGGCGTTGCATGGATTGGTCACGCTAAACCGCAACGGCGCTACGGGGCGAACGTGTCGACCTTCTCGTCGCGGAGTTCGCCCGCGAAGCGCTGATGTGATGCTGGCCACAGCTGACGGCTTGCTGTCACATCGGCGCTGACGGCGGTGTCTTGAGGGCATCAGCGGGTCGAAACCCCCGTGATTACCAAGGAGGCAGCAATGACAACGCGCACACATGTCGTCGTGATCGGCGGCGGATACGCCGGAACTGTGGCCGCCAACCACCTCCGACTGCGGGACGACGTCGACATCACCCTGGTGAACCCTCGACCGGTCTTCGTGGAACGAATCAGGTTGCACCAGTTGGCCACCGGCAGCGGAACCGCCGACGTCGACTACCGCACACTGCTCGGCGAGGGAATCCGGCTGGTCGTCGACGGCGCCGACCGGATCGATGCCGCACAGCGTACGGTGTCGCTGGCCTCGGGCGCACGACTGACGTTCGACTACCTCGTCTACGCCGTCGGCAGCACCGGCATGGTCCCCTCAACGGTGCCTGGAGCGGCTCAATTTGCATATAATCTAGGGGAATTCGAATGTGCCGGGCGCCTGCGCGATGCACTCGACGAGCTGCACCCCGACGCACCCGTCACCATCGTCGGCGCCGGATTGACCGGCATCGAGACCGCGGCCGAACTGGCCGAGCGGGGTCGTCGCGTGACGCTGGTCTGCGGTGGAGTGCTGGGACCGTCGCTGAGCCCGCGCGGCCGGCGTTCGGCGGCGAAGTGGCTGGGCAAGCTCGGTGTCGACGTCCTCGAGGCCGCCGCGGTCTCAGAAGTGCGCCGCGATGCGGCAGTGCTGGACGACGGCAGCATCTTGCCGAGCGCGGTGACGGTGTGGACGGCCGGCTTCGGCGTGCCAGATCTCGCCGCGCGCAGCGGGCTTCGCACCGACGCGGCCGGCCGGCTGCTGACGGATGAAACACTGACCAGCGTGGACGATCCCCGCATCGTGGCGGCCGGTGACGCGGCCGCGCCGTCCGGCCGGCCGCTGCGGATGAGTTGCCAAGCCGCTGGACCGCTCGGAGCTCAGGCTGCCAACACCGTGCTGAGCCGTATCGCCGGGAATCCGCCGGAAGTGCTCAACCAGGGATTTGCAGGGCAATGCGTCAGCCTGGGCCGATCATTTGCCACCATCCAACTCGCGCGAACCGATGACACCCCGATCAACGTGGTCGTCGGCGGTCGGCTGGGCCGCGTCGATCAAAGAGGCGGTTTGTAAGGCGACCGTGTGGGCCATCCGTCGCGAGGCTGACAGACCGGGCTCTTACTTCTGGGTCAAGGGCGGCAAGCGGTCCGAGCAACTCACGCACGAGGAGGTCGCGGTTCATTGACGACCTCTGACGAACACGCCGAACGATTCACGCTACTGAGACCGCTGCTATTCACCATCGCCTACGAAATCCTCGGCTCGGCAAGTGATTCCGACGATGTGCTGCAAGACAGCTATCTGCGGTGGGCCGGAGTGGACTTGTCCACTGTGCGGGACACCAAGTCCTATCTGGCACAGCTGGTCACACGCCAGTCGCTGAACGCGCTGCGGGCCGGGGCGCGGCGGCGAGAAGATTACATCGGACCGTGGTTGCCCGAGCCGTTACTGCTCGACGAGCAGGACCCGTCAGCCGATGTCGTTCTTGCCGAATCGGTTTCGATGGCGATGTTGGTGCTGTTGGAGACGCTCGGCCCCAACGAGCGTGCGGTCTTCGTGCTGCGCGAAGTGTTCGGGTTCGATTACGGCGACATCGCCGACGCCGTCGGAAAACCAGTGCCGGCGGTGCGTCAGATCGCGCACCGGGCGCGTGAGCATGTGCAGGCCCGACGTCGGCGGTTCGGCCCGGTCGACCCGGCGCAGAATGCGCGCGTCGCCACCGAATTCATGGCCGCGGCGTCCAGCGGTGATCTCGAGTCGGTGATATCAATGCTCGCGCCTGACGTGGTGTGGACGGCTGACGGCGGCGGCAAGGCCAGCGCGGCGCGCCGGCCGGTGATCGGCGCCAACAAGGTGGCTGCCGCAGTCGTCGGTCTCCTACGGTTGGGCAGGCGGATAGCCGACCTACGAGTCCAGACGGTGATCTGCAACTCCGCGCCAGCGGTGCTGCTCTACAGCGCGGACCGCCTCGAGGGCGTCTACATCTTCGAAATAGTCGACGGCAAGATCACGAATTTCTACGCGATACGCAATCCCGACAAGCTGGCCGCCGCCGCGACCGCCCGGATGATCAGTCGCGGGTGAGCGTCGCCGGCCGCGCCGCCCACATCGGTTATCTGTCAAGCTGGGACAGTGCGCATCGAGCGGCTCGGCGACCTTGGCACTGCACCGCAGGTGCTGGGTGCCGTCGGTGCGGCCACCCGCCGACTCGCGCTGCCGCCACCGGCAGCGTTGACCGGTGACTGGTTCGGCGCGCAGGCGGTTATCGCGCCGAGTGTGCTGGTCCAACCGGTCAAAGCCGCTGACGCGTTCGCCGTTCGGCCCGGCTGTGACG
This sequence comes from uncultured Actinomycetota bacterium, assembly GCA_963808375.1. Classification (GTDB taxonomy): domain Bacteria; phylum Actinomycetota; class Actinomycetes; order Mycobacteriales; family Mycobacteriaceae; genus Mycobacterium. Next base: position 57,875 of record CAWEFS010000011.1, on the reverse strand, counting down.
TGACCGCCGTCGGTGGCGGCTGGATCGGCTACCTGTCTTATCCCGACTCGGCCGCGGACGGCCGGCCCGCGCGTATCCCAGAAGCCGCCGGCGGCTGGACCGACTGCGTACTGCGCGGTGACCGCGACGGGCAGTGGTGGTTCGAGTCGCTGTCCGGCGCGCCGATGCCGCGCTGGTTGATAGACGCCTTGACCGCGCCGGCGCCGGCGGGGATCTGCCGGGTCGACTGGCGCGACGCCGACCGCTCCGCCCACCGCGCTGGGGTGCTGGCGTGCTTGGACGCCATCGCAGCAGGCGAGATCTACCAGGCGTGCGTGTGCACGCAATTCACCGGCTCGCTCTTCGGGTCACCACTGGATTTCTTCGTCGACGGGGTGACGCGCACCGCGCCGGCGCGGGCCGCCTACGTCGCCGGCTCCTGGGGTGCGGTGGCCTCGCTGTCCCCGGAACTGTTCCTGCGTCGACGCGGTGAGGTCGTCACATCCAGCCCGATCAAAGGGACCCTGCCGCTGCATGCCCGGCCGTCGGCGTTGCGGGCTTCCGCCAAAGACGTCGCGGAGAACATCATGATCGTGGACATGGTGCGCAACGACTTCGGCCGGGTGGCCTACACCGGCACGGTCAGTGTGCCGGAGTTGCTGCGCGTGCAGCGGGCCCCGGGTGTGTGGCATCTGGTGTCGACGGTGTCAGCGCGGGTGCCGACCGCACTGCCCACCGCGGCACTGCTGGACGCCGCATTCCCGCCCGCCTCAGTGGTCGGAACCCCGAAACTGAGCGCGCGTCAACTCATTTCGCAGTGGGAACAACAGCGACGCGGAGTATACTGCGGCGCTATAGGTTTGGCTTCGCCGGTCGCCGGTTGCGAGCTGAACGTGGCGATCCGCACCGTCGAGTTCGACGCCGCCGGCAAAGCGGTGCTCGGTTCCGGCGGTGGGATCACCGCAGACTCGGACCCCGACGCCGAATGGGACGAATGCCTGGCGAAGGCCGCCCCGGTCATCGGCCAGCTGTCGGCGGTATTCGCCGGCATCCGTTGACGGTCACGAGTTGCGGGACCGCAGCACCGCGTCGTAGAGCTCACGCCGGGAACGGGCCTCGGGGTGTGCGGCGACCACTTGGGCGCAGGCGTCTTTCACGCGAACTCCGGTGCTTATCAACTCGTTTGCTTCGGCGACCAGCGCGGCGAGATCGGCGCGCGGAACGGTACCGGACAGCACGACGGTGATTTCACCCAGTACCTCGTCATCGGCCCAGGCGGCCAGCTCTGCCAGCGACCCGCGCACCACCTCCTCGTACACCTTGGTCAGCTCGCGGCACACCACCGCCTGACGTTCCGCACCGAGCAGATCCACGGCGTCGACCAGGCAGGCGTGCAGTCGGCGCGGGGATTCGAAGAACACACACGTGCGGGTCTCGTCGGCCAGCGTGCTGAGCCAGGTTCTGCGGGCCACACGCTTGCGGGGCGCGAAGCCCTCGAAACAGAACTTCGCCGACGGCAGGCCGGACACCGCGAGCGCCGTCGTCACCGCCGACGGGCCGGGCAGGCAGCTCACCGGCAGGGCCGCCGCGACGCACGCGGCCACCAGCCGGTGACCCGGATCGCTGATTAGCGGCATTCCGGCGTCGCTGACCATCAGCACCGTCGCGCCGCTGCGGATCCGGTCCACCAGGCCGGGAACTTTCGCCTCCTCGTTCTGGTCGAACAGGCTGATCACCTCCCCGCTGATCGACACCTCGAGCGACTTGGCCAGCTTCCATATCCGCCGGGTGTCCTCGGCGGCGACGATGTCGGCACTGCGCAGTGCGGCGATCAGCCGCGGTGACGCGTCGGCCGGCTGGCCCAACGGGGTCGCGCCCAGCAATAGTCGGCCACCGCTCATGGCGCACAGCCTACGATCGTGGTGATGCGCGCCGAGACCCGCGACAGCCCTGTCGTCGAAGAGGACAGCGCAGCACCTGTCATCAGTCCCGGGCCGCTGTTGCCGGTGCCGGACTTCGGGCCAGTCGACCGCGCTTACGGCTGGGCCGTCACCGGCGTGGTCACCGCCCTGGCCGCGGTGACGCGATTCTTCAACCTGGGCTCACCGACCGACGCCGGGACGCCGATCTTCGACGAGAAGCATTACGCGCCACAAGCCTGGCAGATGCTGCACAACCACGGCGTCGAGGACAACCCGGGCTTTGGCCTGGTGGTTCATCCGCCGGTCGGTAAGCAGCTGATCGCTCTGGGTGAAGCGATCTTCGGCTATAACGGGCTGGGCTGGCGGTTCACCGGTGCGCTGCTCGGCGTCATCATGGTCGGCCTGGTGGTCCGAATCGTGCGGCGTATCAGCCGCTCGACGCTGGTCGGCGCCATCGCCGGTCTGCTGCTGATCGCCGACGGTGTCAGCTTCGTGTCCGCGCGCACTGCGCTGCTCGACGGCTTCCTCACTTTTTTCGTGGTGGCGGCGTTCGGCGCACTGATCGTCGACCGGGATCAGGTTCGCGCGCGCTTGCACGTCGCGCTGCTGGAGGGACGCAGCGCCGAAACGGTCTGGGGTCCGCGGCTGGGCGTGCGGTGGTGGCGGTTCGGCGCCGGTGTGCTGCTCGGAATGGCGTGTGGCACAAAGTGGTCCGGCTTGTACTTCATATTGTTTTTCGGCGTCATGTCGCTGGCGTTCGATGTGGCGGCGCGTCGTCAATACCGGGTGCCCAGGCCGTGGTTGGGAACGATTCGCCGAGACGCCTTGCCTGCCGTCTACGCGCTGCTGCTGATCCCGGTCGCGGTCTATCTGGCTAGCTACGCAGGGTGGTTCGCTTCAGAGACGGCCATCGACCGCCACGAAGTCGGTGAGACGATCGGCCCGGAAGGTATCTTGCCGCTGCCGGATGCGATCCGCTCGTTGTGGTACTACACCGACAAAGCGTTCCAGTTCCATGCCGGGCTGACGAATTCGGCGGGCAATCACCATCCCTGGGAATCCAAGCCGTGGACGTGGCCCATGTCGCTGCGACCGGTGCTGTATGCCATTGACCAGCAGAACATTGCCGGGTGTGGTGGGCAGTCGTGCGTTAAAGCAGTGATGCTGGTCGGGACGCCGGCGATGTGGTGGCTGTCGGTGCCGGTGCTGCTGTACGCCTGTTGGCGTACGTTCGTGCGCCGGGACTGGCGATATGCCGCCGTGCTGGTCGGTTATTGCGCCGGGTGGCTGCCGTGGTTCGCCGACATCGACCGGCAGATGTACTTCTTCTACGCCGCCACCATGGCGCCGTTTCTGGTGATGGCGATCGCGCTGATCCTCGGCGATGTGCTCTACCAGCCGGCACAGCATGCGGAACGCCGCACGCTCGGCATGATTGCCGTGTCCTGCTATGTCGCGCTGGTGGTAACCAACTTCGCGTGGCTATTCCCGGTGCTTACCGGCCTGCCGATCTCACAGTCCACCTGGGATATGGAGATCTGGTTGCCCAGCTGGCGTTAAATACTTCTGGCCGCGGCTCGGGCTGTCGCCGAGATTGCCGGCACGGTTGTGATTGTTCGCCGATCACCACCACAGCGGCCATCTTGACGCGGTGACGTGCCTCGCGACTCTGCTAGAGCGGATCGCGGGCGACCGGACAGGACATGCATCGGGGACCGCCACGCCCGGTGCCCAATTCGGAGGCCGCGATGGTGAGCACTTCGATGCCCGCGTCCTGCAGACGCGCGTTGGTTCCCGAATTGCGTTCGTAGGCAACGACGATTCCTGGCGCGAGCGCCAGGGTGTTGTTGCCGTCGTCCCACTGCTCACGCTCGGCGATGACGGGATCCAGCCCGGTACCGATGACACGTAACTTCTCGATGCCGAGCGCGTCCGCCGCCGCCTCGACGAACGGGACTGCGTCGTTGATCTGCACCCCGCTGCCCGAACGCTGAATGGTGAACGCAGACAAGCTGTCTGCGACGTTGGCGTACATCACCATCGCGTCGCTGTCGACCATCGCGCAAACCGTATCCAAATGCAGCTGCGCCCGTTTCTGCTCGATTGGCACGGCCAGCACCGTGTGGGCCAGATCATCGTCAAAGAGACTGCGGGCGAGAGCTTCCGCTCCTGCCGGGGTGGTGCGTTCACCGACGCCGACGGCGACGACGCCGGGCGCCAATAACAGCACGTCACCTCCTTCAACCGGCGCGGTGCGCGATTCGTAGGCGCGTCGCACACCGGTGAACCGGGGATGATGAGCATAGATGAGGTCAGTCAGCGACGATTCACGCGCGCGGGCGGGCAGCGCCAGCGACGGAATGATGACTCTCGGGCCGATCCAGATCGACGAGTCGCGCGCGAAGACCAGGTTGGGCAGCGGCTCGATGACGAAGTCACCACCGTGATGCATCCGACGTACCAGCGACAGGTCGGTCTGGGTGCCGGGTGGGAGCTCGGTGAATGTCATCCCCGCCGTCAACACGTGAGCCAACGCGGTCGGATCAAGGCTGCGCAGATAGACAGACAGCTCTTGCGCCAGCGGCAGTCCGAGCCGGCGGTCGTCGACGGCCGCTGCGATCCCCTGCATCCGGGCGGCACCGCTTTCCAACGCCTGGGTGAGCAGGTCGGAAAGCAGCAGCACCTCCACGCCGCGCGAGCGCAGCAAGTCGGCGAACGCGTCGTGCTCGTCTTGCGCGCGGGCAACCCACGGCAACCCGTCGAACAGCAGTTGGTCGTTATTGCGCGGCGTCAGCCGCGCGAGCTCAGCGCCGGGCCGGTGCAGGATGACGACGCGTAGCGCTCCCACCTCGGAATCGACTCCCAGGCCGCCAGTCACACCTAGCACGTTAGCGGCAACCTCTTGCACGTGCGTTCGAACGGGCGTGCGATAGACTGGCGGTCGTGGCGGTAGCGGTACAAGAGTCGCTGTTCGAACACAGCGAACGTCGCCTGCTCGGCCAGGGCGCCTGGATCGACCTGCGGTCCGGTTGGCTGACGGATCCCGACGAGCTGTTCGACGCGCTGGTGGCAACAGTGCCCTGGCGTGCCGAGCGACGGCACATGTACGACCGGGTAGTCGACGTGCCGCGACTGGTCAGCTTTCACGATCTCGCCGACGAAGAGCCCCCGCACCCTCAGCTGAGCCGGCTGCGGCGACGGCTCAACGACATCTACGCCGGTGAGCTCGGTGAACCGTTCACCACGGTCGGACTGTGCTTGTACCGCGACGGCTCGGACAGCGTCGCCTGGCACGGCGACACCATTGGCCGCAGCAGCAACGAGGACACCATGGTCGCGATCGCCAGCCTCGGCGCCACCCGCACGTTTGCGATGCGGCCGCGCGGGGGCGGCCGGTCGCTGCGCCTACCCCAAGGACATGGTGACTTGCTGGTGATGGGCGGATCCTGCCAGCGCACCTGGGAGCACGCGGTGCCCAAGACGTCGGCGCCCACCGGTCCGCGGGTGAGTATCCAGTTTCGGCCGCGCGACGTCCGCTGACTCAGCCGGTCCGTACCGCGGCTACCGCTTTACTCAGCAAGTCACGCGCCCGCCCGGTGTTGACCGAGACGACGGGCTGGTCGGGAATCACCAGCGGGTTGGCGGTGACGATGACCTGGTAGTCAGCGAAATGCGCCGAATAGTAATAGATTTCGCCGACGTTGGGCTTGCCATTGACGATTGTCTCGACGATGCGATGTACGCCGAGTGTCTGCGTCCCGCTGATCTGCGGCACGTCGACGGCTTCCACCAGGCCGCGCACCGGACCGCCGCCGAAGTCCACTTTCTGACACTCCGGTCCGGGCGCGCTGAACGGCACCGGTTTCGAGGTCTGCACCGCGATGGCAATGTAGCGGTTGCCGTCGCCCTCGGCGACGACGGCCGCCATGTTGCCCTGCACACCGGGCGGTATCCCTTGCGCGGTGGCGAGCTTCGCGCAGTCGGCGGGCTGGAATTTCAGCCCTTCGGGCAGTTTCTGTGAGGTCAGGAGCTTGGGGTCGATGCCGGTCGGCGCGACGTTCGTCACGTGAAACTCCGGTCCGAAGCTCGAGTTGACGGCGCCGATCTTGCCGATGTCGGCGGATGGCGAGGTCGAAGTATGCGCCGCCTTTAGGCCGGCAGTAGCGCAGGCGGTAGTGCAGGCGGAAAGCCAGCACACGCAGCCGATCGCGAGCACGGCCCTCATCATCGTCGTCAATCTACCCAACGAGAACGGATCAACCCCGTAACGCGGACACCGTTTTAGCAAGCAAGTCGGCGGCGAATTGCGGCGGCAGCGGTGCCTGCGCCGAACCGGGGTCGGTAACCAGTGTGGTGAACGCGTAATAGTCGCCGAGATAGGCGATGACCGTCTCGGCATGCGAACCGATCCGCACGCCGCCTTCGGCCGACGTCGTCGTATCGCTTGTCATTGCGACGGTCTGGGCGCCGTCGATGCGGGGTGGGTCGACCAGCCGGACGTCGGACCGGGCCCGGCCGTTGGTCACGATCCAGCGCGGGCATCCGGCAACAACGATCGGATCCAAGTGAGCCGCCGGCAGGGGTGCGACGACTGCGTAGACGATGCCGCCGGCGCCGGACCCCGAGACGCCCTGCGGTGATTCGGTGCGACCCACAGCAGGGTCGGCTAACGCCGCGCACGCCGGCGGGTCGGCCGTCCACCCGCTGCCCAGACCCCAGCTCGTCACCGGGTCCGCGACACTGCTGACACTTGTCACTTCATACCCGCGGGGCAAATCGCGGCCGATTCGTTTGATCCTGGACGGGTTGATGACGTGCCCGGGCGGAGGCGACGGAACCGAAGGTTTTGGCGCCGGGCTTTTCCCGCATGCGCATACGAGCATGACCGCGAGCACAGCGATCCAAGATCGCACCTCAGCCGACTGCTTGGACCACTTGCCGCGCAACGTGTTTGATTTTCTCGGCCGTATCCCGCTCGATCGGCAGGTGACGTATGTCGGGCACGTCGATCACCGTGGTCACCACGCCGACGTCGTCACGCCGCCAAGAAGCGCCGAAGCGGTCCATCATCGCGCGCATCGGCAAATTGTCGGACAGCATCCGTCCGGAGAACTTCTCGACGCCGGCCACGCGGGCGGCGATCGCCAGTGCGCCGATCAGGAACGTGCCGATGCCTCGGCCCTGGTAGGCGTCGGCGACGATGAAAGCGATCTCGGCGAGCGTCGGATCGTGCTCGTCCCGCACGAAGCGGGCGTCGGCGACGGGGTCGACGCCTTCGGTCACCACCCACACGAAGTGGTCGACGTAGTCGACCTGCGACAGATAGTCCATCAACGCAGGACTGGGAACCCGCGGCGTCATGAATCTGCGGTACAGCGTCTCCCTGGAAAAGCGGACATGACCGTGCTGGGTGCGCTCACTGTCACCGGGAAGCACCGGGCGCAGGGACAATTCGGTACCACCGCGAATGCGGAACGGGATTGGGGTGATGAAGGCGGCCAATCGTTGCCGTACGGTGCGCACCAGGCGTTGGGTGATGCCCGGGATGTGCACCATTCGCGCGAATGCCTCACTGTCACCGATCCAGCCGGTCACCGGTTCGGTCGTGGTGACCGTCGCCGTACGCGGGATGTGCCGTAATAAGGCGATCTCGCCGACGATCATGCCCGGCAGCACGCGTTCGACAATCACCACGCCATCGTCACCGACGTGCGCGACCTCGGCGCTGCCCGTCGACACCAGCAGAAACGAAACGGCTTGCTCACCCTGCCGCATGAGGACCTGGCCAGCAGCGGCCTGCAGGGGCAACAGACTTGCGGCCAACGGCATCAGATCGGCGGCGGGACACCCCTTGAAGATGTCCATGCCAGCGAGTTCGTCGACGCGCAAACCGGTCGGTTCGCTCACCGGCCCATTCCAGACATCCCTCCGCACTGAGGTCCCGACGCAACCAGGCTATGGGTCGGCTCCGACCGCGGCAAGGACTCGAGCGTCAGTCCAACGAGTGCGAAGGAATTCTTGCGTCAGTCCTTGCCACGCGGGGGCGGCTGGACCTGTACACCCGATCCCCCGTGCTCTGGTCCGGCGCTCGGGTGCTCGGCCGGGACACGGTCGCGGAAGCGGCTCGCCTCACTCGATGAATCTTCTCCAATGCGCCGATTCTCGCTGCGGTACGGTCCAGGCTTCGGACGAGGTTTTCCACCCGGGAAGGCCAACCGGAAGATGGTGCGGTGTACCGAGAACCACTGCTTGGAGAATCGCCCGGTGTTATACGGCAATTCGTAGCGCTCGCAGATGTCTTTGATCTTCGGTGCGATCTCGGAGTAGCGACTGCTCGGCATGTCCGGATACAAGTGATGTTCCACCTGGTAACTCAGGTTGCCACTGATGAGGTGGAACAGCGGACTGCCGTCGATGTTAGCCGCGCCGACCAGTTGCCGGACGTACCAACCGCCTCGGGTCTCGTCCTTCACTTCCTCTTCGCTGAACGTATAGGTCTGGTCCGGGAAATGACCGCAGAAGATGATGGCGTGCGACCACACGTTGCGGATGAGATTGCCCAGCGCATCCGCGGCCAAGGTACGCAGAAACGTACTTTCCACACCAGGTGCCACCCGGTCCAAAAACGTCGCCGTGGCGCCCACCCGGCCCTTGCTCGAGATCTTTCGAAGCCGCCGACCAACCCGGGACTGGGCCGGCTGTTCGATGCGGCCGCGAAGCGCCAACTGGGCAAGCGCGAACGCGCCGGCGCTGATCACTGGCCAGCCGATGTAGTCCTTGATGATCTGAGAACGCGCCTTGCCGGCGATGCCTTTCACGTCCTTGCGAATGTCCGAGAAGGATTTCTCGCCGTGCAGAACTTCTTCGATATCTAAGTCGTGCACGGCTACGCCCCACTCGAACAGCATCGTGAGGAGCAGGTTGTACAGCGGTTGACCCAGGTTGGCCGGCCGCCACTGCTGATTGGGGTCGATCCGCATGATCTCGTAGCCGAGGTCTTTGTCTTTGCCCCGGATGTTGGTATAGGTGTGATGGATGTAGTTGTGCGAGTGCTTCCAGCCCTTCGCGGTCGAGGCGGTGTCCCAGTCCCACACCGAAGAATGGATGTCGGGGTCGTTCATCCAATCCCATTGGCCGTGCATCACGTTGTGGCCGATCTCCATGTTCTCCAAGATCTTGGCCATCCCCAGACACGCAGTGCCGAGCACCCAAGCGGTCTTCGAGCGCGACGCCAGCAATAACACCCGGCCCGCCACCACAATCTGGCGTTGCACCGAGATCACCGTCTTGATGTAGTGCCGGTCGCGCTCACCGAGATCGGCAAAGACCTCGTCGTGAATCGCGTCGAGTTCTTTGGCCAGTTTCTCTAATTCCTGCTCGCCCAACCGGGCGAGCGGGCTTTCCACAGTGGTCACTGTGGCTCCTTCCGATCACAGTTCGATTTCGATGTCGCCTTCGGCGGCGTTGATACAAATTCGTACGTCCTGCTCGGTGGGCTCACTTACTTCGCCCGAGCGCAGATCGCGCAGCTTGCCAGACTTCAATGTCCCGACGCAGGTGTGGCAGACTCCGATTCGACAGCCGAAGGCCAGCTCCAGACCGGCTTCCTCGCCGGCTTCGAGAATCGTTGTGCCGCCGTCGCACTCGGTAGTCGTGTCGCTTTCGAGGAAGGTCACTTGGCCGCCCTCGCCTTCACCGCCGGCGCCGCCGATCTTGGGCTGAAACCGCTCGAAGTGCAGGCGATCGGGATCGCCGTTGTTCTCCCAGTGCTCGATCAGCCCGTCGAGTAGCTCGCCGGGGCCCGAACAGAACCCCTCGCGTTCGCGCCAGTCCGGAACCAGCTCGTCGAGATCGCCTGGCGACATTCGGCCCTGCTCCGACGTGAGCCGTAAGTCCAGCCGCAACTTGTCATGACGGTGATCCAGAGATTCCAGTTCGTGCAGGAACATGACTTGCTCGCGGTTGCGCGCGGAGTGAATGACCACCACATCACCAAGCTCACCGCGACGATCGAGGCTGCGCAGCATGCTCACAATCGGGGTGATGCCGCTGCCGGCGCTGATGAACAGCATCTTCGCTGGCAACGGCTCGGGCAGGGTGAAAACCCCCTCTATTTCTCCGAGCCGGACCAACTCGCCAGGCTTGATCCGTTCGACCAGATACGGGGACACCACGCCACTTCTTACGATCTTGGGCGAAACGCTGATCAGACCATCCTGGGCCTGCGGATCCGACGTCAGCGAATAGGCTCGCCAGTGGTAGCGGCCGTCGATGATCACGCCGAGTCGGATGTATTGGCCCGGCTTGTGACCGGGCCACTCATAGCCTGGCCGAATCAACACGCTCGCCGCTTCGGTGCCTTGCGGCTCCACCCGGTCGACTCTCCCGCGCAGCTCTTTCGTCGTCCAGAGCGGATTGACCATCTCGAGGTAGTCGTCCGGGCGCAACGGACTGAAGAGTCGCCGCACCGCCCGCAAAAACAGCCGACGACCGCGTGGTACTTGAGGTTGAGCGCCGCGTTCGGCCATGACCCAAACAGTACACAGTTGTCCACCGATTACAAACGCAGATTGCAAAGCTTCTGTGCGCAAGAACTATTCACGAAAGAGTTAATCTTGACACATGTATAACGCTTGTTCACTGAACTGCCAGCTGCGCGTCGGTCCTTAGGTCGGACTCGGCCCGCACAGCCCCCGCTGAATTCCCAAAGCCTGAGCAAGCGAGACTGCTCAGAATGGATACCGACGAGGACCGGTTTCAGCCGGCCCGTGAACTTCTTAACACGACCGCATCCGTGAGGGACGGTTTTCTCGATGTGCTGGGACCGTCGACGAGCACGCCGGTCCCGACCTTCGCCCAGCGGGCGATGAACAGTCCGTTGATGGCGACCGTTTACGAACGGCTGTGGCGCCCGTTCTCGTTTTATCTGGCCAGTGGCGTAACCACGCGCGCTGAGCAACGCCGGGCGGTGCAGGCCCTCCGGTTATCCGGGTCCCAGCACTTGCTCGACGTGGCGTGCGGCCCAGGCAATTTCACCGGTCAACTAGCGGAAAACCTGTCTGCCGGGGGCCTGGCCATCGGGTTTGACATTTCCGAGCCGATGCTGACTCGGGCCGTGGCCGACAACAGCGGCCCTCAGGTGTGCTACGTCCGCGGCGACGCACACGATCTGCCTTTCGGCGACGAGACGTTCGACGCCGTGTGCTGCTTCGGTGCGCTGTACCTGATGCCCGAGCCGTTCCAGGTGGCAGAGGAGATGGTGCGCGTCCTCAAGCCGGGCGGCCGGATCGCCCTGCTGACCAGCTGCGCCCGTGGCGAGGAACCGGTTCAGCAGGTCATGGCCGTGGGCGCCGGCCTGATCGGTGTGCGGATGTTCGAACGCAGCGCGTTCGTCGCCCTGTTCAGCTCGGCCGGCCTGGTCGACATCGAACAGCACACCCAGCGTGCCCTGCAGTTCGTGACCGCAAGCAAGCCGCGCGGGGGCGAGAATCTGATCGATCATTGAGAAGCTGGGCGGGCGCCTGGACGTTTACGGGTTACGGCTCAGCCGCAGCCCGCTTCAGGGTTTGGTGGCGAGCCGGCTTCCTCGAGCCAAATCGAAGCGACGTTGAACCTGTTCGGGCTCGTCGCCCACGACTCGTCTTCCTGGACGTATTCGAGTTGAACGGCTGCCATGTAATGTCCGGCGGCCTCCAGGGTCGCGCTGTTGAAAGCGACTCGGTAACAGTGGTTGAGCGTTTGATCCCATGCGACCGTCGCGTCGGACGGCAACTCTTCATACCGGATCCGCGAGAGAACCTCGTGTAGGTCGCTGGTACGCATATTCAGGTTGTAAGACTGGATTCTTCCAGTGCCCTGGTCATCTACATAACTGTAGACAGCACCGTCAGGCGTTAGGTACGACGGCAGGCTGGGATCATTGTCGTAGACCGAACCGTCGTTGTTTGCCGCATTCGGCGGATGCGAGGCGTCCCAGGCGCCTCGCGTAGCTCCAACGCCAGGAAGCGATTTGTGTTGGACGGCTGAAGTTGCTGGCGGCGGCGCGACGGCTGACGTGCTTGCCGGTGTGCTCGGTGCGCTCCGCCAGGTGCGCGACGAACACCCCGTTGCCGCACTGACCAACACGCAGCCCGCAACGACCGCAACTCGCATCGGCCGTGTGGTCACGAACGACATGCGCTCCTCCTCGCGGACCGGGCCAAGTCGGAAAGCGACCGCAGCCGCTGCAGTAAGGGCCAGGCGGGAGCGATCACGGGCTGGCACGTTGCATACTAATGATTCACCTGTGTGGGCATTGTACATACTTTTAGCATGATGCGAACCGCTGAACAAACTTCTAGTAGTGTGAGCGGCGATTAGAGAGGATGTGCCGGTGCCCGCTGATGACCACATCATGTTTGGTGGAGCGGTATTGATCCGTCGATCGCCGAGGCGCTGATGAAGGCGCAACGCCAGCCGGAGTTGTCGGGAACTGCGCCGCTGGCCGCCGGGTGCCTGCTCGGCGCCGTGAGCTGCGAGACGGCATGCCGTTGACGACGACTGAGGTGCCCACATTCTTCGGACCGTCTGAGTCGCCATTGTTTGGCGTGCTTCATCTGCCGGTCGACAACCAGATCAGGGGCGGGGTACTGATCTGTGGTTCGCTCGGAAAGGAGGGGATGGACAGTGTCCGACTACACCGGATCCTCGCCGACAGCCTGGCGCGCCGCGGGTTCGGCGTGCTGCGTTTTGACTACCTGGGCTTAGGTGATTCCGCATACGCGCAGGTTCGTGACGACGCGGTGGCCAACTGGGTGGCAAGCGTGGGCCACGCGCTCGACTACCTCGCGCTGATCGGCGCGGAGTCGGCGACCGCTATCGGCATACGTGCCGGGTGCCTGATCCTCGACAAGTATCTGGCCCAATCCCACCCGGTTAACCGCGTGGTCTACTTCGATCCCGCTGGAGCGGGCAGGCGTTACCTTCGGGAACACACTGCGCTGTTCCGGTTGTCGGTGGGCGAGGACGCTGCTACGCCCGGTGAAGTGTCCATTATCGGCGGGCGGTTGAGCGACCGTGCCGCCGCAGAATTCGCCGCATTGCGGATGGGTGCCAGTCCAGTCAGCGCCCACGGCGTCGACAACGTACTCCTCGTGAGACGACCAGCCGAGACCGACAAGCACCTCACCACCCTGGCGTCGGCCGAGGGAGTTGATTCGATCATCATCGGCGGTCTGCCGGAATGCGCCCGGCCGCATGACGTGTTGTTACCGATCCCTTGCACCGCGGTCGAGTCGATCATCGAGTGGGTCGACGGAAGCGTTCCCACTCGCACCGTTCTCGCCGAACCCCGATACCTGACAACGGTGACGATGCCGGCCGACGGGCCCGACGGGGTCGACGTTGTCGAGAGCATCGAACGAATTGAGCCGCAGGGCCTATTCGCCATCCGCACGCTGCCCAGCCGCCGTAGTCCCGCGTCCGCAAAGACCGTGGTGTTCTTCGTGACGGCCAAAGACTTGCACGTGGGACCCAACCGGGAGTGGGTCGAATTGTCACGTCGCATTGCAGCGGCCGGGTCACAGGCGTTGCGCTGGGACCCGGCCGGACTGGGCTTGTCGAGCAAGATCAGCCGGGACCCTTGGCGTTTTGTGTATTCCAAGGCTGACATCGCCGACTCGATCGCAGTAGCCAGACATGCGGCCCAAGACGCCAGCCCACTCGAGCTTGTCGGTATCTGCTCCGGCTCGTGGTATGCCGCTCATGTCGCCCGCAGTATCGGTGCGCAGTCGGCGATCCTGGCCAACTTGCAGCCGTGGAACTGGCGCGTCACCCCCACCTTGTTGTCGCAGTGGTACGTCCGGAAGAAAGCGCTACACGCCAACGCGGCGACTGGCACTGGCGGCGGCGGGCCCACCAAAATCAGGACGAAGCGCCTCATAGCAATTCTGAAACCAGTGAGGGACCGGACGAAGAGGTTCATGCACAACCGTCTCCCGCGATACGTCCTGCGGGTGCTGAGCCGGATTGGACTCGTGTGGCTGCCGGAGGATGTTCTGACAACGCTTGCCCGCGGCGGAACCGGCGTGACGCTGATTGCCTCGCCCGCGGATGCGGAGCTGTTCACTGCCAAAGGCGGTCGGGCAGCCCTTGACCGGTTGCACTGGCCGTTGCACCCGCCCCGCTTAATCGCCACGCCGACCGGCGATCATGCCGGCCATCACCCGGCGATATTGGCGGCGATCCGCGATGCGGTGTTGCCGGTCGCTGCCGTTTCCTCATCGAAGCACATCCCGGTATCGGACATCGCGTCGACTGAGAGTCGCCGCATCCGCGAGTACCGCGCGCCGGAAATGCGTGTGATGTAGTCACCTACTGGGATTCGGCCGGACCACAGACCACGAGAACGACCGCCATTGCGTGGCAATCGGCGTGCGAAAGCGACAAAGACGAGCTGAGCCAGCCTTGGTGTTGTGCCCGCTCGGCGACCGTTCCGCTCAGACGAAGCAGAGGCAGCGGACCGTCCCGTGTTACCTCGATCTCGCGCAGGGGAAACGGCAGGTCAGGTTCGGCAAATGCCTTGATCACCGCTTCCTTGGCCGCGAACCGGGCCGCCAGTTTGTGCACCCGGTTGCTGCCCTGACAGTCGCTGATTTCGCTCGCCGTAAAGACCTTGCGCAGGTACCGGTCCCCGAACGCCCCCAACGAGTGCTGAACATCCCCAATGGCCACGACATCGCATCCGACGCGGACGCGTTGCCCGTCAATCTCGCCCGGCAAGGTGATCATGTACTCGCCTTAAGCAGACGACTTGACTAGGCCCTCGATTACCTGCTCGATGTTGCGAATCTGGTCCACTATCATGCTTTTCCTCACGTCTAGCCCTCGCGTTCAACCTGTTGACCCTCGCGTAACGCAAGATATCGCGAACGGCGTTCAGGCGGGGCGTAAGCGTGCGGCCGCCACGACCTGCACGCTCGGCACAGACCGTGGCCGATAGGCGACCGCGACGGCGGGACTTTTCCCGGCCTGTTTTAGTGACCTGCACCGGTGAGCGAGAATAGCGAGCGTGCAGCACCTGCGACGAGGCGTGACGGGCCACGGCGTGCTTGGTGCGGTGCTGGACCATGCCGATCAAGCCCCAGATCGGCCCGCTGTCAAGGATCTGGATCGGGCGTTGACTCGGGGCGAGTTGCGCGCCGCGGCTGGGCGAGTGGCCGCCGGCTTGGTGCGGGAACGCGTCGAGCCCGGGGATCGGGTTGCTTTGCTGATCGGCAATTGTGCAGACTTCGTGGTGGCGGCACTGGGCTGTTTGTGGGCGGGGGTCACGTTCGTTCCGCTGGCGATCACCGATCCAGATCTGCGCCGAGCGCAGATCGTGGCCGACTGCCGGCCCGCACGGGTCATCACCGCAGCGTCGGACCAGACACCGCGATCAGGACTCCCCGCCGGCACGGCGTGGACCTCCCTTTCGGCGTTGAGCGCCGCAGATGGGGACACGCCACCACCCGTCACGGGCCCCGTCTCCTACATCATCTACACCTCGGGGACGACGGGGCGCCCCAAGGGGGTGCAAATTTCCCCGAAGGCATTTTTCACCGCGGTCGAAGCGTGCGCCGACGCCGTGGGACTCACCGTGGACGACCGGGCCCTATGCGTTTCGCCCGTGCACTTCGACGGATCCTTCTCTGCCATCTTTCCGCCACTCGTGCGCGGGGTTCCCCTCGTCATCCCCGACCGGGAAGCCCTGCTGTTCCCACGCAGGTTCTTCTCGATCGTCGCCAACGAGGGGATCACGGCGACCAGCTTCTCCCCCAGCTACCTCCGGTTGCTCCGGGCCAGCGGGCGTTTGGCGCGATTGGCTGACACCCCGCTGCGAGTGCTGGCACTGGGCGGCGAAGCACCATCCACGGCGGATATCAAGGCGGTGTGGGCAGCCAGTCCGGCACTGCGGGTGGTGAACCGGTACGGCCCGACTGAAACGACCATCGCCGTCGCCCACTCGGAACTGACGCCCGAGTTGCTCGACGCGGGGCTGGTACCGATCGGTCATCCTCATCCCGGAAGCTCGTTCCACCTCGTGAATGAGCACGGGAGGCTGGTGGATCGTCCTGGAGCAGTCGGCGAGCTGCACATCGGCGGACCGCAGCTCATGGTCGGATACCTGAACGACCCCGCGCTGAGCGCAGCTGTGCTGCGCACGGACGTCGTCGAAGGAACCACCCTCTACCGCACTGGTGACCTCGTTTTCCGGGACGATCGCGGCAACTACTTGTACATGGGGCGTTCGGACCGTGTCATCAAGCGACATGGTGTGCGGATCTCGCTGGTCGAGGTCACCGAGGCGCTCGCCGGTATCGACGGGGTCGCATCCGCTGCGTGCACGACCTTCGACCTGGAGGGCGATCTAGGGGTCGTCGCGTTCGTGGTGCCGGACGGCGAGCTCACCGCGGTCGCCGTCCGCCAGGCCGCCGGCCAACGGCTCCCCGAAACGATGGAGCCCGATCAATTCGTCTTAGTGGCCGACTTGCCCTTGACGTCTTCCAGCAAGGTCGACGAGCGACGGCTGCTGAAGGAGGCCGGCTTGTCTCCGCCGAACGAAGGGCGCTGAGTTTACGAGATGCGCCGTTCACTCGCCATGGAAGTGCAGTAGTGACCAGCAACGCGGCCGCAATAATACTAGACAACATGTATATTCCCGCCCGTTTCGCCGCCGACGAGCGAGACGTCGACGACCTGCTCACCCACCACGGTGCCGCTGACCTGATCACTGCAACACCGGAGGGCTTGGTCGCCACTATGCTGCCGTTCGTCTATGACCCGGGCATGAGGACCCTTCGCGGTCATCTCGCCCGCAACAACGATCAGTGGCGGCGCCCGGTGGTTGACGAGGCTCTGGTCATCGTGCGAGGACCAGATGCCTACATTTCTCCGGCCTGGTATCCGAGCAAGGCCGAGCACGGACGTGTGGTGCCCACTTGGAACTACGTCACTGCACACGTATACGGGCGACTCGCGGTGCACGATGACCCAGCCTGGGTCGAACAGAATGTCCGTGATCTCACCGAACGTCATGAAGCTGGGCGACCGCAACCATGGTCCGTCGACGACGCACCGCCGCAGTTCATCGAGGGTCAACTACGCGCCATCGTGGGCGTGGAATTGCTGATCACCCGCATCGAGGCCAGTTTCAAGCTCAGCCAGAATCGATCAACCGCTGACGTCGATGGCGTGATCTGCGGATTGATCACCGACGGACACCAAGACGCTGCCCAAGCAGTGCAGCGAGCGCGAATGGCCTAACCGGCCGTTCGGCCGAGAGTGGTATCGGGACGGGGCGCCTCGGCTACGATCCCTTGCGTGCAAGCGAGGGCAACTGGCCCGACGTCGGGGGTTCATTACGAGCAGCTGGTCCGTCGCCAGCGCGCCGAATTGCAAGATGCCTACTTGAAGGGGGTCCGCCGGCTGCGATGGGACGCGGGGCGTCTGGCCGCAGAACGCGAACGCCGTCTTCGGGAACTGGTGATGTGGGCTGCCGATCATTCGCCGTTCTGGCGGGAGCGACTGGCAGGTCACGATCTGGCGAGTTTCACCGAGCTCGACCTCCCCTCTCTGCCGGTTCTGACCCGAGACGAGATGATGGGGGAGTTCGATCGGGTGCTCACCGTCCCCGGGTTGACACTTGCCCGGGTCCAAGAACACCTCGATAAGTCGGACGTCGACCGCGGCTACCTGGACGACGAGTACCAGGCAATCGTCACGTCTGGATATATAGGAACCCAAGCCGTCCATGTTTATGGTTGGGACGCGTTCGTCACCTTCGTGATGCAGGGCTCGCGTTGGACCGGGCGACGTGGCGAAGACCCGCACGCGGTGCTGGCGCAGGCCTTCGCTACCAGCACTCGACACGAGTCGGGGATATTTCACGCCTTCAGCACCTTCGACAGCGGAGGGCCGGCATCGCACTGCTCTGGCGGCACGCTCCCCCTGGACGAGATTGTCGACGGCCTCAACAACGCGCTTCCTGCTGTGCAGGCTCTCCAAGCGTGGCCGAGCCTCATGCGGGAGCTGGCGTTGGAGTCGATCGCGGGACGACTCACCGTCAAACCGACCTGGGTCAGCGTCGCGGGCGAGGTCTGCACCGCGCCGGTGCGGGAAGCAGTTCGGTCCGCGTGGGGGGTCGAGGCTTCGGAGTTCTGGGGCTGCTCAGAGGGCACCTATGCTTTTCCGTGCGGCGTTGGAGAAGGCATGCACATCGCCGACGATCTGGTGATTCTCGAGCCGGCGGATGCTGACGGCAACGTCGTACCGTATGGGCAACCTGCGGATCGGCTGCTGTTAACCAACCTCTACAACCTGACGCAGCCGCTGATCCGCTATGACCTCTCAGACGCGGTGACGATCTCCGACGAGCCGTGTCCGTGCGGTTGTGCTCATCGCCGCATCACAGCGGTCAACGGTCGGATCGACGGCGCCTTCGAGTACCAAAGCGGTGCTCGGGTGCCCCGGGCGGCCGTCGAGCAGACCGTCCTGGCCACTCCCGGCGTCGCCAACTTCTTCGTGGCCAAGACGCAACACGGTGTCGACGTATCCGTGGTGACCGACGGGTCATGCAACCTTGAGAATCTGCGGATCGAACTGATCGACGTGCTCCGCCGGCACGGCAGTCTGGAGCCGGACGTCGGTGTGCAAGAGGTCGGTTCTATAGACCGACTGTGGTCGGGAAAGTCAAAGCAGTTCGACGCCAGGTGATCTAGCGGCGATCGCAAGCGCGGCGAAGCCGGGCGCAGCGGGCCGTCGCCGTCGATCTAGCGGCGATCGCAAGCGCGGCGAAGCCGGGCGCAGCGGGTCGTCGCCGTCGATCTAGCGGCGATCGCAAGCGCGGCGAAGCCGGGCGCAGCGGGTCGTCGCCGTCGATCTAGCCGGCCAGGCCGGCCGTGCTTGTTGCCTTGTTCAGGGCCTGGTCGATGTCGGCGATGATGTCGTCGATGTGCTCGATCCCGATGGACAGGCGGATGGTTTCTGGTCGGATGCCGGCTTTTACCAGCTCCTCGTTGGAGAGTTGGCGGTGGGTGGTGGAGGCTGGGTGGATGGCCAGGGTCTTGGCGTCTCCCAGGTTGAGCAGGCGTTTGACGAGCTGGAGCGCATCGAAGAAGGCCAGTCCTGCCGCGTAGCCGGTTGCGGTCCCGCCGTTGACTCCGAAGGTGACGATGGATGGCACGCGTCCGTGCAGGTAGCGCTCGACGAGGTGGTGGTGGGGATGGTCGGGGAAGCCGGCGAAGCTGACCCAGGCCACCCGGCGGTCGGTGGCCAGGTAGTTGGCCACGGCCCGGGCGTTGGCTTCGTGGCGCTCGAGGCGCACGGCCATCGTCTCCAGGCCCTGCAGGAGCAGGAAGGCGTTAAACGGTGAGAGGGTGGCGCCGCTGTTGCGCAGTTGGGTGGAGCGGGCCCGCACGGTGAAGGGCCGCTCGGGGAAGTCGCGGGCGAACACGACGCCGTGGAAGGCGGGCTCGGGCTGGTTGAACATCGGGAAGCGGTCGGGATGGTCGGCCCACGGGAACCGGCCGCCGTCCACGATGGCCCCGCCGAGGGTGGTGCCGTGGCCGCCGACGAACTTGGTCAGCGAGTGCACGACCACATCGGCGCCGTGCTCGAAGGGTTTGAGCATCAGTGGGGTGGCCACGGTGTTGTCTGCGATCAGGGGCACGCCGGCCGCGTGGGCGACCGCGGCGACGGCCTCGAGGTCGACGATGTTGCCGGCTGGGTTGCCGATGGTTTCGCAGAACACGGCGCGGGTGTTCGCATCGATGAGGGGGGCGATCGACTCGGCTTGATCGTCGATGGCGACGCGGGCCTCGATGCCCAGGGTGGGTAGTACGTGGGCGAAGTAGGTGAAGGTGGCCCCGTAGAGCTGGGGGGCCACCACGATGTTCGCGCCGGCGCTGGCCACCGTCAAGATGGCGTAGCTGACCGCGGCCATGCCCGACGCCACCACCAGCGCGGCCGTGCCGCCTTCGAGGGCGCAGATGCGCTGCTCGAGGACGTCGCAGGTCGGGTTGTTGAGCCGGTTGTAGTGGAAGCCGGGGGTTTCCAGGTCGAGCACGGCACCGGCGTGGGCGGCGTTGATGAAGTCGTGGGCCACCGTCTGGTAGATGGGCACGGCCACCGCGCGTGTCCCGTCGGGGGTGTAGCCGCCGTGGATGGCGATGGTTTCGTCGTGCATGGCCTCAGGCGCTCCTTCTTGCGAGGGTGCCCAACAGGTTGGCGTACAGACGCAAGGCGGCGCCCCGCCACGGCCAGGGTGCACGGGCGCTGACCTCGTCGAAGGGGAAGGCGGCCACCAGCGCCGGGTCCCGCTCGCCGGCCAGCACCCGTTCGTGCAGCCGGCGCAGCCCATCCCAGTCCGGGCCGGCCACGCAATCAACGGGCAGACAGGGCAGGTCGTTGCGCTCGTGGCCGACGTAGCGCCGCACGTCGCGGAGGTATTCGCGGACCAGGCTGGAGGGATCGTATTCGGGATGGGCCTGGACCAGCACCACCTCGGACCGGCCCACCGTCTTGGTGATCACGCTCCAGCCCACCTCCTCGGACTGCAGGGCCACCGCGTAGCCGGCGGCGGTCACCGCCGCTACCGGCACGGCGTTGAGCCGTGAGTGGGGCAACACGATGGGGCCGTGCAACCCGGCGGCCAGCGGGTGGGCCGGGTTGGCCTGCTGGGCGAACACGCCGGTGCACTTGGCCGGCAGGGTGGTCCGTTCCACACCGTCGAAGACGGCCAGCGCGGCATGCGCTGACAGGCACGACAGCACCATGGCCGGCACGTTTTGGCTCCCCCACCGCAGCAGGCCGCGCAGCTCCGACCAGTAGGGCTCGTCGCAGATGCGGGACTCGATCGGGTTGGAGCCGGTCACCACCAGCAGGTCAGGGGGCATCCGAGGTGATCTCTGCCAGGGGACGGTATGCGGCGGCGATACGGGCCTGGACCTGCTCGCCGCGGGGCACCCCGGCCATGGTGTAGCGGGTCACGGCAACCGTCTCAGCACCCGAACCGGCGTCCAAAAGGCCCACGAACTGTCGCTCGGTGGCGGCGAAGGCGGCGTCGGGCATGTTGTTGACCAGGGCGCACCAATGCACGGGTCTCGCGGCCCCGGCCGACGCCGCCCCCGAGTCGAGGACACCGGCCAGTCGAACGTCCACCGTCATCTCAATGCCGCACGTCGGTGTAGGTGACGGTGACTTCCTGGTGCAGGAGCCGGTAGGCCGCCTGCAACTGTGCCTCGTCGTCGGCCGAGCCGACCACGGCCACGATGTGATTGCCGGAGCCGTCCCGCCAGTCCAGGGTCGCGCCCGGGCCCTGGTGCAAGCTGACCGTGTCCACCTCGGCGTGGTCGCTGAAGTCGTTGATGCCCTCGACAGCGGTCACCGTGGCCGAAACGGTCGGCGGCTGGAGGAAAAAGCGGAAGCCGATGCGGTCAGTGGGCACCGGCCCGTCGACGGACACCGGTTCGCCCAACGCGATCCGCAAAGTCAGGTCGAGCAGGCTGACGCCGGCGGCCCGCTCCAGCATCTCGGGCACACCGCCGCCCAGCCGCCCGTTGACCTCGATGATGCGCGGCCCGTCGGGGGTGAACTTGATTTCGGTGTGCAGGCAGCCGGTGCGCACCCGGAGAGCCTCGATGGCTTGGCTGGCCAGATCCAGCACGGCTGAGCGGCTCCCGGCGTCGAGGGCGGCGGGAATGAAGAAGCCGGTCTCACGGAAGTTCTCGGCCGGCGGGAAGCGCCCGGTCAGGGCCAGGTGGCTGATGGTCCCGTCGGCCACCACGCTTTCGACCGACACATAACCGGCGTACGGGCCGCCGGCCCGGGCCGGATCATCGGCCAGGTAACCCTCCAGGACCATCTCGGGGCGGCGTGGGCCGAGGGTCTCGAGCAGCTTTGCGAATTCGGCAGCGTCGCGGACAAAGAAGGTGCAGCGGCTGCCCTGGGCCGAGCGGGGCTTGAGGACGGCAGGCCACCCCACCTCGGCCTCGACGGCTAACAGCTCGCGCACTGACCGGTCGGGGCGGACATGGGCAGAAAGGAGGTGGCAGGGGGGCATGTCAAGGCCGGCGTCGGCCAGGATCCGGCGCTGGCGAGCCTTATCGGTGAGCGCGGCGGCGGTCACCGGGCTGTGGAAGGGTAAGCCCAACCCCTCAGCCACACAGGCAACAGCGACCATACCGGCGTCGAGGTAAGTGGTGATGCCGTCGGGCTCCCAATCGGCCAGGATTTTGACCGCCTGCTCAGTGCCCATGCCGTCAAGGTCGACAACGGCGCCGAACCGGTTGAGCAGACCGGCCATCTCGCCCATCCCCGGCACGGACGTGTCGATCATCCACAACAGGTCGCAGCGGCCGGCGGCCGCTTCGGCCAGCTGCATCACCGGAACACAACGCGGCCCATAGCCCACCGCCACCAACGGCCGCACCCGCCCCGTCGTGGAATCCATCACGTGCTCAGCCGATCATGGCTTCGACGCAGGCCTGCGAGTCGTAGACGGCCCGGAGGCGGCTGCGGGGCGAGGGCAGGTAGTGGGTGAAGTAGCGCACCCCCTCGGTGAGCACGCCCAGCAACGAGAGGTTGGGCTGGAGCCGGCCCTCAATGTCGTAAGGATGGAACTCCTCATTGATGGCCACGCTGCCAACGGGCGTGTCACCGTAGCTGAGCTGGGTCAGCCTGCCCTTGGCGTAGAGCCGGTTGAGCAGGGGCGAGCCAGACCGGGCCAGTGAGGGCATGTCGAGATAGCCCCGCACCACCCCGTCGACCGTCACGGCCGTCGGCTCATCGAGGGCCGTGGAGGTCAGGCGGGCGCCGTCGGGGCAGGCGGCCAGCGCCGGGTTCGGTCCTAGCGGGATGCGCACCACCCCGGCGTCGAGCAAGGCCAGCAGCTGCTGGGAGCGCATGGGTGGTACGCCGGCCTCCAGGCGGTTGATGCGGCCCCGGACGTTGGACTGGAAGTCGATGTAGGAGTCCAGGGACAGCCCACCGAACTCGATGACCGAACGCAGCTGGTCGCGCAGGATGCGCAGCACCTCCTGGGCCGCTTTGACCGGGCTCCCCCCGGGTCGCAGGGCCTCAGTCAGGTCGTCCTCGATCAAGTCGTAGACCTGGGCTTGGTAGTCGGCGGCCGACCTGTAATGGCGGTCTGACCCGGCGAAGAGGTGGGCGGCCGGGTCGAAGCGCCCGTAGCGCGGCTCAAGACCATCGACGACCTTTTCGTAGTGCCCGTCGAGCCAGCCTTGGCGGAGCACGGCGCGGACCGCGGTCGACTCGACGTCGCCCCCGGCCAGCAAGGCGGCTTGTAGGTAGTAGCGCGCCTGCATCTCGGCGAAGATGAGCGGGAGCAGCTCGGTCTGGAAGTCCACGTGGCGTCGCACCGGCGACCCGCCTGGATTGGTCAGCGCCGCGAACTCCTCGGGCGTGCACACCACCGGCTGGTACTGGCCGTAGGGGTCGACGCCGGTGGCCGACTTGGCGCAGTACGGCGCGCCCGTGCGGGAGTAGAGGGTGATAGTCGGCTCCCGGCCCGAGGGTACGTACCGCATCCGACCGGCCCGGTCGCAGCGGTCCCCGAAGGTTCCGCCTCGTCCGATGGTGACGGCGGCGAGGACGTCAAAGCCCACCAGGCCCATGCCGGCCACGGCCACCGAGGATCCAGCCGGAGCGCTTCGGTCGAGGCATTTGATGGGGTAGGGCTGCAGGTAGTGCACGCCCCCGCCGTCCCCCGGCTCGTGATTCCCGGTGTGCCCCGAGGTCAGCACCACGTGGTCGACGGTGAGGGTGGCGCCGTTGTCGAGCAGCACCGCCTCGCGCCCGTGCAGGGCCGGCGAGATGTCGACAGCCGCCGCGTAGTGCCGGACGATCTCGAGGTTGGGCGGGGCGTAGGCCACCAGCGTGTCGTAGAACCAGACCAGGTACTCGCCCATCAATCGCCGGGGCAGATAGTCGGTGGGCAGGATGGGGTCACCGCCGGCGCCGATGCGGCACTCGTGACCCACCCAGCGGTAGCCGCGGACCACCGCCCACCGGTGCAGGCCCATGGCGTAGGGGGGCAGGGCGTCCCCGTCAGGGGCGACGTAAAGAGAGAGCTGACCGCAGGCGTTGTTGAGCACCAGGAAGTCGGGCTGCTCGGCGGAGTAAACCCCGCCGCCGAGCTGAGCGGGCTCGACCAGGTGCACTCGCACCGGCATTCTTCCCCGCCGGGCCCGACTCACCGTCCGCTCCAGGACGCACAGACCCCAGGAACCGAGCCCCACAATGGCCATCTCGATCATCGGACGCGTCCCAGAGCCCGTTGGGAGCGGCTTTCGTCAATAGCGTCGACGGGATCGCAGATCGATGCGGCGACGACGGTGGCGAGGCGAGCGCCGTCCCTAGAAATGAGCGGGCTCACTGACGACACGTGCTCCTCCTGATGGAAGCAACCCAACACGGGTTGGTGGCGCCAACGCCGGGCGGCAAGAATGAATATACCGACGGTGTAGCGAAAACCTAATTTACATACTATTAGGTGATAGGGGAACCGATTAGCTGCTTTTTGGTATGGTGACTGCCAACATCAGTAGCCCGAAAGACGGGGTAGTCGACATCGGCGCCGCTGACCTGCCTCAATAGGGAGGAGTGCACGTGACTGCACGCGGCGCGCTCGTGATGCTCGTAGCTGCGCTCCCTGCCAGCGAGCTGAAGAACGCTGTCCTGCGGTTCTTGGGGTGGTCCATCGGCAAGCGGGTGCACCTCGGCCCGTGCTTGCTCCTAAATGTCGACCGCGTCGACATCGGCAGCGGAGCGAGTATCGGCGCATTCAACGTCGTCAAGGATCTGGCCACGCTTGCCCTAGGTGAGAAGGCCGCGATCGGTCATTGGAACTGGGTGACCGCTTCCCCGTTGTTCAGCCAGGTGGGTGCCGCTCGTGTCCTGCATCTGGGAGCCCACTCCGCCATAACCTCTCGCCACTACGTCGACTGCAGCGGTGGTGTACGAATTGGGACGCACACCACGATTGCCGGTATGCGGTCGACGCTGTTCACCCACGGAATCTGCTGGAAGACCAGCGCCCAGACTTCCAATCCCATCCAGATAGGTGACTACTGCCTCATCTCGTCAAACGTGCAAGTCTCGCCCGGAACGGTAGTCGGCGACAGGATTGTCGTCGGTATGGGTGCAACACTTGCCGGTGAACTCTTGGAGCCGGGTTTGTACATGCAGTCGCGCGCGACACTGGTGAAGTCGGAATTGGGCGGTGAGTACTTCCAGCGAGAAGATGGGCGGGTCTTGACCTTGCAGGCCCGCTCATGAGGCTTTCCGCGAACTAAGCCTTCCCGCTTGGCAATCCAGGTGGCGCGGTTAGGACGTCGCGGTAGACATTGAGTGTCGCCTTGACCCACGCCGTTTCGGTGTAGTGCGTCTCGTAGACGTTGCGACAGTGTGCCATCAACTTCGGGAACTCGGCGTCGGCTCTATCGATATCATCGGCCACCGACCCCGACATGACGATGCCTGTATCAGCGTGTTCGACGAGTTGACCAACGACTGATCGCGCGCCCGCGACGACCGGGAGACCGGCGGCCAGCGCTTCCAGGTAGACCGTAGGCAGTCCTTCCGGCCAAATACTGGGGAAGAACAGACCCCGTGCGCCTGCCATTAGCGCGCGCACCTCAGCGGATGGCCGTCGCCCGAGCAGTTCGACCGTAGGACGCGCCATGCGGCGTAAGTCGTCGTCGAGCGGGCCGCTGCCCACGACCTTGAGCCGAGGACCGTCCGGCCAGTCGCGCACCAGCTGCAGAATGCCTTTCTCCTGGCTGAGTCGGCCGACGAAGAGCCAGAAGTCACCGTGCTCGTCACCCTTGTGTGTTCCTGCTGAGTCTGCGGCCGGCACGAAGTTGGGCACGACAACCAACTTGCCCTCGGGCAAACCGATGGCGGCGTAGCGCGACTGCATGTCTTCGGTGATGGTGATGATTCTGGCCGCGGCCGCCAGCAGCGGGTCGCGGTCGAACCTCATACCGACGGCGACTGGAAGTGTCGCGACCACGCTGTCCTTGAAACAGCGGTATCTCAGAGAGGGAATGGCACTGCGCCGGTCTGGACACAACGTGCACGAGACGCCATCACGCAACAGCGTCGCCGCCGCACACAGCGGCCGGTAATTATGAATCGTGGTGACAAGACGCGTTGAATACTGTGCAGCCCAAGTGCGCCCGAAGTTGGGAAACAAGTTGTGTACGTGCACGATGTCGGGGCCGAATCGATCGATCTCGTCGGTGGGCCGCGGTCCCCGGTTGGTCGCTACACGCACCGCGGTCAAAGCAGGGTAGATCCTCGACTTCTCGACCTTCTCCTGGTGAACGCTTATCACTCGAACGTCGTGCCCGGCGCGGCGAAGCGCCTCGGCTTGCAAATCCACGACAACGTTTTCGCCGCTGGGCATTCGGTTCGAGTAGTAGCTGTGAACGACAGCGATGCGCATGGCGAAGCAGCTCCCTGAGGCGCCGACGGGGTGATTGGAATGCTACAGCCGCCGAATGTATTTTCCGCCAGCACGTAGGGGTGAGCGCCGATGATTACCGCTTCCGGTCAATCGGCATGGCGCGCGAACGGAATTAGTGGCAGCAGTGGTGCGCTTGCTCAGTTGTTCACTGTGCCAGGAAAAAACCTTTACGCTAAGAGCCGCGGCAGCCGCAGCCAGCTCTGCGGTCTTCGCGAACTACCTACCGCTGTAGTACGAGGACGACACCCGCAATCGGGAGGACGTAGGCGCGATGGAAGAGCCCGGCGCTGGCACATTCGCGAAGCTGCTCCGGCGGCTCACCGGTGATGGAGTCATTGATAAGGACGACTCGGTGCTCGTGCAATTCGCCGGTTCATTCGATGAAGCTGTGTGCGCCGAGGTGGGCCTGACTCACTGCACTTTCAGCAACATCGCGCCTGACACCCACAGCACTGGCCACACATCAGCGGTCCGGTTCGACGCCCACCGGATGCCGCAGTCACCCAGGTCCTTTGACCATGTAATGGGACACTCCGGCCTGCACCACTGCTCGCGCCCACATGAGGCGCTACACGAGATGTATCGACTCGCCCGCAAGACGGTTATCTTCGTCGAGAATCAGGACTCGCTCATGATGCGCGCGGCCACTCGGGCCGGAGTCGTCGCTTGGCATGAGCTTCCCGCCGTGATCGACGGGGAGTACGAGTCAGGGGGAGTTGACGGCACCGGAGTTCCGAACTTCGTGTATCGATGGACTCGCCGGGAAGTCCGCAAGGTTGTCGCATCATTCGACCCCGCCTACGACGTCCCCATCGAATTTCACAGCGAGTGGAACCTCGGCTCCGGTCGGGTCTCCGCTGAACTCCTCCAGCGCAAGCTGCGCCTGTCCGACGTGCACGCGCAACGAGGCTTTGGCTGGGCGCATCGAGTGCTCAATGCCGCGGTCCCTGTGCAAGGCAACATCTTTGCGGCGATCATCCGCAAAGACCTCGCGAAACTCCATCCCTGGATGGAAACTCCAACGCAGATGAAGCGCGTTTGATTTGAGCCATTTCGGTGCGGCGCCCACCTACGCTACATGACGAATTCCTTGTGTCAGCGACAGATGCGCTTGTGCGACAGCCAACACTTTTCACCGACTGACGAAACGTTCTACAGGCAGACGCGGCGGCGCGTCGACGTCACGGGCGGCCCTAGTTGAACGACCAGCAGCTGTTCTACAGCATCGCGGCAATGAATGCGCTCTTCTCGTCGATGGCGTGGTGTGTCGCCAAGCCCAATCGGTGGTCAATACTGGCGGTCTTGACGTTTGCGCTGATCTGGCCCTTCGCCAACGGAGACCTCGAAGGGCATATGCTTCTGATGATCAACGAGGACAGTGCAATAACGGTGTCAGACTTGTTCTCGGTCCTGGCGGCGCTGCTCGCGCTCGTCCAAATTGTCAAGATCCGCCGCCAGCGCGAAAAGCTGTGAGCGTGGGCGCTCAACGGCGATCCGACACCACAAGTTCCGGAAGAGGTGAAGTGTCGCTGTTGGCACGTAACACCGGCCCGAAGTGATTGCTCTGCCCTCCATTCAACAATGGCTGACTGACGGACATAATCGGCGCACCTGAATTTCCGACCTGGGTGATGGGCCCGTACATCGAACCCACAATGTTCGGCGTCATCGATCTGACCAGGGGGATGAGGGCATCATCGCCGATGCCGGCGCTGAGGACGTCCCTGACGATATGGCCGCCGACCCAGTTCGCAGAGTCGGCACCCAGGTTCGGCCACCGCTCGTCGTTCGTGCGACCGGGATCTTCGTCGGCATACACGATTCGGTAGTCACGCTTATCCAAGAATTCGTTTCCGAACTTGCATTGTGTCAGCACCATGCCTGCGCCACAGTTCACCTCGTCCGGCGAGAGGGTGAAGCACACATCGATCCGGGGGAAGTTCTGTGGCGGGCCAAACCGTAAGAAGTCGCAGTTACGAATGTAGGTGTTATTGCCGCCCCGCGCCAGTTTGATATGCACCCGATTGATCAGGAACGCGTTATTGGCAATAGTCGTGCCGTCAGTAAGCCCCGACAATGCGATTCCCATAGACCTATCGAAGTTTCCGGCCTGGAAGATGTTTCTTTCGATTTTCCAGTATGGCTGGTCGGATGCGTTATTTGAGATGCTTGCGCCATCGTAGTCGATGAACGCATTGTCGGACACCGTGTAATAGTTTGCAACGTTGGCTGACTCGAAGCGATTTCTTACGTGCCCTTTTCCACCGTTGAACCTTATGCCGCGCAGCGTCAAACTCGTCCACATCTGATTCGAATCGATGAACATTGTGCCGGGACCAAGGGCGACCGTCGTGGCGCTTTGGCCGGCGCCAACTATGAAAGGCGCAGGGTGATCGATGCCTGGGCCTTCGAAACTATACGTGCCGGGTGGTAGATAAACCGGTCTGCCGGAGGCCACCGCGGCCCGGATCGCCAACGATGAATCCCGGTTGCCACCCGGATCGGCCCCACCGGCGAATTTCGAATCGGTGATGACAGCGTAATCGATGGCGGGTTGATCGGAAGACGGGCTGCACCGAAGATAGTCCTCGATTCTCGACGTCGGCAAATTGAGATGCTGCGGGTCGGCCTCTTTACCACTGGTCGCGCCCGCGAATAGCGCAGCAGTGGAAAACCCTGATGCTAATAGAAGGCGTCGCGATACACCGGCGATGCTGGTCACCCCTCGATCTCAGACTAACGCGCTCAGCCCACGGACGCGTACAAGTTCAGGCCCATCCGCGCAGCACACCGTTGAACTGATATCGGTTGCAAAATGCAGCGATCAGCTCCATGGGGCGACCGGCGCAAGAACATTTTGGATAATCGGCACCAGTTTTTCAGCGATGTAGGCGTGCCCTGCTTCGGTCGGGTGCAACCGGTCCTCGCTGATCAGATTCGGATTGCCGGAGAACCATTGGTCAGCGATGGGGTCGACGAAGATGGCGTCGATTCTGGCCGCCTGGTTTCGGACGATATCCCGGACCCTAGTCACGCCCGGCTCCAGATCTCTTGCGCGGGCGACCGGGCCTACAGCGATCACCTGAGCACG
The DNA here is from genome assembly GCA_963808375.1 of uncultured Actinomycetota bacterium. Lineage (GTDB taxonomy): Bacteria > Actinomycetota > Actinomycetes > Mycobacteriales > Mycobacteriaceae > Mycobacterium. Next base: position 28,378 of record CAWEFS010000011.1, on the reverse strand, counting down.
GGGGGACGCCCTCCGGACTTGAGCGAAGGTGTCGCTGACCGCCGCCGCCACCGTTTCCGGCGGCTGCAGTGCATCGTCTGCTCCCCCGAATACGATCACCAGATCATTTCCCGCCTTGAGCAGGCTGCGTGCTTGTTCGCCGAAGGTCGCCGCTTTTCGCCCACGCGCCAGGTAACCCGAACCCGCTGCGCAGGAGACCTCAGCGGAAATGTCGACACCCTTCTTGCGAAGTAGGCGAAAGGCCAATTGCGGCCAGCTCGTTGCTGCCGCGCCGCCTAGAGGTGCGGTCTCCGTACCGATAGGTGGGCCCTCCGTCAAAGAGTCGCCGATCACGATTACCTGCTTCGGCTTCTGATTCCCCAACGGCGCTGAAGAGAGCGTAGGAATGGGCGGCTGATGGCGCCCGCGCACCACGGTGACAGCACTTGTCAAGGCGACACCGGCGAGGATCAGTGCAAGTATGCCGGCAGTTCGCCAGCGCCCGTCAGCCGAAATGCCGCGCCGACTAACCATATCGCTGTCCGATCGTCACCGGCGTACGAATCGGGACCTTTGGCGTCCGACTAACGAGACTGACCAAGTCCTCATATTCACTGTCCTCAAACGGTGGCCGATCATCAAGAGGCGTACGAATCACTCGTCGCCTCTTTTGCCTGATTGCATATGATGCGACCAGAAAGATCAAAGATAACGAAATTATTCTCCACACCATGCGCGAAGAGTATTCGATAGACAAGACGCCTAGCAAAGCGGCGAAGCCGACTGGCAAAAATGAGAAAAGACGGAAGCGGCTCTGTAGTAAATTCCGCATCGAAAGCCCTAGTATTGAGCCGATCGCACCAAACAGGAGGACCTGACCGAGCCAGCCCATCGCACCAAACCACTCTCCCGCGAAGCACAGCGGTACCCACTCATAGGGCCAATAACGCTCGAGCTCGGGTGATTGCGAGGTTCCCGGCAGCGGATTAGCGTTATTGATCAGCACGCCTGGGTTCACTGCCTGGCGTGCCGACTCTTCCGCAACCGGAAAACCGACGAACACAGATGCGGCGAGCTGTTTGACAGGCACCATGAAGGAGTCCGTTGAATTGCGCATGTCCATTGCCGTGGCATCGACGACATTGAAGATATTCAGCAGCCCATGCGGCATTTCTCGTGCTTTATTCACCGCGCTGAAAGTAAAAACAGAAGTGGCCAGTAATGTCAAAGCTGCCGCAATCAACGGTAGGTGAATCCGCCGTCTGCGAACCTCGTTGAAGAGGATCAGCGAGCCGCCAACCATTGGGGCTGCGCAAGCCGTGCGGCTCCCGAGAGACGCTTGGATAGTGAACCATAGGGCGGCCGTCGCGATCAAAAACAGTCGGATTCTGCGATCCTTCTCCCGCATGGCCAACGCAATTCCGGTGACGCAGCAAGCGAGTCCGAGCGGCCAGAAGTGAACCAGAAACATGATACCGGAGCAATCGAGGTAGACCTCTCTGTTCAGAAAGTTCGGGCCCTCGCCGACAAGGTAGGCAACTAAGGTGACCGATGAGACAACCGCCACCATCAAACTGAAATTGCTGGGCAGCTGGACCTCGCGAGGTGGCACCGCCTCCAACGGAACCGACGGGACAAGCAGCCCCGATAGCCCGGCACCGATGGATGCCCACAAGAATGCCGCCACGGCGTGGGACTCACCGAATGCGGCCGCTTTGACCGTGTCAACCAGTCCGGTTCCGCCGTCGTACTTCGACCACTCCCAAAGCGGTCCCCCGAGCGCCAGTAAGAGCATGATGCCGGCGAAGACCGTCGGCGCCGCGGCAGCACTCGTTCGCTTCACACTCACCCAGGTAGCTCCGGTCACCAAGATCAGTGCAAGGACGAGTAGGTAGAAGTTGGTCATTGCCGCGTCCCATGACCGTTCTGGGACGGCACGTTCTGGGACGGCCGGCCGCATTCGACGACACCGATGCGTACCCAGTCCTCGTCGGTGTCATCAGTACGGCGCCGCAACGAATCGCGTACTTTTAGGCGTTCCAGCCACGGTCGACGGACGATCATGACGCCCTTCACCTCGATCCCCCCGAGCGACAGCAACTTCGCGAGTTCGACGACATCCTCGAGAAGCGTCTGCCCCTTAAGGCACATGATGACGGAGGAGATTGCCGAAATCATGATGCCGGTCGAGGACCGTGTTGCCAGCGCTGTCAATCGCTCGTCCTGGTCGAGGAGCGCTGGAGCGGAGACAGCCGCGACATCGGTCAGGTGACGACGTGGCCGCGGCAACAGCGCGGTCTTGAACTCCTCGATGACGCCGTCCATTTCGTCGTCACTCCTGGCGCTGGCGAGGATCACTTGTCGTGCTGAATTCGGCGCAGCGAACAGCATTGCCCGAATTCGGGCTATCTCGCCGGGACTACGGTCGAATTGCACGATCCAGGGTTCCGGCAGAGCCTTTCGAAGTTGAGCCCTACCGTGGACCGTCGGGTGTCGACGACGCCTGAGCATCGTCAAGAGAAGAGCCGCACCACCGAAAAACATCGTGGACAGCAGGACGTTCAGCCACGGCTTGGCGCCTGCGTTGCTTCTGATGACCTCGACGGGCCGCGCGACCGTCACCAGGACAGGTCCTTCGCGAAGGCCGCTGTTCTGCTCTACCGATCGGGCGTAGTCCGGCAGCTGGTCTGCATAGGCCTGGGCGAGCGAACGCGCGGCATCGGCCGACGGCCCGACCGCGTGAATGATGAGGAGCGGAGCGTCGTGCATCAAGCTGGCTGAGATTCGACTGGCAAGCGCCGCAGGCGTTTCGGTGGAGTGCAGCTGTCCCGCCACTCGGCGCGCGAGTTCGTCGTTGTTCGCGATCTGCCAGTACAACTTGGTGCGATCCTCGGCGTACTGGTCTCCCGAGACGGCATCGGTCGCACTTCCACTGATCGGCGGGGCAACATAGACGGTCGCCTGCGCCGAGTACGTCGGACTGACGGCAAATGTCACGACGGAGCCGACCACTGCCCCACACACGGCGGCAAAACCCACGAGCTGCCAGCTCTTGCGAAGCAGCCGCCGTATCAGCCGGACCATGTCGTTGTCTGTCACAAGCCCTCCATGGTTCAAACGTGTTCGCTCATGAGTTGAACAAACAGCGGGTACAGGTACTGCGCGATTCGTTGGTTGCCCAGATCCGTTGGATGCACGCTGTCGGATCCGATGAGTCCAGGTTCACCATTGGTGAACCAGCTGTCATCGATGGGATCGATGAAGTGCGCGTGGGCTGTCGCTGCCGCGTCACGCACCGCGTCCCGAGTTCGGAGAATGTCGGCGCTTGGTGCGCCACTGCCCCAGGTAGGCCCAATTACGATCAGTTGTGCGTGCGGGGCCAACGCAGAGACCACCCGGTAGGCCTCCTGGGCCGCAGCGGACACTTCGTTGGGTTGCGCCACAACGTCATTGCGGCTTCCCGAAATCACCACCATCCGGGTCTCCGAAGCGACCAGCCGCCGCACCTCTTCGCCAATCGTCGGGCTGCTGGCGCGGATTGCGTACCCCGAGCCTTCACCGTTGTCGTCCACAGCGGTCCGTAGCGGCGCAACTTTCCGTACCTTCGCGGCAAGGAGTGAGACCCAATTCATTGGGCCGTCCCCACCCTCGTCGGACCCTTGCGTGAAGTCACCGATAAATACCGCCAGTGCCGCGTCGTTATCCGCCGACGCCGACTCGGGCGTCGGGATCGCGAGCTGTGGCGCGACGTTCTGCGCCGTTACCGTCGTTCTGGCAACTTTGTTCATGACTTCATTCGCCAAGAACCCGGTGATGACGAGCATAATCACTATCGCGACGCTGCTCGACTTGATCTTCATCGGCTGCCAACCCCCTCGGTATTGCTGACCGCAGATCCCGGATGGGCACGAGGAAGCTTGGCGTCGGGGTGAATGACGAACTGCAACCAGAGGACTCCCGCCAACGCAAAAACGGTAGCGCACAAGGCCAGCGCGGAAGCGATTGCGGTGGCGGTCCCGAACACGAAACCTGCAGCGAAGCATGTCGCCACTTGAAACACGATGTGCAGCGTGGTCCACACGAAGGTCACCTTGCTCGCGCCTTGAGACTGGCAAACGGTCGAGACACTCGCGAACCAGCACAGCGACGCCGAGCTGACACCTATGTAAGGAATCACCGGAAATGTCGCGTGCCAGCTGTCTCCAAGCATCGCCACCCCCAGCCGCTCTGGTACCGCCATCAGGCAGCCGGTCGTGACCAGGGTGAGCACAGAAGTTGCCAGTGATGTCCTGCTGACCAGACGCCACTGATCGCGGAGGGAATTTCCGGTGCGCGCCGCGTGCGGTACGAACACCATCGGCATCGCCGATAACAGCGTCGCAACGGGGCCAAACAGCGTGAACGCTCCGCGGATTCCCGCCGAGGCAACGCTTCCGGCGGTTGTCACCGCTGCCAGTGTCACGAAGACGTTCCCAATTTGACTGATGAAATAGGCGCCTCCGAAGCGGACCCTTGCCGCCCAGTCGGTCCGCCACCATTGAAAGACCGCCGAATGGCGTAGTGCGATTCGCAGCCGGATCGCCAGTATCGCGCCAGAAATCAGTGCGCTGAAACCCCACAGATAGATCGCACATTCGGCAGATTCGCGAACACCGAAGAGATTGACGACGAAAATGCCGAGCATCGCGACAACCCACAGTGCGTCGGCCACCACAGCTAGGTTCGCCCTGCCCAGGGCTATCGCGGTCAAACGCAGAACATCCTGTGCCAAGGCACCGGGCAACGCGAGCGCAAAAGCAAGCCCGACAAAAGGATCGTGAAAGGCTGCGGCTACCGCAAGAATCAGAACGCCACCAAGAACACCGCTGTACAGCGACCACGTGGTCGCAAGGCCTGCCTCGCTTACTGTTCGGTGGTTCTTCTCCTGGTTGCTGGTCAGCAACAACGGCGTTCCGAGTGCTCCTCTGTTGAATCCAGTGCAGACGGCCAGCAAGGTGATCATCAGCGCGATGATCCCGAATTGCCCTGCCGACGACACCTGCGCCAACACGAAGACCATCAAGGCATTGCTTGTGCTCGAAAGTATTTGGTCGATTACGGTCGAAACCGCAAGCGAGCCGGCACGCCTGACAGGGGCGCTGGCGGAAGGCTGAGCCGTGGTACTCGGTCTGCTCACTGGTCGCTAGGTTCCCTCGTGAGTCGCTGCAGGCTCGACTTCACCGCCCGGGCAAAGCACGGCATCGGCGCGATCACCGGGCAGGCGTTCGGCCGGCGGTACGGGGACCTCGCCCGTGAGGACCACTATCCCGACGGCGGGAACTCCCATGGCCTCGAGAGTCATCTTGGCTTCGATGACATCGGATGTCTGTGATTTACCTTGCCGGACCACGACAAGTGACGCATGTGCGACGGATGTCAGTGCTACCGCAAGCGCGGAGTGAACGATAGACGGTGCAGCAACGACGATGTGTTCCTCGACGTATGACGCCAACCTTCTCTTCGTGTCTTTGCTATCAATCAGCAGCGCGGGCAGCGAATCGCCCTCGGTACCGATGTTCATCTCCCACAGATGATCTAGTTCCGTGCGAGTCCGGCATGCTGCCCAATCGCGTGACCCATCGACGACATCGGACAGTCCGCCGCGACCGCGGGAAGGCCGCTTGGAGATAGCGTCGATCACCGTGACTTCGCGTCCACAAGTGACCAATCCGGTTGCGAATCCTTTTGCGATGAACAGACTTGCACAGTCTGGATCCACACCGACCACCAGGATCCTTGCCGTCTCGTGCTCGCCGGTGACCGCGCAGGCCACCGCGAGCCGCCGGAACCCTTCCCGCAGCGAAGACGGGTCGTCATCGGCCTTGATTGTGCCGCGATAAGTCAGACCGGCGCCGGCAAGCTGGCCCACGTTCTTCACGATCGGATCGGTGCGATCCCGGTACACGGCGAGAAGCGACCCGAGCACCATGCCGATGAGAGCCGCCAAGACCGCGTCGGTCTCCGGGCTGCCCACCCGGGTGACGGTGGGGATGTCTCCACTGAGCACAACCCCGGTCATCGAACCGTCGCGGCCGGGCCTTTCGATCTCTAAAACATACTGCTGCAGCCCTAATTCGGCCGCAGACACCATCTGAAGCGCATCGCTGGCACTTGGCGATGCCGCAGTGACCGTTATCATCGGCTGCCGGGAGTTGATGCGCGCATCGATCGAGTTTTGGATCTTCTGTGCCGGTATGAGCCCTTGAAGCTTCTGCGAAGCCCTTGCGGCGACCTCCGGTCCCCGCAAGAGCTGCGCGTACGTCGGCGCCCGGTCCACCGAGACCTGCTCTCCGTTGAGGGCGTCGCTGGCTGTGCCCAGACTTCCGGACGTGGAAATCATGACCCGGCCTTGTGCTCTGTACGACACCGGTCCGCCCAGCGACCAAGCCAGTGAGAGACACACGCAGATCAGGGTCACGACCACCACGACTCTCCAGCGCTGCCGGAAGACCCTCCAGAGTTCTTGTATCTCCACGACGCCCCTATGCCGCTACGCGCGTGCGCGTCAAAAGAATCCGCGACGTGGACATGGAGATATCGTCGTTCTCGGTCCTCAAGACAACCGACGCTATTTGCGCGGCGTGGACCGTCATCACCGCGGCCTCGGACGGCGTCAGCATCTCAGTTCCGACCGCTGGCTCTCATACCAGTCGACGGTTGATCGGATTCCAGTTCTGATATCGACGGACGAACGCCAGCCCAGCTCGCTGATCAGCGAGACGTCGAGGAGCTTACGCGGGGTGCCGTCCGGCTTGGAATGATCCCACCGCACCGCCCCTTCGTAGCCGACGGCGTCGGCCACCATGTCCGACACCTCTGCGATCGTGTGGTCGACGCCGGTGCCGATGTTTACCGGCGACGGCCCGTTGTAGTGGTCAAGCAGGTGCAGGCACGCCGAGGCCAGATCATCGACGTGAAGGAATTCTCTGCGAGGTTTGCCGGTACCCCAGTTGGTCACGCAGTCTGCACCGCTTGCCCGCGCCCGAACGAATCGGTGGATCAATGCACTGAGCACATGCGAGCGCGTCTCGTGGAAATTGTCGCCGGGCCCATAAAGGTTGGTGGGCATCACCGAAATCCACCGTAAGCCGTATTGCCGCCGAACGGCACGCAGGTGTGCAATGCCCGCAAGCTTTCCGACGGCGTAGGCCTCATTCGTGGGCTCCAGAGGCCCGGTGTGCAGGTAGCTCTCTTTGATGGGCTGCGGCGCATGTTTCGGATAGATGCACGACGAACCGAGAAACAGCAACCGCTCTACGTTGTGCGCGGCGGCGGCGTCCATGACGTTGACCTGAATCTGGACGTTGCGCGATATGAAATCCGCGGGATAGGTGCTGTTGGCCAAGATCCCGCCGACGCAGGCAGCCGCGATGACGATAATTTTCGGCTGCCGGGCTGCGACAAACTGGAAAACGCTTGTCCTGTCGGTGAGATCGAGTTCCGACCGGGGCACTCCGATGAGGTCAGAGAAGCCGTCCGCTTCGAATGCGCGCCATATCGCCGAACCGGCCAGGCCGCGGTGGCCGGCGATCCATGCAGGTGCGCCGCGGTCCAGCGGTGACACTGCTCCAGACGCTTGGTCCTGCTCGTATGCATTGGCGCTCATCAGCGGTTGCCCCAATGAACCGACGGCCTATCGATCCACGGTGTGCCCGCGCACTCGAGGGCCTTGAGATCCGCATCGACCATGATGGCGGCCAGTTCGGGGGCCAGCACCTCGGCCTTCCAGTCGAGCTGCTGCGCCGCCTTGGTGGAATCACCGATCAACGCATCAACCTCGGCCGGACGCACATAGCGCTCGTCGAATGCGACATGGCGTTCCCAATTTAGACCAGCATGGTCGAACGCGATCTGGACGAATTCCTTCACGGTGCACGGCAGTCCGGTCGCCAAGACATAGTCTTCGGGCTCATCGGCTTGCAGCATCCGCCACATTCCTTCGACAAACTCCGGCGCGTAACCCCAGTCCCGTACCGCGTCCAGATTTCCGAGATACAGGGTCGACTCCAGGCCCGCTTTTATGCGGGCGACCGCACGCGACACCTTGCGTGTCAGGAAAGTTTCGCCCCTGCGGGGGGATTCGTGGTTGAACAGAATCCCGTTCACCGCGAACATTCCGTAGGATTCGCGATAGTTCTTGGTAATCCAGTAGGAATACACCTTTGCGGCGCCGTACGGGGAGCGCGGGTGAAAAGGCGTCGACTCATTCTGCGGCGGCGGCGTGGCGCCGAACATCTCCGAACTCGACGCCTGGTAGAACCGGCATGACAAACCTGCCAACCGCACGGCTTCTAGCAGGCGGACCGAGCCGATACCGGTGATGTTGCCGGTGTTCTCTGGTTCGTCGAAGGACACCCGCACGTGAGACTGCGCCGCCAGGTTGTAAACCTCGTCCGGGTTGATTTTCACCAACAGCGACGACAGTCTTCCCCCATCGCTGATATCGCCGTAGTGCAAGAACAGCCGAGCGTCGGGGCTATGCGGGTCTTGGTATATGTGGTCGATTCGGATGGTGTTGAATGTCGACGCCCTTCGGATCAATCCGTGAACCTCGTAGCCCTTGCTCAAGAGCAGTTCGGCAAGGTACGAGCCGTCCTGCCCGGTGATTCCCGTTATGATCGCGCGTCGCGCCATTAGTCATCTCTCCTGCCTGGCAAATCCAACTGAGCTGTGTCGATCCGATTCCGAAGTGTCAACGCCGTCGCGTTGCACAGAGCTGTTCAATCCATGCATCGAAGCAATCCAGCGAATTCCGCGCGCTGAGCACCGTCCTGACGTACGCGGCGCCGTTGGCGCCGAGCCTCGTTCTCAGCGTTGCATCGCCGGCAAGCGCGGTAATCGCGTCTAGCAGAAGGCCCGGGTCTCCGCTGTCGACAACGATGCCCGCACCGGAATTCCGGATCTCTTCAGCGGCCCCGCTCGATTCATCGATTGCGGCCAAGACCGCGGTGCCGCTTTGGAAGTAGGAGGTCAACTTACTGGGTACTGACATCTCGGTGACCCCCGGCTTCTGGTTCACCAGAAGTATGTCGGCGGCCGTCAGCGCCGCCGCGAAGTCATCGTCGGGAAGCGGGTCATGGATCTGCAGGCACCGCACGCCTCGGCCCAACTCTTCCAGCGACTTTCGTTGGTTCCCGTCGCCCAAAAGAACAAAGCGAATTTTGGGGTTCTTGTGGTCTGCCAGCTCCGCCGCGCGCACAACGTTGTCAAGACCCTGCTTGACGCCCATGTTTCCGGCGTGCAGGACCACGATCTCGTCGGGTGCCCACCCGAGTCGCTTACGGTCGGCGTCCCGGTCGGAGCGTGCGCCCGACGAAACATGCGACCAGTTCCTGATAGTCGTGACCTTCGCTGGATTCACGCCGAGACCGTCAAGCAGTCGATTACGGAGCCTGTCATGGATCACCGCAACACCGTCGGCCTGTCCCAAGACCCAGCTCTCCAGCTGGCTGGCCGCTCCGGAGGCGGCTGAGCCGGCAAGTTGCGTTTCAGCCAGTCCGGCCGAATAGAGGTCCTGCACCCAGACCCCCAATGCGGGGCGGTGCGGTCCTAGAGCGCGAAACTTCATGCACAACAGGGCTGTTGATATAAGCGCAGGTGTCACGCAGATGACGACGTCAGGTCGATCCCAGTTCGACAAAGCGGCGCGGACTCCGAAAGTACCTTCCATCAACAGCCGGCCGGAGGTGGTGACTCGCCGCGGCACCGAATGCCTCAACCTGGTGACGGGCACATCGTCGATGGTCTCGACAGACTTCCACGTCCACCGATACTGCGGCGCGACCCGCCACTCCGGGTAATGCGGGACGCCGGTGATGACCTTGACGTCGTAGCCTCTCCGTGCAAGGTCGCTGCACAGGCCCGTCGAGTAGGGAGCGATGCCGAGCGGCTCCGGAAGGTAGTTGATTCCAATGAATGTGACTGCCGTTGCGGTGCGGGGTGCTTTGATCGATGACTTGCTGTTGCCGCCGGGGACCGTCATCCGCGCGAGTGAAGTTTCCATGCTGCTAATACGCACCCGAACCGCGGCACACTGCCGTTACGGTCTTCGCCGCGATCACCAGATCGCTTAACATCGACCAGTTCTCCACATACGACAGGTCCAGCCGCACTGAGTCCTCCCAGGGCAGGTTGGAGCGGCCGCTGACCTGCCACAGTCCGGTTATCCCGGGGCGTACCAGCAGCCGTCGCCTGACCCGGTGGTCGTAGGTCTCGACTTCGCAGCGCAGCGGCGGGCGGGGTCCGACTACGCTCATCTCGCCACGTAGCGCGTTGATGAATTGCGGCAGCTCGTCGATGCTGTACCGGCGCAGAACCCGGCCTGCCCGAGTCACTCTGGGGTCCTTGCGGATCTTGAACAACACACCGCCGACGCTGTCGTTGAGGTCGGCCACCTCTGCCAGTTGCTGATCTGCGTCCACAACCATGGTGCGAAACTTGATCATTCGGAAGGGCGCACCGTCCAGACCGATGCGTTCAGCACGATAGAAGACCGGGCCCCGGCTGGTGACCTTCACCGCCACGGCGGCAACGATCATGATCGGTGACGCTGCCAGAAGCGCCAGCAGTGAAAAGCAAACATCGAATGCGCGCTTCTGAAACCGCTTGGCCCCCTGATACTGCGGCTTGTCGACGTGTATCAGCGGTAGGTCGGCCACCGGACGCACGGTCAGCCTGGGGCCGGCCACGTCGACTATTCCCGGTGACACGACCAAGTCGACGCCAAGCTTCTCCAATTGCCACGACAGGTCGCGGATGCCTTCTGGCCCTAGCTCCGCTGCCGAAGTCAACGCGACCGTGTCGGCGTGCGACGCTGCAATGGCGTGTCGGATGTCACCCCGGTAGGGGAACACGGGCACCGGCTTAAGGCCGGGAACGACGATGTTCTCGTACTCGGGAGCACCGAGAGTGCAGGCACCGACTACGGTGTAGCCCTCGGCAGGCCGCCGGGTCAGCGACTGCGCAAGGACCGTGACCGATATGGGTTCGCCGACCGCGAGCACCGCGGTCATGCAGCGGCCCCGTCGGCGCTGCGCTGTGAGGTACCTACGGGCCAAGTGGCGACTGACGGACAATGCGAGAAGGCCGAGCGGAAATGCGATCGCCAGATAACCACGTGCGATCTCAAGCTTGAACAGAGTCGAGATGACGGCGATGACTCCGAACACCCACAAGGTGGCGGTCCATACCCGGCGAAACTCCTCCGGCCCAGCTCCAATCACTTGCTGCGAACGGGTGTGGCAGATCGTTAGGACCAGACCCCACGCCAACACGATTAGTACCGAGACCGCCGAGTAGGCAACTGATGCATATCCCGCCCATAGGCTGCCACGAGTCACGTTTCCGAATCGCAGAATCTGTGCCGTCGCCACGACACCGCTGATAACGATGGCATCTGAAGCCGCAAGCCAATTGCCGTAGCGTTGCTGCCAACGTGCGCGGAGGGACCGGGGAATCGTAGGTAGCGTCGCGGATGCGTTGAAGTCAGGTGTCCGCAACGAGGGGATGGATGTCATCTCACTGATGCTTGCTGCCGCGCTGCACTGCTGCGAGCCTGGGCGAGTCGATGTACGGAAGTCTCCGGCGCGAGCGTCCTCTGGCTCCGCTGGCGCATTGCAAACCATTGATGTATCGGTCCGCTGCAAAAGCTGCCGAGTCTTTGGTGTCTCAGAACGAAGTGTCACAGCTAAACTCCGTCGCGATTCTGTCAGGCCCAGCTGGAGCCGACGGCGCAGTCGGTACCGGCAATGTTGACACCGGCCCCCGGCAGCGTGTTCACGGCATCGGTCATGAAACTCGTAGGCACTTTGATATCTCCTCGGTGAAGCTCTACTAGAAATGTCCTATTGCGACCTGACGAACAGTCGCTCACCTGTCACACCTTCGCCGGCGCGTGTCCGTTCCCGTTGACCGGCAGATAAACGATGGCCGGCCGGTATCCAGGAGGCGCGTGACCGTTAGTCGGAAATCCGGCCGGCACCGGATATGCCTGCGCCGCCGGGGATTCGGGGAGGGGCGGATACCCGGCGGCTGGCGGTCGCGCCACCACGGGGCGAGCCGGCCCGTATTTGGCAGCAGTTGTACTTCCTGTGCCCGCTGCGGCGGCCCGCGGGAGCCCGCCCATCATGAGTGGTAGCCCAGCAGCCAGTGGTAGCGCACCTGCCGCACCCAGATCGAGGTCCGGCAATGCCAACGCCAACGGCGCGCCACCCAGCATCGCCGCCGGGCCCGCCGCGGCCCAACCCCAGCTCGGCGGCACCGACAACGCGCCGGCTGAAGCGGCTTCCCCTAGGCCCGCCAAAGTGCCCGAGTCTGCGAAACCGCCAGCGCCGTCAACGAATCCGGACCCCAGCCCACCTTCGGCCGCATCCGACCCCAACGCTGCACCGGCCGCATCCGACCCCAGCCCTCCATCGACGGCATCCGCCCCCGCCGCCCCGTCTACGTCGGCTAAGGTGGCTGAGGGCGTTAGTGCGGCGGCCAGCGGCGAACTAATAAGGGTTTCAAGCGGGGATATCGCCAAGAACACGGCAGCAAACCCCGGGTAGCTCGCGTAGGACTCAAGCAAACCGCCGAGCGAGAACCCATCCATCCCGGATCCCAGGAGCCCGCCCAGCGCGCCTGTCCCGGCGGACGCGGAGGAAGACCCGCCCAGAAGCGAACTCAGGATTCCCGAAAGTCCCGTTGCCGACGAGCCGGGCGACGCCAGGCTCTGGAGCGCAGTGGGAATCGCGGATACCAGCTGCGACAGCGTCGACTGCACGCCCGTGCCAGTCGTCCCGGCAGCCTGGGCAACGGCGGCCCCCTGCGTGGCCAGCCCGGCCGTGTTCGTAATCTGCGGCGCCGCAGTAAACGGGGTCGCGTTCGCGATGGTCGCCGCCGAGTTCGCGGCATAGCCGTACATCGCCGCGGCGTCCTGGGCCCACATCTCGCCGTATTGCGCCTCGGTAGCCGCGATCGCCGGCGTGTTCTGGCCGAGGATGTTGGTCGACACCAGCGACGCCAGCTGAGTGCGGTTGGCTGCGATCACCGGCGGAGGCACTGTCATCGAAAACGCTGTCTCATAGGCGCCCGCTGCCGCTTGTGCCTGGGTGCCGGCCAGCTCAGCCTGGCCGGCGGTCGCGCTCATCCATGCCGCAAAGGGTGCGGCCGCGGCAAGCATCGCCGACGAGGACGGCCCCAGCCACGGCCCGCTGGTTAGCCCTGAAACCGACGACGTGTAAGCGGTGGCCGCCGACTGCAAGTCGGCGGCCAACCCCTTCCAGGCGGCTGCGGCGGCCAGCATCGATTCCGGCCCCGGACCGGCATACATCCGGGCGGAGTTCACCTCCGGGGTTAAGGCCCCGAAATCCATCGCTGGCACCTTCCCGGCTCAGAGGGCCACTGCGGCGTTAGCGGCCTCGGTGGCCGCGTACGAACCCGCGCTGGTCCCCAGGGTGGTCACAAACAATTCATGAATCGTCGTGGCTTGGGCACTGATCGCCTGATACAGCTGAGCGTGTGCGGCGAACTGCGCCGCCGTCAGCGCAGACACCTCGTCGGCAGCCGCGGGAACCACCCCGGTGGTCGGGGCTGCCGCCGCCGTATTGCCGTCGGCGACTGCAGAGCCGATGCTTTGCAGCTCTCCGGCCGTGGACGCCAGCATTTCCGGCTGCGTGGTCACGAACGACATGTGCTCCTCCTCGCGGAAGCAAGCCGACCCAGAGGCGGAGCCCTGGGAGGTGCGACCGGTTGTGCATACCGACGGTGTATCTATCGCGACGAAAACATACCTTCAGACCGGTATAAAGCGCAATAGAGAACTTATAGTCGCTTTGCCAAACAGATAGGCGCCTCTAGATCGGGAAAAGCCCTGGAAACAGACCCGTAGGCCTGATAAAGACACCTGCAGATACGGAGTTGCTCTTAGGCGGATCGGCGCGCCGCCCTGCGATTCAGGAAGTCCGCGACCACCAGCGCGACCAACGCCGAGGGTTTGCCGACGGCGCGCTGTACACGACCGCGGCGTGATCACCGGCAGCGCAGCGACGAGCCGGAAGACGGCCGGGGCCACACACGTCATCACACCCGCCGCCGGGGCCAAACCCCCTGCAGTTCGTGACCGCGAGCAAGTCGGGTTGAGTTGGACTGGCGTCAGCCGCCGTTGCGGACGCCTTCCTCGATCTTCTTGCCCAGGTCAGGGTCGATGTTGCGCCAGTACTCGAACACCCGCGACAGCACCGGCTCTTTGACACCTTCGAGAACATGCCCGATCACGTTGTGCGCCAACCGTTCTCGTGCCGCGTCGTCGAGCACCTCACGGACCAGCGTGCCGGCCTGGCCCCAGTCGTCGTCGTCGGGGCGCAAGGTGTAGGCCTGCCGGACCATCTCCCCGTCGGCGAACCAATGCACTTCTGCAACCCGCGCCGGGTCGGCCTGCGGCCCGCCAAAGGAGTTCGGCGCATAGACCGGATCGGTGGCGTTGCGGATCCGCATTGCACCGTCCTTGGAGTAGGCGTGCACCTCGACCTTCGGAGTGTTGACCGGAATCTGCTTGTAGTTGACGCCCAGCCGGGCGCGGTGCGCGTCGGAGTAGGAGAAGCCGCGCGCCAGCAGCATCTTGTCCGGCGACAGACCGGTACCCGGCACGATGTTGTTCGGTTCGAACGCAGCCTGCTCCATTTCGGTGTGGTAGTCCTCGACGTTGCGGTTGAGCACCAGCTTGCCGACTTCGTGCAGCGGATAGTCGCTGTGCGGCCACACCTTGGTCAGGTCGAACGGGTTGAACCGGTAAGTCTTGGCATCTTCGAACGGCATGATCTGCACTTTGAGCGTCCAGCTCGGGTAGTCACCGCCCTCGATCGCGTTGAACAGGTCGCGCTGGTGGTAGTCGCCGTCCTCACCGGCGATGCGGTCGGCGTCCTCCTGGGTCAGATAGTCGATGCCCTGATCGGTCTTGAAGTGGTACTTCACCCAGAAGATCTCGCCGTCGGCGTTGATCCAGCTGTAAGTGTGGCTGGAGTAGCCGTTCATGTGCCGCCAGGACTTCGGAATACCGCGATCCCCCATCAACCAGGTCACCTGGTGCGCCGACTCCGGTGAGAGCGTCCAGAAGTCCCACTGCATGTTGTTGTCGCGCAAATTGTTGTCCAGCCGCCGCTTCTGGCTACGGATGAAGTGCTGAAACTTCATCGGGTCGCGCATGAAGAAGACCGGCGTGTTGTTGCCGACCATGTCGAAGTTGCCCTCGGAGGTGTAGAACTTCAACGCGAATCCGCGCGGATCCCGCCAGGTGTCTGGGCTGCCCCGCTCGCCGGCGACCGTGGAGAACCGGATCAGTGTGTCGGTTTTGGTGCCCGGCGCAAACACCGCTGCGCGGGTATACCGGCTGACGTCACCGGTGACCTCGAAGTGTCCGAACGCCCCGCCACCTTTGGCGTGCGGCTGACGCTCCGGGATCCGCTCCCGGTTGAAGTTGGCCATCTGCTCGATCAGGTAATGATCGTGCAGCAGGATGGGCCCGTCGGGGCCGATGGTCAAAGACTGGTCGTCGCTGGGCGCCGGGACACCGCCATCGGTCGTCGTCGGCTTGACTGGGTTGCTCGTCATCAGGCTCCCTCGAGTTCTCCAAGCACCGTCTTGGCTCGATACTGACATTACTCAGGCGAGACGAATTGGCGCCGACATCGCGGGTACTCCGGACCCGACCAACCCCTGAGGAGAGAAATGCAAGGTGCAGTCATCTACGGCAAGGACGACGTGCGTCTGGAACAGCTGCCGGAACCCGCCATCGTCGAACCCACCGACGCCATCGTCCGCACCGCCGCGACCTGCATTTGCGGGTCCGACCTGTGGCAGTACCGGGGCATTACTCCGGTCCCCGAACCCAAGCCGTTCGGACACGAATACTGCGGAATAGTCGAGGCCGTCGGCTCGGAGGTGCGCATAGTGCGTCCCGGCCAATTCGTCATCGGCCCCTTCTTCGCTGGTGACAACACCTGCCCCAACTGTCGTAACGGAATTCAGACGGCGTGCTTGAACGGGATCTTGATGGCCGGCTGCCAAGCCGAGGCCATCCGGATCCCGATGGCCGACGGCAACCTCGTCGCCACGCCGGAGGAACCCGCGCGCGAGCAGATTCCCGACCTGTTGACCCTGTCCGACGTGATGGCAACAGGCTGGTACGCCGCCGAATGCGCGCGCGTAAAGCCCGGCATGACGGTAGCCGTTGTCGGTGACGGCGCGGTCGGACTGTGCGGCGTCATCGCCGCGGCACAATTGGGTGCCGAACGGATCATCGCCATGAGCCGGCATGCGCCACGCCAGGCGCTGGCCAAGCAATTCGGTGCGACCGACGTCGTCGAGGAGCGTGGGGACGACGGTGTCGGGCGTATCAAGGACATGACGGAAGGCATCGGCGCCGACGCCACCCTGGAGTGCGTGGGCACCGCCGGTGCGATGACCCAGGCGATTCATTCGACGCGGCCCGGCGGCTTCGTCGGATTTGTCGGTGTCCCGCACGACGTTGCAATCCCCGGCGAAGAGTTGTTCCAGCTGCAGGTCGGACTGCGCGGCGGTCCGGCGCCGGTGCGGCGGTTTCTGCCGGATCTGATCACCCGGGTCTTGGACGGGAAGATCGCGCCCGGCAAGGTTTTCGACAGTGTGTTGCCGCTCGAGCAAGTCGCCGAGGGCTACCGCGCGATGGACGAGCGTCGCGCCATCAAAGTCCTGCTGAACCCGTGAGTTGTCAGGGTTCGGTAATGTGCTGCAGCGGGTGAAGGATCTCGCCTGAGCGTCGACGCTCGAACCGCCTGTGGGCTGATAGTTCCTCCCAGTCGAAGTCGATGGTTAGGGGCTAACTGTGCCAGATCAACCGAGCGGTGCCGGTCCGGACACCCACCCGGAATTGCCTGTTGATCCGGACGCACCACTGGCCCGGCCGCTGCACTTAACGCCATCTGCATTGCTGTGGGTGTTCGCCGGCGGAGTTGTCGGCACCGCATTGCGCCAAGCATTCGATATCGTCCTACCACATGACGGCGCGCACTGGCCGTGGGCGACGTTTCTGGTCAATCTGTCCGGCGCGTTCGTGTTGGGTGCCCTGCTCGAAGGGTTGGTGCGGGCAGGAGATCACACCAAGCTTCGGCAGCGTATCCGGTTGTGCTGCGGAACCGGTGGATGTGGAGCTTTCACCACCTACAGCACTCTGGCGCTGGAAGTTTCACTGCTGAGCAGGAACGCGCACGTAGCGACCGCAATCGAATACGGCGGCGCCAGCGTCGTCGGCGGCGTTGTCACCGCGTGGCTAGGGATCGTGTGCGCAGCCGGCTTTCACGGGCGTGCACGGGCATGATCACTGCGCTGACTCTGGTCTTCGGGGCCGTTGGCGCGGTGAGCCGATTTCTCGTCGACGCCTTGGTGAACCTTCGCCGGTCATCACGCTTCCCGTGGGCCACGTTCTCCATCAATGCCTCCGGGTCATTTCTGCTCGGCATCTTGGCCGGTGCGGTGCTTCTTCATCATCAGCCGGCTGCTTGGCAGACGGTACTCGGAACCGGATTTTGCGGCGGTTACACGACTTTCAGCACGGCAAGCTTCGAGACCGTCCGCCTCGCCGAGCAGAACCGGCGACTCATGGCACTGGCCAATGCTCTCGGCTCGCTCGTTACATCGGTGGCCGTTTGTGGTGCAGGGCTGGCTGTGGCATGGATGCTGTGACGAGAGGTCAAGGAGGCAACGGCGATGAGTAATGACGCCTTCACGAGCACCGGACGACTGCCGGCACCACAACTCGTTGTTGGCTGGGACCTGCAGCCCGGCAGTTCCGCCGCACTCGCTTTTGCTATCGGCATCGCGCAGCGACTTCGCGCGCACCTCCATGTCGTGCATGTCGCCGATGCCGACGACCTTCCCACCGATCCCGACGCTTGTGATTGGGAAGAACAACTCAGTAGACATCTCATCGACGACGAGACCGCCGCACGAAGTGTTCTCGACCGGCTCGACATGAAGTGGACCTACCACGTCGCACACGGGCGGCCCGGCGAGGTCATCGCCAAGCTGGCCGACCAAACGGACGCGCTCATGATCGTCGTCGGCGGCCCGCGTGGCGGAATGCACTCGTTTATCGAAACGATTGCAGGTCAATCCGTCTCACGGCAGCTGACTCGTCGGCATGGTCGCCCTGTGCTGATCGTGCCCGAGCCTTGAAGCTGCTCCGGTTCGGTTCGCTAGATCGGACTCAAAGCCAACCGGTGCGGGCGGCAGCGACTGGCTCCGGAGGGGCCGGCGCCAAGTCCCCGTCTCGCACCGCGTCGAGCATCCGTTTCACAGCTGCGACTATTTCCGGCGCTGCCGCGGCGAGTCCGGTTTTGTCGGCTTCGGTCACCTCGTCAGGTTCGACGCCGGCGCGGGCCAGCACGGTCGCCGGGTCGGCCAGCTGGTCGGCCAGCCAGGACACCGGGTCGGCTGACAGCTCGGGAACGAAATGCCGGCGCCCGGGCTCCCAGCCATCGAAACGGGGGTGGTGATGTGCCCGGTCCAGCGTCCCAGGTGGGCTCTCGGTGGAGCCGAAAAGGTCCACCCGCCAGACCGGGCGGTTGAACGTGATCGGGACACCGGCGTAAATCGATCCCCTGGGGTCGGCCCGGTCGACGAGGCGAAGCTCCAGTCTGACTCCTCGCTCCGGGGTCTCCTGACCGGTCATCGGGGACGGGTCGACGAAAAACATGTCTCCGACGACCACACCCAGGGTTTCGAATCCGAACGCTGCAAGCATCGCCCACCTTCCTAACGCTTCATTCGAGCGTACTCAGGCGGTCGGTGCGTCGAGAACAGCTCAGGCAACCCTTCTCGGCGAAAGAGGTGGCCACCGGAGACCTCGCTCCGGTGGCCACCTGTGAGATGTCTAAGTCAGTCCTTGAACGCGTCCTTCACCTTTTCGCCGGCGTCCTTCAGGCTCGACTTGGCCTGGTCGAACTTGCCCTCGTTCTTGGTGCTGTCATCACCGGTCACGTTGCCAGTGGCCTCTTTGGCTTTTCCGCCCAGGTCATCGACTTTGTTGCTGATCTTGTCCTCAGCGCCCATGGGTCGCCTCCTTTTCAGTGCCTATTCGTTTCGTGGTCGCAACCGAGCCTACCCGTCGTTGCATCCTTCAAACGGCACTCGGGTATGGCGGCCGGGCGTGCGCGCGATAACCGAGCACAGCGAGCGACCGGGCGGATCGATGCGAGCCGTCGAATCGGAAGGGCGAAGATTGGCGATGAAGCATCAGGTGAACCCTGACGGTCGCGGCCTACTTACTGCACAACTTCGAGGAATACGGCGTCGATGCCGAAGGCCGCGCCTACCACTTCCCGGTCACCGCCTGCAGCGTATTCGGCTTTCACAATCTCGGGGCCTCCCGCTTGCCCCCTCATTCTTTGTGGCCGTCAATGTGCCGGTCGTTTGGTTCGCGCTGCCGGTTGCCGCGCTTTGGTGCCGGCGCAACCCCGCGGTCGGCCTGACGGGAGCAGGGCTGTTACTGCCTAATGGGATGAGCCATGTCGCCGGGGTGTTCACGCCGATCGGCTATTTACCCAGGACCGTCACGGCCGCATTGAACTTTCCCGTCGTGGGTCTGGGTGTTTGCGACCCGCTTCGGCGCTGGCAAGCTGCTGAGCCGCTCGACCAAGTCGGTAAACGTGGCTTGATCGAACTTTTGACAGACAACCAGTTGAAGCCAAGCTTGAGCGAGTGACCTGCGGGTTAGGCGTGCCAATTGACCCACCTTTCGATGACCACCGCACGCGTAATCCATAAGCCAGGAACCAGACGGGAATCAGAAGCCAAACCCCCCACCCCCCTCCGGAAACCCTAGCTGGCTGAGCAACGTGCGCACCCGCCGTTCGATCTGGTCACGGATCGGTCTTATCGAATCAAGTGATTGTCCGGTTGGGTCGGGCAAAACCCAATCCTCGTAGCGGCGTCCGGGCAGGACCGGGCAGGAATCACCGCAGCCCATGGAGATCACCACGTCCACGGCTTCGAGCATGTCCATGCTCCACTGCTTCGGTTGTTCGTTGGCGATGTCGATGCCCTTTTCTGCCATGGCTGCGACAGCGGCGGGATTGACTTCGGCAGCGGGTTCTGACCCGCCCGAGTAGACGCTGGCGTGGTCGCCTGCGAGGTGTTTGAGGAATCCCACGGCCATCTGGGAGCGGCCTGCATTGTGGGTGCAGAGGAACAGCACGGCGGGCTTAGCGCTTGACATCACGCCTCACCTTCGTGGGCGACGGCAGCGAATCGTTCTCGCAGGGCGAGGGATACGTAGACCAAAGCTACGAGGACCGGGACCTCGATAAGGGGACCGACGACACCGGCGAGGGCTTGGCCGGAGGTAGCCCCGTAGGTCGCGATGGAGACCGCGATGGCCAATTCGAAGTTGTTGCCGGCGGCGGTGAACGCCAACGTCGTTGTGCGTCGATAGCCCAATC
Organism: uncultured Actinomycetota bacterium; assembly: GCA_963808375.1. Lineage (GTDB taxonomy): Bacteria > Actinomycetota > Actinomycetes > Mycobacteriales > Mycobacteriaceae > Mycobacterium. The sequence goes on along the minus strand of CAWEFS010000011.1, from coordinate 7,907 downwards.
CGAGGACCGCGCCCAAGAGGTAACCGCCGACCCACATGATCGCAAAGTAGGCCAGTAGCGGCACCGCGATGCGCGTGACGTCGAGTGGCCGGCTGGTGATCTGGTGTCCTTGCAGCGCGAAGAGAATCACGATGGTGAAGAGCAGCCCGTAGAGCGCCCACGGCCCGATCCTGGGCAGGAACGCGGACTCGTACCAGTCGCGTCCCTTGGTGTTCTCGCCGAAGCGTCGGGTGAGGTATCCGGCGAGCAGAGGGATGCCGAGGAAGACGAGCACGGATTGAGCGATCTGCCACGGCGAGGTGGTGATCGCGCTTCGTTGCAGGCCGAGCCAGCCGGGGAGGACCGACAGGTAGAACCAGCCGAGCGCGGCGAACATGATGACCTGAAAGATCGAATTGAGCGCGACCAGCACTGCTGCGGCTTCGCGGTCTCCGCAGGCGAGGTCGTTCCAGATGATCACCATGGCGATGCAACGGGCGAGACCGACGATGATCAGGCCGGTGCGGTAGTCGGGTAAGTCGGGCAGCAGGAGCCACGCCAGCACGAACATCACGGCCGGGCCGACGAGCCAGTTCAGGGTGAGGGAGCTTGCGAGTAGCTTGCGGTCACCGGTCACGGTGTCGACCCGGTCGTAGCGGACCTTGGCCAGCACCGGGTACATCATCACCAGTAGACCGAAGGCGATGGGCAGCGAGATGTGATCCATCTGAACATGATTCAGGGCGTTGTTGAGGTCTGGGATCAGTCGCCCGAGTAGTAGACCCGTAGCCATCGCAAGGCCGATCCACACCGGCAGGAGTCGGTCGAGCCGCGACAGCTTCTCCACGACAGCAGGCGACGCCTCACCCTGCGTCCGCTGGCTCACGACGTGCCCGTCGTGTTGTCTTTCTTCGCTCCAGTGCAACAGACGCCTCCAGTACCGTCGGAGTGCTCCAGGATCAACGAGTCCGCGCCGAACGATTCCGAGTCCGCGAGGACGGCGTAGACCTCCCACTTCTCCCCAGTAGGCCCGGTGACCCACACCTTGTCCTGTGTGGCAAAGCAACAGGTGGTTCCGAGTTCCTCGGCGGTAAACAGTCCTTCGTTGGTCAGGCGTGCCGTCTCGGAGTGGACGGCATCGGTGGACTCCACCTCGACGCCGAGATGGTTCAGAGTTCCACCATGCCCTGGGTTTTCGATGAGGACGAGCTTCAGAGGTGGTTCGGTAACCGCGAAGTTCGCGTAGCCCGATTTGACTTTGGCGGGGGCGGTGTTGAACAGCTTGGAGTAGAACGTGATCGCGTCGTCGAGGTCGTCGACGTTGAGTGCGAGTTGAACGCGGGACATGGTGGCTTCCCCTTACCTCTGCGGCTTATGTCGAACTAGCAATAACACCGATGATGCCAGTTCTTCGATATATGTCAATCCCTGTGGCAGGATGGTCTCATGCCCAAGACATTGCCGGTGGTCGATATGTCCGCGCCAGTGTGCTGCTCGCCGGTCGCCGCTGGACCCGTCGATGATGCCGCCGCCTTGGCAATTGCATTGCGACTCAAGGCTTTAGCCGATCCGGTGCGGGTGAAGCTCGTGTCACTGCTGTTCAGCTCCGATGCGGGCGAGGTGTGTAGCTGCGATCTAGCCTCGGCTGTCCAACTCGGCGAGTCCACTGTTAGTCATCACTTGTCACAGTTGCGCCGCGCAGGTCTGGTCGAGTCCGAACGTCGCGGCATGAACGTGTATCACCGACCGCGACGGGACGCGCTGGTCGCACTGTGCACCGTGCTCGATCCGAACTGCTGCTGTTAGCCGATTCGTTGTCCGGATGCTCTGCCGTCATGACTCTTGTTGGCGGCTAAGAACTTCGGCGGCCAATTCGGCGAGCGCCTTGCGTTCCTCGACAAGCACTGCGCGACCCTTGTCGGTGATCGCATAGACCCGACGACCACGTCCGTCCACCACCTCTGTGCGTGAGGTCAACAGCCCGTCATTCTGCATGCGATGCAGCATCGGATACAGCGTGCCCGGAGAGATGTTGTAGCCGTGACCGGCCAACTCCTCGGTCATCCACGCGCCGTGCACGGGTCCGATATCTGCGTGGTGCAGGATGTGCAGTCGCACTGCGCCACGCAGGAATTGGCTGACCACTTCACCCCAACCAACTCTGCGGCAGCACCGACTTCACACGCGCACCCCCTACGGGATCGATTATCGATATCGGTATACGATATCAACTCGGCTCGATAACGGGTCTTCGGGGAAAGGCGTCACGGTGTCAGAGAAGATGCCCGCTATCGATCGACGGTTCCTGCTGGGGATGTCGATATCAGCTGTCGGCGGCGCGGCCCTGTCGGCGTGCAAGAGTCAGCCGCACGCGGGACATTCAGGCGCACCTCCAGACGATGATGCCGGTGTAACTCCGCCAGAGGACTTAATGCGCGAGCACGGCGTGCTCAAGCGAGTGCTGCTGATATATCGCGAAGGAATTCAGCGCTTACATGCCGCCGATCAAGCCCCAGTGCAGGCGCTTAATGCCAGCGCAGGCATCATCCGAAGTTTCATCGAGGACTACCACGAACACCTCGAAGAGCAGTTTGTCTTCCCCAAGCTAGAACAGGCAGGCAGACTTCGCGACGTCACTGCCATCTTGCGGACCCAACACCAGCGGGGCCGCACGCTGACTGACCGGGTGCTTGCCGCCACCAGCGCGGCAGTTGTACTCGACCAACCTGCCCGAGACGCCCTGGAGCGCGACATGGCGGCCTTCATCCGAATGTATGAGCCACACGAAGCTCGCGAAGATACCGTGGTGTTCCCAGCGTTGCGCGAGGTCATGCCCGCCAAGGACTTTCGCGACCTGGCTGAGACCTTCGAGGATGAGGAACATCGGCGGTTCGGCCCAACCGGCTTTGAGAGCGTGGTTGACAAGGTCGCTGACATCGAAAAGAGCCTCGGCATCTACGATCTGAGCCAATTCACTCCGTCCTTATAAGCGGCACATCGAAGCAAGTTTCTATTCGTACGCGAGTTGCAGGTGTTGCAATCGGCGCACCAGAAGGCTGGGGAGCCAGTCGCCTATGTCGGTGGCGGTGAAATTCGCGGTCCGTTCCAAGAGTTGGCCGAGCACGACGGTGGCCTCTAGTCGAGCGAGCGCCGCTCCGACGCAAAAGTGGATGCCTTTGCCGAAGGTGACGTGCCCTTTTGCGCCTTGTCTGTCGAGGCGGAACTGATCGGGGTCAGCGAAGTGGGAGGGGTCGCGATTGGCTGCACCCCACAGCAGCAGTAGGCGAGATCCCGCCGCTAAGCCGACGCCACCGAGTTCCGTGTCGTTGACGACGTGCCGGTAGTGACCCCGGAAGGGCGGCTCGTAGCGGAGCACCTCTTCGAGGAACGCACCCAGTTGTTCGGGATGACTACGAACCTGCTGCTGTATGTCGGGCTGTGTCGCGAGAATCCATGCAGCGGAACCGATAAGTGATGCCGTAGATTCGCCGCCTGCGCTGAATAGCGTAATCATCATGGCCAAGGCCACGAAGTCGTCGAGTTCACCTGATGCACATGCAGTGGCGAGGTCACCGAGCAGGTCGTCTTGGGGGTTCCCTGCCGCGTACTGGAACTGTTCGGTGATGTAGGCGCTGAGTTCCATCACGGCGATGCCGGCGGCGTCCATCTGGGCTTGGGTGACGAGGCCCTCGACCACCTGGGTTGCGGAATAGCCCCAGCGGATGAGCTTGTCGATGTCGGCGTCGGGTACGCCGATGATTCGACCGACAATCATCATCGGCAGGCGGTTGGCCATCGCGCTCATCCATTCGATGTGCCCGTCTTGGGCGTGCGCGTTCCAGATATGGGTAGCGGTATCACCGACGAAGGGTTCGAAGGCGCGGACGCGCTTGGCGGCGAGCTGACGGAGCAGCATCTTTCGATGCACGGCGTGCGTCGGTTCATCGGCAGTGGCTAGTGCTTGGGTGGGTCCGCCGAGTTCCCCGATGTGAAAAGCGGTGACATCACCTCCGGGCTGGTACATCATTGTCGCGGTCAAATTGGACGAGAAGTCGGCGCAGCGTGCGACCGCCTCGTTGACAGCCTCCCAACTGCTCACGGCATAGAAGTCAGACTCGCCGATCCGGTGGACGTGTCCAACCTGATGCATGCGTGCGTAGAGCGGGTGCGGGTTCTGAACGAATTGCTCTTCAAAGAGCGCCAAGCCGAGTCCACCCTCACTCGAGGTCATTGCTCAACGCTGAGCGGCCAAGACTGCGGCGTCAATGCAGTTCGGCGAAGTTGCAATCACCTTCCTGCGCGTGGTGGGTATGGCGTCTCAACGAGTGACTCAGACCAGCATCTTCGCTGACACGTATGACCTACTCTGTCTCACAGCTGAGAAAAGGCGGCGCGACCGATTCAACAGAGTGGATAGTCATGGGACCTACGGACTGGGTCGTTGGCGGCGACCGATGGGCAGCGGCGGCTGATCGGATCTACGCGACCGCAACAGACCTCGTTGTCCGCGATGGCCTGGATGCCCTGGACATCGACACGCTCGCGGCGCGGGTCCACTGTTCGAGAGCCACCATTTATCGCTACGCAGGCGGCAAGAGCCAGATACGCGACGCGGTGCTGATCCGACTTTCCTCGGGAATCATCGACGAAGTCCGCGCTGCCGTGAAGGAACTGAGAGGCGCGGAACGGGTCGTTGCTGCCGTGACGGTGGCCCTTGAGCAGATCAGGTCGGCTCCGCTACGTCAGATCATGCTGAGTTCCGGCGTATCCCTGGACTTGGGCGAGTTGCATTCATCGCAAGTGCTGAGCCACCTCGCAGCAGAACTGACCGGAATCACCGATGACGACTCCGAGGCAGCACAGTGGATCGTGCGGATCGTCCTATCACTGGCCTACTGGCCGCTTGCCAGCGGTCGTGTCGAACAGCGCACTATTCGACGCTTCCTGGCTCCGGCGTTTAATCCGTGAGCACGCAATGATGCTCAGGCGGAATCAGCCGACTCGGCCAGCACTCGGTGAACCGTTGCGCGGTTGACCCCAGCGTGGCGGCAATGGTTTGAGCGGACTCACCGCCGCGGTCAGTGCTCGGGCCAACATAAGAGCCGTGCAACGAAGGCTGGACGTGCAAAGGCTTCGATGACCCTCGACACCTACGCCGACCTCTTCGACGAAGACCTCGAAGAGGTTGCGGACCGCTTGAACGACGCCATCCGAGTTACTCCGGACGCTCCGCGGACGGCGGAAGTTCCCCAGCAGGCCGCATACGTCCTGGCCTGCTCAAACTCGGTGGAGCTAAGGGTGTCTGAGTTCATGACATCGTTCACAGCTGTCTCGGGACATCGTTCACACCCGACGGTAAGGGTTGAGCGATGGGAATGCCGCAGTTGGTGGTCACGGCCGTGCTGGTCGAAGGGCGAACGAAAAGTGAAGTTGCCCGCGAGTACGGGGTTTCACGGCGGTGGGTGATCACCCTTGTCCAGCGCTACTTGTCCGAGGGCGACGCGGGTCTGCAAGCTCGCCCACGAAGACCGTGGCACAGCCCCAAGCGCACCGCCAAAGACATCGAAAATGAGGTCATCGCGCTGCGTAAGGAACTGGAGCGCGATGGGCATGAGGCCGGTGCGGCGACGATCGCGTTTCACCTGCAAAACCGCCACGGTGTCAGTCCGGCGGTGTCTACGATTTGGCGGATCCTGTCGGCACGAGGCTTTGTCACCCCCCAGCCGCACAAGCGCCCCAAAAGCAGCTACATCCGCTTCCAGGCCGAGCAGCCCAACGAACGCTGGCAACTCGACATCACCCACTGGCGACTCGCCGACCGCACCGACGTGGAGATCCTCAACATCCTCGACGACCACTCCCGGCTGTGCCTGCGCAGCGATACCCTCGATGTGTTCAAGGCCGGCGACGTCAATAGCAGCTTCAACAAAGCCGTTGCCGCCTATGGCAATCCGGCCAGCCTGCTCAGCGACAACGGAGCCGTTTTCACCGGCCGTTACCGCGGCACCGGCCGCGTCGCCCTTGAAGTCACCCTGCATGCCTGCGGCATCAGCTTTGGTCACTGCCGCCCCTACCATCCGCAAACCTGCGGCAAAGTGGAGCGCTTCCACCAAACCCTCAAAAAATGGCTCATCCACCAGCGCCCGGCGCCAACCATCGCGCAGCTACAAGCCCAGCTCGACACTTTCTGCGCCTACTACAACACCGTGCGCCCGCACCGCGCACTTGGCCGTCGCACCCCCCGGCAGGCCTACCTGGCCCGACCCAAAGCAACCCCGACCGGCACCCCACTGCATGCCGGCGCTTATCGCATCCGCCACGACCGCATCGACAGCAACGGCAAGCTCACCCTGCGCCACAACAGCCGCCTCCACCACATTGGCATGGGCCGCTGGAGTACCCCAGGTTTTGTTCCGATCTTCATAGGAGGATTGGAAGCTATGCCCCGTCAGTATCCGCCGGAGTTCCGGCAGCGTGCGTTGCGGTTGTTGGACACCATGATGGAGGCCTCGGAAGTATCGGAGTTCGAGGCCATCAAGTCCGTGGCCGGCAAACTGAGTATCTCGGAGGAGTCGGTGCGTCGGTGGCGGCGCAAGGCTCAGGTTGATGCCGGGCAGCGTCTGGGCACGACCAGTTCTGAGCATGCCGAGATCCGCAAGCTCAAGCGAGAGGTTGCCGAATTGCGCAGGGCCAATGAGATTTTAAAGTCAGCGTCTACGTTTTTTGCCGCGGAGCTCGACCGCCCCGCGACGAAATGATCGCCTTCATCGATGCTCATCGCGGTCAGTTCGGGGTCGAGCTCATTTGTCGTGTTCTGCGGGTAGCTATCCCGGGTTTCCTCACTGCACGCGGGTACCGGGCGGCCCAGACCCGGCCGGCGTCAGACCGCGAGATCCGCGACGAGCAGCTAATCGCCGACCTTCGCGCCGTACACCTGCAGAATTACTCGGTGTACGGCGTCAAAAAGATGCACCAGGCCATGAAACGCAAGGGCTGGCACCTGGGCCGCGAGCAGACCCGCCGGCTGATGCGCAAGGCAGGGTTGCACGGCGTGCAGCGCGGAAAGCCAGTGTTCACGACCGTCACCGACCCGGCTGCTGCCCGGCCGGCTGATCTGGTCAACCGCCAGTTCAAAGCCTCGATACCGAACCGTTTGTGGGTTGCCGACATCACCTTCGTGCGGACCTGGCAAGGGTTCTGCTACACCGCGTTCGTCACCGACGCCTGCACCAAAAAGATCGTCGGCTGGGCGGTCTCGGCGACGATGCGCACTCAGGACCTCCCGCTGCAAGCATTCAACCACGCAGTTTGGCAGTCGAATTCGACACTATCCGAGTTGATCCATCATTCCGACCGCGGATCGCAGTACCTATCGCTGGCCTATACCGACCGGCTGGCCGAACTCGGGATCGCGCCCTCAGTCGGGTCGCGTGGCGATAGTTATGACAACGCCCTCGCCGAGGCGGTCAACGCTGCCTACAAGACCGAATTAGTCAACCGCGGCAAACCCTGGCGATGCATCGACGACGTCGAACTCTCGACTGCTGAATGGGTGGCCTGGTACAACCAGGAACGCCTGCACGAAGCCCTCGGCTATGTTCCACCCGCCGAGTACGAGGCCGCCCTCACCGGCACCTCACACACTGCGAGTAAGCCAACCCCGGCCCTCGCAACCGAGTAGGAACAAAACCTGGGGTACTCCACGCCGCCACGCCGGCACTCACGTCTTGATCCTCGTCCACGACTTACACATCCGAGTGGTGACTACCGACGGCCAACTCCTGCGAGAGCTTCACCTCGACCCGACCAGGAACTACCAACCACAAACAAAACCGTGAACGATGTCCTGAGACACATGTGCACGATGTCCCGAGACATCGCATCGGTGGAGCTAAGGGGAATCGAACCCCTGACCTACTCGATGCGAA